>NZ_JBFAHR010000004.1:0-423611 GCF_040654275.1 Nocardia sp. NPDC050717
GTCGATCAGGCGCCGTTGCGTCACGACGAAGTCGAAGCAACGGTGCCTGATCGACGGGACCAAGGGGCCGCGACTCGAGCGCGCCAGCGCTCCGACAACTCAGCTCAGTTCTTCGGGAACTTCAGCTGGGAGAGGTCGATGCCCTCGAGGCCGGGCGGCAGCTGGTCCAGGCCGGGCGGCATCTTCGACAGGTCCATGCCCGGCGGCAGGCCAGGCATCCCGGCGGGCATGCCGGGGAAACCACCGCGGTTCTTGGGCGGGGTCGGCCCGCGGCCGCCCTTCTTGCCCTTCTTGCCCTTCTTGTTGTTGCCGCGGCGTGCACCGGGCAGGCCCATCTGACGGCCCATCATGGCCATCATCTTCTTGGCCTCGAAGAAGCGGTCGACGAGCTGGTTGACCTCGGAGACCTGCACGCCGGAACCGTTGGCGATACGCAGCCTGCGGGAGGCGTTGATGATCTTCGGGTTGTCGCGCTCGGCGGGGGTCATGCCCCGGATGATGGCCTGCACCCGGTCGAGCTGCTTGTCGTCGACCGCCGCGAGGGCGTCCTTCATCTGACCGGCGCCGGGCAGCATGCCGAGCAGATTGCCGATCGGGCCCATCTTGCGGATGGCCAGCATCTGGTCGAGGAAGTCCTCGAGGGTGAGTTCGCCGCTGCCGATCTTGCGCGCGGTCGCCTCGGCCTGCTCGGCGTCGTAGACCTGCTCGGCCTGCTCGATGAGGGTGAGCACGTCGCCCATACCGAGGATGCGCGAGGCCATCCGGTCGGGGTGGAAGACGTCGAAGTCCTCGAGCTTCTCACCGGTGGAGGCGAACATGATCGGCGCGCCGGTGACATTGCGCACCGACAGCGCCGCGCCACCGCGGGCGTCACCGTCGAGCTTGGTGAGTACGACACCGGTGAAGCCGACGCCGTCGCGGAACGCCTCGGCGGTGCTGACCGCGTCCTGACCGATCATCGCGTCGAGGACGAACAGGGTCTCGTCGGGCTGCACGGCGTCGCGGATGCCCGCGGCCTGGCGCATGAGCTCGGCGTCGATACCGAGGCGACCGGCGGTGTCGACGATCACGACGTCGTACTGCTTGGCCTTGGCCTCCTCGACACCGGCGCGGGCCACGCCGACGGGGTCGGCCGCGGTGATGCCGAGCGGGTTCTCGCCGCCGCCGACGGAGGTGCCGGGGTGCGGGGCGAACACGGGCACGCCCGCGCGCTCACCGACGACCTGCAGCTGGGTGACCGCGCCGGGGCGCTGGAGGTCACAGGCGACGAGCAGCGGCTGATGCCCCTGGCCCTTCAGCCATTTGGCGAGCTTGCCCGCCAGGGTGGTCTTACCGGCGCCCTGCAGACCGGCCAGCATGATGACCGTCGGCGGGTTCTTGGCGAGGTTGAGCCTGCGGGTCTCGCCGCCGAGGATGCCGACGAGTTCCTCGTTGACGATCTTGACGACCTGCTGCGCCGGGTTCAGCGCCGCGGAGACCTCCGCGCCCTTGGCGCGTTCCTTGACGTTGGTGATGAAGCCGCGCACCACGGGCAGCGCGACATCGGCTTCCAGGAGAGCGAGGCGGATCTCGCGCGCGGTGGCGTCGATGTCGGCCGGTGACAGCCGCCCCTTACCGCGCAGATCCTGCAGTGCACCGGTAAGCCGGTCGGACAGGGATTCGAACACCGATCGCGCTCCTGATCTGAAAGGGACGTCTATTGCCCTCCCAGGGTAATGGGTGTTATTCCCGGTGGCGCACGTGCGGTGGCATGCTGCGGCGCAACTCGTGATTCTCGATGTTCACCAGATACACCGCTTCCCTGCCGGTGAGGCCGAGTTCGCGGGCGAGTGTCTCGATGCGCTGCCATTCGGCGTCGGGGCTGTCTTCGTGGTGGGAGGTCGTGGAGGCGATGGTCATCGCCGCCAGTGCCTGCGCCCCGGTCAGAGTGCGTCCCGGTAGCCACGAAACAACCCACAGGTCACCGCCGACGCACCGCGCGATGTGCGCGGTGGCGTCGCTGGTCATCATCGATGCGGACACGACTTCGATAGCCACGGATCTGCTCCCCTCTGGACGGGTGACAGCCAGACCTTTCGAATGCTATAGGTCCATCCGCGACTTATCGGGCAACGCGGACTCATTGCGGGGCAACCTGATAGCAATCGGTGGTGAAAATGTGTCCTACCGCTCAGTCGGCTCGTTCTCCGCCGGTGGCGGCGCGGGCGCCGGTCGGGGCACCACATCCAGCACCGCCTTCTCGATGCGGGCGCGTAGCTGGGGACTGTCGGCGTCGCCGAGATCGAGGCAGAAGGCGTCGACCAGGGCCGAGCCCATCGTCACCACCTTGGCCCACCGCACGTTCGCGCCCGCCGTGGCGAACACCCCGGCCAGCCTGCTGAGCAGGCCCACCCGGTCCTCGGCGCGCAGTTCCAGGATCACCTGGCCAGGCACACTCGTGTCGAACCAGATCAGCCGCGGGGCCGCCTGCGCGTAGGGGCCTGGACCGGCGCCCACTGCCTCACCTTCGCGTTTGGCCAGGGTCGAGGACAGATCGAGCGCGCCCGAGGTGGCCCGGATCAGTTCCTGGCGCAGCAGGCCGGCGTCGGGCGGATCGCCGAACTTCGGGGTCACGACGAAGGTGTTGACCGCCGAATCTCCCGCCCCGCCGAGATCGGCCGAGAGCACCCGCAGCGAGTGCAGGGCCAGCACGCCCGCCGCGTCGGAGAGCAGGCCGGGCTCGTCGGGAGCGATGACGGTGACGACGTAGGTGTGCTTGCTCTCGCCCGGTGTCAGCGTGACGTGCACGCCGCCGGCGCGGGCCTTGTCCAGCAGTGCCGGGTCGATCGGCTCCGGTTGCGGCAGCGGCTCCCCCGCCATGACCAGCTTGCAGCGCCGGACCAGATCGCCGATCAGCGCGGCCTTCCAGTCACCCCAGACGCCGGGCCCGGTCGCCATCGAATCGGCCTCGGCCAGCGCGTGCAGCAGCTCGAGCAGGCCGACGTCACCGTCGAGGGCGTCGGCGACGTAGCGGACCGTCTCCGGATCGGCGAGGTCGCGACGGGTCGCGGTGTCGGGCAGCAGGAGGTGGTGGCGCACGATCGCGCTGAGCGTGCGCACATCCGAGGGCCACAGCCCGAGCCTGCGCCCGATGTGGGTGGCCAGTTCCGCGCCGACGACACTGTGGTCGCCCGCCCTGCCCTTGCCGATGTCGTGCAGCAGCGCGCCGAGGATGAGCAGGTCGGGCCGGGCGACCCTGGTGCTCAGGCCGCTCGCGTAGGCGACCGTCTCCATCAGATGCCGGTCCACGGTCCAGGTGTGCAGCGCGTCGCGCGGCGGCAGGTCGCGGACCGCGCCCCATTCGGGAAAGAGCCTGCCCCACAGGCCGGTTCGGTCCAGCGCCTCGACCGCGTCGATGCTGCCCCGGCCCGCGCCGAGCAGCACGAGCAGATCGTTGAGCGCGTCCTTGGGCCAGGGCTCGCGCAGTTCGGGGGCGTCCTCGGAGAGCCGGTTGAGCGTGGTCGCCGACATCGGCAGGCCCGTCTGCGCCGAGGCCGCCGCGACCCGCGGGATCAACCCGGGGTCGCGCTGCGGGCGGGCGTCCCTGGCCAGCACCACCTCGCCGGCGTGCTCGACCACCCCCTCATCGAGTGGTCGGCGCACCGGCATCCTCCGCAGCCTGGCCAGACCGCGGCGCGGCAGCGCGTTGGCCGCGGTCCGCAGGCCGACATCGGTGGAGTAACTCACCGTGCGGGCCGAATCGCTCAGCGTGCGGGCCAGATCGAAGCGGTCCCCGATGCGCAGCGCGGCACCGATCTCGTCGGCGTCCTGGGCGCGCAGCTGGTCGCGGGCGCGCCCGGCGACGCGGTGCAGTTCGGTCCGCACGTCGAGCAGCCTGCGGTGGGCCTGCTTCAGTCCGCCGCCGGGGACCTCGGGTCCGAGGCCGGGCATGGCGTCGGTGAGCTGGGCGATGGCGAGCGCGTCGAGCAGCTGGATGTCGCGCAGGCCGCCGCGTCCGTTCTTCAGGTCGGGTTCGGCGCGGTGGGCGATCTCGCCGCTGCGCTGCCAGCGGGCCTTGGTCTGGGCGATCAGCTCGTCGAAACGGGACCGGATGCCGGTCCGCCATTCCCGCCGCACGCCCCCGATGAGCAGGTTGGACAGGTCCTCGTCACCGACGATGTGCCTGGCCTCGAGCAGCCCGAGCCCCGCGATCAGGTCGTCGGCGGCGACCCGCAGCGCCTGTGGCACGGTGCGCACGCTGTGGTCGAGCTTGATGTGGGCGTCCCAGAGCGGGTACCAGAGCTGGTCGGCGACCGCCGAGACCACCGCGGGGTCCACGTCGTCGTGCAACAGCACCAGGTCCAGGTCGGAGTACGGCAGCATCTCGCGCCGTCCGAGGCCGCCCACCGCGACGACGGCGAGGCCGCTGTCGGCGGTGATGCCCAGCTCGTTGCCCTTGCTCGTGAGCCACAGTTCGAACAGGTCGACCAGGGCCGAGCGCAGGGATTCCGGATCGAGCCGCGGATTGCGGGTGCCCGCCCCCTCGAGCAGCTGCGCCCTGGCCTTGACCAGGTCGGCCGCTCCGTTGTGCTGAATACCGCCGTTCTGTCGTGCCACAGTCCCACCGCCGTTCATGCGGGCGGCCCCGCCCCGACCGGTCGTTTCCGGTGGGAGCGGGGCCGCCGCTCGATCGTTGTCGCCGGATGGCGCTCCCGAATTACAGTGCGTCGCTTCCGCGTTCGCCGGTGCGGACGCGGATGATGGTGTCCACCGGGGTCACCCACACCTTGCCGTCACCGATCTTGCCGGTGCGCGAGGCCTCCACGATCACCTCGACGACCTTCTCGACCGACGCGTCGTCGACGACGACCTCGACGCGCACCTTCGGGACGAAGTCCACCGAGTACTCCGCGCCGCGGTAGACCTCGGTGTGCCCCTTCTGGCGGCCGTAGCCCTGGACCTCGCTGACGGTCATGCCGAGCACGCCGGCCTGTTCCAGCCCGGTCTTCACGTCTTCGAGCGTGAACGGTTTGACGATTGCCGTAACCAGTTTCATGTTCGTCATGCCTCCTTGACGAGCGAGCGTGCCGTGCCACCCACAGCAGTGAAATCGTATGCGGTTTCCGCGTGCTCGGACTCGTCCAGGCCCGCCGACTCGCCCTCTTCGCTCGCGCGCAGGCCCAGGGTGAACTTGATCGCGTACGCGATGACGGCCGTCGCGATCAGCGAGTAGGCGAGAACGGTGAAGGCACCGACGGCCTGCAGCTTCAACTGCTCGACCCCACCACCGTAGAACAGACCGTCGACAGCCGCCGGAGCTTCGGCGGTCGCCACCAGGCCGACCAGCAGGGTGCCGACCAGACCACCGACGAGGTGGACGCCGACCACGTCGAGCGAGTCGTCGAAGCCGAAGCGGAACTTCAGGCCGACGGCCAGGGCGCACAGCGCACCCGAGACCACACCGATGACCAGCGCGCCGACCACGTTCACCGAGGAACAGGCCGGGGTGATCGCGACCAGGCCCGCGACGATGCCCGAGGCCGCGCCGAGGGAGGTCGGGTGACCGTCACGGACCTTCTCCACCAGCAGCCAGGCGAGCATCGCGGCCGCGGTGGCGATGGTGGTGGTGAGGAAGGTGGCGCCGGCGATGCCGTTGGAGCCGACCGCCGAACCGGCGTTGAAGCCGTACCAGCCGAACCACAGCAGACCGGCGCCGAGCATGACGAACGGCAGGTTGTGCGGGCGGAACGGGGTCTTGGGCCAGCCCTTGCGCTTGCCGAGGATCAGGCACAGGACCAGGCCTGCCGCACCGGCGTTGATGTGCACCGCGGTACCACCGGCGAAGTCGATGGCCTTGAGGTTGTTGGCGATCCAGCCGCCGCTCTCGGCGGTGATGCCGTCGAAGGCGAAGACCCAGTGCGCGACGGGGAAGTAGACGACGGTGGCCCAAATTCCGGCAAACAGGAGCCACGAACCGAACTTCAGGCGGTCGGCGACCGCGCCCGAGATGAGTGCGACGGTGATGATCGCGAACATGAGCTGGAAGGCCACGAACACCGAGAGCGGGATCGTGCCCGCCAGCGGGATGCCCGCGGGGGCTTCCGGATCGGTGGTGGCCAGGTACTGGCCGCCGAAGACGCCCTTCAGGCCGAAGTACTGCAGCGGGTCACCGAGCAGATTGCTCTTGTCGTCGCCGAAGGTCACCGAGAAGCCGTAGAGACACCACAGGATGGTCACCAGACCCATCGCCGAGATACTCATCATGATCATGTTCAGCACGTTCTTGCCACGGACCATACCGCCGTAGAAGAAGGCCAGGCCCGGCGTCATCAACAGCACGAGTGCTGACGCGGTCAGCATCCATGCGGTGTCACCGGCGTCGGGCGCGCCGATTACGGGAAATGCCACCTTGTGTTCCTCCTCATCTCGGGCCCCGCCGATTCCGGCAAAAGGACCTGTACAGAAGGGTCGCCACTCGGTGTTTCATCCGTTGAGCTGTGGTGTTTCACCTGCGTGAACGGATGGCGCTGTTGTGTTGCTTCCACGTTTCACGCGGTAGACCAGCAGGTATGTGCTCACCGTGAGGTCGGTGCCGATGTGCGCGCCGACGTGGGCTTTCGCCGGGAAAACAGCGGTGCCCGCCCGATCGCCGGGATCGGACGGGCACCGTAGGCGGATCTATTGCTGCGTGCCGCCGAGCAGCGCGTCGACGAACGCGCCCGGTTCGAACGGCGCGAGGTCGTCGGCGCCCTCGCCGAGGCCGACCAGCTTCACCGGCACGCCGAGTTCGTGCTGCACCTGGAAGACGATGCCGCCCTTGGCCGTGCCGTCCAGCTTCGTCAGCACCACGCCGGTGATGTCGACGACGTCGGCGAACACCCTGGCCTGCATCAGGCCGTTCTGGCCGACGGTGGAGTCGAGGACGAGCAGGACCTCGTCGACTTCGGCCTTCTTCTCCACGACGCGCTTGACCTTGCCCAGCTCGTCCATCAGGCCGGTCTTGGTGTGCAGCCGGCCCGCGGTATCGATGAGGACGGCGTCGACACCGCGATCGATGCCGGCGGTGACGGCGTCGAAGGCGACGGCCGCCGGATCGGCGGCCTCCTTGCCGCGCACGGTCTCGGCGCCGACGCGCTCACCCCAGGTCTGCAGCTGATCGGCGGCCGCGGCGCGGAAGGTGTCGGCGGCGCCGAGCAGCACCCGGCGCCCGTCGGCGACGAGCACGCGGGCCAGTTTGCCGGTGGTGGTGGTCTTGCCGGTGCCGTTGACGCCGACGACCAGGAGGATCGCCGGGTGATCGGCGTGCGGCAGCGCGTGGATCGAGCGATCCAGTTCGGGGCGCAGCGCCTCGATCAGCACGTCACGCAGGGTGGCGCGGGCCTGCTCCGGGGTGCGGACACTGCGCGAGGCCATCTCCTCGCGCAGGCGTTCGACGATCTTGGCGGTGCTGGCGGTGCCGATGTCGGCGAGAACGAGGGTGTCCTCGATCTCCTCCCACGAGTCCTCGTCGAGGTCACCGCCGCCGAGCAGGCCGAGCAGGCTCTTGCCGACGGCGTTCTGGGAGCGCGACAGGCGGCCGCGCAGGCGCTCGAGGCGGCCGGTGGTGGGATCGATGTGCTCGATCTCGGCGGCGACGGCGTCGGCTTCGGTAGGTGCGGTCTCGGCCGGCGCGGTGTCGGTCGGCGTCGTGTCCGCCGGAGCCGTGTCGGTCGGCGTGACTTCGGGCGCGGTCTCGGTGGGCGCGGTCTCGGTGGGCGCGGTCTCGGTGGGCGTCGTGTCGGTGGGCGCGGTCTCGGTGGGCGCGGTCTCGGAGGTGTCGAGCGAGCTCAGGTCGTCGGGGACGACCAGGGGCTCAGCGCCCTGCACGTCGGCCTCGGGCAGTGGCACATCGGTGATGCCGCGCCGCGGGGCGTCGCGCGGGACGGCGGCGTCGTCGCCGACATGCGGCTGGCCCTCGTCATCGGTGCGCTCGACGACCGGATCGGGGCGCGGCACCGTGGCCGCCGACCCACCCTGACTGAAACTGAAACCACCGGAGGCGGTGTATCCGCCGGACCGGTCCGTCAGCTCCTTGTCCGGCTCTGGCGGCGCCAAGGAGATCTGGCGCCGCTTGTACAGGACGAAACCCGCGACGAGCGCCACCAACACAACGGCGGCGATCGCGGCGATCAGGATCCACGCTTGCGAACTCACCCGGCCGAGTCTATTTGGTCAGCGCATCACGGCACGTCGGCGGCGTCGGCGCGGCGGGTCGACCGGCGAATCGGCGGCGACTCGCCGCGCCGGGGAAACACTACAGATTCGTTGTCCTGCGGAACTTCTGGCGCTCGACCCATAGGATCGGCGACGTGACCGATCGAAACGTGCTTGGGGGGCCGCTGGAAGAGTGCGGCACCGATCCTCTCACGGGCTTCTACCGGGACGGCTGCTGCAGCACCGGTCCGGAGGATCTCGGCAGCCACACCGTGTGCACCGTCGTGACGGCGGAATTCCTGGAGCATCAGGCATCCATCGGCAACGACCTCAGTACCCCGCGCCCCGAGAACAATTTCCCCGGCCTGCAACCGGGCGACCGCTGGTGCGTGGTCGCCGTGCGCTGGCTGCACGCCCACGAGGACGGCGTCGCCGCCCCGGTCGTGCTGGCCGCGACCCACGAGAACGCGCTGGAGGTCATCTCCATGGACATCCTCCGCAAATACGCGGTGGACGTCCCGGACGACGTCAGCGATCTGCTGTAGGTGTGGGGTGCCGTCGGCGGTGGGCCTTCTGCCGACAGGCCGGTGAGCAGTAGCGGGCGGGCCTGCCGGTGGTGGATCGGCGCACGGGCCCCGCGCAGACGGGGCAGGTAGGCATCGCCGGGCTTTCGTCACGGCGAGGGGTTTCGTCACGGTCGGCGTGGACGGGTTCCGTCACGGATCGCGGATGCGCGCGCAGGGCTTCCAAAACGAGGACGACGCTCGGCGCCGGTGCGCTGCCGACGGGCCGGAGTCGTTGGATCGCAACACATCCGGTGAACAGCTCGAGGACGTCGGCGAGGGTCACATCGGGACGCACCGAGCCCTGACGCTGGGCCGCCGAGAGCAGCGCGCCCAGGGCGCGCTGGAAGCGGTTCCCGGCGCCGCGCAGCAACGCACGCGGCCAGCCGTCGTCCGACTGCACCAGGTCACAGAGGTCTTTGTTGCCCGGGGTGGTCACGATGACGTGCGTGCAGAGCGCGAAGAAGGCCGCGCCGGGGTCGGGATCGGCGAGGTGTTCGGCGGCCAGCGCGGCGAGGCGGTCGACCCGCTGCTGCATCACCGCTTCCAGGAGATCGGTTTTCGTCGGGAAGTGCCGGTGGACGGTGCCCGCGCCCACCCCCGCCCTGCGGGCCACTTCGGCCAGTGACACCCCGGCGCCGCGTTCGGCGAGGGCCCGCTGCGCGGCGGCGAGCACGAGGGCCCGGTTGCGCCGGGCGTCGGCCCTGAGCGCGGGTTCGACGGTCATTTCGTTACGCCCTTCCTGCACCACACCTGGTCGACCGGGGCGATTCGCCCGTACCGTCCGGAATACGGGTCGACCGACCCGATTGTAGGGAACGAAACGGAGCTCATCCGCATGTCATCCACCCAGCCCGTCCTGATCACCGGCGCGACCGGAAAGCAGGGCGGCGCCACCGCCGGGAAACTGCTCGCCGAGGGTCACCCGATCCGCGCCCTCGTCCGCGATCCGGCCGCCCCCGCGGCTCGCGCGCTGGCCGCGGCGGGCGCGCACCTGGCGGTCGGCGACTTCGACGATCCGGCCTCGCTGCGCACCGCCGCCGCGGGCACCCGGGCCGTATTCCTCGTCCCACCAGCCGAATACCGGTCCACCGGCTGGACCGCCGAGGACGAGGCGCGGCGCGGCATCGCCATGATCGACGCCGCCCGCGCGGCGGGTGTCGAGCAGATCGTGTTCTCCGGCATCGCCACCATGGGCGCCGCCGATTCGTGGGGCCAGGACGGCAAGCGGCGGATCGAGGACGCGATCCACGCCTCCGGCCTGCGCTACACCCTGTTGCGGCCGGTGCGCTTCATGGAGAACTACCTGCTGCACGGATCCCCCGTCGACGGCGTCCGCGCGAACGGCGAGCACCCACACCTGTTCCCCGCCGACCGCCCACTGCAGATGATCGCCGTCGCCGACATCGCCGCTTTCGCCGCCCTCGCCCTGGCCGATCCCGAAGGCTGGCACGGGCGCGCTCTGGAACTCGCGAGCGACGCCGTCACTCCCGTCGCCGCGGCCGCCGCCATCAGCGCCGCCACCGGCCGCGCGATCCGCTACCGGGAGATCAGCGAGGCCGAAGCCGAGGCGATCGGCCCCCAACTGGGCAACACCTGGCGCCTGATCCGCGAATCCGGCGGCTGGCAGGCCGACCTCCCCGCCCTCCGCCTGCTGTACCCAGGTCTCACAAGCCTGCCCGACTGGCTGAACTCCGGCGGTGCGGCCGCGATCCTGGCCCAGCTGAACATCCCGATCCCTTGACGCCGGCCCGGCCCGCTACTGTGCACCCCAGCCACCTGACGGCCACGGATAGTTCGCGGCCCGGCAAAACCTCCGCGATGGATGTCCGCGGCGGGCCGCTCGCCTGCACGGCCACTCGCGCCTCTGCGGCCACTCGAGCCCGTGCGTCCACGCAGCCCGGGGCGTCCCGGCCGCGACTTGCCCGTTCGCCCGAGTGGTCGACACCCCGTGCTGGGTCCGTCCGCGCTGTCGAGCTCGTCGCGCCCGTGCACTCGGCCGTGCCGGAAGAGCGGTGCGGACCGACGCTGCCGACTCGGCATCGTGCGAGTCCATCTAGTTCAGTGCCGCACGGCAGCAGGTACGGACGACGTGGCGATCGCGGTGCGACGGTGACGGCGGGATTCCGCCAGCGGTCGGGGCGGCGGATTTCTAGCGTCGATCGATATGAAGACCGAACTCGTCGAGACGACGCGTCCCAGAACGCCGCTCGGTACCCCCGTGGTGCTTTTCCTGTCGCTGGCCGCGGCGCTGGGGACCGCGGCCATCTACCCCTTGCAACCCGCGATCGCGCAGGTCGCGGGCTCGCTGGACGCGTCGATCACCGCGGTGGGGATCGCGCTGGCGGGTGGGCCGGTCGGGTATCTGATCGGGCTCGCGCTCCTGGTTCCGCTCGTCGATCGGTTCCAGCCCGCTCGGGTGCTCGCCGGCCAGTTCGCGGTGCTGGCCGTCGCGTCGGTGGGGTGCGCGTGGGTCGCCCACGCGTGGCAACTCGGACTGATGATGGGGGTCGTCGGCGCATGTTCGGCCGCGGGCGCCGGGCTCAGTGCGGTGGCGGCCCGGCTCGCCCCGCCTCAGCGCAGCGCGACGATCCTCGGGATCGTGACCGCGGGGATCTCGGCGGGCATTCTGGTGGGGCGGATCGCCGGCGGCTGGCTCGCCGACGAGATCGGCTGGCGAGGAACACAATTGGCCTTCGCCGCAGTCTGCGCGGGGGTCGCGCTCGGGTGCCTGGCCGTGCTGCCGAGCACGCGGCGCGCGACCGAGCGTGGCTACCTCGCGACGCTGCGCTCCCTCCCCTGGCTGCTGGTGCGCGATGCCACGTTGCGGAGCGCGTCGGTTCGCGGCGCGCTGTGGTTCTTCGCGTTCTGCGCGGTGTGGAGCGGACTCGCGGTGACGCTCGCCGCACCGCCCTTCTCCTACTCGGCGGAACGGATCGGCCTGTACGCCCTGGCCGGGCTGTCGGGCATCGCGGCGACCCGGATCGCGGGCACGTGGACCGACCGGGTCGGCCCCCGCCGCGTGATCCTCCTCGGCCTCGCGGTGGCCGGAGCCGCCGCGCTCTGTCTCGGCGCCGGCCTCACCGGCACCGTGGTGACACTGGTCTGCCTCGCCGTGTTCGATGCCGGCCTCTTCGCCGCCCAGGTCGCGAATCAGAGCACCGTCCTCGCCATCGATCCGGACTCGCCCGCGCGCTACAACAGCGCGTACATGGTCACCTACTTCGTGGGCGGCAGCCTGGGCACGGCCTTCGGCGCAGCCGTGGTCGAATGGTTCGGCTGGGTCGCGGTGGTCACGAGCGCGGCACTCGCCATCGGGCTCGCGGCGGCGATCGTCGCGATCGACCGCCGCCGCACAGGTTCCGACGAGCGCCGGTAAGCCCACGGCCGGCCTGCTGCGGCACCGAGTGGAGTCCACGCCGCCGGCACCGAGCGAAGCGGGCACCGCGCTGAACCGGCCACCGCGGCGCCGGCCGGGCCACCGCGGCGGTCAGTTCAGCGCGCCGTCGTAATCCGGGAACTTGAAGGTGCGTTCGGCGTGCCCACCGGACAGGTCCGAGGGGCTGTTGCCGATATTGGCGACGATCGTGTAGCCCTGGCTCTCGATGTCGGCGCGGCTGGCCGTCTTGTACTCGGCCAGCCCGGCATTGCCCGCCGACAGGGTGGTCGGCGCGCTGCCGTACAGCCCGTCGACCGGGTACCCCACCGAGGTCAGGTTCGCCTGCGAGTAGGCGTTGACCAGGGCGGGCCTGCCGGTGACGAAGATGATCGCCGCGCCCTGCTGCTTCGCCCAGGTCGCCAGGCCGAGCACCGGCTGGATGGCCGGGATGATCAGGCCCGTGTTGTACGTGGTCTCCAGGCTCGTGTTGTCGATGTCCAACACGATCGCGGGTTTGTCGGCGCCGGGAAGACGCGTGGTCAAGTAGGCCTTCGCCTCCGCGACCACCGGCGTGATCTCGCTGATCCAGTGCGCGTAGGGCGGCAATTCCGACTTGTCGCCCGACAGCGAGGACGACCCGTTGGACGAACCACTGCCCGACAGCGACGAGGACCCGGTGTCGGCGGCGGCGCCGGGCAGGGGCGCGAGAACCGCCGAGGCGAGCCCGGCGACGAGGACTGCTGTAACACGTTTCATCTGCGGCACGCTAACAGCGCCGCCGGAACGTCAGATGTGTTGCAATTTCACAATCTCGGTGAGTGGGACTAGGCGGGCGCGCCCACCGGATCGGCGTCGGCGACGTCGGCCCGGTTGAGACGCTGCGAGATCACCTGGGTGATGCCGTCGCCGCGCATGCTCACGCCGTAGAGCGCGTCGGCGATCTCCATCGTCGGCTTCTGGTGGGTGATGACGATCAGCTGACTCTTCTCCCGCAGCTGCTCGAACAGGCCGATGAGCCTGCGCAGATTGGTGTCGTCCAGGGCCGCCTCCACCTCGTCCATCACATAGAACGGGGACGGCCGCGCGCGGAAGATGCTGACCAGCAACGCGACCGCGGTCAGCGACTTCTCGCCACCGGAGAGCAGCGACAGGCGCTTGACCTTCTTACCCGGCGGCCTGGCCTCCACCTCGATGCCGGTGGTGAGCATGTCGGAGGGATCGGTGAGCACCAACCTGCCCTCACCACCGGGGAACAGCTTCGCGAACACCCCGACGAACTCGCGCTCCACATCGGCGTAGGCCTCGGTGAACACCTGCAGGATGCGGGCGTCGACCTCGGCCACCACGTCGAGGAGGTCCTTGCGGGCGTTCTTGACGTCCTCGAGCTGGGTGGCGAGGAAGTTGTAGCGCTCCTCGAGCGCCGCGAACTCCTCCAGCGCCAGCGGATTCACCTTGCCCAGCGTGCTGAGGTCCTTCTCGGCGCGCTTGGCGCGACGCTCCTGGGAGGCGCGGTCGTAGGGCATCGGCTGCGGTGCGCTGACCTGCTCGCCCCGCTCCTTGGCCGCCTCGTACTCCTGCATCTCCAGCGCCGAGGGCGGCAGCGGGACATCGGGGCCGTACTCGGCGACCAGGTCGCCCAGCGCGATGCCGAACTGTTCGGAGATGGTGGTCTCGAGCTGCTCGATGCGCAGCGCCGCTTGGGCTTTGGCCACTTCGTCGCGGTGCACGGCGTCGGTGAGCTGAGCCAGCTGGGTGGTCAGCGCCCGCGCGCGCTCCTTCACCTGTTCCAGCGCGGCGGCGCATTCCCCGCGCCTGCGCACCAGCTCGTCGCGCCGAGCCGCCGCGGCCGCGACGACCTGCTCGAGCTCCCGCGCGACCTTGGCGCCGGATTCGGCGACCGCGGCGGCGACGGCGGCGGCCTGGCGACGCGCGGCCTGCGCGCGCTCGGCCCTGGCCCTGGCGTCCCGTTCCGCGCGGGCCGCCCTGCGCAGCGAATCCGCTTTGCCCCGCACCGATTCCGCGCGTTCCTCGGCGGTGCGCACGGCGAGCCTGGCCTCGACCTCCATGGTGCGGGCCTCGGCGAGGGCGGCGGCGGCCTCCTCGCGCTCGCGGCCCGCGGTCTCGGTGCCGGCCGAGCCGTAGTCCTCGTCGCCGCCGTCGTGTTCGCTCTCCGCGTGCCGTAGCCGGTCCTCGAGTTCGGCGAGCGACGCCAGCGACTTCTCCCTGGCCGCTTCCGCTTCGGCGCGCTGGGTGGCCAGGCGCTCGCCCTCGGTCTGGGCGGCACGCGCGGTCTGGCCGACGCGGGCCAGCCGGTCGTAGATCGCGAGCAGCGCCTGGTCGGATTCGTGCAGCGCCATCAGCGCGTGGTCGGCGGACTCCTTGCGGTCGGTCTGCTCGGCCAGCGCGCCCGCCAGCGCCGCTTCCAGCTCCTCGGCGCGCCGCTGCGCGGCCGCCAATTCGGCGGTGGCGGCATCGATCTCGGCCTGCACCTCGAGCTGGCTCGGCATCCGTTCGGAACCGCCGACGAGCCACCCCGACCCGGCCAGATCGCCGTCGCGGGTCACCACTCGCAGTTCCGGGCGCAGCGCGATCAGTTCGGTGGCGGTGGCCAGATCGTCGACGACCACCACGCCCGCGGTGAGCGCGGCCAGCGCGGGCCGCACCGCCTCGGCGCCGTCGACCAGGTCGGCGAGCCAGCGCGCGCCCGCGGGCAGGCTGCCGCGCGCACCGGGCACGTGGCCGTCGGTGGCGAAGACGAACGCCACGCGCCCACCGTCGCCGGAACGCAGTTCCCGCACGGCCGCGTCGGCGGCGGTGGCGGTCTCGGCGGTGATCGCGTCGGCCAGCGGGCCGAGCAGTGCGGCCACCGCGGCCTCGTAGCCGCTCTCGACCCGCAGCCGGGCCGAGAGGCGGTCACCGAGCCCGCTCACGCCGTGTTCGAGCAGCCAGGCCGCGCCGTCCTTGCGGGCCAGGTTCATCCCGAGCGCCTCGATGCGGGCACCGAGCCGGGCGACGAGCTTGCTCGCCTCCCGGTCCTGTTCGCGCAGCTCGCGCACGCGCTCGTCGGCAAGGTCGAGGGCGGCGACGGCGTGCTCATGCTGGGCGTCGAGACCCTTCTCCCCCGCGTCGAGCTCACCGAGTTCGTCCTGGACGGAGTCGTATTCGACCTGCGCGGCCTCGCCGCGGTGCCTGGCGTCGGCGATCGCGACCGAGAGCCGGGCGATCTCGGCGTCCACCGATTGCGCGCGGGTGCGCAGCGTCTCCACCTGACCGGTCAGCCGGGCCAGGCCCTCACGCCGGTCTGCGATGGCGCGCACGGCCGCCAGGTGCGCCTGTTCGGCCGCCTTGGCGGCGTGTTCGCGGTCGGCGAGCGCCTCGCGGGCGGCCTCGAGTGTCTCGGCGGCCATCTCGACCGCGTAGCGCAGTTCGGCTTCCTCGGCCTCGATCCGGTCGGCCTCGGCCTCGAGCTGCTCGGGATCGCGGCCGGTGCCGACGGGTGTCTCGGTGTGCAGGTGCCTGGCCCGGTCACCGGCGATGCGGATGGTGGCGTTGACCCGTTCGGCCAGTGCCGAGAGCTGGAACCAGGTCTGGGCCGCCGCCTCGGCGCTCGGGCTCAGCCGTGAGAGCTGGAACTCCTGCTGGGCGAGCGCGGCATTGGCGGCGTCCAGCTCGGACTGCACGTTGATCTGCCGCTCGCGGGCGTAGGCCTCCTTGCTGAGCTGGGACTCCAGCTCGCCGCGCCGGGTGACCAGATCGTCGGCGGCCAGCCGGAGCCTGGCATCACGCAGGTCGGCCTGCACGGTCTGCGCGCGCCGCGCCACCTCGGCCTGGCGGCCGAGCGGCTTGAGCTGGCGCCGCAGCTCGGTGGTGAGGTCGGTGAGCCGGGCGAGGTTGGCCTGCATCGCGTCGAGCTTGCGGACCGCCTTCTCCTTGCGCCTGCGGTGCTTGAGCACGCCTGCGGCTTCCTCGACGAACGCGCGCCGGTCCTCCGGGCGCGATTCCAGGATCGCCGAGAGCTGGCCCTGGCCGACGATGACGTGCATCTCGCGGCCGATGCCGGAGTCGGAGAGCAGTTCCTGCACGTCCATCAGGCGGCAGCTGCTGCCGTTGATCTCGTATTCGCCCGCGCCGTCGCGGAACATCCGGCGGGTGATCGAGACCTCGGCGTAGTCGATGGGCAGCGCGCCGTCGGAGTTGTCGATCGTGAGGGTCACCTCGGCGCGCCCGAGTGGCGCGCGGCCGCTGGTTCCGGCGAAGATGACGTCCTGCATCTTGCCGCCGCGCAACGCCTTGGCGCCCTGCTCGCCCATCACCCAGGTGAGGGCGTCGACGACATTGGACTTGCCGGAGCCGTTGGGCCCGACGACGCAGGTGATCCCGGGTTCGAAGCGCAGCGTCGTCGCGGACGCGAAGGACTTGAAGCCCTTCAACGTCAAGCTCTTCAGATGCAAGAGCTCCCCCGCCTCTCCGCGATTCGGGCCAGACTCGGGTGCGGGGAGGCTCGTGCACGCGGCTGGCGGTCGTGTTACCCATGTACGTGCGTCAGACTATCGGACGGCGCCGACGGCCTCGGTAGGTACAGGTGTGCCGCGTCGCGCGGGGCTCAGTGCGGGCGGTGCGGGTTGTGCGGATCCATGTGCTGGGCGTGCTTCATCTGCTTCTGCAACTGACGCAGGTGCGTCTGGGTGCCCGGCGTGGCCTCCCAGCCGGTGACGACGCGGAACAGCAGCACCGCGCCCCACGGCCCGATCACCCACATCGGCCAGAAGTAGGTGAGTTCCCCGGCCGTGAGCGAGATCAGGCCCCAGATCACCAGGACGATCACGCTGACGCCGAGCCAGCTGCCCGCCTCGATGCGCTGCCAGACCGGGACGCGCGGCGGCTTGGCGGGGGCAGGGGCAGAGCCCTGCTGCGTGGTCAGCGGCGGCAGGTCGGACAGGACGACGGCGAGTTCGTCGCGCGTTGCGGTCGCGTAGACCTTGGCGACGCGCTGGTCGTATTCGGCCAGGTCGAGCCTGCCGTCGGCGAGGTGGGTGCCCAGCTGGGCGACGATGGCGTTGCGTTCGGCATCGGACGCGCGCGTACCAGGGGTGATGTCCATGCCGAGATCCTCTCGTTCACCGACCTGCGTGGACTGCTGACACCAGCGTCCACCCTCCACTGTGTGATGTCAACCCCGGTAACGGGTCACAGAATGGCGAAGGCCACCACGAGGCCGAGCGCGAAGTGCGCGGCGGCGACCACCAGCACCTCCGGCGTGTAGGTGTCGGCGTGCAGCGTGCGGCCGATGTCGATGCCGGTGACCTTCTCGATGACCCGCACCGAGATCACCTGCGCCACGATGCCGACCAGGCCGTACACGACCGCCGCGATCAGCCCCTCCGACAGCTTGTTCACCCCGCCGGTCGCCAGCACGGCGAACACGACGATGAACGCCATGCTCACCATGCCCGCCGCCGACACGATCAGCGCGTTGGGCTTGCCCGCGACGACCAGGTCGCGCAGCTTGCCCGGCGTGGTCAGGTCGATGGCGAAGAAGCCGATCAGCATCAGCGCCAGGCCGATCAGGCAGTACAGGATGATGGCGCCGACGCCTTCACCGAGCGCGCTCCAATAACCCGATTCCAGGGCGAGGGCGGTCATGGTGGTCCTTTCGAACAGTGTGTGCGGGGGTCAGGTGTCAGTCGACGATGCGATGGGGAACGAAGGCGGCGCCGTCGTCGGTGATCAGCCCGGCGGTCTCGCGGATGCCGAGACCGGCGGCGGTGTCACCGACGACCCACGCGCCGAGCACGGGCCGCATGCCGTCGAATTCCGGGAGCGGGTCGAGCAATTGGTAGACGAAACCCTCGGCGCCGTACACGCCACCGGTCGCGGTCTCCATGCCGGGACCGACGATCGTCATGTTGGCGCCCTCGCGGCCGAGCTTGGGCTTGCGGATGTATTCGGTGAGCTCGTTGGGGGTGTCGAGGTAGGCGGGCAGCAGGTTCGGATGTCCGGGGTACATCTCCCACAGGATCGCCAGGATCGCCTTGTTGCTGAGCAGCGTCGTCCACAGCGGCTCGATCCAGGCGGTCTCGGGGATGCTCGCGACGACGCGCTTGCCGAAATCGTCGTCGAGGATCCACTCCCATGGATACAACTTGAACACCGCTTCCATCGGCGCCTCGGCCAGATCGACGAACCGGTTCAGCTCGACGTCGAAGCCGACCTCCTCGATCGGCAGCGCGACCGTGTCGAAGCCCGCCTCGGCGGCGGTTTCCTGCATGTAGGCCGTGGTCACGTTGTCCTCGCCGGTGGCGTCGGCGCCCGACCAGGTGAAGTGCAGCTCGGTGCCCGGCAGCACGCCGCGCAGCTCGGTCCAGCGCTCCACCAGCTTCTCGTGCAGCGAATTCCATTGGTCGCCACCGGGATACACCTGCTGCAGCCAGTGCCACTGGATGATCGCGGCCTCGAGCAGCGAGGTGGGGGTGTCGGCGTTGTACTCGAGCAGCTTGGCCGGGCGGCGCGCGTCGTAGCGCAGGTCGAAGCGGCCGTACACGTACGGGTCGCTGCGGCGCCAGGATTCGGTGATCGCGCCCCAGCTCCAGTCCGGCAGGCCGAAGTCGGCGAACCGCTCGGTGAGCACCACCTGCTCGACCGCGTGCAGGCACATCGACTGCAGCAGTTCGACATCGGCTTCCAGCGCGAGGATCTCGTCCATCGAGAACTCGTAGTGCACCGATTCGTCCCAGTAGGGTCGCGGCTGCCCGCTGGCATCGCGGCCGGGCGCGCCGTAGACGAGTCCCTGGCTCTCGATGATCTGCTGCCAGCCCGGTCGCGGCGTACTCGCCACCCGTCGCACTAGGACCCACTCCCGCCGGTCGACTTGCTGCCGAGGCCACCGCGCTGGATCGTGGTGCCGCTCTTGGTCGTGATGGTCGCGTTGCGCGGCTTCACCGAGCTGCCGCCGACGGGCGGCTTGCCGATGGTGGGCGTGCCGCCGTAGTGGTAGCGGTACTGCGGCCAGCCGAGCAGGATCAGGCTGCCCGCGCCGCCGTGGCTGGTGTCGCTGCGGAAGTTGGTCTTGCCGTCACCGCAGTTGTCGTCGGGGACGACGACCTCGTTGCCGTTCTGGTCGATCTGCACGCACGAGGCCGTCACCTGGTCCGGCGCGGTGACCGCGCGATAGGCGAGGTAGCCACCGCCGACCAGCGCGGCGACACCGACGACGGCCACGCCGCCGATCATCACCCGTTTCCTGGTGCGGCGCTTGGCCTCCGCGGCCTCGGCCGCCGCGCGCTGGGCCTGCTCGGCCTGCTTGCGCGCCTTGTCCCTGGCCCGCGCCTCGGCGACGGTCGGTGGCCGGGGTTCGGTGACGCCGGGCTCCTGCCGCGACATGCGCCCGGGCCGCGCGCCCTCGGGCGGCTGCGGCGCGGCGGGCGGCTGCTGTGGCATCGGCGGCCAGCCCGCCCCGGGATCGGGCGGTGTCCAGCCTGCGCCGGGATCCGGCGGCTGGTGTGGGGAACGTCCGGTGCCGCCGTCGGCAGGCTGGTCTGGTTGATCGGGCGGACCAGGGTTCTGTGTGCTCACCGCTGCCGCCCCCTAGCCCCCGAAGTCACCACTAGCGCTCCTCGAATCCCGTCGTATCGCCCCGCGCGGGCTCCCAGCTTTCCACAACCAGGTCGACCCGACCAGGCGCATTGCCGGACCGTAGCAGCTCGAGAAGTTTCTCGCCCGCCGTTCGTGGTCCCTCCGCGACGACATGCACCCGGCCGTCGCTGTGATTGCGCGCGTAACCGGTGAGCCCGAGTTCCAGTGCGCGCGAGCGGGTCCACCAGCGGAACCCCACCCCCTGCACCATCCCGTGCACCCAGGCACTGAGCCGGACCTGGCCCTCGCTCATGCGTCGACGGCGAAGTTCAGTGTCACCTTGGTCCCCGCCTTGAGGGTGCGGCCCACCGTGCACACCTTGTCGACGGCGCGCTGCACGGTGACCAGCAAGCGCTCGCGCGCTGCCTCGTCGAGTTCCGAGAGGTCCAGCTCGAAGACCTCGTCCAGCTGCGGGTACTGCTCGTTCTCGCGGTCGGCGTCGCCGGAGACGCGGATGGTGGCGTCGAAGTCGTCGCCGAGACGGCGCGAGAGCGGCAGGTCGGAGCTGAGGCCCGTGCAGGCGGCCAGCGCGATCTTGAGCAGCTCGCCGGGGGTGAACGCGCCCTCGACGCCCTGCGAGGCGATCAGGACCTCGGCGCCGCGATTGCTGCGCCCGGTGTACGCCCTGGTCCCGGTGCGCTCCACCCACAGTTCGGTGGGCGCGGTGGTCACATTCTGCTCAGCCATAACCGTAGATCCTGCCATTCGCGTCGGGGACGATTCACGCCTGGGAACGTCCGCGCCGGTGCCGGCATTCCGGGCGAGTGACCCGCCGCACCCTCACTCCTGGAAGCGGTAGCCCATCCCCGCCTCGGTCAGCAGGTGCTTGGGGTGGGCCGGGTCGTCCTCGAGTTTGCGGCGCAACTGGGCGAGATAGACGCGCAGATAGTGGGTTTCGGTGGCATAGGCCGGGCCCCACACCTCGCGCAGGAGTTCCTTGCGCCCCACCAGCTTTCCGCGATGACGCACCAGCATCTCGAGCATGCCCCACTCGGTGGGTGTCAGGTGCACCGGCTCCCCACGCTTGGTGACCTTCTTGGCGACCAGGTCGACGGTGAACGCGTCGGTGACCACCACCGGATCCACGGCCTCCACGTCGGTCGCGCCGCGCCGGACCGCCGCGCGCAGCCGGGCCAGCAGTTCGTCCATGCCGAAGGGCTTGGTGACGTAGTCGTCGGCGCCCGCGTCGAGCGCCTCGACCTTGTCGGCGGAATCGGTGCGCGCCGAGAGCACCAGGACCGGCGCCGAGGTCCAGCCGCGCAGCCCGGCGAGCACCTCGATGCCGTCCATGTCGGGCAGACCCAGATCGAGGATTACCACGTCGGGATGCTTCTCCGCCGCCGCGCGCAGGGCCGCGGCGCCGTTGCCCGCGGTGATCACCTCGTACCCGCGCACCGAGAGATTGATCCGCAACGCGCGCACGATCTGCGGCTCGTCGTCGACCACCAGCACCTTGACGGCGGCGGGTGCCGGATTCTTGTCCGTCGTCACTGGTCCACCTCCCCGCGAAGGCCGGCCGGACTCAGGCCGGCGGTCGCCGAGCGCCGGCGGCCGACGGTCGATAGCGGCGACGGCGTGTCCGTCCCCGATGCGTTGTCCATGTTCTCACTTTCCTCGGGGATCGACGCGCGGACCGGCGGAGGGCAGGTCGACGAGCATGGTCAGCCCGCCGCCCGGCGTCGGCTCGGCCCGCACGCTGCCGCCCATGGCGTCGACGAAACCGCGGACCACCGAGAGGCCGAGGCCGACCCCGGTGGTGTTGTCGCGGTCGCCGAGCCGCTGGAACGGCTCGAACAGCTGCTCCTCGGTGCCCGCGGGCACGCCGGGGCCCACGTCGACGACGGCGATCGACACCCGGTCGCCGTCGTGCTCGGCGGTCACCCGGACCGGCGTGTCGCGCCCGGAGTGCCGCAGCGCGTTGTCGATCAGATTGGCCAGTACGCGTTCGAGCAGGCCGCTGTCGGCGAGCACCGACACCTCGCCGACCTCCACCTTCACCCGGTCCATCGCGGCGCGGCGCAGACCGCGGGTGCCCATCCCGACGCTCACCAGCGCGCGATGCACCGCCTCGTCCATGTACACCTGCCGCGCCTGCGGGGTGACCACACCGACCGCGAGCCGCGAGGAGTCGAGCAGGTTGCCCACCAGCGCGGTGAGCTGGTCGACCGATTCCTCGATCGCCTCCAGCAGCTCGCCGGTGTCCTCGGCCGAGAACTCGATGTCGTCGCTGCGCAGGCTGGACACGGCCGCCTTGGCCCCGGCCAGCGGCGTGCGCAGATCGTGGCTGACCGCCGAGAGCAGCGCCCGGCGCAACCGGTCGGCCTCGAGCAGCGCGGCCGCGGCCCCGGCTTCCTCGGCCAGCCTGGCCTGCCGCACCAGCCCGACCGCCTGATTGGCGACCGCGTTGAGCACCGGCCGGTCGGCGGCACTGAGCGAGCGCCCTGCCAGCAGCAGCTGACTGCGCGCGTCCCCCGCCTCGATCACGGTGTCGGCCTCCGACGCGCCCGTCGGCGCCGCAGGCCCGACCCCAGCCACGATCCGGTCGCCGCAGCGCAGGCTCACCGCGCGCAGTCCGTAGGTCTCGCGCACCTGCTCGAGCAGCTTCGGCAGGTCGGCGCCGTGCAGCACCGACCCGGCGAACATGGTCAGCAGCTCGGCCTCGCGGGAGGCCTTGCGCGCCTGCATCGTCCGCTTCGCCGCCATGTCCACCAGGGCCGCGACCGCCACCGCGACGATGAGCAGCACGACCACCGTGACGGCGTTGTCCGGCTCGGCCACGGTCAGGCTGTAGCGCGGCGCGGTATAGAACCAGTTCAGCAGCAGGCCCGAGAGCAGGGCCGACAGCCCGGCGGGCACGACACCGCCGAACAGCGCCACCGCGACGACGCCGACGACGAAGATCGCGCTGAGCCCACCCAGCTGCAGGGTGCCGTCGAGCAGCCACCCGCACAGCACGCTCACCACGACGGGCACGACGATCGCCGCCACCCAGGACGCGACCGGCCTGCGCGGGCGCAACCAGTGCATCCGCAGCCCGCGATGGGCCTGCTCGTGGGTCACCATGTGCACGTCGATCTTGCCCGAGCGCTGCACGACCGTGGAGCCGATGCCCTCGTCGAGCATCCTGGCCCACCGCGAGCGCCGCGAGGTGCCGAGCACCAGCTGGGTGGCGTTGACCTCGCGCGCGAAATCGAGCAGCGCGGTGGGGACGTCGTCACCGGTGACCGTGTGCAGCGAGGCGCCCAGGCCGGCGGCCAGCTCGCGGAGTTTGGCCATCCGCTCGGTGGACACCCCGGCCAGCCCGTCCCCGCGCACCACGTGCACCACCACCAGGTCGGCGCTGGACTTCGAAGCGATCCGGCCCGCCCTGCGCACGATCGTTTCCGATTCGGGGCCGCCGGTGACCGCGACGACGACCCGCTCGCGCGCCTCCCACAGCTCGGTGATCTTGTGGTCGGCCCGGTACTTGGCCAGCGCGGCGTCGACCTGGTCGGCCAGCCACAGCAGCGCCAGTTCGCGCAGCGCGGTGAGATTGCCGGGCCGGAAGTAGTTGCGCAGTGCCGCGTCGACCTTGTCGGCGGCGTAGACGTTGCCGTGGGAGAGCCTGCGCCGCAACGCCTCCGGCGTGAGGTCGACCAGTTCCACCTGATCGGCGCCGCGGACGACGGCATCGGGCACGGTCTCGCGCTGCTCGATCCCGGTGATCTGCTGCACCACGTCGTTGAGGCTCTCGAGATGCTGCACGTTCACCGTCGAGATGACATCGATCCCGGCGTCGAGCAGTTGCTCGACATCCTGCCAGCGCTTGGCGTTGGCGCTGCCCGGCGCGTTGGTGTGGGCCAGCTCGTCGACCAGCGCCACGGCGGGCTTGCGCGCCAGCACCGCGTCGACGTCGAGTTCGGGCAGCTCGGTCCCCCGGTACCCGACCAGCTTCGGCGGAATCCGCTCGATGCCCTCCAGCAGCGCGGCCGTCTTGGCCCTGCCGTGCGTCTCCACCACCGCGGCCACGACATCGCGGCCGCGTTCGGCCCGCCGGTGCGCCTCACCGAGCATGGCGTAGGTCTTGCCGACGCCCGGCGCGGCACCTAGGTAGATGCGCAGCTGTCCGCGTTTCACCTGTCCATCATCGCGTGTCGCGGGGCCGCGGCCGTCGACCGGACCGGCAACACGTCGATCACCGTCATCGGGGCGTGCCCGGCGTTCCACCGCCCGAGCGCCCTGATCACCAGCAGCGCGGCGACGAAACCGACGATCACCGCAATGGTCACTGCAGACACCGCGATCCTTCTTTCCGTGAACGGGACCGGCCGCGGCACTCGCGGGACCGGCGCCTCATTTTCTACCGGCGCGCACCGGTCCCGACCTCGATCTTTACGGCGTGTTGACGGCTATCGCGGCGACTTTGACACCTTCCTTCCGCTGCGGCGCCCACCCCGTCAACGATCCGCAAAGGCCCGCCCCGTGACCGCTAAGGAGTCGTAAGGAACCCACGCCGCGGCCCGGCGGCGGCCTTTACTCGCCTCAGGCGCTCCACCTGGGAGCGCGAGGAGGTCGGACATGTCGGTCGTGGTGTTCACGGTGCTCACCGTGGCGGTCTTCGCGCTGCTCGGCGCGATACAGCGCGGGGTGGAGAAGCTGTGATCGCGAATCTCGCCGGTCTCGTGCTGGCCGTGCTGATCGCCGGATACATGGTCGCGGCGCTGCTCTTTCCCGAGAGGTTCTAGGTGAACACGACAACAGCGGGGATCGTCTTCGTGGCGGCCCTCGTCCTCACACTGGCTCTGGTGCACGTGCCGCTCGGCGACTACATGTACCGGGTCTTCAACGGCACCAAGCATTCCCGCGCCGAACGGCTGATCTACCGGGCCATCGGCGCGAATCCCGAAGTCGAGCAGTCCTGGGGCGTCTACGCCCGCAGCGTGCTCGCGTTCTCGGCGGTCGGGATCCTGTTCCTGTTCTTCTTCCAGCTGGCGCAGGGCGCGCTGCCGCTGCACCTGAACGATCCGGGCACCGAGATGACCCCGGCGCTGGCGTGGAACACCGCCGTCAGCTTCGTCACCAACACGAACTGGCAGAACTACTCCGGCGAGTCCACCCAGGGCCATCTGGTGCAGATGGCCGGGCTCGCGGTGCAGAACTTCGTCTCCGCGGCGGTCGGGATGTCGGTCGCGATTGCCCTGGTGCGCGGCTTCGCCCGCCGCCACACCGGCGAACTCGGCAACTTCTGGGTCGATCTGGTGCGCGCCACGCTGCGCATCCTGCTGCCCATCGCGTTCGTGTTCGCGATCGTGCTCGTGGCCGGTGGCGTCATCCAGAACTTCCACCTGCACGATCAGGTCGCCCAGACCCTCGGCGGCGCCGAGCAGACGCTGACCGGCGGACCGGTCGCCAGCCAGGAAGTGATCAAGGAGCTCGGCACCAACGGCGGCGGCTTCTACAACGCGAACTCGGCGCACCCGTTCGAGAACGCGACCACCTGGACGAACTTCGTGGAGATCTTCCTGCTGCTGGTGATCGCGTTCTCGCTGCCGCGCACTTTCGGCCGGATGGTCGGCAGCACCAAGCAGGGTTACGCGATCGTGGCGGTGATGGGCGTCATCGCGCTCGCCAGCATCACGCTGACCAACCTGTTCCAGCTGCAGCACCACGGCACCGTGCCGACCGCGATCGGCGCGTCCATGGAAGGCGTGGAAACCCGTTTCGGCGTGGCCGATTCGGCGACCTTCGCCGGCGCCACCACGCTCACCTCGACCGGTGCGGTGAACTCGTTCCACGATTCCTACACCAGCCTCGGCGGCATGATGACGATGTTCAACATGCAGCTGGGCGAGGTCGCGCCCGGCGGCGTCGGTTCCGGGCTCTACGGCATGCTCATCCTGGCGGTGATCACCGTGTTCGTGGCCGGGCTCATGGTCGGTCGCACCCCGGAGTACCTGGGCAAGAAGATCACCCCGCGCGAGATCAAGCTCGCCGCGGCGTACTTCCTGGTGAGTCCGCTGATCGTGCTGGTCGGCACGGCGATCGCGATGGCGCTGCCCGGGCAGCGGGCGAGCATGCTCAACAGCGGCCCGCACGGGCTCTCGGAGGTGCTGTACGCCTTCACCTCCGCCGCCAACAACAACGGCTCCGCGTTCGCCGGTCTCACCGGCAACACCGAGTGGTTCAACACCGCGCTCGGCCTGGCGATGGTGTTCGGCCGGTTCCTGCCGATCATCTTCGTGCTGGCCCTGGCCGGTTCACTGGCCCAGCAGGGCACCACGCCCGCCTCGATCGGCACGCTGCCGACGCACCGGCCGCAGTTCGTCGGCATGGTCGTCGGTGTGACGGTGATCCTGGTCGCGCTCACCTTCCTGCCCGCGCTCGCGCTCGGGCCGCTCGCCGAAGGAATTCACTGAGATGTCCACTCCCACTATGGAATCCCCCGCCATCCCCGGTCCCGGACCGCGGGCCAAGGGCGTGCGCAAGGGTGTGCTCGACCCGAAGCTGCTGCTCACCTCGCTGCCCGACGCGCTGCGCAAGCTGGACCCGCGCACGCTGTGGCGCAATCCGGTCATGCTCATCGTGGAGATCGGCGCGGTCTGGTCGACCGTGCTCGCCGTCGCCGACCCGAGCTTCTTCGCCTGGGCCATCGTCGTGTGGCTGTGGCTCACCGTGCTGTTCGCGAACCTGGCCGAGGCCGTCGCCGAGGGGCGCGGCAAAGCCCAGGCCGACACCCTGCGCAAGGCCAAGACCGACACCGTCGCCCGCCGCCTCGCCGACTGGACGCCGGGTGGCCGCGTCGTCGAGGAGCGGGTCGCTGCGCCGGATCTGCGCCGCGGCGACTACGTCGTCGTCGAAGCGGGACAGGTGATCCCCGGCGACGGTGACGTCGTCGAAGGCATCGCCTCGGTCGACGAATCGGCCATCACCGGCGAATCCGCCCCCGTGATCCGCGAATCCGGCGGCGACCGCTCGGCCGTCACCGGCGGCACCACCGTGCTCTCGGACCGCATCGTCGTGCGGATCACCCAGGAACCGGGTGCGAGCTTCATCGACAAGATGATCGCGCTCGTCGAGGGCGCGAGCAGGCAGAAGACGCCGAACGAGATCGCGCTCAACATCCTGCTGGCCGCGCTCACGATCATCTTCGTCTTCGCGGTGACCACCCTGCAGCCGCTGGCGATCTTCGCCAAGTCGAACAGCCCGGGCGTGCCCGACACCGCGGCGCTGGACGCGCACGGCATCACCGGCATCGTGCTGGTCTCGCTGCTGGTCTGCCTCATCCCGACCACCATCGGCGCGCTGCTCTCGGCCATCGGCATCGCGGGGATGGACCGCCTCGTGCAGCGCAATGTGCTCGCCATGTCGGGCCGTGCGGTCGAGGCCGCCGGTGACGTGAACACGCTGCTGCTGGACAAGACCGGCACCATCACCCTCGGCAACCGCCAGGCCGCCGAATTCGTCCCGGTACCAGGGGTTCTCGACGACGAACTCGCCGACGCCGCCCAGCTGTCCAGCCTCGCCGACGAGACGCCGGAGGGTCGCTCGATCGTCGTGTTCGCCAAACAGGCCTTCGGCAAGCGGGAACGCACCCCGGGCGAGTTGCCGGGCGCGACCTGGGTGGAATTCACCGCCCAGACCCGCATGTCGGGCGTCGACCTCGCCGACGGGCACCAGCTGCGCAAGGGGGCGGCCGGTGCGGTGACGGAATGGGTGCGCGCCCAGGGCGGTTCGGTGCCGGAGCAGGCATCGGTGATCGTCGACGGCATCTCCGCCTCCGGCGGCACGCCGTTGATGGTCGGCGAGGTCAGGGACGGCACACCCCGGCTGCTCGGGGTCATCCACCTCAAGGACGTCGTCAAACACGGCATGCGCGAACGCTTCGACGAGATGCGCCGGATGGGCATCCGCACCGTCATGATCACCGGCGACAATCCGTTGACCGCCAAGGCGATCGCCGACGAGGCCGGCGTGGACGACTTCCTCGCCGAGGCCACGCCCGAGGACAAACTCGCCCTCATCAAGAAGGAGCAGGACGGCGGGCGGCTGGTCGCCATGACCGGCGACGGCACCAACGACGCGCCCGCGCTGGCCCAGGCCGATGTGGGGGTGGCGATGAACACCGGCACCTCGGCCGCCAAAGAGGCGGGCAACATGGTCGATCTGGATTCGGACCCGACCAAGTTGATCGAGATCGTGGAGATCGGCAAGCAGTTGCTGATCACCCGTGGCGCCCTCACCACGTTCTCCATCGCCAACGACATCGCCAAGTACTTCGCGATCATTCCCGCGTTGTTCGTCGGCCTGTTCCCCGGCCTGGACGCGCTCAACATCATGCGGCTGGCCAGTCCCCAGTCGGCGATCCTGTCGGCGGTGATCTTCAACGCGATCATCATCGTGGCGCTGATCCCGCTGGCGCTGCGCGGGGTGCAGTACCGGCCCAGCGATGCCTCGAGCCTGTTGAGCCGCAACCTGACGATCTACGGGCTCGGCGGCATCGTCGCACCGTTCCTCGGCATCAAGCTCATCGATCTGCTCGTCCAACTCCTCCCCGGGATGGCCTAGAAATGCGTATGTCAACCTGGATCCGTCAGCATCTGGCCGCCCTGCGCGCGCTCCTGGTGCTGACCGTGATCACCGGAATCGTCTATCCCGTCGCCGTGTTCGCGATCGCGCAGCTGCCCGGCCTGAACGACAAGGCCGACGGGTCGCTCCTCGAACGCGACGGAAAAGTGGTGGGCTCCAGCCTGATCGGGCAGTCGTTCACCGATGCCGACGGGCAGGCGATGGTGCAGTACTTCCAGAGCAGGCCGTCGGCCGCGGGCGACGGCTACGACCCGCTGTCCACCGCGGCGAGCAACCTCGGCCCGGAGGACATCGTCGACACGGCCGACCGCACCAGCCTGCTCAGCACCGTCTGTGCCCGCTCGAAGGAGGTCGGCGACCGTGAGGGGGTCGACGGCACCCGCCAGTTCTGCACGAAAGACGGTGTGGGAGCGGTCCTCTCGGTGATCGGCCCGCGCGACGCCGATGGTGACGTGTCGCTGCCCGACCGCGTGGTGAGTGTGAACGAGCACTGCCCCGCGGTGCCGTTCCTGCGCGAGTTCCGCGGCGTCGCCGTGGAGTGCGCGTCCGACGGCGAGGACTACGCGATCGGCCGGATCATCCCGATCCTGGGTGACGCCCCCGCGTCGGCGGCCGTGCCCGCCGACGCGGTCACCGCCAGTGGCAGTGGTCTCGATCCGCACATCTCCCCCGAGTACGCGGCCATCCAGGTCGCGCGGGTGGCGCGGGCGCGCGGCATCACCGCGGACCAGGTCAGGGAGCTGGTGGACGCGCACACCGACGGGCGCACTTTGGGGTTCCTCGGAGAGCCGCGCGTGAACGTCCTCGAACTCAATCTCGCACTGGACGAACGCTTCCCGTTCCAGGGCTGACGCGCCGATCGGGGCCGGATCCGGTACGGATCCGGCCCCGCCGCGCGTCTACTGGTCTTCGTCGGTGATCAGCGCCCAGCCATCGGGCAGCCCGGTCACCGTCACCGCCGACCCGCACACCTCGAGGCCGACGGTCGCGTCACCGAGCCGGAACTCCGACATCCGGACGCAGCCCCACGCCTCGGGGATCTGCGGTCGCAGGGTGAGTGTCTTGGCCGGCACATCGGGATCGAGCCCGAGGAACGAGCGCACCAGCAGCAGCGGTGCCGCGCTCGCCCACGCCTGCGGCGAGCACGAGGTCGGATACGGCACCGGCGCCGCGAACCTGGCGCGCGGGAAACCACAGAACAATTCGGGCAGGCGGCCGTCGAACGCGGCGGCGGCGTCGAGCAGACCGCCCGCCAGCTTGGTCGCCAGTTCCACCGCGCCGGGCACGTGCTGATACCGCATGAGCCCGGCGACCGCGATCGCCGTGTCGTGCGGCCAGACCGACCCGCAGTGATAGCTCATCGGGTTGTAGGCCCCCATGTTCGAGGCCAGGGTGCGCAGCCCGAAACCCGAATCCATCTCCGCCTTGGCCAGATTCGCGATGAGGATCTCGGCGTGCTCGTCGGTCGCGATGCCCGACCAGAGGCAGTGCGCGGCATTGCTGGTCAGGGCGTCGATCTGGCGCTTGCTGCCGTCCAGGGCCACGGCGTACCAGCCGCACTGGGGTAGCCAGAACTGCTCGGCGAACTTGGTCCGCAACTCGGCGGCCCGTTCGCGCATCCGCGTGGCCAGCGCGGGATCGTCGAACGCGTCGGCCAGTTCGGCGCGCGCCAGGTAGGCCGCGTAGACGTAGCCCTGCACCTCGCACAGGGCGATCGGCGCCTGCGCGATATGGCCCGCCGCGTCGTTGATCCCGTCGAAGCTGTCCTTCCAGCCCTGGTTGATCAGGCCGCGGTCGGTGGCGCGCACGTACTCGACGAAGCCGTCGTCGTCGCGGTCACCGAAATCGGTGATCCAGCCGATCGCCGCGTCGGCCGCGGGCAGCAGCGTCGCGATGGAGGCCGGATCGGCGCCCCAGCGCAGGCATTCGGCGAGCAGCATCACGAACAGCGGTGTGGCGTCGACGGTTCCGTAGTAGATCTGGCCGCCGAGGACCTGCCCGACGGCGGGACCACGCCGCATCTCGTGCATGATCCGGCCCGGCTCCTCCTCCACCAGCGGATCCACCGTCTGGCCTTGGAGTTCGGCCAGCTGCTGCAGGGTCCCGAGCGCGAGATCGGTCTCCAGCGGCAGCGACATCCAGGCGGTGAGCAGCGAGTCGCGACCGAACAGCGTCATGAACCACGGCGCGCCCGCCGCGACGAACGGCCTGCCGGTGCCGGTATCGGTATGGATCTGCAATGCGCCGAGATCGCTCTCACTGCGGCGCAGTATCCGGTTGAGCAGGCCGGAATCGGCGGTGATGTCGGTGGCGGTGGCCCGCCACGCCTGGATCTTGCGCACCGGCTCGCTGGCCCGGTACCGCTCGCCCGGCGTGCCCTGGGTCTGCGGGCGCTGCGCCGCGCCCGCGGGCTGGGCGGTGATCTCGGTCTGCCAGCGACCACCGGCGGGCACGACGACCCGCCAGATCATGGTGCCGGGCAACACCATCGGCTCGATCGTGGAGGTGAGCGCGAGCCCGCGGGACAGGTCGGCCCGGTCGTGCAGCAGCAGTTCACCGTCGGAGGTCGTCATCTCCGCACGGTGCCCGCCCATCCGGCCTTCCTTCACCGAGAACAGGTCGACGAAATCGGCGTCGACGTGCAGCTCGAGCACCACGGCGGTGGCCTCGCGGCTCATGTTCTCCAGCGTGATCAGCTCGTGCATGCCCTCGGCGACGAGCCGGTCGCGCACCACGAGCAGCGTGCTGTCGGCCCGGCCCTGCTGCGGCGGCCGCCGCAGCACGAACCGGGCCGCGAAGGCCTCGGGGCTCAGGACCGACAGCGGCTCGGGCCGCTTGCCGTCGATCATGAGCTCCCATCGCGAAATCACCCTGGCGTCACGGAAGAACAGCCCCTGCGGCTTGCCCGGCTCGATGTCGCCGAGCCGATCGGACAGGCTGAAGGTGCCGCCTTCGACCAGGGTGACGTTGCCTCCGTTGCCGCCGAGCCCGGCGGGTTCCCCCGCGTTGAGCGGGCTCGGCGACTCGCTGTCCAGGGTCATGCGCGCCCGCTGATCGCCGCCCCGACGGGCAGCGGCAGCGCGAACGCGTCGCCGTACCCGATCGTGGTCTCGGCCAACAGTTGCCGGTACACCTGTTCATAGCCACCGCCGAGGGTGTCGGCGCCGAAATTGGCTTCCACGTGGGCCCGGCAGGCCGCCGGATCGTAGGACGCGACCTCGGCGATGGCGCCGGGCAGCTCGGCCGGATCGTCGCAGATCCGTCCGGTGACACCGTCGACCAAGACCTCGCTCACCGCGCCCCCACGCAACGCGACCACCGGAGTACCGGTGACCATTGCCTCGATCATCACCATGCCGAAGGGCTCCTCCCACCGGATCGGGAACAGCAGACACCGCGCTTCGGACAAGAGTTTACGCTTGTCGGTCGCGTCGGCGAGCCCGAACACGTGATCATCGGCGGTCAGCCGCGGGCGCACGTACTCCTCGAAGTACGCCTTCTCGGGCGCCTCGGAGCACTTGCCCGCCAGGACGAGCGGTATTCCGGCCTCGTGGGCGGCGTCCAGCGCCAGATGTGGACCCTTGTCCATCGTGAAGCGGCCGAGGAACAGCGCGTAATCCTTCTTCTGCGCCCGGTACGGCCACAGGTCGGGTCGCAGCGCGTTGTGCACGCGCCCCACCCACCGCAGGTCCGGCGCGAGTTCGCGCTGCCGGTCGCTGATCGCGACGAGCGAGCACTCCTTGCCGAGTTCCCGGTAGTAGCGGTAGCAGTCGTCCTGCACCGGCCCGTGCACGGTGACCACCGTGGGCAGCCCGAGATCGGCGTAGGCGGGCGCGTTGAGCGGGCCCGCGAACGTGTGGTCGTGGACCAGGTCGATGCCCTCGGTCTCGGCCAGGCGTTCGATCGCGCGGCGCACCCGCAGCGCGTGGACGACTTCGGGGAACGGATCACCGAGTCGTTCCGGGACGATCCGGTCCCACAGCGGGACGAAGTTCGCCTTGGTACCCGGCTCGCCCGCACCGAACAGGGTGACGTGATGGCCGCGCTCACAGAGCGAATCGACCAGATCCGCGACTACGGCCTCGACGCCGCCGTAGGCCTTGGGGGGAACATCGAAATACGGTGGAACCACCATCGCGATCCGCAGTGGGCCACCGTTGTGCTCGATCGAGTAGAGATCGGACGTGGAGAACCCGGCCGGCGACATTGCCGACATGTCTGCACTCATGACCTTCCTTCCAGGGACACAACCTCGCAACACTTGCGCGAACAAGAGATGGCCGCCTCGGCGGAGGTGGAGACGAGAGCTGCACCGCCGTCCATGGGGCATGGTTGGCCTGGCCAGACGTGGAGCGCGCCGCCGGGGCGCCTGCCTGATCAGAGGGGCCGTAGAGAAAAGTACCCCGCTACCGCGGAGTAAACCAGTCGGTTGCTGAGAATTCGTGGCGGGGAATGGCAGCCGGGACAGGAGATTCCGCCGTCAGAGCCGGTCTACGGCGTACAGAATTTCGGTTCGACCGGGTCTACGCACGGTATGTTGCCGAACTCGATCATGGTGAGCCTGGCCTTACCCCGGATCAGGTAGTCGAGGAACTGCGCGACCAGCGAATCACCGGCGACCGGACCGTGTGTGTAGGCGTATTCGATACCGGTGAAGCGGTAGTACCCGAGCCGGATCGTGTCCGTGGTCGGCTGGACCCGGTCGATCGAGACCGCCGCGACCCCGTCGATGACCGCCGAGGTCTCCAGATAGCCCACCGCCCCGGGGATTTTGGCAACGAAGGTAGCCACTTCCTCGGTCACGTCGACCTCGCACTGCTCGCCGCCGGGAGCCATCCCGATGCAGCTGGTGTACCGGAACACCTTCCGGTTGTCCTCGAGCAACCGTGACTCCAGCGCGCGGCGGGTGCCCGACCCCGCCGTGCGATCGATCAGCACCACCGGCAGATCGGGACCGCCGATCTGGTTCCAGTTCCTGATGTTTCCCCGATACAGATCGCGGATCTGCTGCGTCGAGAGATCTTTCAGGCCGACCGCGGGGTGGGTGATGATCGAGAAGGACGCGCGGGCGAGCGGAGTCTCGGTCAGCGCCTCGAACGAGGTGCCTTTGGAGCCGTCGCCGATGGCGAGCATCTCCGGCGTCGGTCCGGCCTTCATCAGGGTGCGCAGACCCGGTTCGGTGCCGGTGAAGTCGAAGGCGAAATGCGCGTCGGTGCAGGTCTTCTCGTAGTTCTGGGCGGCCTTGCGGATCATCGGCGCCATCGCGGTCGAGCCGACGACCCTCAGCGAGCCCGCGGCGCAGTCGCGCGGCGGCGGGTCCCCGCGCAGCACGGTGGCCAGCAGCTGCACCGTCACCACGAGGGCGAGCAGCACGCTGAGCCCGAGCAGGGCGGGCTCACGCCGGGAGCGACTGGTGGTCTCCTCGAACCGGCCACCTTTGAGCCAGCCCTCCTTGCTGACGACCTTCTTCCCATCGACATCCAGCGGTTCGGGCTTGGGGCCGACGAGCACCACCAGCAGTTTGTAGTGCTCGCCCCGATCCAGCGGTACCGCGGGCAGGACGATCTGATGCACCCCGTTCGGGCCGATACTCCGCGCCACACCGAGCAGAGCCGGGCTGGACACCGCGACCGATTCCTGGCCCCGGGTGACCCGCTCGGTCACCTCGACCGACTCGATGGTGTGCGCGTCGAACTTCAGAACCGGCGCCTCGGTCGATTGGTAGTCACCGTCCTCGATCGAGGTCGAACCGTCGTTCTCGATCCGGATCAGCATCAGCGAGGTCGTCCGGTCGGCCGCCGTCGACGCGCCGGCTTCCGATGCCGCCGACGGTGCCGATGCCTGGGCCTCGCCTGCCGGTGACGGCGCCGCGGCGCCGGTGTTCGGCTGCCCGGCGTCCGGGTTCGACGCGGCGCCGTCGAGAGCAGGTGCAGCGTCCGGGGCCGTCGCTTCTGACACCGGTGCGGCCGAGCCGTTCTCACGCGGCACCCACGAGCGGGCGGGGGTGTTCATCTGCACGCGATAGCCCAGCCGTTTGCGGCCGACGAGGACATACTCGCGCAGGAAGGTGGCGATCGCGACGATCAAGCCGAGCACGGACAACACGATCTCGACCGGGAACTCGCCCACCCGACTCTCCCCCTCACCCCGGATACCTTGTATCCGACTGTCTATCAGGAGAATCCGTGAAGGCCGCGGCCGACGCCAGGTGTTCGGCGAGTCTTCACCCGGACGTCGACGCGCACCACGCGAGCAGGTCCTCGACCGGCCAGGTGTCGATCACCCGCTCCGCCCGCACACCGTGGGCGAGCGCGCGCTCGCATCCGTAACCCTGCCAATCCAATTGGCCCGGCGCGTGCGCGTCGGTGTCGATGCTGAAGTAGCAGTCCATCTCGACGGCCAGCTCGATCAGGCGCCCCGGCGGGTCACGGCGCTCGGGACGGCTGTTGATCTCGACCGCGGTTCCATACTTGCGGCAGGCCTCGAAGACCAGTTCGGCGTCGAAGCTGGATTCGGGCCTGGTGCCGCGGCCACCCTCGACGAGGCGGCCGGTGCAGTGGCCGAGGATGTCGACGTGCGGGTTGGCCACGGCGTAGACCATGCGCTTGGTCATGGTGGCGCTGTCGTCGCGCAGGTGCGAATGCACGCTGGCGACAACGACATCGAGGCGCTCGAGCAGATCGGCGCGCTGGTCGAGGGTGCCGTCGTCGAGGATGTCGACCTCGATGCCGGTGAGGATGCGAAACGGCGCCAGCTGGTCGTTGAGTTCGGCGATCACGTCGAGCTGGCGCAGCAGGCGCTCGGCGGACAGGCCGTTGGCGACCTTGAGGCGCGGCGAGTGGTCGGTCAGCGCGCAGTACTCGTGGCCGAGCGCGGCGGCCACACTCATCATTTCGCCGATCGGGCTGCCGCCGTCGGACCAGTCCGAGTGGGTGTGCAGGTCGCCGCGCAGCTGGGCGCGCAGCGCCGCACCGGCGGGGGCGATGGGTTTCGCGGCGCCGCGCAGGTCGGCCAGGTAGTCGGGAACCGCTCCCGTGCAGGCCTGTTCGATGACGGCGGCGGTCTTGGGCCCGATGCCGGGCAGGTCGCGCCAGCTGTGTGCGCGTTCCCGCTCGGCCCGTTCGTCCTCGGTCAGCCCCGCGACGACATCGGCCGCGCGCCGGTAGGCCTTCACCCGGTGGGTCTCCGCCCGCGAGCGTTCGAGCCAGAACCCGATCTCGCGCAGCGCCGCCACCGGGCCGGGGCCCGCCGCCGCCGTCATCGCCTAGGCGATCCGGCCGTACTTGAGGAAGGCGACGCCGTCGGCGTACACCCGGCTGGTGATCACCCGGAACCGTTCCGGCGTCGGCAGTGTCGCGCCGCCGCCGAACAGCGGACGGCCCGTGCCGAGCACCACCGGGAACAGCTTCAGGAACACCTGGTCGATCTCGGGCAGCAGGGTCTGCGCCAGCTCACCGCCGCCGCAGAGCCAGATGCCGAGTCCCGCTTCCCGTTTCAGCGCGCGCACGGCGCCGATCGGGTCGTCGGCGATCACCTCGACGCCGGGGGCGGGCGATTCCGGCATCGTCGTCGACACCACGTACTGGCGCAGATGCTCGTACGGGCTCGCCGTGCCGGTACGGACCCCGAAGTCATGGGTCTTGCGGCCCATGATCACGGTGTCGAAGTAGATGTTGCCCGCCGCGATGCCGCGCGCCTCCCGCACCTTGGTGGGCAGCGTCTCGGGATACTGCGCGGTGATGGCGGGCACATGGTCACCGCCGACGGGGAAGAAGTCCACGGTGCCGTCCTCGGCGGCGATGAACCCGTCGATCGTCGATGCCACGAAATATGTCAGCTTGCGCATAACGTCCTCCTGCACGGACCCGGTCCGGTACGACCCGTCAGGAGAAACCGTAGCGCGCCCGGATCAGCGGCGGCGCGGCTTCCGCTGACACTTCGGGCAGGAAAACGACGAACGATTCATGAATTGTTCGCGGATCAGCAGCGTGCCGCAGCGGTCACACGGCTCGTTCACGCGGCCGTAGGCGGCGAGTGACCGGGAGAAATACCCCGATTCACCGTTGACGTTCACATACAGCGCGTCGAAGGAGGTGCCGCCGACGGCCAGCGCCTCGCTCATCACCGCGGTCACGGCGGCCAGGAGCGTGCGCACCACGGGCCTGGTGAGCCCGGCGGCGACGCGGGTGCCGTGCAGTCCGGCCCGCCACAGCGCCTCGTCGGCGTAGATGTTGCCGATGCCGGAGACCACGGTCTGGTCCAGCAGCACCCGCTTGATCTCGGTGTTCTTGGCGCGGATCGCCGCGACCACGGCCTCGGTGTCGAACAGCGGATCGAGCGGATCGCGGGCGATGTGGGCGACCGGATCGGGCACGACCGTGCCGTCGACCTCGACGAGATCGGCCAGCGCCCAGCCGCCGAAGGTGCGCTGATCGACGAAGCGCAGTTCACTGCCGTCGTCGAGGGCCGCGCGGATGTGGGCGTGCTTCTCGACGGGCGCCCCCGCGGGCTGCACCAGCATCTGACCGCTCATGCCCAGGTGGACCACCAGGGCGGTGTCGGGCTCGTCGAAGGTGAGCCACAGGTACTTGCCGCGTCTGCGCGCGCTCTCGATCGTCAGACCGGTGAGACGGGCGGCCAGATCGGCGCCGCCCGCGACGTGCCTGCGCACCGAGCGCGGATGGGTGACGGCGACCGTCTCGATCACGCGACCGGCGGCGTGCTCGGCCAGGCCGCGCCGGACGACCTCGACCTCGGGGAGTTCGGGCACGGCTCACGCCACCTTGCCGGGCGCACCCGGGCGGGCCCGCGTGGTCACGCCTCGGACACGGATTCGTCGGTGAGCGCCTTGTAGGCGGTCCCGGCGGCCTTCTGCTCGGCTTCCTTCTTGGAACGGCCGACACCCTGCCCGTACGGACGACCGGCGATCACCGTGGTGGCGGTGAACTCCTTGTTGTGGTCCGGGCCGGTGGAGGTGATCTCGTAATTGGGCACACCGAGGCCACGCTCGGCGGTGAGCTCCTGCAGGCTGGTCTTCCAGTCGAGGCCGGCGCCCATGCGGGGACCGCGCTCGAGCAGCTCGGCGAACAGGCGCAGCACGACGCCACGCGCCACCTCGATGCCGTGCTCGAGATGCACGGCGCCAAGCAGCGACTCCATGCCGTCGGCGAGGATGCTCGGCTTGTCGCGGCCGCCGGTGAGCTCTTCGCCCTTGCCGAGCAGCAGGTGCTTGCCGAGACCGCCCTCGCCGAGACCGCGCGCGACCTCGGCGAGCGCGTGCATGTTCACCACGCTGGCGCGCAGCTTGGCGAGCTCACCCTCGGACTTCTCCGGGTGCTCGGTGTAGAGCCGCTCGGTGATGCTGAGGCCGAGGACCGAGTCGCCGAGGAACTCGAGGCGCTCGTTCGTCGGCAGACCGCCGTTCTCGTACGCGTACGACCGGTGCGTCAGCGCGAGGCGCAGCAGCTCCGGTCGTACGTCGACACCGAGGGCGGTGAGCAGGTCGGCATGATCGACCGAACCCGCGTTGTCTTTGCTGGCTGTCACAATCAGACAGCAGCGGTGACCTGGCGGCCCTTGTAGGTGCCGCAGGACGGGCACGCGATGTGCGGGAGGGTCTTCTCACCGCAGGCACGGTTCGGGCAGGTGACCAGGGTCGGCGCGGCGGCCTTCCACTGGCTGCGCCGCGACCGGGTGTTGGAACGGGACATCCGGCGCTTGGGAACAGCCACGGCTACTTCTCCTCTGTGTTTTCGCGGGCCACGTGGGCATCGTTTGCCACGGGTGCGGATCGGTCTGGGGTGGTGGAACCCTCAGCGGGGTCGCCGGTGCCGGGCGCCGCTGCGGCGAAATTCGCCAACTTGGCCCAGCGAGGGTCCAGTATCTCATGCCCATGATCAGGACCCGCAATCGCCATCCGCACCCCGCACTCGGGGCACAGGCCCGCGCAGTCGGGGGTACACAGCGGCTGCAGCGGAAGCTCCAGGCCGATGGCGTCGAGGATCACCGGTTCGAGGTCGATGAGGTCGTCTTCCATGCGGTAGACCTCGTCGTCCTCGGTCGTCTGCTCGGTGGTGCTGTCCGGATACGCGAACAACTCCGTCAGACGAATCTCCACCCGGTCGTCGAACGGTTCGAGGCAGCGCGAGCACTCCCCCACCGTCGGCCCGGACACCGTGCCGGTGACCAGCACGCCCTCCGAGACGGCCTGCAGCTGCAGGTCGAGTTCCACCGCGGCCTCGGCCGGGATGGCGATCAGGTCGAGACCCAGCCGCTCGTGGTCGGTGACCGTGCGCCGCAGTTCCCGCATGGTTCCCGGCCTGCGGCCGAGACTGCGGACATCCAGCACGAAGCCCGCGTCGGACACAGGACCATTGGTCTTGTGCGGACGCGACGGCGAACCGGAACCGGCGGACATCACTGACTCACTTACTTCTGAGGGGATTTGGGCAACCACTCAACAGTACGGCAGGACCCCGCCCGAACTCAAAACGCGCGAACGGCTCAGCGCCGGGGGTCGGCGGCGTACTCCGGGTATTCCGGCGCCTGAGCGCCGCGCATCTGCTGCCTGCCGCGGGTGATGGTGCGCCGGGTGGTGTTGAGCGTCTCCTCGAGCTCGGCGAGTCTGCCGCCGAAATCGGCCATCCGCTCGTCGACGTAGTCGTCGCATTCGGCGCGGACCCGGTCGGCCTCGGCCTGGGCGGTGTCGATCAGGCGGGCCGACTCGGCGTGGGCCGCGCGCACCACCTCGGTCTGGGCGACCAGCCTGGCCTGCTCGGCCTTGCCGTCGGCGACCGAGCGCTCGTAGGAGTCCTTGCCCGCCTGGATCGCCCGGTCGGCGTCGACCTGGGCGCGGCCGGTGAGCTCGTCGTATTCGGCGTTGCCGTCGGCGATCACCTGGTCGGCCTCGGCCTGCGCGTTCGCGACCAGCCGGTCGGCGTGCGTGGTGGCCTCGGCGACCATCCGGTCGGCGTGCGCCTTGGCCTCGGCGAGGATGCGGTCGGCCTCGGCGCGCGCGGACTCGATGGTGGTGCGGGCCTGCTCGTTGGCCGAGGTGACGGTGGCCTCGGCGCCGGTGCGGGCGTCGCCGACGATCTTGTCGCGGTGGTCGAGCACGTCCTGGGCGTCGTCGAGTTCGCCGGGCAGGGCGTCGCGGACGTCGTCGAGCAGTTCGAGGACGTCGCCGCGCGGCACGATGCAGCTGCGGGTCGGCGGGATGCCGCGTGCCTCTTCGACGATGGCGACCAGTTCGTCGAGTGCTTCGAATACGCGATACATGCTCACTACCCTCCTGCTGAATCCCGGCGAAACCACTGCCGTCGTGGCCCAGTCTGCCCGGCCGACGCGCGTGTTCCGAATGTCGTCGCGGTGTGTCGCGACAGTGTCCTAGATCGCACCGATATCAAGTGGAGTGCAACCCTCCGCTTCCGCTACCATCGGGAGGCACGACAACGCCGTCCGCCGGGAAGCACTACACGTTTTCAGCTGTTGTACTCCTCGACGCTCGTTCATTGCGATCGGAGTCGACCATGACCGTTCTGGAAACACCGAGAATCTCGGTGTCGCACCTTCCGGGCATGGTCACACCCTGGGTCGGTCCATTCCCCGCGCTCGCCCCCACGAAACCCGTGGTGCGCCCGCGCGTGGACCGGACGCTGACCTACCTGCGCGGCGACCGCGCCCTCCCCCAGCTCATCCGGTTCGCCCTGGTCGGCGGATCCAGCAACATCGCCTATGTGCTGCTGTTCTTCGCCATGCACGGCGTCGGCCCGCTGATCGCGAACGTCGCGGGTTCGGTCGTGAGCACGGTCATCGCCAACGAGCTGCACCGCCAGCTCACCTTCCACGCCGCCGACCGGGTCACCTGGTTCACGGCCCAGTGGGAGGGCGGCGGACTCGCGCTGCTCGGTCTCGGCATCACCACGGCGAGCCTGGCCGCGCTCGGCGTCTGGGCGCCCGGGCTGGGCGACACCGTCCAGGCACTCGCCGTGCTCGCCATCACCGCCGCCGTGGGCGGGATGCGCTTCCTGGCCCTGCGCGGCCTGGTCTTCTAGCCGCGGCGTTCGGCCAGGCGGTCGAGCAGTCGCTTGTGGACGGCGGGCGGCAGCATGTCGCTCACGTCGCCGCCGTAAGCCGCCACCTCTTTCACCAGCGAGCTGGACAGGAAGCTCAGCGAGGGGTTGGTGGCGATGAAGAAGGTGTCGACGCCGGCGAGCTTGTGGTTCATCTGCGCCATCTGCAGCTCGTAGCCGAAGTCACCCGCGTCGCGCAGGCCCTTGACGATCGCGCCGACGCCTTCCTGCTTGGCGAAGTCGACCAGCAGGCCCTGCCACGACGCGACGCGCACGTTGGACAGGTGGGCGACCGCCTCGCGCAGCAGGTCCATCCGCTCGTCGACGGTGAACATGCCCTGTTTCTTGGGGTTCACCATCACCGTGATGATCACCTCGTCGAACTGCGCGGCCGCGCGGGTGAACACGTCGAGGTGACCGTTGGTCACCGGATCGAAGGAGCCGGGGCACAGTGCAGCAGCCATGGCTCAGACGCTAGCACCGAACTCGGCGAGCTCGATTCTGGTCTCCCCGTATTTGCGCGGCTTCAGCGCCGCATAGCCTGCGGGCCAGGTGATTTCGGGTGAGCGGATGGAACGCTCCACGATCACCAGCGCGTCGGGCGCGAGCCAGCCGTTGCGCGCCAGCGCGACCAGGTCGGCGAGTACGTCCTCGGTGCTCACCTCGTACGGCGGGTCGGAGAAGACCAGGTCGTAGGCGGCGGGCGCCTGCTGGGCGAGCACCGAGCCGACCGCGCCGAGGCGCAGTTCGGCGCCGGGCAGGCCGAGCTCGGCGATGTTGGCCCGCACGACCGCGGCCGCCTTGCGATCGGACTCGATCAGCAGCGCGTGCGCGGCGCCGCGCGAGAGCGCTTCCAGGCCGAGCGCGCCGGACCCCGCGTACAGGTCGACGACCCGCGCGCCGTCGAGGTCGAGGCGCGCGTCGATCGCGCTGAACAACGCCTCGCGCACCCGGTCCGAGGTGGGCCGGGTACCGGCGGGCGGCACCTTCAGGCGCCGTCCGCCCGCCGTCCCGGCGACGATGCGGGTCATTCCGACTCGCGCGCAGCCAGTTCCACCAGCAGATCGCCGCCCTCGACCTGCTGCACCTTGGCGGTGGCGATCCGGCCGACGATGCCGCCGCGCGGCGCGGTGATCGCGGCCTCCATCTTCATGGCCTCGATGGTGCCGATGGTGTCGCCCGCGTGGATCTCCTCGCCCTCCGACACCGCCAGGGTGACGACGCCGGCGAACGGCGCCGCGATGTGGCCGGGGTTGTTCTTGTCGGCCTTCTCCACCGCGGGCACCTCGGACGCGATGGACCGGTCACGCACCGCGACCGGGCGCAGCTGCCCGTTCATGATGCACATGACGGTGCGCATGCCCTTCTCGTCGGGCTCGGAGATCGCCTCGAGCCCGATGAGCAGGGTGACGCCCTTCTCCAGCTGGACGCGGTGTTCCTCGCCGCGGCGCAGACCGTAGAAGAACTGGTTCTCCGACAGCCCGGTGGTGTCGCCGTACTTGTCGCGGTGCGCCTGGAATTCGGCGGTCGGGCCGGGGAACAGCAGCCGGTTGAGGGTGTCGCGGCGTTCCTGCGAGGTGCCGTCGAGCCCGGCCTGGTCCGCCGCGGTGAGCGGGGTCTCCGGCTTGGGCTCGCTCCGGCCCGCCAGCGCCTTGCTGCGGAAGGGCTCGGGCCAGCCGCCCGCGGGGGTGCCGAGCTCGCCGCGCAGGAACCCGATGACCGAGTCCGGGATGTCGTAGCGACCGGGGTCGGCGGCGAAGTCCTCGATGTCGACGCCGGTGCCGACCAGCGCCAGGGCCAGGTCACCGACGACCTTGGACGACGGGGTCACCTTGATCAGGCGGCCGAGCAGCCGGTCGGCGGCCGCGTACTTGGCCTCGACCTCCTCGAACCGGTCGCCGAGGCCGAGTGCGATGGCCTGCTGACGCAGGTTCGACAGCTGACCGCCGGGGATCTCGTGGGTGTAGACGCGGCCGGTCGGGGCGGGCAGGCCCGACTCGAACGGCGCGTACACCTTGCGCAGGGCTTCCCAGTACGGCTCGAGGTCGCAGACGTGCTGCAGGTTCAGGCCGGTGTCGTGCTCGGTGTGCGCGGCCGCGGCCACGATCGCCGAGAGCGCGGGCTGGGAGGTGGTGCCCGCCATCGCCGCCGACGCGCCGTCGACGGCGTCGGCGCCCGCCTGCCAGGCGGCGAGGTAGGTGGCGAGCTGCCCGCCGGGGGTGTCGTGGGTGTGCACGTGCACCGGCAGGTCGAAGTTCGACCGCAGCGCCGTGACGAGCTTGGCCGCCGAGGGCGCGCGCAGCAGACCCGCCATGTCCTTGATCGCGAGCACGTGGGCGCCCGCGTCGACGATCTGCTCGGCCAGCTTCAGGTAGTAGTCCAGCGTGTAGAGCGACTCGTTCGGGTCGAGCAGGTCGCCGGTGTAGGAGAGCGCGACTTCGGCCACGGCCGTTCCGGTTTCGCGGACGGCGGCGATGGCGGGCCGCATCTGGTCGACATTGTTGAGCGCGTCGAAGATGCGGAAGATGTCGATGCCGGTGTCGGTGGCCTCCTGCACGAAGGCACGGGTCACCTGCTCGGGGTAGGGCGTGTAGCCGACCGTGTTGCGTCCGCGCAGCAGCATCTGCAGGCAGATGTTGGGGACGGCTTCGCGCAGCGCGGCCAGGCGCTCCCACGGGTCCTCGTGCAGGAACCGCAGCGCCACATCGTAAGTCGCGCCGCCCCACGCCTCGATCGAGAGCAGTTCCGGGGTCAGCCGGGCCACGTGGCCCGCGACGCCGAGCAGGCCGTTGGTGCGCACGCGGGTCGCCAGCAGCGACTGGTGCGCGTCGCGGAAGGTGGTGTCGGTGACGCCGAGCGCCTTCTGCTCCCGCAGTGCCTTCGCGAAGCCCTCCGGGCCGAGCGCGAGCAGGCGCTGGCGCGAACCCGCGGGCGGCTCGACGGTCATGTCGATGGCGGGCAGCTTGTCGTACGGGTACACCGTGGTCGGGCGTTCGCCGTGCGGCTTGTTCACCGTGACGTCGGCCAGATAGCTCAGGATCTTGGTGCCGCGGTCGGCCGATCCGCGCGAGGTGAGCAGTTCGGGGCGCTCGTCGATGAACGAGGTGGTGACCCGGCCCGCCTGGAAGTCGGGATCGTCGAGCACCGCCAGCAGGAACGGGATGTTGGTCGTCACGCCGCGGATGCGGAACTCGGCCAGCGCGCGGCGGGCGCGCGCGGCGGCGGCGGGCAGGTCGCGACCGCGGCAGGTCAGCTTGACCAGCATCGAGTCGAAGTAGGCCCCGATCTCGGCGCCCAGGTTCGCGCCGCCGTCGAGGCGGATGCCCGCGCCGCCCGGCGTGCGGTAGGCGGTGATGCGACCGGTGTCGGGGCGGAAGCCGTTGGCCGGGTCCTCGGTGGTGATGCGGCACTGCAGCGCGGCGCCGCGGATGGTCACCGCGTCCTGGCTCAGGCCCAGATCGGCCAGGGTCTCCCCCGCCGCGATCCGCAGCTGCGACTGCACCAGGTCGACATCGGTGATCTCCTCGGTCACCGTGTGCTCGACCTGGATGCGCGGGTTCATCTCGATGAACACGTGGTTGCCGCGTTCGTCGAGCAGGAACTCCACGGTGCCGGCGTTGCTGTAACCGATCTGGCGGGCGAAGGCCACGGCGTCGGCGCAGATGCGTTCGCGCAGTGCGGGATCCAGATTCGGAGCAGGCGCGAGCTCGATCACCTTCTGGTGCCGGCGCTGCAGCGAGCAGTCGCGCTCGAACAGATGCATCACGTTGCCGTGCTGGTCGGCCAGGATCTGCACCTCGATGTGGCGCGGGTTCACCACGGCCTGCTCGAGGAACACGGTCGGATCGCCGAAGGCCGACTCGGCCTCGCGCGAGGCCGCCTCGATCGACTCGCGCAGCTGCTCGGGCGCGGCCACCCGGCGCATGCCGCGGCCACCGCCACCGGCGACGGCCTTGACGAAGATCGGGTACTCGAACTCCTCGGCCGCGGCCAGCAGGGCGTCGATGTCGGCACTGGGCTCGCAGGACTTCAGCACCGGCAGGCCCGCCGCCTTGGCGGTGGCGATGGCGGTGGCCTTGTTGCCCGCCATCTCGAGCACGGCGGCCGAGGGGCCGATGAAGGTGATGCCCTCGCGCTCACAGGCGGCGGCGAGATCGGGGTTCTCCGACAGGAAGCCGTAGCCGGGGTAGATCGCGTCGGCGCCGGCGCTCTTGGCGGCGTCGATGATCGCCTCGATCGACAGGTACGCCCGGACCGGGTGCCCTTCCTCGCCGATCTGGTAGGACTCGGCCGCCTTCAACCGATGCACGGAATTGCGGTCCTCGTGCGGGAACACCGCGACCGTTCCGATGCCTAGCTCGTATGCCGCGCGGAAGGCGCGAATGGCGATTTCACCACGATTGGCGACCAAGACTTTCGAGAACATTGGACCACGGTACCCGGACGCGACCGGACCACCGGCACGCAAGGTGGCTTCGCAGCAATCTTCACACCGCACACCGGCCCACCTGCGAAGTTGCGTTCACCCGGCCGTCACATCTCACCGCGCGGACCGGTCGGCGGTGCGGGCGGTTCGCGCAGGTCAGCACTCGGCGAGGGGGGCGGGCGCTCGCCGTCGGCGTCCGCGCGGCCTATGCTGGGCGACGCAGCTGGTTCGCCTGCGCGGTGGAAGAGTCGGAGCCCCGACCTCCCGCGCCGGCGTCGACGCCCGGACACGCACGATCGCGCCGGGCGGAGAGGGAACCCGGTGGGAATCCGGGACTGTCCCGCAGCGGTATGCCGGAACGACCACCGTCATCAGCACTGGGCTCGACACCTGGGAAGCGACGGTCAGTAGGTCGGTCGATCACTCGACCGGTGCCGGTGAGTCCGAAGACCTGCCGACTGTGCCGGATACGCCGTATCCGGCGGCCACCGCCTCGTGGATCGGGCGCGCGGACCACCTGTGCCGACCTGCCGCGCCCGCGCGGCAGGTCCCGGCGGTGTCGACGTGTGCCCTGAGTACGGCGATGGCTCCCGCACGACACACTGGAGAATCTCCGTGACTGTTTCGCACTCCCCCTTCACCGCAACGGTTCTCGGCTTGCCACGGATCGGCCCGAACCGCGAACTCAAGCGCGCCGTCGAGTCCTACTGGGCGGGACGGGTCGACGCCGAGCACCTGCACGCCGTCGCCCGCACGCTGCGCGCCGAGCACTACGCCCAACTGCGCTCGGCCGGACTGGATTCGATTCCCGTCGGCACCTTCTCCTACTACGACCAGATGCTCGACACCGCCGTCCTGCTCGGGGCGCTCCCGCCCCGCGTCGACGCGATCGCCGATCCGCTGGACCGGTACTTCGCCGCGGCCCGCGGCACCGACACGGTGGCGCCGCTGGAGATGACCAAGTGGTTCGACACCAACTACCACTATCTGGTCCCCGAGATCGACGCGAGCACCACCTTCGCCCTGCACCCCGACAAGCTGCTCGCCGAACTGGCCGAGGCGATCGAGCTCGGCGTGCCGGCCCGGCCGGTGGTGATCGGTCCGCTGACCTTCCTGAAGCTGGCCAAGTCCGCCGACGGCCCGGCCCTGGACCGGCTGCCGGAACTGCTGCCGCTGTATCGCGAGTTGCTGGCCGGGCTGGCCGCCGCGGGCGCGCGCTGGGTACAGCTCGACGAGCCGGTGCTGGTCACCGACCTGACCGAGGCCGAGATCGCGCTCGTGCGAGAGACCTACACCGAGCTCGCGGCCGCGACCGACCGCCCCGCGATCCTGGTGGCCACCTACTTCGGCCACCCCGACGCCGCCCTCGCCGCGCTCGCCGACACCGGAATCGACGGTGTGGCCCTCGATTTCACGGCCGGCACCGACCTCGCCGCGGTGGCCGCCCTGCCCGGCCTCACCCGCACGCTCGTCGTCGCCGGTGTGGTCGACGGGCGCAACGTCTGGCGCACCGATCTCGACGCCGCACTCGCGACGCTGGGCACCCTGCTCGGCAGCGCGGGCGCGGTGGCCGTGGCGAGTTCCTGCTCGCTGCTGCACGTGCCGTACTCGCTGGCCCCGGAGACCGGACTCGACGAGCGGCTGCGCTCCTGGCTCGCCTTCGGCGCCGAGAAGGTCGGGGAGATCAGGGTTCTCGCGACCGCGATCACCGAGGGCACGCCCGCCGTCGCCACCGAGCTGGCCGCCGCCCGCGCTGTCGCCGAGACCCGCCGCACCGATCCACGCCTGCACGACGCGCGCGTCCGCGGCCGCCTCGCGGCGCTCGGTGACGGCGACCTGACCCGCGCACCGGCCGACGAGCGACGCGCACGCCAGCGCGACCACCTCGACCTGCCGCTCCTGCCGACCACCACCATCGGCTCCTACCCGCAGACCTCGGCGATCCGCCGGGCCCGTGCCGCCTTGCGCAAGGGTGAGATCGACGCGGCCGAGTACGAGCGCCGGATGCGCGCCGAGATCGCCGCGGTGATCGCCCTGCAGGAGCGGCTCGGTCTGGACGTGCTGGTGCACGGCGAGCCCGAACGCAACGACATGGTCCAGTACTTCGCCGAACTCCTCGACGGTTTCGCCGCGACCGACAACGGCTGGGTGCAGTCCTACGGCACCCGCTGCGTGCGCCCGCCGATCCTGTTCGGCGACGTCTCGCGGCCTGCGCCGATGACGCTGTCGTGGATCGGCTACGCGCAGTCGCTCACCGACAAGCCGGTCAAGGGCATGCTCACCGGCCCGGTGACCATCCTGGCCTGGTCCTTCGTGCGCGACGACCAGCCGCTGGCCGAGACGGCCGGGCAGGTCGCCCTCGCCATCCGCGACGAGACCGTCGACCTGGAAGCCCAGGGCGCGCGGATCATCCAGGTGGACGAGCCCGCCCTGCGCGAGCTGCTGCCGCCGCGCGTGAGCGACCAGCCCGCCTACCTGCGCTGGTCGGTGGACGCGTTCCGGCTGGCCACGGCGGGCGTGGCCGACACCACCCAGGTGCACACCCACCTGTGCTATTCGGAGTTCGGCGAGGTGATCACGGCGATCGCGGGTCTGGACGCGGACGTGACCTCGATCGAGGCGGCCCGCTCACACATGGAGGTGCTCGACGACCTGACCGCGGCCGGCTTCGCGCTCGGGGTCGGCCCCGGTGTCTACGACATCCATTCCCCGCGCGTCCCGTCGGTCGAGGAGATCACCGCCTCGCTGCGCGCCGCCCTCGATGCCGTTCCCGCCGAACGGCTCTGGGTGAACCCCGACTGCGGGCTCAAGACGCGCGGGCCGGTCGAGGTGGAGGCCGCCCTGCGCAACCTGGTGACGGCGGCCGCGGCGCTGCGCTGAGCCGAACCGCCCCGGACGGGCGATCGCCGTCCGGGGCGGATCTCGGGTCCAGTTGATACCGTGATACCCGTTCGCTCTGGGAACTCCCTCGGCAACCGCGCGGCACGCGCCGAATCGGCCGGCCGGACCCCCTTGACCGGCCCGCATCGAGCATGCGGGCCCGGCCCCGCGTGCCCCGATTCGGCGCTTCGCACGTTACGCACGGGTAGTCACAGGTAAAATCCCTTGCAGGACTGGACTTCTCCGCACGCGATCGTCCATTAGAGCGAACATTGCGAACTCGGAGCGTTAGGATCTCCGACGTGCGGAAGATGTACGCGGGGGCCCGGCTTCGACGGCTGCGTGAAGAACGAAGGATGACTCAGGCGGCGTTGGCGAAATCGCTGGATCTCTCGCCCAGTTATCTCAATCAGCTCGAGCGCGATCAACGCCCGCTCACCATTCCGGTTCTGCTGAAACTGAACTCGACCTTCGACCTCGACGTGCAGTTCTTCGCCGCCGACTCCGACGCACGGCTGGTCTCGGACCTGCACGAGGTCCTTGTCGAGGCGGCGGGCGGCGGCGACACCGCGCCGATCACCGAGGTCGAGGAGCTCGCGACGAGATTGCCCGAGGTGGCGCGGATCGTCATCGCGATGCACCGCCGCTTGCGCGCGGCCACCGATCAGCTCGATCTGCTGTCGTCACGGGTGGACAGCAACGCGGGCGCGCCCGGCGCCCCGATGCCGTACGAGGACGTACGCGACTTCTTCTACGACCACCGCAATCACATCGCGACCCTCGATCACGCCGCCGAGCAGCTGTTCGAGGAAGCCGGGCTGAGCATCGGCTCGCTGGACCGGCAACTGGCCAGGGTCGCCGAGGAACGCGCGGGCGTCACGGTGCTCGTCCGCGGCGACGGCGCCGACCCGACCATCCCGAAACGCCACTACGACCCCGACACCCGCACGCTGACCCTCGCCCGGCGGCTGCGCCCCGGTCAGCGCGCCTTCCAGATCGCAGGCACCCTCGGCCTGCTGCTCTACGGCCGCGAGATCGACAACGTGCTCGCCGAATCACGGGCGCTCACCGGCGAATCCCGCACGCTGGCCAGGGTCGGCCTGGCCAACTACTTCGCGGGCGCGCTGATCCTGCCCTACGGCCGGTTCCTGCGTTCGGCCGAGGAACTGCGCTACGACGTGGACCTGCTCTCGCTGCGGTTCGAGGTCGGCTTCGAGACGGTCTGCCATCGGCTCAGCACGCTGCAGCGGCAGGGTCAGCGCGGGGTGCCGTTCTTCCTCGTCCGCACCGACCGGGCGGGCAACATCTCGAAGCGGCAGTCGGCCACGGCATTCCATTTCTCCCGGGTCGGCGGCAGCTGCCCGCTGTGGGTCACCCACGAGGCGTTCGCGCATCCCGGCCGCATCCTCACCCAGATCTCGGAGATGCCCGACGGCCGCCGCTATCTGTGGATCGCCCGCACCACCCCGGCCACCGCGCAGGGCTTCGGCGCGGCGGCGAAGAACTTCGTCATCGGGCTCGGTTGCGATATCGAATACGCGGACCGGCTCGTGTACTCGCAGGGTCTGCAACTCGACGACCCGCAGGTGGCGGTGCCGATCGGCGCCGGGTGCAAGGTGTGTGAGCGCGCCGCGTGCCCCCAGCGCGCCTTCCCCCAGATCGGACGGCCGCTCGCCGTCGCCGAACACACCAGCACCGACCTGCCGTATCCGCGCCTGCCGCGCTGAGCGTTCAGGATTTGGCGAGGTATTCGATGCGCTCGCCGTCGACGGCCGCGTGCATCATCCCGGCCAGCCCGGGATGGCGCACCAGCCCCGGATCCTCGGCGACCACCTGGCGCGCCAGCTCCTGGGCCGCGGTGATCACCTCGAGGTCGTCGAGCAGCGAGAGCAGGCGCAGCGAGCGGGCCGTTCCGGACTGGGCCGCGCCGAGCACGTCGCCCTCGCGGCGCTGACGCAGATCGAGGACCGAGAGTTCGAAACCGTCGGTGGTCGCCGCGACCGCTTCGAGCCGCGCCATCGCAGTGCCGCCGGGGGCGGCGTCGGTGACGAGCAGGCACAGCCCGGGATACTCGCCGCGGCCGATGCGCCCGCGCAGCTGATGCAGCTGACTCACGCCGAACCGGTCCGCGTCGACGATCACCATCACCGTCGCGTTCGGCACGTCGACGCCGACCTCGACGACCGTGGTACACACCAGGACATCGATGGCGGCGTCGTTGAACTGCCGCATCACGTGGTCCTTCTCGTCGGACGGCAGCCGGCCGTGCAGCAGCCCGACCCGGACACCGGCCAGCGGCCCGGCGCGCAGCGTCTCGTACATGTCGACGGCGGCCTGCGTGGTCGGCCCCTCCTTCTCCTGCGCCGACTTCTTGCCCTTGGCGGGCGGCGCGTCGGGATCCTCGCCGATCCGCGAGCACACCACATACGCCTGCCTGCCCTGGCCGACCTCCTCCAGAATCCGTTCCCACGCGCGATCCACCCAGCCCGGATGCAGTTTGCGCGGAACGACTCTCGACACGATCGGGGAGCGGCCACGCGGGAGCTGGGTGAGGGTGGAGGTCTCCAGGTCGCCCAGGGTCGTCATCGCGATGGTGCGGGGAATCGGGGTCGCTGTCATCACCAGCAGGTGCGGGCTGATGCCGTTCTTCGCCTTGGCCCGCAACGCGTCACGCTGCTCGACGCCGAAGCGGTGCTGTTCGTCGACGACGACGAGGCCGAGATCGAAGAACTCCACGGCGTCCTGGATGAGGGCGTGGGTACCGATGACCAGGCCGGCCTCGCCGGTCACCGCGTCCAGCAGGGCCGCCTTCTTGGCCGCCGTCGACATCGATCCGGTGAGCAGCACCATTTTGGTCGCGTGCTCGGCCGCGCCGAGTTCCCCCGCGGTGCCGAGCTCGCCCAGCATCGCCCGCAGCGAGCGATGGTGCTGAGCGGCCAGGACTTCCGTCGGCGCCAGCAGCGCGCACTGGCGACCGGAATCCACCACCTGCAGCATGGCGTGCAGCGCGACGATCGTCTTGCCCGAGCCCACCTCGCCCTGCAGCAGGCGATGCATCGGCCGGGTGCGGGACAGGTCGGCGGAGATCTCGTCGATCACCTGCCGCTGGCCCTCGGTGAGCTCGAAAGGCAGCCGCTCGTCGAAGGCGGCCGCGATCCCGTCGGTGGCGGGCGGGCAGGCGGGCGCGGTGCGACCCTCCACCTCGTGCCTGCGTTCGGCGAGCACCAGCTGCAATGCCAGCGCCTCGTCGAAACGCAGCCGGTCCCTGGCCTTCTCGATGTCGAGCTTGTGTTCGGGCAGATGGATCAGGCGCAGCGCGTCGGAGACCCCGAGCAGCCCGCGGTCCTCGCGCAGGTCGGTGGGCAGCGGGTCCTCGATGGGGTCGAGCTGGTCGAGGACCTGGCGGATGCAGGCGAGCAGGTCCCAGCTCTGCACCTTCGCCGTCGCCGAATAGACCGGGACGAACTCCCGCTCGAAGAACGCCGCGTCGACTCCCCCGGCGCCTTTCGCGCTCTGCGCGAGTCCGCGCAACGCCCCGCTGCCGCGCACCGAGGTGAGCTCCTCGACGCCGGCCTCGGCCTTGTCGGGCAGGATCAGGTAGTCGGGGTGCGAGAGGTTCCAGCGGTCCGGACGCCACCAGTGCACGGTGCCCGACATCATCGCCCGCACACCCTCTTTCACCAGATAGCGCACCTTGTCGCCGTTGAAGAAGGTGGCTTCGACCGGGCGGGCGGCGCCGGTGTCGAGCTGCACCTTCAGCAGGGAGCCGCGGCGGTTCTTCATCGGGCGCAGTTCGGTTTTGGTGATCCGGCCGATCACGGTGATGTGCGCGCTCTCCTCCGGCTCCTCCTCGGTGAGCGGCTGGCCCTGGGTGGCATAGCGCACGGGATAGTGGCGCAGCAGGTCCTCGACCGTGGTCATGTCGAACGCTTCGGTCAGCCGGTCGGCGGCCTTCACACCGAGCACGTGATCGAGCCGGTCACTCAACGTCGCCATCTACTCGACCCCTATCTGCACCAGATCCGCTTGCTGCCCACCGGAATACACCACGACCTCGACACCGGGGAAACCGGCCGTCACATGCTCGGCCAACACCGCGCCCAGCTCGGGGCCCGCGTCGGCGCCCATCAGCAGGGTCACCAATTCGCCACCGAGACCGAGCATCCGGTCCAGCAGGATGCGGCCCGCGCCGACCACATCGGGGTCGATCACCACCACGTCGTGGCCGACCAGGCCGAGACCGTCACCGGGCGAACACATCCCGACCATCGTCAGCGCGCGCACCCGGGCCGCCCGCAGCGCGCCCCACCGGGTGGTCGCGGCCGCCTCCGACATCGCGAACGCGTCGTCCACCGCGATCCGCCCCCGATCGTGCACCGCCAGCGCCGCCAGCCCCTGCACCATCGACGCGCTCGGCAGCAACAAGACGTCACGTGACCCGTCACGCGCGGCGACACCGGCGGCGACGAGCTCCTGAGCGGGCAACGCCCCGTTCGGCAGGACGAGGACTTCCCGGTGCGGCATGGCGCGGATCGCGGTGAGCAGGGCTGTGGTGTCGAGCTGCCGGTCACCGCGCAGCACCACCGCGCCCGCGTCCTCGAACAGGCTCGCGGCGGCGGCGCCGGAAGCCACGGCGAGGATGCCGCGGTCGGCGAGGTGGTCCGTGCCCGGGGGCTGTCCGTCGGTCGCGCTGGACACCGACCCGTCGTCGTCCGCCCTGGCATCGGGCTCGGTGAGCCGCGGCCGATCAGCGTTCGGCACCACGCCGGGCCCCGCATCTGCCGCGGCTGTGCGGGAAATACCGCGCCCGGCCGCGGCCGAGCCCTCGGCACCCAGCCGTCCGCTGTCCACCGGACTGGTCCTCGCCCCTGCAGCGTCTACCGAACTGGTCCACGCCCCGCCCTCGGTGTCGTCCGCGGTAGCGGCCTCCACACCGACGGCACCACCGTCCCTCGTGCCGGATCCCGCGCCGACACTGCTCGCATCGCCCGGGGCCGACCCCGCGCCTGCTCCGCCGGCACCAGCCACGGCGGACCCCGCCCCGACGGTGCCTCGATCGACAGGTGTGGGCGCCACGCCGCCACCGTCGCAGGACCGCACCGCCGCCGAGTCGTGATGCGCGCCCCCGTTCGGTGCCGTCACCGCGAAGCTCTCGATCCGGATCCCGGTCACCGTGCCGATCGCCAACCCCGCTTCGATCGCGGCGCCCGCGTCCCTGCAGTGCACGTGTGCCGACCAGGTGCTGTCCCCGTCCCCCACCACGACGACGGAATCACCGAGCACGGCGAGCCGGTCCCGCAGCCCACCGGCGGCCGCCTCGTCGGTGCCGGAGATCACGTACATGACCTCGAAATGCGGGTCGGCGTCATCGGACCGATCCTGCCCGTCCCAGAAGTCGGCACGTGACCCCGCCAGGTCCACACTGGCCGCGGGCGGCACTGCGGTATCGGTCACCCCAGCCGCAGGCCAGCCGGCAGCATCGTTCGCACCGACCGCAGGCCGCCCGGCAACATCGACGTCACCAGCTGTGAGGCGCGCGGCAGTGTCGGTCGCACCCGCCGTCGGCGGTCCAGCGGTGTCGGTCGCACCCGCCATCGGCCGCCCAGCGGTGTCGGTCGCACCCGCCATCGGCCGCCCAGCGGTGTCGGTCGCACCCGCTGCGTCGCCCGCTGATGCCCTCGGCACCACGCCGCCCGCTGCCTTCCCCGGCGCATCGACGTCCGCGGACGGATCGGCGCTCGTCGAGTTGAACGTGCGTGTTCCATCGGTCTGCCGGGAACGGCCATCGATACCGAGGGCCGCCCGGCGGTCGCCCGATCCGGCGCGGGTATAGGTGTCGCGGGTCGGCGCCGCGCCGCAGATCTGTCCGACGAGGCAGTCGAGGAGAACGAGGAGGCCGCGGGCTCCGGCGTCGACGACCCCCGCCGCGCGCAGCACGCCGAGTTGCGCGGGTGTCTCGTTCAGCGCGCGTGCGGCGCCGTCGGCCGCCGACCGGGCCACGGCCGCCAGTGCCGGGTCCGCCGACTCGGCCGCGGCTGCCGCGGCGCGGTCGAGGACGGTCAGAATCGTGCCTTCGACGGGGGAACTGAGCCCGGTGCGCACGAGCACCGCCGCCCGACGCAGTGCCGTCCGCAGGCTGTCACCGGTCAGCGGGCCCGCGTCCACGGCTTCGGCGATCCCGCGCAGGACCTGGGAAAGAATGATTCCGGAGTTGCCGCGGGCGCCGGTCGTCGCACCGCGCGCGAGCGCCTTCGCGACCTCGTGCGCCGACAGTACGGAATCGCTCGGCGCAGCGACGTCGGTGCGAGCCGGCGCGGTGTCGACCACCGCCTCGGCCGCCGCGACCGCCGCCCGCATGGTCGCGAGGAGATTGGTGCCGGTATCGGAGTCGGCGATGGGGAACACGTTGAGGGCGTTGATCTCGGCGCGGCGCAGTTCCAGGTCGGTGCGGCAGGTTCGGGCCCAGGCCAGCAGCTCGGCGCCGTCGAGCGCCTCCCGCACGTGCGACACCGCCACCTCGCTCCCCGATCCGCGTGCCCGCCCGCCGAGCACGCACGCCAGGTTAGCGGCAGCGGCCGACAGCGGTATGCTGAGCGCGGACGGGCCCGTCATCCGGGCCGTGCCCGGCGTGTCGACCGGGACACCCGGTTTGGAAGATCACGGCCCGGCCAGCTACCCTTGCAGGGTTGCCTCGCGCGGCCGATCCCGGTCTGCGCTGGCCGACGCGAGTCGGCAAGGCATTGACGACATCAGTTTCCGGTACAGCGGGCATCCGTGCGCGCTGACCGCTTATGACATGAAGGAGCTCGCGACATGGCTGCCGTTTGCGACGTCTGCGCCAAGGGCCCCGGTTTCGGGAAGTCGGTCTCGCACTCGCACCGGCGCACCAACCGTCGCTGGAACCCGAACATCCAGACCGTGCGTGCGCAGGTTGCCCCTGGCAACACCCGCCGGATGAACGTGTGCACCTCCTGCCTGAAGGCGGGCAAGGTCGTCCGCGGCTGATTCTCAGCCCGTACATTCTGCCGACAGTGCCCCGGCACCCCGCGTGGGTGGTCCGGGGCTTTGTCGTCGGCGGGTAGCGCGGTGTCCGAGTGGCGGGTGGCGCCACTGACCGCCGACCGCGTCAGCGCGCTCGCCGCCTGCCACATCGCGACCTGGCGTGAGGCCTACGACACCCTCGTGCCCGGCCACGTGCTCACCGGATTCGATCTGGAACGCTCCGCGCAGACGTGGGAGCGGCGCCGCACCGACGGCGCCCATCGCATCCCGATCGCGCTGGCCGGTGCCGACCTCGTCGGCTTCGCCGCCGCCACGGCAGGCGAACTCGAGGCGCTCTATGTCCGCGCCGCCTGGCACGGCACCGGCGTCGCCGACGCCCTCATCGACGCCGCCGCCCCGGACTCGCCGTGCACCCTGTGGGTCTTCGCCGGCTATCCGCGCGCCCACGCCTTCTACCGCAGGCACGGCTTCACCGACACCGGTGTCCGCCGGGTCGACCCCTTCACCCTGCTGCCCGAGCAATTGTGGCGGCGTGGCCCTCGCTAGGGTGCAGCCATGAGTACCACCGAACCGGTTACCGCTGTCACCCTCGTCGACGGCGTGCTGCAGCTGACCATCGCCACCGCCGCCGCGGGCACCTCGATGAACTTCGACCTGCTCAACCAGGGCACCGAGGCGCTGCGCACCCTCGATCCCGAAGTCGGCGCCGTGCTGCTGACCGGATCGGGCGCCAACTTCTGCGCGGGCGGCAATGTGCACCACTTCGCCGGCGCCGAGGACCGTGGCGCCTACCTGCACCGGCTGGCCTCCGAACTGCACGACTTCGTGCGCGCGCTGGCCGCGACTCCGGTGCCGGTCGTCGCGTCGGTGCACGGCTGGGCCGCGGGCGCGGGCATGAGCCTGGTGTGCGCCGCCGACATCGCCATCGGTGGGCCCTCCACCAAGCTGCGCCCGGCCTACCCCGGCATCGGCCTGAGCCCCGACGGCGGCATGTCGTGGCTGCTGCCCCGCATCGTCGGCACGAGCCGCGCCGCCGAGATCCTGCTCACCGACGCCGTTCTCGACGCCGACGAGGCCGTGCGCCTCGGCATCCTGAGCCGCACCGTCGCCGACGACGAGGTCCGCGCCGAGGCCCTGCGCGTGGCCCAGAGTTTCGTCGCCGGTCCCCGCGCCACGTACGCGGCCATGAAAAAGCTGCTGGCCCAGTCGCCTTCCGCGACACTGGACCAGCAGCTGGACGCCGAACGCGACAGCATCGCCGCCGCCGCGAACAACAGCACCGGCAAGGAAGGCGTCGACGCCTTCGTCGCCAAGCGCAAGCCGAACTACCTGGGACTCAGCTGATCACCACGGGTTTCGGCCGCCTCGCGGCCGAAACCCCGCGGCGCCAGCCGCTTATCAGCACTGCGCGCCGAGGGCGCTGAAGGTGTTCTGCAGCAGGCAGGTCACCTTCGCGTTCACACCGGAGGAGATGGTGGAGGTGCCGGTGGAGGTCCACTCCTCACCGATCTGGGTGGTGGCGACCGGCGCGGCCTGCTCGTTGTAGGGCTCGAGCGCCAGTCCGGCCGCGTTGGCCGAGGCGGCGCCCGCGGTGAGGGCGGCGGCGACGGCGGCGGTCGCGACGGCGGCGCGAACGGTGGTGATGTGCATCGGGTTGTGCTCCTTCATCATTTTTCTTTCGTGCGGACGACGCCCCGGGTCAGGGCAGCCGCCAATCGACGGGCTCGGCACCGAGTTCATCGAGCAGTTCGTTGACCCGGGAGAAGGGCCGCGAACCGAAGAATCCCCGCGAGGCCGACAGTGGTGAGGGGTGCGCCGATTCGATGTAGGGGATCTCGGCGGCGGTGAGGGTGGGTTTGAGGGAGCCCGCGTCGCGGCCCCACAGCACGGCGACCAGCGGCTCGTCCCGGGCGACCAGGGCGCGAATGGCCTGCTCGGTGACCGCTTCCCAGCCTTTGCCGCGATGCGAGGCCGGGGTGCCCGGGGTGACGGTGAGTACCCGGTTCAGCAGCAGCACACCCTGATCCGACCACGGGCTCAGGTCGCCGCAGCTCGGCGTATCGAAGCCGAGGTCCTTGGTGTACTCGGCGAAGATGTTGGACAGGCTGCGCGGCACCGGTGAGACATCGGGCGCGACAGAGAAACTCAGTCCCATCGCGTGTCCCGGCGTCGGGTAGGGGTCCTGGCCGACGATCAGCACGCGCACCGCGTCGAACGGACGACGGAACGCGCGCAGCACGTTCTCCCCGGCGGGCAGATAGCCCCGGCCCGCCGCGTTCTCGGCGCGCAGGAATTCGCCCATCTCGGTGATGCGGTCGGCGACCGGCTCCAGTGCCCGGGCCCAGCCCGGATCGATGATCTCCGACAGTGGTTTGGCACCCATGACCGCACAACCTATCGTTTCCGGCCGGTGGGTGTGACGTCCGCCCCACGGAACGATTCCCAGCCGGTGCCGCCGGTGGGCTCGACGCCGTCCACGGTGACCCCGCTGCCCGCGCCGACCACGCCGATCGGGCGCCACCCCGGCGGCAGCGAGCTGCCGGCGGGCCAGGTGGCGGCGAAGGCGTGATCCTCGCCACCGGCCAGAATCCATTGCGCCGCATCGGCATCCAGTCCGCGCGCCACCGCGGCCAGGTCGGCATCGGCCAGCGCCACGCTGTGCACGTCGACGGCGACACCGGAGGCGGCGGCGAGATGCCCCAGGTCGGCGAGCAGTCCGTCGGAGACGTCGGTGAGGGCGGTCGGCGTGACCTCACCGGTCAGGTCGAGCACGGCGGCGTAGGGCGGCTGCGGAACACGGTGCGCGGCAAGGGCATGCGTGAAGGCGGGTGCGGAAAGGTCGGCGCCGCCGGACAACACGGCCAGCCCGGCGGCGGACCAGCCGAGCTCCCCCGCGACGGCGACGACGTCGCCCACCCGAGCGCCCGAGCGGGTGACGGCGGCCCGTCCACCGAGATCACCGAACGCGGTCACCGAGATCACCAGGTGCTCGCTGTGCACCAGGTCGCCGCCCGCGATGGAGCCACCGGCCCGGCTCGCCTCGGTCCAGAGCCCGTCGGCGAGCCCGGTGACCACCGGAACGGCCGTGTCGGCCGGGCAGCCGAGCGCGACGACGAACGCGGTGGGACGCGCGCCCATGGCGACGATGTCGGCGGCGTTCTGCGCGATGGCCTTGCGGCCGATCTCGACGGGGCTCGACCAGTCGAGCCGGAAGTGCCTGCCCTCGACGAGCATGTCGGTGCTCACCACGAAGCGGCCGTCGGGCGCGGCGATCACCGCGGCGTCGTCGCCCGGCCCGAGCAGCACGTGCGCGGCCTGCTCCCTGCCCGCGTTGATCAGGTCGATCACCGCGAACTCGCCCAGCTCACGCACCGTCCGCGGACGGCTGTCCTCGCTGATGACCGGCCCCTTCCCGCTGTGCTGACGACCGACGAAATCGCCACGACGGTACCCTTTCGGAGGCGATCGGACACAACGGAGAGGACCAGGCGGTTATGGCGGCGGATTCGTCGGACCCGGCAGCGGCGGACGACCGGGACGGAAAGGCACCAGCCGCGGACCCCTCCGCCGACACGACGAAGCCCACCTCGGACACGCCGGAGGCCAGCGCCGAGCCCGACACCGGCTCGGGCGACGCGTCGCCGAGCGCCGATCCCGAGTCCGCTGCGATCCCCCTCACCAAGTCGACCGATGACGCGGGCACCGAGGCCGAGGCGGATTCCGGCACCGCGGCGGCCGATCCGGTGGCCGCGCCCTCCTACTCCCCCGCGCTGATCGCGACCGCCGTCGCGCTTCCGGTCGTGCTGATCGTCGGCGTGCTCGTGGCCGCCGTCATCGCCCTGCGCGCCCCCGTCGAGCGCGAACCGCTCGCCCTCGGCCCCGTCCCGGCCCCCGCGGCCGACAGCCCGGCCTGCCAGGCCGTGCTCCCGGCGCTCCCCGCCGACCTCGGCGACTACACCAAATCGACCCTCGTCGAACCGGCCCCGCCGGCCACCCGCGCCTGGCAGCACCCCGACGGCGGCGAGCCCATCGTGCTGCGCTGCGGCCTGGACCGGCCTCTCGAATTCAACCGAGCGTCCCCGCTACAGGTCGTCAACGGCGTGCAGTGGTTCCAGGTGCGTGACGAGGTCGGCAAGGTCGGCACCTGGTTCGCCGTCGATCGCGAGACCTACATCGCGCTGACCGTCCCCGACGGCTCGGGCGCGGGCGCCATCCAGAACATCTCCGACATCATCAGCGCCCACCTCCCCGCCCGCGAACCAACTCCCGGCGAGCTGTAGTTCAGCCGGAGCACCGGCCGCCACCGCACCCCCACCACGTTTTCGGCCGCCTCGACGCCGAAACCCCGCGGCGCCAGCCGCAGACGACTCAGCGCAGGCCGGTACCGCGGGCGATCGCCGTCTCGATCAGGGTCGACACCAGCGCCGGGTAGTCGATGCCGGTCGCCTCCCACATCCGCGGGTACTGCGAGATCGGGGTGAAGCCCGGCATGGTGTTGATCTCGTTGATCACCGGCCCGTCCGCGGTGACGAAGAAGTCGACGCGGGCCAGTCCCTGGCAGTCCAGCGCGCGGAACGCGCGGATCGACAGCTCGCGGATCTGGTCGGCCACCTCGTCGTCGAGCTTGGCAGGCACATCGAATTCGCACACGTCGTCGAGGTATTTGGTGGCGAAGTCGTAGAACTCGGGGGCGGCGGCGTCGGCATCGGGCATCCGGATCTCGGAGACCACGCTCGCCCGGACCTGCCCGTCGGCGAATTCCAGGACGCCGCACTCGACTTCGCGGCCGACGATGCCCGCCTCGACGATCACCTTCGGGTCGTGTTCGCGCGCCGCGGCGACGGCCGCGTCCAGCTCGGCCCAGTCGGTGATCTTGGTGATGCCGATCGACGACCCGCCGCGCGCCGGCTTCACGAACGCGGGCAGCCCGATCCGTGCGCGTTCCGCGGCGGTCATGGTGGCGGTGCCGGGCCGCAGCACGACCTGCACACCCACGGGCAGCCCCTCGGCGGCGAGCAACTTCTTGGTGAACTCCTTGTCCATGCCCGCGGCGCTGGCCAGCACACCGGCGCCGACGTACGGCACGCCCGCCAGTTCGAGCATGCCCTGCAGCGTGCCGTCCTCGCCGAACGGGCCGTGCAGGATCGGGAACACCACGTCGACGCGGCCGAGCGCGGCGGAGGCGTCGTCGAGGGCCACCAGGGTGCCGGATCTGCTCGGGTCGGCCGCCAGGGTGAGGGCGGTGCCCGTGGCGTCGACGGCGGGCAGCGACCCGTGGCTGAGCGCGAGTTCGCCGATGCCGTCGGCGAGCACCCAGCCACCCTCGGCGGTGATGCCGATGGGTACCGCTTCGTAGCGCGCGGGATCGAGGTTGCGCAGCACGCTGCTCGCCGACACACACGAGACGGCATGCTCGCTGCTGCGTCCGCCGAACACCACGGCCACCTTGATCCGGTTCGTCATGAACGTCACCGTAACGGTTTGACCGGCGCGGGGCGCTATCGCCCTACTCGGGTTTGATCCGGCGGCCCAGCAGACTGCCGACCGCCTCGCTCACCGAAAGTCCCTCGTGGCACACCCGGTGCACCGCGTCGGTCAGCGGCATCTCCACCTGATGCGCCGCAGCCAGCGCGCGCACCGATGTGCACGACTTCACACCCTCGGCGACCTGGCCATTGGTCGCCTCCTGCGCGGCCAGCATGGACCCGCCCGCGCCGAGCACCGCGCCGAAGGAGCGATTGCGCGACAGCGGCGAGGTACAGGTGGCCACGAGATCGCCCACACCGGCGAGCCCGGCCAGGGTGACCGGCTGCGCGCCGAGCGCGACGCCGAGCCGGATCACCTCGGCGAGGCCACGGGTGATGAGGCTCGCGATGGTGTTGTCGCCGAGGCCCATTCCGGCGGCGATACCGCAGGCCAGCGCGATGACGTTCTTGCACGCGCCGCCGATCTCGCAGCCGATGACGTCGGTGTTGGTGTAGGGCCGGAAGTAGCCGGTGGCGCACGCCCGCTGCGCCACCTCGGCGCGCTCGGGATCGGTGCAGGCGATCACCGTGGCCGTCGGCTGGCACTGCACGATCTCGCCGGCCAGGTTCGGCCCGGAGAGCACCGCGATCCGACCGGGGTCGGCGCCGGTGACCTCCTCGATCACCTGGCTCATCCGCAGCAGCGTGCCGGTCTCGATGCCCTTGGCCAGGCTGAGCAGGGTGGCGTCGGGTCCGATGTCGCCCTTCCAACGGTCCAGATTCGCGCGCAGCGACTGCGAGGGCACGGCGAGCACCACCAGGTCGACCCCGTCGAGCGCGGCCCGCGCGTCGGCGGTGGCGCGCACCGGCGGCAGCTGCACGCCGGGTAGATAGAACGGGTTGCGATGTTCGCTGTTCAGCGCCTCGGCCACCTCGTCGCGTCTGGCCCAGATCGTGACCTCGGTCCCCGCCTCCGCCAACACCTTCGCGAACGCGGTGCCCCACGACCCCGCGCCCATCACCGCCGCCCTCGTCATCTGCTCAATATGCCATGCAAGGATTGAGGGCATGCGTCCGCACACCGTGCACGCCGTGATGGCGGTCAAGCACATCGATCGGGCCAAGAGCAGGCTGGCCGACATGCTGACTCCCGAACAGCGGGAGCGGCTGGTCCTCGCCATGTTCGCCGACACGGTGGTCGCCGCGACGGCGGTGCCCGAGGTGCTGTCGCTGACCGTGGTCACGCCCGATCCGCTGGTCGCCGCCCGCGCCGCGGCGCTGGGCGCGCACGTCATCGACGAGCCCGCGGGCGCATCGGACCCGCTCAACTCCGCGCTGGCCGCGGGTGCGGCCGACGTGCGGGACCGGCACGGTCCGGCCCATCTGCTGGCCCTGCAGGCCGACCTGCCCGCGCTGCGCCCGGCCGAACTGGCCGACCTGCTCACCGTGGCGCCGCACGGCGTGCGTTCGGTCGTCGTCGACCACACCGGCACCGGAACCGCGGCCCTGCTCGTGCGCGACACCGTCGCCGACCTGGCGCCGCGCTTCGGCGTCGATTCGGCCGGCGCCCACCGCGCCGCGGGCGCGCACGTCCTCACCGGGCACTGGCCCGGGCTGCGCTGCGATGTCGACACCCCCGCGGATCTCGACACGGTCCGTACGATCGGTGTCGGGACCCATACCGCGGCCACCTTGCGCGCGTTCGGATTGCCCGCGCACAGCGGCGATCCCGTGCGCACGGTGTGCTAGAGGGTCGCCACGACCGAGTCCTCGGTGTGAGTCCCCCGATGTCGTACTGCGAACTGCGCGGTTTGTAGGGGATGATTGACAGCGTGAGCGATACGGAAACCATCAAGCAGCAGGCCCCGATTTCCCCGCCACCCGCGGCCGCCAACGGCGCGGGCTCCGACACCACCACCCAGCGATTGCCCCGGGATCGCTACCTCAACCGGGAACTCAGCTGGCTGGACTTCAACGCCCGCGTGCTCGCGCTCGCCGAGGACGCCTCCCTGCCGCTGCTCGAGCGCGCCAAGTTCCTGGCGATCTTCGCCTCGAATCTCGACGAGTTCTACATGGTCCGTGTCGCCGGCCTCAAGCGCCGCGCCGAGACCGGGCTGTCGGTCCGCTCCGCCGACGGCCGCTCACCCTCGGAACAGCTGGAGATGATCGCCGCGCGCGCCCAGGAACTGGCCGCCCGGCACGCGCGCGTGTTCATCGACGACGTCAATCCGGCGCTGAGCGCCCACGGCATCGACCTGATCGGCTGGGCCGACCTCGACGACGACGAACGGCAGCGCCTCTCGGGCTATTTCACCGATCAGGTGTTCCCCGTGCTCACACCGCTGGCCGTCGACCCCGCCCACCCGTTCCCCTATATCTCGGGCCTGAGCCTGAATCTGGCGGTGACGGTGAAGGACGCCGACACCGGCGGTGAGCATTTCGCCCGCGTGAAGGTGCCCGACAACGTCGATCGCTTCGTGCGCGTGCGGCGCACCGCGGCGCCCTCGGCGATCGCGGCGTTCCTGCCGATGGAAGAACTCATCGCCGCGCACCTCGATCTGCTCTTCCCCGGGCTGACCGTGGTGGAGACCCATTCGTTCCGGATCACCCGCAACGCCGACTTCGAGGTCGACGAGGACCGCGACGAGGATCTGCTGCAGGCGATGGAGCGCGAGCTGGCGCGGCGCCGTTTCGGCAAGCCGGTGCGGCTCGAGGTCTCCGACGACATGACCGAGCACATGCTCGAACTGCTGCTGCGCGAACTCGAGGTCGATCCGGCCGACGTGATCCAGGTGCCCGGCCTGCTCGACCTGTCGTGCCTGATGCAGGTGTACGGCGTCGACCGGCCCGATCTCAAAGACGCGCCCTATGTTCCGGCCACTCCCGCCGCCTTCGGTGAACGCGAGACCCCGCGCAACGTCTTTTCGGCGCTGCGCGAGGGCGATGTGCTGGTGAACCACCCGTACGACTCGTTCTCCACGAGCGTGCAGCGCTTCATCGAGCAGGCCGCCGCCGACCCGCAGGTGCTGGCGATCAAGCAGACCCTGTACCGCACCTCCGGTGATTCGCCGATCATCAACGCGCTGATCGAGGCCGCCGAGGCAGGTAAGCAGGTCGTCGCGCTGGTGGAGATCAAGGCCCGCTTCGACGAACAGGCCAACATCAAGTGGGCGCGCGCGCTGGAACAGGCGGGTGTGCACGTGGTGTACGGCCTGATCGGCCTGAAGACCCACTGCAAGACCTGCCTGGTGGTGCGCCGGGAAGGGTCGACCATCCGGCGCTACTGCCACATCGGCACCGGCAACTACAACCCGAAGACGGCCCGGCTCTACGAGGACTTCGGGTTGTTCACGGCCGCACCGGAGATCGGCGCCGACCTGACCGACCTGTTCAACTCGCTGACCGGGTACTCCCGCAAGGAGGACTACCGCAACCTGATGGTCGCGCCGCTGGGCGTGCGCGACGGCATCATCGAGCGGATCGACCGCGAGATCGAACTGGCCGAGCAGGGCGACACCGCCGCCCGAATCCGGCTGAAGGCCAATGCCATCGTCGACGAGCAGATCATCGACGCGCTCTACCGGGCGTCCCTGGCCGGCGTGCCGGTCCAGATCGTGGTGCGCGGCATCTGCGGGCTGCGTCCCGGCGTCGCGGGGCTGAGCGAGAACATCGAGGTGCGCTCGATCCTCGGCCGGTTCCTCGAGCACTCCCGGGTGATCGAGTTCGGCGCGCAGGCCCAGACCTGGATCGGCAGCGCCGACATGATGCACCGCAATCTCGACCGCCGGGTCGAGGTGATGGTCCAGGTGAAGGACCCGCGCCTGGCCGAACAGCTCTCGGTGGTCTTCGATTCGGCGCTGGACCCGATGACGCGCTGCTGGGTGCTCCGCCCGGACGGTCGATGGCAGGCCAGCCCGACCGATGCCGATGGCGAGCAGGTCCGCGACCATCAGCAGTTCCTCATGCGCCTGCGACGCCCCGATCAGCAGTGAGCGAAGGCGCAGGGCTGTCCATGCGGGATCCCCGTGTGCAAGCCAATATCTACGCGGCCGGGGCCCTGGTGTGGCGCGCGGGCGACAAGGGCCCGGAGATCGCGGTGATCCACCGCCCGAAATACGGGGACTGGTCGCTGCCCAAGGGCAAGCTCGACCCCGGGGAGACACCGATCGTCGCCGCGGTGCGCGAGGTCGGCGAGGAGACCGGTCTGCCGTGCACCCTCGGCCGGTTCCTCGGGCACGTCACCTATCCGATCCCGGGCCACCGTCAGCTCAAACGGGTCTATTACTGGGCGGCCGAGGCGAAGGCGGGCGAGTTCACCGTCAACGACGAGGTCGACCAGTTGCGCTGGTATCCGCTGGACCGGGTGATGGATCAGCTGTCCTATCCGATGGACCGTCAGGTCGTGCGGATGTTCGCCCGGCTGCCCGCGCGCACCGCGACGGTGCTGCTGGTTCGCCACGCCAAGGCGGGCAAGCGCGGCAAGTTCGACGGGCCCGACGCGCAGCGCCCGCTGGAACCGGCGGGTGCCGCGCAGGCGAAGGCGTTGACGCCGAATCTGCTGGCGTTCGGGGCATCCGAGATCCACTCGGCCGATCCGCTGCGCTGCGTGCAAACCGTGACCCCGTTGGCGGAAGCGCTGAACACCGAAATCAATTGCGAGCCAATGTTTTCCGAGCAAGGTTACGATTCAGCGAAAGACGCGGCGCGACAACGATTTCTGTCGTTGATCACCGATCGGGGCGTCCCGGTGGTGTGCAGTCAGGGCGGGGTGATTCCCGATCTCGTGCAATGGCTCGCCGAGCGGGGCGAGCTCAGCCTGCCGCCCGCGCGCAATCGCAAGGGCAGCGTCTGGGCATTGTCGTTCACCGACGACCGATTGGTCGCGGCCGACCATCTGGACCGCGCACTCACGACCGGATTCGTCAAAGCCTAGAGCGGCCCGACCCGAAACAGCCGAAACGGCCCCGGAATCCCCGGGGCCGTTCTCGGTCCAGTGGTGGGTGATGCGGCCTACGTGCACATTCCCCGACCTGATCCCGCTGCGGCGGGATCAACATCAACGAGCACGACGGGCGGCAGTCTTCTTCGCAGCTGTCTTCTTGGCGGGGGCCTTCTTGGCGGCCGTGGTCTTCTTGGCGGCGGCGGTGGTGGTCTTCTTGGCCGCCGTCGTCACCTTCTTCGCGGGCGTCTTCTTCGCCGCGGTCACTTTCTTTGCCGCCGTGGTCTTCTTGGCGGCGGCGGTCTTCTTCGCGGCGGCCGTCGTCGTCGTGGTCTTCTTGGCGGCGGGGGCCTTGGTGGCTGCCTTACGGGCGGTGGTCTTGGCGGGGCCCTTCGACGGCGTCGCCTTCTTGGCGGCGGTCTTCTTGGCCGCCGTCTTCTTGGCTGCCGCCTTCTTCGCCGCCACGGGGGCGTTCACGCCCCGCTTCACGGCGGGTCCCGACGCGGCCAGCTTCTGCTTGCCCGCGATCACCGCCTTGAACTGAGCACCGGGCCGGAAGGCAGGCACCGAAGTCGCCTTCACCTTCACGGTTTCCCCGGTACGCGGGTTGCGGGCAACCCTGGGGGCACGCTTGCGCTGTTCGAACACACCGAATCCGGTGATCGTGACGCTTTGACCTTTGTGCACGGCGCGAACGATGGTGTCGACCACGTTCTCGACAGCCGCAGTAGCCGTGCGCCTGTCCGTACCCAACTTTTCGGTCAGAACGTCGATCAGTTCCGCCTTGTTCATTGAATCCTCCGCAGACTAATGGCCCGTCGTCGGACCGACTAGGTACCACGGTAAACCCAGTTTGGGCAAGAGTCTATGTGCCACGCCAAAATTCATGTGGTTTAGCACACGTCCAGCTACCGCCCCCAGGGGATGCGCCGCCAATCGCCGGTGGTGATTACGCTTGCGAAATAGGCTCCGGCAGCGTCACGGGTTTCCATGACGGCCTAGCCTTTTCGAACTCGCCGATCGTCGCGGCCTGCCGCAACGTGAGCCCGATGTCGTCCAAACCCTCCAGCAGACGCCACCTGGTGTAGTCGTCAATATCGAACGGCAACACGACGGTTCCCGCCGTCACGGTGCGCGCGGAGAGGTCGACAACCAATTCGAGACCCGGCTGTTCCTCGATCAGCTTCCACAGCATTTCGACATCGTTCTGTGACATCTGCGCGGCCAACAGGCCGCCCTTCCCCGCATTCCCCCGGAAGATGTCGGCGAAACGCGAGGAGATCACGACCCGAAAGCCGTAGTCCGACAGCGCCCACACCGCGTGCTCCCGGGAGGACCCGGTGCCGAAATCCGGTCCGGCGACCAAGACGCTGCCGCGGGAGTACGGCTCGGTGTTCAGAATGAAGTCCGGATCCGCCCGCCAACCGGCGAACAAGCCGTCCTCGAAACCCGTACGGGTCACCCGCTTCAGGTAAACGGCCGGGATGATCTGGTCGGTGTCGACATTGGACCGGCGCAGCGGCACCCCGATGCCTTTGTGAACAGTGAAGGCTTCCATAACGATTCTCCTTCGATCGTGGAGGTCGGGCGCTCAGGCCAGATCGGCGGGCGAGGACAGGGTTCCGCGGACGGCGGTCGCGGCGGCCACCAGCGGCGAGACCAGGTGGGTGCGGCCACCCTTGCCCTGCCTGCCTTCGAAATTACGGTTGGAGGTGGAGGCGCAGCGCTGGCCGGGCTCGAGCTGATCGGGATTCATGCCGAGGCACATCGAGCAGCCCGCCTGGCGCCATTCCGCGCCGGCGGCGGTGAAAATCTCGCCGAGTCCTTCTTTTTCCGCCTGCGCCCTGACCTTCATCGACCCGGGTACGACCAGCATTCGCACACCGTCGGCGACGTGACGTCCCTTCAAAACATCGGCCACCGCGCGCAAATCCTCGATCCGCCCGTTGGTGCAGGAACCGACGAAAACGGTGTCGACGCTGACCTCACGCAGCGGCGTGCCCGGCGTCAGGTCCATGTAGCGCAACGCCTTCTCGGCGGCGTCGCGCTCGCTCTCGTCGGCGATCTGGGCGGGGTCGGGGACGTTCGCGCCCAGCGGCAGGCCCTGGCCCGGGTTGGTGCCCCAGGTGACGAACGGGGTCAGCGTGTCGGCGTCGATGTGCACCTCGGCGTCGAAAACCGCGCCCTCGTCGGTCTTCAGCGCCTCCCAGGCGGCCACCGCGGCGTCCCAGTCGGCGCCCTGCGGCGCGTGCGGGCGGCCCTTCAGGAATTCGTAGGTCACCTCGTCGGGGGCGATCATGCCGGCGCGGGCGCCCGCCTCGATGGACATGTTGCAGATGGTCATCCGCGCTTCCATCGACAGCTTGCGGATCGCCTCGCCGCGGTACTCCAGCACATAGCCCTGGCCGCCGCCGGTGCCGATCTGCGCGATCACGGCCAGGATCAGGTCCTTGCTCGTGACGCCCGGCGCCAATTCGCCGTCGACGGTGATGGCCATCGTCTTGAACGGGCGCAGCGACAGCGTCTGGGTGGCGAGCACGTGCTCGACCTCGCTGGTGCCGATGCCCATGGCCAGCGCGCCGAACGCGCCGTGGGTGGAGGTGTGGCTGTCGCCGCACACCACGGTCATGCCCGGCTGGGTCAGCCCCAGCTGCGGGCCGACGACGTGCACGATGCCCTGCTCGGTGTCGCCCATCGGGTGCAGGCGCACGCCGAACTCGGCGCAGTTGCGGCGCAGCGTCTCCACCTGGGTGCGCGAGATCGGGTCGGCGATCGGCTTGTCGATGTCGACGGTGGGGACGTTGTGGTCCTCGGTCGCGATGGTGAGATCGGGACGGCGCACCGGCCTGCCCGCCGCCCGCAGCCCGTCGAAGGCCTGCGGACTGGTCACCTCGTGCACGAGGTGGAGATCGATGTAGATCAGGTCGGGTTCACGGGAGGAACCATCGCCTTCGCCAGGGACGACGACGTGCTGTTCCCACACCTTCTCGGCCAGTGTGCGGGCGCGCTCGGCCATTGCTTGATCACCTTTCGACGGACATACTTGGTATCTCAAGATATGAGACGTTAGTATCGTTCTATGAGACAGCATAGCGGTATCGGTGTTCTCGACAAAGCCGTGGCGGTGCTCTACGCCGTCGCGGACGAGCCATGTGGTCTCAACGACCTGTGCACCCGCACCGGCTTGCCCCGCGCCACGGCGCACCGGCTGGCGGTCGGGCTGGAGACGCACCGGCTACTGGCCAGGGACGGCAACGGGCTGTGGCGCCCCGGCCCCGCCCTCACCGAGTTGTCGGCGGGGGCCACCGATCCACTGGTGGAGGCGGCAGGGGCCATTCTGCCCCGCCTGCGCGAGATCACCGGCGAGAGCGTCCAGCTGTACTGCCGCGACGGCAACGCCCGCGTCTGCGTGGCCGCCCTTGAGCCGCCCGTCGGCCTGCGCGACACGGTGCCCGTCGGCTCACGACTACCGCTCACCGCGGGCTCGGCGGCGAAGGTGCTGATGGCGTGGGCCGATCCGGAGTTACAGCGCACCGTCCTGGCCGACGCGGTGTTCGGCGACCGGGCGCTCGCCGAGGTCCGCAAGCGCGGCTGGGCGCAGAGCGCCGCGGAACGCGCGCAGGGTGTGGCCAGCGTCTCCGCCCCGGTGCGCGACGCGGCCGGCGCCGTCGTGGCCGCGGTCTCGGTGTCGGGACCGATCGACCGGATGGGACGCAGGCCCGGCGCGCGCTGGGCGGCGGATCTGGTCGCCGCCGCCGAGGCACTGCACAAGAGACTGTGAACGAGAAAGACCCCCGGTCGAATATCGACCGGGGGTCTTTCTTTGTAGCCCCGACGGGATTTGAACCCGCGCTACCGCCTTGAGAGGGCGGCGTCCTAGGCCGCTAGACGACGGGGCCAGGACGATCTCACCGAAGTGAAACCTTGCTGGGGTACCAGGACTCGAACCTAGAATGGCTGAACCAGAATCAGCTGTGTTGCCAATTACACCATACCCCAAGGATGGAAACGCTCGGCCCCCATCTCACCGAGTGGTTGTCGGTGTTGCGAGGCCGTGTTCCGCGGCGAGAAGAAGATTACCAAACACAGTGGGGTAAACTACAAATCGCCTGGTCAGAAGCCTATTTTTGGCTGTTTTTCGGCTCCGGGGCGGGGCCGTGCCCCGCCCCGGGGACGCTCACTCCGCCGTGGGCACCCAGCCGCGGGCCGCGCGCAGCCGGTCGAGGGAGATCTCGCGCCCGAGCAGCTCCATCGACTCGTAGAGCGGCGGGCTGATGTGCGAGCCCGTCACGGCCACCCGCACCGGCGCGAACGCCTTGCGCGGCTTGAGCCCCAGATCCTCGATCAGGGCCTTCTTCAGCGCCTCTTCCAGGGCCGGGGTGGTCCACTCGGTCAGCGGCTCCACCGCGGCGATCGCGGCGTCGAGCACCGGATCGACCTCCGCGCCGAGGTTCTTGCTCCCGGCGGCCTGGTCGACGGCGAACTCCGCGGGCGCCACGAACAGGAACTTCAGCAGGTCCCACGCGTCGCCGAGCACCACGATGCGGGTCTGCACCAGTTCGGCCGCGGCCAGGAAGGTCGTCTCGTCGATTTCGGCGCCGATATGCCCCTGCGCGGTGAGATACTCGCGCAGCCGGTGGCCGAAATCACCCGGCTCGAGCAATCGAATCTGCTCGGCGTTGATGGCGTCGGCTTTCTTCTGATCGAATCGCGCCGGATTCGAATTCACGGTCGAAATGTCGAACGCGGCGACCATCTCCGCCATGGAGAACACGTCGCGGTCCTCGGCGATACTCCAGCCGAGCAGGGCGAGGTAATTCAGCAAACCCTCGGGGATGAATCCGCGATCCCGGTGGACGAACAGATTCGATTCGGGATCGCGCTTGGACAGCTTCTTGTTGCCCTGGCCCATCACGAATGGCAGATGGCCGAACTCGGGAGTGAACTCGGCGACCCCGATACGCCGCAGCGCCGCGTACAGCGCGAGCTGACGCGGTGTCGAGGACAGCAGATCCTCACCACGCAGCACGTGCGTGATCCTCATCAACGCGTCGTCGACCGGATTCACCAGGGTGTAGAGCGGGTCGCCGTTGCCGCGGGTGAGCGCGAAATCGGGCACGGTCCCGGCCTTGAAGGTCGTTTCCCCGCGCACCAGATCGTTCCAGCTGAGATCGGTTTCGGGCATCCGCAACCGGATCACCGCGGGCCGTCCCTCGGCTTTGTAGGCCGTGATCTGCTCGGCCGTCAGATCGCGGTCGAAATTGTCGTAGCCGAGTTTCGGATCGCGGCCCGCGGCGCGGTGACGGGCCTCCACCTCCTCCGGCGTGGAGAAGGACTCGTAGGCCTCGCCGGCCTCGACCAGCTTGCGCACGACGTCGAGATGCAGATCGCGGCGCTGCGACTGCCGGTAGGGCTCGTACGGGCCGCCGACCTCGGGGCCTTCGTCCCAGCTCAGCCCGAGCCAGCGCAGCGCGTCGAGGATCGCCTGGTAGGAATCCTCGGAATCGCGTGCGGCGTCGGTGTCTTCGATGCGGAAGACGAAGGTGCCGCCGTGATGGCGCGCGTACGCCCAGTTGAACAGCGCCGTGCGGATCAGGCCGACGTGCGGCGTGCCGGTCGGCGACGGGCAGAAACGGACCCGTACTTCAGTCATGACTCTCTCTCCGCGGTATCAGCGCTTGGTGGCAACGGGATTGGTGAGGGTGCCGATGCCCTCGACGGTGACCGACACGTTCTGCCCGGCCTGCAGCGGGCCGACGCCTTCCGGTGTGCCGGTGAGGATCACGTCACCGGGCAGCAGGGTCATCACGGTCGACACCCATTCGATGATCTTCGGGATGTCGTGCAGGAACAGCGAGGTGCGGCTGCGCTGGCGGACCTCGCCGTCGACCTCGGTGACCAGTTCCAGATCGGCTGGGTCCAGCGCGGTTTCGATCCAGGGGCCGAGCGGGCAGAACGTGTCGTAGCCCTTCGCGCGGGTCCACTGTCCGTCGTGGCGCTGCTGGTCACGCGCGGTGACGTCGTTGGCGACCGTGTACCCGAGGATGACCTCGGCGGCCTTGGCCGCAGGCACGTCCTTGCAGGGGCGGCCGATGACCACGGCCAGCTCGCCCTCGAAGTCCACCTGGGAAGAGCTGGGCGGCATGATGATCGGCGCGTTCGGGCCGACGATCGAGGTGTTCGGCTTGATGAAGATCACCGGATCGACCGGCGCCTCGCCGCCCATCTCGGCCGCGTGGGCGGCGTAGTTCTTGCCGATGCAGATCACCTTGCTGGCCAGGATCGGCGCCAACAGGCGCACATCGGCCAGCGGCCAGCTCCGCCCGGTGAACGTCGGATTGCCGAACGGGTGTTCGGCGATCTCCTTGGCGGTGGCATCGCTTCCGTCGCCCTCGATACTGACGAACGCGACTCCATCCGGACTGGCAACTCGACCTAAGCGCATGCCCCGGAGTCTATCGAGGCGTGCCCACCTGCCCGAACGCGCCCGTGACGCGGCACGCGCCCGGCGATAGCCGTGCCGCATCGCGGTGCGAAGACTCACACCGATGTGATTCGAAGGCGCTGCCCCCGTGCGGGATTCGCCGCCGGCGCGTCGCGGACGGGCTGTGATCTGTCAGACACCGAAATCGAGGGCGCGATTCGGCGGTCACCGGTGTAGCGTGAGCACTGATGTTCAAACCTTGAGACATCAATCTCAAATATTGAGATGCAATCGTGCAATTCGGGCGAGGTGAGAATCGTGACAGAGGTGCGGCCGACGGTCGAGGTGCCCCGGATCGGCGACGGCAGACGCTGGCTCATGCTCGCCCTCGGCGTCTTCGCGCAGACCTCGAGTTCGATGTTCATCCACGGCACTCCGTTCCTGCTGCCCGCCCTCACCGCGCGCGGCGATTCGCTGGCCGCCGCGGGCGCACTGGTGGCGCTGCCGACCGTCGGGCTGGTGTGCACGCTGATCGCGTGGGGCTATGTCGTCGACCGGATCGGCGAACGCGTCGTGCTGGTGGCGGGCACAGCGCTGATGTGCGCCGCCGGTGTCGGCGCCGCGCTGGTCGACAATCCATCCGCGTTCGGCGCGCTGCTGTTCCTCGGCGGCGTGGGCGCGGCCAGTTCCAACGGCGCCAGCGGCCGGGTGATCGTCGGCTGGTTCCCGCCGCAGCGCCGCGGCCTGGCGATGGGCATCCGGCAGACGGCGCAGCCACTGGGCGTCGGCCTGGGCGCGCTGAGCATTCCGTGGGTCGCCGCGCAGCACGGCATCCCGGCCGCGCTGCTGGTCCCCGCGCTCCTGGCCGGCCTCGCGGCGGCCGGCTGCCTGGTCGGGATCATCGATCCGCCCCGTCCGCCCGTCAAGGCCGCCGACCGCGCCAACCCCTACCGGGGCGACTCCACCCTGTGGCGCATCCACGGCGTCTCGATTCTGCTCGTCTTCCCGCAGGCGACCCTGTGGACCTTCGCGCTGATCTGGCTGCATCGCGACCTGGGTTGGTCGCTGGCCGCCGCGGGCACGCTGATGACGGTGACCCAGTTCCTCGGCGCCGCGGGCCGCATCGGCGCGGGCGCCTGGTCGGATCGGGTCGGCAGCAGGCTCACGCCGCTGCGGCAGGTGGCGATCGCCGCGGTCGTGTCGATGGCGGCGCTGGCGGTGACCGCGTGGACCGGCTGGTGGTGGGTGGCGGTACCGCTGATGGTCATCGCCTCGGTCGTCTCGGTGTCCGACAACGGGCTGGCCTTCACCGCCGTCGCCGAGATCGCCGGTCCGTTCTGGTCGGGCCGTGGGCTCGGTATCCAGAACACGGGCCAGAATCTCGTCATCGCCGCCATTCCCCCGGTTTTCGGCGCCCTGATCACCGCGACGAACTACCCCACCGCGTTCGCGTTCGCGGCCGTGGCTGCCGTCGCCGCGGTGCCCCTGGTCCCCCGCGACAAGCGAAACTGACACCACCACAGCGCGTTTCGGCGCGAGATCGAAACACGTTGCACCGCTGAGGATTCACCGAGGCATAAGAGATCGGCCCGTGTCGTCACATGACGACACGGGCCGATCGTGCGTTCAGCGTCCTCAGACGATGGCGGCGATCCGGTCGCCCACCTCGACGGTGGAGGCGGTGCCGGTGCGCGAGGCCAGGTCCTTGGCGACGGCGGACTCGATGCGCGCGGCGCCCTCGGTGTTGCCGAGGTGGTTGAGCAGCAGCGAGACCGACAGGATGGCGGCGGTCGGGTCGGCCTTGGACTGGCCCGCGATGTCGGGGGCACTGCCGTGCACCGGCTCGAACATCGACGGGTTCACCCCCGAGGCGTCGATGTTGCCCGAGGCGGCCAGGCCGATGCCACCGCTGACGGCGGCGGCCAGGTCGGTGATGATGTCGCCGAACAGGTTGTCGGTGACGATCACGTCGAAGCGGCCCGGGTCGGTCACCATGTGGATGGTGGCGGCGTCGATGTGCTGGTAGGCGGTCTGCACCTCGGGGAACTCCGCGGCGACCTCGTTCACGGTGCGCTGCCACAGCGACCCGGCGAAGGTGAGCACGTTGTTCTTGTGCACCAGGGTCAGGTGCTTGCGGCGCGCCTGCGCGGTGGCGAAGGCGTAGCGGACCACGCGCTCGATGCCGAAGCGGGTGTTGGTGGACACCTCGGTCGCCACCTCGTGCGGGGTCTCGACGCGGATCGCGCCACCGGTGCCGGTGTAGGGGCCCTCAGTGCCCTCGCGCACGACCACGAAGTCGATGTCGGGGTTGCCCGCCAGCGGGCTGGTGACGCCCGGGTACAGCCGCGACGGACGCAGGTTCACGTGGTGATCCAGCGCGAAGCGGGTCTTGAGCAGCAGGCCGCGCTCGAGCACGCCGCTGGGCACCGACGGATCGCCGATCGCGCCGAGCAGGATGGCGTCGTGCTGCTTCAGCTCGGGCAGCACCGACTCCGGCAGGATCTCGCCGGTGCGGTGGTAGCGGGCGGCGCCCAGGTCGTACTCGGTCTTCTCGACACCCGGCGAGACCACGTCGAGCACCTTGAGCGCCTCGGCGATGACCTCGGGGCCGATGCCGTCACCGGCGATGACTGCGAGTTTCATGAACTAACTCCGTTCGAAGTCGGGCGGTCGTGCCGCGCCGCGGATACAGGTGCGCGCCGTCACCGTGGGGTGACGGCGCGCTACTGCCGATGTCCCGGAGACCGGGACGTCACAACTCAGGCCAGGTCGACGAGCACGACCTTCGACGCGCCGACGGCCTCGGCGATCGCGGTCTGCACCTCGGTGGGCACCTCGCGGTTGACGCGCAGCACCACGGTGGCGCCCTCGGCGTCCACGTCCTGGCTCAGCTGCGCGGCCAGGATGTCGATCTCGGCCTCGCCCAGCTTGGTGCCGATCTTGCCCAGCGCGCCCGGCTTGTCGCCGTAGTTCAGCACGGCCAGGTTCAGGCCCTCGGCGCGCATGTCGTAGTTGCGGCCGTTGATGTTGACGATCTTCTCGACCAGGTTCGGCTCGGTCAGCGTGCCTGCCACGTTCAGGGTCGAGCCGTCGCCGAACACGGCGCGCAGGTCGACGACGCTGCGGTGGTTCGGGCTCTCGGTGGCGGTGGTGACCTCGGCGGTGATGCCGCGCTCCTTGGCCAGCGCCGGGGCGTTGACGAAGGTGACCTGGTCCTCGACCAGCGCCGAGAACACCCCGCGCAGGGCGGACAGCTCCAGCACGGCCACGTCCTGCGAGGCCAGCTCGCCGCGCACCTGCACCTCGACGCTGACGGGCAGCTCGTTGGCGATGGCGCCCAGCAGCGCGCCCTGCTTGCGGACCACGTCCAGCCACGGCGCGACGACGTCGTTGACGGCGCCACCGGTGACGTTCACCGCGCCCGGCACGAACTCACCGGCCAGCGCCAGCAGCACCGACTTGGCGACATCGGTGCCTGCGCGGTCCTGGGCCTCGGCGGTGGAGGCACCCAGGTGCGGGGTCACGACGACCTCGGGCAGCTCGAACAGCGGGCTGTCGGTGCACGGCTCGGTCTCGAACACGTCCAGGCCCGCGGCCCGCACGTGGCCGGACTTGATCGCGTCGGCCAGCGCCTGCTCGTCGATCAGGCCACCGCGCGCGGCGTTGACGATGATGACGCCCGGCTTGGTCTTGGCCAGGGTCTCGGCGTTGAGCATGCCCTTGGTCTCGGGGGTCTTGGGCAGGTGGATGGAGATGAAGTCGGCGCGCTCGAGCACCTCTTCCAGGCTCAGCAGCTCGATGCCCAGCTGGGCGGCGCGCGCGGGCGAGGTGTAGGGGTCGTACGCGACGATCTTGGTCTCGAAGGCCGCCAGACGCTGCGCGAACAGCTGGCCGATGCGGCCCAGGCCGATGACGCCCACGGTCTTGCCGAGGATCTCGACACCGTTGAACTTGCTGCGCTTCCAGGTCTTCTCACGCAGGGTCGCGTCGGCGGCCGGGATCTGGCGCGCGGCGGCGAGCAGCAGGGTGACGGCGTGCTCGGCGGCGGTGTGGATGTTGGAGGTCGGGGCGTTGACGACCATCACGCCACGCTCGGTGGCGGCGGGCACGTCGACGTTGTCGAGGCCGACGCCGGCACGGGCGACGATCTGGAGCTTCTTGCCCGCCTCGAGCACCTCGGCGTCGACGGTGGTCGCGGAACGCACGAGCAGCGCGTCGGCCTCGGGCACCGCGGCGAGCAGGGCCGGGCGGTCGGGGCCGTCGACCCAGCGAACCTCGACACCGTCACCGAGCGCGTCGACGGTCGACTGGGCGAGCTTGTCGGCGATCAGAACTACAGGACGGCCTGCTTGGCTCACTGTGGGGTACTCCTGGGGAAGAAAGGGGTCGGCAGTTACCGCCGACCAGGATAGTCGGCGAGGTTCGGTTGCCCTTACCCCCCTGCCGAAAACCGGGTGAATCCTGGGCGGCGCGCCGCCTACCATCGCCCCATGTCCATGCGCACCGTCCCCGCCTCGATGGATCCGGCCGTCGTCGCCGCCGTCGACGCCGAGCTCGACCGGGTGGCGGCCGCGCACGGGGTCACCATCCGCCTGGCCATCGAAAGCGGCAGCCGTGCTTGGGGTTTCCCCTCGCCGGACTCCGACTACGACTGCCGGTTCGTCTACGTGGCCGGCCTCGAGACCTATCTGTCGCCCTGGCGTACGCGCGATGTGATCGAGACGCCGCTGGTTGGCCTGCTCGATGTGAACGGCTGGGATCTGGCCAAGGCGTTGCGCCTGCTCGTGCAGGGCAACGCGGTGCTGATCGAGTGGTTGATGTCACCCATCGTCTATCGCGGCGACGCGGCGTTTCGCGCCCGGTTGCGCGAGGTGGCGGCCGAGGTGGCCGATCGCGACCGGGTGGCGCGGCACTACCTGCACCTGGGCGCGCGTCAGTACGCGCTGTTCGAGCGCAACGGCGGTTTGAAGAAGGTGTTCTACGCGCTGCGGCCCGCGATGGCGCTGCGCTGGTTGCGCGAGCATCCCGGCGCCGCGGTGGCGCCGATGCATCTGCCGACGCTGCTGGCCGAATGCGAGCTGCCCGCCGACTTCGTCGCCGCGGTCACCGACCTGACGGAGCTGAAGTCGCGGACCAGGGAAATGGGCGCCGGCGCGGTCCCGGCTCCGATCGCTGCCTTCATCAGTGCCGAATTCGACACGGCGACAATGGTGTTCGCCTCGCGCGAGCCCCGCGACCTGACCGCGGCGCGGGCGATCACCGACGAGTTCTTCCGGGCGGAGGCCCTCGCCGTGGGCTGAGCGACCCCCCGGAAACGCAGAAACTCCGCACCGGTCCGGTGCGGAGCTTCAACTCATACGCTGGTCAGCGCAGGAACTAGATGACGCGAACGTCCTGTGCCTGCGGGCCCTTCTGGCCCTGACCGATCTCGAACTCCACACGCTGACCCTCGTCGAGGGAGCGGAAGCCCGAGCCGCTAACAGCCGAGTAGTGCACGAAGACGTCGGGTCCGCCGCCGTCCTGCGCGATGAAGCCGAAGCCCTTCTCGCTGTTGAACCACTTCACAATGCCCTGAGCCATTTCTAAAACCTTCTGTAGACGAGCCAGGTCCTAATAGTCCGGTCCCGGTCTCCCCAACAACAATGCCATGATCCGACGAATTCGGCCACACCCGTCTCGGTCGACTGTGAGGAACCCAACGCCGACCCGTCGGAGGCTGGGACGCTCACACACTCCACGGCGGATGCTCAGCGTATGCCGAGGTGGTAGCGGCGCGGATGCCACATTCTCCGTGCGCATCCGGTGAAACCGACCGCCCCGCTTCACCATCGATTCCTCTACGCTCCGCCGACAGCACACCGTCACCGCCCCTAGAAATTTGACGAAACCCAGTACGGCAAATTTTCTACCAGCGTATTTTCCGTGTTCGTGAGGCAGTGAACACCTCGCGGAGTAGCGCGCAAGGGAGCAGATAGTGCTGGACATCAACCATTTCACTTACGGCTGGATCACCCCGCTGCTGGCCTATCTCATGTCCGTCCTCGGGTCGATGCTGGCGCTACGTTGCATGGTTCGCTCGCGCGCCTCCGGTAACCACGGCGGCTGGCTGACGGCGGCCGCCATCGCACTCGGCGGTACCGGAATCTGGGTCATGCATTTCATCGCGATGCTCGGATTCTCCGTGCACGGCGCGACCATCCGATACAACGTGCCGATCACCCTGTTCAGCGCCGCGGTCGCGATGGCGGTGGTGTGGTTGGGCCTGTCGATCGTGGTGCGCCGCAGCTGGGACAGCGCCGCGTTGCCGGTCGGCGGCACGATCACCGGACTCGGGGTCGGCGCGATGCACTACGCGGGCATGTACGCGATGAAGACCGACATCGAGATCGTCTACGACCCGCTGGTGGTGGCGTTGTCGATGGTGATCGCGGTGGTCGCCGCGACGGCCGCGCTGTGGTTCGCCCTGCACATCCACGGCATCATGGCGACGATCGGCGCCGCCCTGCTGATGGGCGTGGCGGTCACCGGCATGCACTACACCGGCATGTTCTCGATGAGCGCGCACACCAGCGCCCATGTCGCCCACGCCGCGGGCGCGACCGCGACCCAGCTGCTCACTCCGCTGATCGTCAGCATCAGCATGGTGACCATGATCCTGCTGATGCAGGTCGGCATCACCGAGGCGGAGGACCCCAACCTGACCAGGCCCGTCCACGGCCAGCGCGCCAGCCGCTTCTGGCCGAGCGGCCAGAACTGACGCCCGAACTTGTCGTACCCCGCTGGGACAATCAGGAGGTAGCGAATCACCGGCCGGGCCTGGGCTCGGCCGAGTCTCACCGGGGGTCAACTTGCTGAATCTCATCATCGTGGCCGCGCTCTGCGCCGGTATCGGCGCTGTCGCCCTGCTCGCCGCCTCGATCGCCGAATCCCGCGCGACCGACGCACTGACCGCCTCGCACACCGCGTCGCATTTCATCGGCGACGGTAACCCCACCGGCAGCTTCTTCGTCCTGCGGGCCCGCCACGACCGGTTGCATCGGCTCAGCACCCGGCTGTTGGCCGTGTGCGCGGTCGCCGCGCTGGCCGCGACCGGGTTCGCGATCTACGCCGTCGCCGTCTACTGACCGCTAGAGGACCCGGACGTGGTGCGCTTCCGGACCACGCCGGGTCTCCCTGATCCCGAATTCCACCCGCTGACCGGCTCGCAAGGTGCGGAAACCCGCACCGACGAGCTCGGTGTACTCGACGAAGATCTCGGCCCCGCCCGCGTCCGGGGTGATGAACCCGAATCCCTTGCCGCTGTCGAACCAGCTCACCACGCCGCTCGCCATCGACCAGCCTTCCGAATCATTTGCCTGACATGCTGATTCGTCCATGGTCGCACGCCCGGGCCGTCCGCCCCGCATGCCGGGTGACCGGATGCGGCCGCGACACGTCCGCGTGCCGCGGCGAGGAGCCGATCGCGGGCCCGCGACCTCGATAGACTCCCGCATGGTCTCTCCTGGACTGACGCCTCGGCCGGATCGGAGATTCGTGCACACAGACGAGCAGCGGCGCGCGACGGGCCACGACACCCGACCGCGCACCGTGGCATGGATCCGATGAAGTCCCCGGCGCGGCGTCAGATCCGCACCATTGTCAAAGCGCTGACGGTGTTCGTCGCGGCGTCGGTCGCGGTGCTGGCCATCATGCTGCCGATCAGTTTCGCCGCGCTCGCCTCCGCCCGCCGTCTCGACCTGCTGGTGTTCAACATCCCGCGCGCGATGACCGGCGGCGCGTTCGTCGCGGTCATCACCGCCGCGATCACCGTGGCGGTCGGCAGTGCCCGCGCCGCCAGGTGGACCGCGCTGATCGCGCTGTCCGGCATCCTGCTGACCCACCTGGCACTCGCCCCGACCAGTGACCCCACCCAGGTCACCGGGCTCTCCCTGCCCACCCTGAACTTCGTCGACGCCCTGCTGGCAGGCGCCGCGCTCGGCGCGCTGGCGGTCGCGGTGTGGGACGAGCCGCTGCCGCGCACCGTCTTCCTGTTCGCCGTGCCGAGCGCGACCGTCCTCGGCGATCTCACCGAGACACCCACCGACAAGTCCTCCGCGGGGTTCGCCGGCGTGCTGGCCGGCTCGCTGCCGCTGTGGTTCATCGGCGCCAGCGTGCTCGCGCTCGCCTACTTCGCGATCACGGCCGAGGCCCGGCCGCACCGCCTCCTCGACACCGCGATCCCACTGGCGCCGGTGTTCGCGGCGGTCATCGCGTTCTCGACGATTCTGACGACCTCCCTGGCCCTGGCCGACAGCGAGCATCACGTACTCGCACTGATTCTCGGCGCCGTGGTGGTGGTCGCGGCGGCGACCGCGGCGGCGCTGATCCTGCCCGACCGCGACGGCCTGCTCCTGCTGTTGATGACCGGCTTCGCCGTCACGGGCAGTCTCGTCATCACGCTGCCGCGCTCAGGGTGGATCGACGTGGGCACCGTTGTCGCGGTAGGTGCCGGACTGCTGGCGGGCCGGCGCGGTCCGCGTCCCCTGTTCGCCGCGGCCGCCGTCGTCGCGCTGGCCGTGTTCGTCCTCGCCACCGATGTGATCGAACCACCGGCGAACTGGATCGCCGCGCTCGGTTGCCTCGCTCTCGGCGCGGTCTGCGGCTACTGCGTCGGCTGCGCCGTCCCCGCGAGCCCGGCCTCGGCCACCGTCGGCCTCGCGATCCTGTTCGTCCCGTCCCTCGGTGTCGCCTTGAGCGACAACCGCTTCGGCCACCTGGCCTACTCGTCGACCTGGTACCGCACCGCCGACGTCCATCGCGACGCGACGCCGGCTCTCATCGCCCTCGTGATGGCCTGCGGCTGCGCCGTCGTCATCGCCCTGCTCCTCCGCCACCGCTCCGAACCGAGCTGATCAGGGCTCCTGCCAACCGAATTCGGCAAACGTCCGCCCGGCGACCACCGCATCGAGCGCGACACGGCAGTACTCCACCATGTCCGCGGGCAATTCACCGACGGGGAACCAGCGCAGTTCCGAACACTTGTCCGGCTCACGGTTGCTCACCTCGCCCCGCCATCGCCGCACGACGAAGAACATCTGCACCCGTTCGTGACTGTGCAGCACATGCGCGAATTCCACATCACCCGCGTCGATCTCGACCCCGACCTCTTCGCGCGCCTCCCGGATCAGCCCCGCGACCGCCGTCTCCCCCGCCTCGAGATGTCCCGCGGGCACGTGGAACAACCCGTCACCGAAGCCGGTCCCGAGCCTGCGTCCCAACAGCACCCGGCCGTCCGCGTCGAGCAACACCAGATGAACCCCGACGAGCACCCGATACTTCGCCACTGTGACAGCCTACCGAGAACCGCCAGACCGCCCCTATCACAGCCGATTTCGGGGTATACCCAGTGCATGAGTTTCCCGGTGACCTTCGGGCTCGCCCAGATCGGCCTGCTCCTCCTGATCGCCCTCGCCCTGCTGGTCGCCGCGGTGCTCGCGGCCCGGCGCCACCGCGGCACGAAAGCCATCGCCGCGCGCGGTCTCCCCGGCCTGGCACTACTCCTGGTGGCCGTGCTCCTGCTCTGGATCGCCACCCTCCTCCAGACCTACCTCGGCCTCACCGGCGAGATCAAGGCCGCCCACGTCATCGCGAAACCCGTTGCCGGACAAGACGCCCAACTCGACATCGAACTCACCCTGTTCGGCGAAGACGGAGCCCCCGACACCACCTCCACCCACCGCATCGAAGGCAACCTCTGGGTCCTCCAAGCCAACATCGTCGAGCTCCACCCCTGGGTCAACGCCCTCGGCTTCCACTCCGGCTACAAGATCACCCGCCTCTACGGCCAACGCCTCGACGGCAAATCCCCCACCCAGGACCACCTCTTCCTCAACGGCGGCGACCGAGACTTCTTCGAAGACATGAACTCCGGATCCTGGTACACCTCCCCCTTCGTCAAGTCCGCCTACGGCAACGCCGTCATCGCCACCCCGGGCGAGTTCGACGTCCTCATCTCGAGGGATGCCATCAAGGTCCGCCAATCGAACTGATCCACTTGTCGTTCTTCAACGCTGTGCCGTTCGATCGGCTGTCATCCCAAGGAGCCAACGTGCCCGTGCCCTACCCCCCGCCGGACAAGCTGCCCGTCAAGGTCTGCGAGATCCCGTCATGTCCGTACCGCCGACGCGCAACTCGCGACGGTCGGCGTGTGTGCCAACAGCACCAGCGGATGTGGGATAACCACAACCGCTTCACCCTGTCACTGAACCTCGCCTCGGTCGAGTTGAGATATACGCGCGCGGGGTATCCCGAAAAGGGCGGTAAGCCATGACAATTCAGCGTCCGGACAAGACTGGGCAGCGATCACGGAATCGGCGGAGCAGGCGGTGAAACACGCCCCTTTGGGCGCATCATTTGGACGCCTGGCTACCCAGAACGCCGACCGTGCCCCAATGCCAACAAGCCGCCACAGTGCCCGGCGTAGCAAGGACCGCACCTCACCTCGACGGCACACGCTGACACGGGCGTGAGCAGATCAGCTCACTCGCGAAATGTGGTTCCGATAATACTCGTGCCGAATATGGTCCCCCTGACCCGTAAACGCCCGAAAATCACCTATTCGGTACGCGAGACCGCTGGACCTCTCATCCTTGATGATCTCGAAGTCCTTGTCCAGCAGGGAGATTCGACGATCGATTTCGGGATCGTCAATAGCGAGTTTCGCCCGCTGAATGATTTGCGCCGCGGTAAGGAATATGTCCGGGTCCTGCTGGGCCTGGTCCCGCAGAACCTTGTATATGGGATCTGCGAGCGGATCGTCATTGCGCTCGATCGGATCGCCGATGCGCCGAAGCGCGCGGGAAATGGACTGCCCGATCGCTTTGGCGACAGGGGGTGGAAACGCATTTCCAATCTGTCGGTATTGTGCCGTCTTCTTCCCCGTGAAGATCCAAGCGAACTCGCCGTCCCCGGCCTCCTCCAGATCGGATCGATGGGCTTCGTCCTTGGCCATCACCCATCCTTGGATGCGCGCAACCATCTCGACTGTCAGTTTCGGGCCGAACTCGGTCATCGGACGCTTATCGTAGGGCGGCGCGGTGTCATGCACGCCGTAGGCATCTACACCGAGTTCTGCCCACGCTCGCTTCGCCCTGGTCGGGCCCAGGTCAGCACCACCGTGTTTCTTCGATCCACCGACGATTGTCGGAGCGATGCCGTTTGCCTTCTCCGCCCACGCGGTCGCGCCCTTCCATCCACGTTCCATCATCAATGGCAGGAGCGTCTCCCCGACGGTTTTCACTTCGCCAGTGGCCTCGGGCCACTTGAAGTACTGGAAATCTTCGGGTGCCATAGCAACGAGAACGAAGCGGGGCCGCAGCTGAGGCACTCCGTATTCGGATGCCTGGATAAGGCGCCACTCGGCCGAGTAACCGAATTTACTGAGCCGGTCCAGAACGTGCTGCCGGTATCCAGCGAAGCGCGGCATGCTCAGCCCACGAACGTTCTCGAGCAACAGCGCACGCGGTCTCATGACATCGACTTGTTCGACAGCCCAAGCAAACAAGTCCCGTTCGTCATTCGCGCCGAGCTGCTTTCCCGCAATGGAGAACGGAGGACACGGAACACCACCTGCGAGCAGATCGATCTGCCGTCCACCTTGTCCTTCTGCGTCCGGAGCAAAGGCCTTCGGGTTGAATACCTCCGGATTGGCCACGTCACCGACCTCGACCTTCCAGTGCGGACGATTACGCTGGATCGTGTCCGCAGCGGTTTGGTCGAGTTCGACCGCAAGCTTGTGCTCGAAGCCTGCTCGCTCGAGCCCGAGCGCCTGGCCGCCGGCTCCGGCGCAAATCTCGATGACGCTGAGCTCGGTCACGCGGTGTCCCTTCTGCGAAGTGATGTATCGAGCGATCCTGTGGGACGCGGATGACTATCATGCCGTGCAGTCAGCGACCAGTCGAAAGCTGGGTAAGAGATGGATCGAGACGACTTGTCACCGCCGATGCCGGGAAGCCGTCGTGGCGTGCCGACAGCATCGTCACCAGGGCGCGGGCGCAACATGCGTGCGATCAGGCGCACCGACACCAAACCAGAGGTCGAGCTACGGAGCGAACTGCATCGGCTCGGGTACCGGTTCCGGAAAGACTTCCCGATCGCGGTCGAGGGTCGCAGGCCAGTCAGGCCGGACATCGTGTTCACAGCTCGCCGGGTCGCGGTGTTTGTCGATGGCTGCTTCTGGCACGCATGCCCTGAGCACGGCAGATCGCCGACCACGAACGAGTGGTACTGGACACCGAAGCTCCGCCGTAACGTCACGCGAGATCGGGAAGCCGACGCCGCGTTGTCGACTGCTGGTTGGACAGTGGTCCGGGTATGGGAGCACGAACCGATCGCGGCCGCACTGACCGCGGTGGTCGACAAGCTCGATCGGGACCCGAACATATGAGCGATCGTAGGTGATCAGCTAGCTGGGGTCACGGCAACCCACCGGCAGAGCTAAGTTGGCAGATATGGGGATGACCTTCGGAACTGACCTGCTGGGGTGGAAGCGCAGCCGCAAGAACAAGCTGGGCTGGCAGTGGGTACCGAATACCGCTGACACCGACAACGTGTCGAGCCTTCGGTTGTCAGCAGCTGTGCTCGAGTACCTGTCCGCCCCGAATCCGAACGGCGGTGCATCGGATCCGGTCGAGCCGCCGGGCAACCCGGGGGTTCTGCTCGAGACCCAGGTCGCGGCAGACCTCGCCACCGAGCTTCCGCGGCTGGATCCGCTACGCAAGTGGGAAATCCGGAAAGGGCAGAGCATCGTCAACTATGCGCAATACCAGCACCTGGCTGCTATGGACCGCGCGATTGCGAATGATCCCAACCTTCGCGTCACCCTGGGGACCGACTACTTGATCAAGCCGGACGTCCTCGTGGGTCTCCTCAGTACCCCGACTGCGACAGAGCATCCGTGGTTACATGCGGCGCTGGCCTGCAAGTGGACTATCCGGTCCGACCGGGTCCAGAACATCCGTCATGAGAACGGAAACATGATCCGGCATCGACGGGGTCGCCTGCCTCATTTGGTGACCATCACTGCAGAGCCGTTGCCGACGCGGCTGGCATCGATCGCTCGCGGCACCGGCGAAGTCGACGCCACCTACCATCTGGCATATCCCGCAATGGCCCACGCCGTGGCAGCGGTCGGAACCGGCGAACAGCGAGATGCGTGGGCAGAGGTCACAGAACAGGGGCGCCTGCTGGACTACACGCAACTCGCTGCGTCACTGGCCACTTGGTAGCCCGCCGGGGATCGTCTACTCGGGCGGAGCGACCACGTCATCGAAATGCCGCAGTAGCGCACGAACGTCCGCAGCGTCCATGCCGGCACCAGCGGCAGGCTCTTCTTCCAGGTCAGCCAGTTGCTGAACGTCTGGATCATCGAGAATCGCCGCCATGAACCTCAGCTTCGCATCCAAGCGGAGGCGCACCACCTCGTCGACGGTGCCGCGAGTGGCGAGGACCGTCACTCGCGTCTCCGTACCTGGTGCGAGCCCGAGCCGGTGGATACGGTCCAGACTTTGCAGGAACCGGCCAGCCATGAAGTCCCTGTCAACGTAGACCGCGTCGTGGCAGATGTGGTGGAGGCTGACGCCTTCGCCAAGCGTCGCCGGGTTGGAGATGAGGACATGGCAGTCTGGGTCTTCCCGGAATCGCCGCAATTGCTCGTCCCGGTCCGGGGTGCCGCCGTAAACCGTCGCAGGGCCGAAGTTCTCGAGAAGCTTCTCGAGCGTAGTCAAGCTACGGACAAAAGTCGTCCATACCAGGGTTTTCCGGCCGGCCGACGCGTTGTCGGCGACGATCTTGACAGCTTCCTGGTACTTGGGTGACAACTCGATGCTGGGTAGGTTCTGGAGCAGGTCGAACAGCGAATCGCCCGGCGACGGCTGAAGTGGGGGAAGCTGGTACTCCAGTGGCTCATATCGGCTCGTACCTTCGAGGAGCAGGGCAGGGCTGGTCGCGGCCATCAGCATCCGCAGCATCGCCCGCCCGAGTGCCTCGATATTCCCGCGCGAGCTCTCGGCGCGGGCGGAGTAGTTCCCTTTGAGCGCTTCGTAAACCTCCGCATGTAGAGGAGGCATGTCCACATACCTGATCCTCGACTCAAACGGGGGCAGCCCGAGTTCATCCTTCGTCGTGCGGGTGAACAGCGGACGGAGTACCGCGCTGGCACGCGCGAGATCACCACCCCCAACAGCCTCGATCACAGCCCGTTTACCGTGCCCGGGCCACACGAACGAGAGCAAGCTCTCCAAGTCACGTGCGCCGTTCGGTGCCGGCGTTCCGGTCAAAATCAGCCGACGATTCGCCAACGGACCGAGAGCAAGAGCCGCCGAGCCGTACGTACCACGCGCACCGAGCTTGATCCGGTGGGCCTCGTCCAGCACGATCATCGAGGGCTTGGCGCGGAGCCAGGTTGCCAAAGTGTCCAGCGAACGATCGAGGCGTTCGTAATTCACAATGCAAAGTTCCGCGAGCGAATCGGTGGTGCGGCCGGTAACGGCACTGCGCAGCGGTTCCGCAAAACAGTACGAGCTCTCGTACTCCCAGGACTCGTATGCTGACTTCGGACCGACAACGAGCAGCCGCTCCGCCTCTCCCCGAGCGCGTGCCGCAGCATATACCGCCAGTGCCACACGCGTTTTGCCTGCACCAGGAACGCTGAAGTTCGCTCCGTGTCGCAGCGACAGGAGCCTAGCAATGTCTCGCTGCTGGAACGAGGTGAGCTCGCCGGTCCAGTCATGGCCGAGCAAGTCGGCGACTGAGTCCGGATGTACGGCGTCCGCCGAGTTCGCGTCTGTCCCATCGAGGTTCCGCTCGACAGCTTCGGTGTCGTCGAGAACCCCGGTGACGAGCACCCGCAGGTCTTCGGCCCACTGAACATCAGGATGGGACCAGCTACCGAGCTCACCCAAATTTACGAGGAAATCATCGAGATCCACTTCGGCGGACAAGGGTCCCCTCGCGCCGGAAGTACTGAGACGGGAGACCAGCTGCTGGAATTCAGGCTGGAAGTCCGGCGTCGTAAGCAGCTCCACGCGCATGCGAGTCACTCCGAACCGCAGGCGGAGCGAAGGATTCTGAACGTTGGTCATTACAACCGGGCCCTACTCTCGATCGCGGCAGCGAGCCAGTCGAGACCGTTTCCGGGAATCTTGACCGATCGCTGAGCCTCTATCGCGAGCTGCTCCAGGACAGTATGCAATTGAACCAGTGCGTCGTCGAACGCGTCTTCGTCGAGACTCGAATTCCCTCTCGCCAATACAACATCATTGACAGCCTGCTCGAGGTCCTTACAGGCCGCCACGACCCGGTCAGGAGCAGCGAGACGCTTCTTCCGGAGCATCGCGTCACGACCAGCCACCGTGATCGCGTTGCCGAAGGCCTCCTTATACGACGAAATCACCTTACTGGCTTCAGTTTTGGCATGTTCCCCGACGGCTTCGCCGGCAGCGGCAACAGCTTTCGCCTGCAGGAGCTTGTCGGTGATCGCCCGTGCAGTAGCAACATCAGCCCCTGATGCCTTTACGCTGCGACCGAGTCCAGGGATCGCAACAGCATCGCCGGCGCCCGGGTCCGTTCCCCCGAACTCCTCGATCAACCCTTTGTCGAGATACCGTTCCTGAAAATCGGTTCCGACGAACCGCACATCAGTCTTGGCATATTCCAGCACAATCGCTGCGAGTCGAGACTCTTTCAGCAACTCCGCTCGTTCTTTGTTCTTCTTATGCTCGTCCTGATATGCACGGTAGAGTTCAGCCAGTTTCTCCTGAGACTGTTCGAAATCCGCGAGCCGCATCGACTCCTGGTCGGCGGTTCGGCTGCGATCGATGCAATTCCGCAGCTCAGCCAATACCCAGAAGTCCCGCTCTACGACATTTGCAGTCGTGTGAAAGGTCTTCGCGATGACCGATATCGGGCGGTGAAGCTGATCCCGCTGCTCTTCCAGCGCGAGCAGTCGATTGACATATGAGTAGTTGCGTCGTTCATCGCGCCGCAACTGGAGGGAGACCTCGACCGCATTGATATCGTCCCAAGTGCACGATGCCGGCAGCACCCCGACACGCATGCTGGTGGCCGTTCGTCCAGCTCGCAGCGCAGCGCAGCGGGTATTGCCGTTGACAAGGATTCCTTCGCGAGTGATCAAGCCAGGTTCGATCTGGCCGAACTGTTCTAGATGCTCGGCCAGCTTGTCGAACTCAGGGTCCTGCTGCGCCAGGTCCGCAGGCCGGCGAGTGAGCAGGTGCCGTAGGTAGTTCTGGCTCTCCTGGCTCCACGGGTCATCCGAAAGCGCGGCGTCACGCACCGGATCCAGACTGCGCTGCGCCCGAATCCGGTGTGTACCGGGGTTGTAGTACAACGCGGTGATCGGCATGTCGATGACCTGAACGTGGAGCGGGGCATCGCGCCACTCCAGCGTCAGAGTCTCGGCGACACCGACGTTGTGGTCGAGGTCCCCGAGTCGCTGCGCCACCATCGCGCGAACAGCGTCCGCTGTGGGGGGAACACCAAAGTCTGTGAACATTCCTGTGGTCTCTCTCGATCAGATATTTGTGGGCTTGGGGCCGGACCGCCGCTGCGACTACTTCAACCTGTCCCGGACTTCGCCCCGCGACTCCGCTGGGAGCGTCCTGTACAGCGCCCACAAGTCTTCCGCCTCGCTGAAACCACGTGCATCCCGCTCGATCCACTGACTCAGCATCTGTTTCTCATAGGTGGTCAGCTTATCGACTCTGTTCAGCACGTCACCAAGGTCGGCGATCGCGTCGCGGCCTCCAATTCGGCATCGGCTGCACTCGAGAACCATCTGCACCGACGTTCCACCATCTGGCAGCCTCACCGTGCGGCGGGCGACGTCGAGCTGCGACGCGACGTAAGTGCCGGCGTAGGTCTCCCCCGGACCGATGCCGCATGAACGGCACTTACGCCCGTCCTTCACCATGACCTCGTAGCGTTCGGCCGCCGTGATCGTTGCACCGGCCGGCCTTGTGGCCTTGCCTGGTTCCCACACCGCTATGCCCTGCTCCACGAACCGCTGCTCATGCGGACCGAGCGATGCATCCTCGCGATTGGTATCGATCCGCCAGCCGAAGTCGCGGAGGTCTCGCATCCGCCGATCGACCTGAGACTTGTCCGGAAACGCGTCTCGCAGCTGACCCTTCGTGAAGAGGCCGCCAACCCCAACTTCCTGCACCAACCACAGCGCGCAGGCCTTCATGGTTCCAAGCTTCGGGTCATTCCATACAGGTACAGCCATCAGCAATCGGTCCTCTCACGTCGACGTTCCAGGAAGAGATCGCCGATCCGGATTGGTCCAGCGGCCTGGCCTCATCAACTCAACAGCACGATCCGGCACATGGAAACCCATCTGCTGTCCTGACTTTACAGCCGGTTATGTGCAGAAAGTCAGGACAGCCAACCTGTTTACCTCCAGGGTTACGGCAGTCACAATAGGTTCGGTCGTGCGCCATCTGTCTTGGGGGAGAGCTGTATTGATCAAGTGCTCGGACTACAAATTCGACCAGTCATGGTCCGCCCACCAGCGCCGGTTCTACTTCGAAGTACGCAAGTTGATGTGCTGCACACGCATGTCTCATCGCGAGCTGAGCAAGAGGGCTGAAGTCAGCAAGTACTCAGTCTCCAGATTGCTCGCTGGTCAGTACAAGTTCGGCCCCCGCGAGTCGACTCTGTGGCAGGTCTACAACTTCGCGGCGTCGGAGATCGATAGCGATCTGGAACTCCTCACCTGGGAGAACCTCCTCGAGTTGCGGCTCGGCATCGCTGACAAGCCGGGCGGCAAGGACATCGCGGCTCGCTTGACGGCTGCGGTTCCGTGCCCACAATGTGGGGCATCCGTGCCTACTGAGCCGGCTGAACCGCGCGCTTCGGAAGAGGAGACCTGGGAGGCCGCAGTCGGTGTTGATGTGCCGGTCCCCCTTGCCAGCGGGGACCGGCACATCAACACCGACATCGCGTGGCCGAGCCGCCCCCTTCTATGGCCGCCGGCATCGGACCTTGCGGGTTACATCGCGACCGGTGAGCTGGAGAGCTCGAGCCGCATGATTCATCACGTTGGCACGGATGCCCTACCAGAGGAAGCTGCAAACGCGCTCATTGCATGCCGCGACCTGGATCTGCTGGACGCATTAGCCGCGATTATCAATTACGCAGGATTGCGGGAGGATCGCGAGGTACTGCTGATCCTCCGCCCACTGTTGCTGCACGAACGGCATGCCGATGCCGGCGCGCTGTTGAACCGAGCGCTTTCCAGCAGTGAGCATCGCTAGGATCCTGCGCTGCTGGCCCAGGAGCCCCTGGGGCGATGGTCCGTCCGGTTCGACGTCGGCGACGCGGATCGGTCTACCCGAATGAGCAAATCAGGATCGCCGCGTTATGCCGGCAGCAAGCCGAGAGACCGCGACAAATCTAGGTGTTGAGATCGTGAACCGCTCTCTTCAATACTTGCAGGTCAGGGTGGCCATCTGCTGCCAAGAGGTAAACGCCGTGGAAGTTCGTCACTGAGACGCTGGTTCACATGTATCTGTGCCGGAATTTTCGTTGTACCGCACAGATATTGGCGAAGTACTGGTGAGTATCGGGGTGGGGCGGCATGCTCGGGGTGAGAGTCGCGCGTTGTTCAGGAGTCACATGGTTGTTCGAGGTGACCGGGGTGATGGCGCGCCGGAGACGTTGCCCGCGTTGCAGGGGCTGCCGGCGGAGGAAGCGCGGGATCTGTTCGAGTTGATGCGGTCGGCGGTGACGTTCGAGGCCAAGGCGTTGGACAAGTCGATCGACTCGATCATGGGGGCGTTGCCGCGGCCGTTGCGCGCGGTGACGAAGAAGATCATGTTCGGCGGGCGATGACGGATCTGACGACGCGGGCGCAGTTGATTCTGCTGGCCCGGACGCTGCACGTGCATCCGCAGCGGGTGCACCATCTGCGCTACCTGGGGGCGGATCGGTTACACGAGTTGCAGCAGCAGATCTCGGGGGTGCTGTTCGATCAGCACACCGAGACGTTTCGGCGGATCAGCGCGCTGGTGCCGTTCATTCCGCTGTCGATTTCGATTCCGTTGGTGCAGCGGCTCGTTCCGCCGATGACGACGGGGCGGGCGGCGGGGGCTGTGGGTGTGGAGCATCCGTTGAAAGCCGCGGAGACGTTGACGATGCTGGATCCGCGGTACGCGGCCGATTGCGCGCCGTATCTCGATCCGCGGGCGATCGAGCAGATCGCGGACATCGCGCCGACGCAACCCGTGGTCGAGATCGTCAACGAGTTGCTGCGGCGGCGTGACTATGTGACGGCGGGGCCGTTCCTGTCTTGCGCGACAACGGAATTGATCGCGGCGGTCGAGGCGGGGGTGCACGACGACGCGGGGCTGATTCATTCGGCGGCGTACGCGTACGACGTCGAGATCCTCAGCGCCGTGGTGCGGCAGTTGCTGGACGGGCCGCATCGGCGGGTGCCGAGGATGGCGCAGACCGTCCTGGCGGGGACGCCCGCGCTCCAGCACGCCGCGCTGTCGGTGTTCTCGCGGTGCGCGACCGATGTGATCAGCCGGGTGGGTGACGTGCTGTTCGGCAACGCCCGGCCGCGGGATGTCGCCCTGCTGGTCATGAACGCGCTGAGGGTGGGGGCGGCGCCGGAATTCCTCACGATGGCAGGGCATCTCACGCCGCTCGGGTTGTGGACGCTGGTCGGGAATTCCGTGTTCGGCGACGCCCGGGTGGCGGCGGGGCTGGTCCGGGCGCTGGACGGTAGCGACGACGCGGGCAGCTGGCGGGGACTGTTCACGTTGACCACTCGCATGGACGGCCAGTTCAAGTCGGTGGTCGGCGGTTCGCTGGCCGAGTTGTCCGACGCCGCGGTCGCCGAGTTGCCCGCGCGGGCTACCGAAACCGGGTGCTGGCCTGCACTGCTCGATGTGGTCGCCGTGGCGGGGTCCGATGCCCGCGCTCGGTTCGGCGCGGTGTGGGCCGGGCTGGGTCCGGAGCGGCGGGCGCATCTGCACCGGTGCATCACCGAGCATCAGTACGACACGCGGCTGGCCGAGATCACCGCGATGGTCGCGCCGGTGGCGGTCGATCAGCTGTTCTTCCATCGTCGCCGCAAGCAGCGATACCGGCAGGGGTGAGCCGCCGGCGCGACCTCGGGATGGATGTGCGTGAGAGTGGGTACCCGGGACATCGACTGTCGATTCCAGGAGGAACCATGTATCCCGCTCCCGCCCAGCGTCCCGCCACCGGAGGGACTGCGATGACCGCGGCGATACTGGCGGTGCTCGGCGGACTGGCCGCGTTCGGCGGGGTGCTCATGTACGTGGTGAACACGGTGCGCTTCGACAGTCCGCTGTTCGGGTGGGGGTACACGCCCGGCTGGGTGTCGATCGTCGTCGGGGTGTCGTTCGTGATCGACCTCGTCGCCGCGGTCCTGCTGCTCGCGGGGGCGGCGCAGGTGTTCGGCAGGCGCGGGGCGGGGCCGACGCTGGTGGCGCTGGGGAGCTTCGGCGTGCTCGTGGCATACCTGCTCGGCGTGCTGACGGGGCTGGCGATGAGCCTCCAGTACGACCTTCCGATCTTCAACGGGCAGAGTTCGATCTTCGGGCACACCAGCGTCGACAGCATGCTCGGGGCCTATGTCGACATCCCCTGGGTGGTCTCGCTGCTGGTGATGGTGTTCCCGGTGGTCACGTTCGTTCTCGCGGTGTTGCCGTCGACTCGTCGGTGGTGCAAGAGGGCGAACTTCGCTCGGCCGGGGTGGCCCGCCCAGGGGATGCCGTACGGGATGCCCGCGGCAGGTCCGCAGTATCCGCCTTACCAGGGACAGGCCGTCCCGGGTTCCGTTGCGCCACAGCACAATCCCGGTCAGCCACCGTACTACGGCCCGAGGTAGTTTCCGTAGAGCTCACCCCCGCCGAATTCGACCGCGGCTGGCACGACAACGGCCTGCACCTCGGCCAGAACCCGTTGCGCAAGTGGTTGCATCACCTGCGGCCGCACGGCGCGTTCGGCAGCGTCGACTGACCGATCGGGTGCCTGCTCGCCTTCGGTGGGCAGGCACCGACGGACCGGCCGGTCCAACCCGGCGTCTGATAAGAACGAACGCGATGAATCTGCACCAACTACGCTACGCGGACCCAGGGAAGTGGCAAGCAGCGGCGAATGACCTACTCGCGGCGGCGAAAGACTGCGAGGAAGCGGTCGCCGAGATCCACGCCAACGGCACCCGTCGCTTGGAAGAATCGTGGCCAGACTACCTCGGCGAGATCGTGCGCGGCCGCATCGTTGGAGTCACGGGCAAGCTCGAAGAGATCGGCGTCCTGTTGCGGGGTGCAGTCACTGCCCTCGACACCCTGGAGGACGCAGCGCGTATCGCGCAATCCCAGGCGAGTTCGGCGATCTCGGCGGGGACCGTAGCCGGCCTGCGTTTGGAAGGCGAGTCATTCGTCGTTCCCACCGACCATCCTGATCCCGACGCCGCCGAAGACGATCGCACGCGGTGCAATGCGCTCATCAAAGACGCGGTTGACGCCGCAACGCGAGCAGACGAAGAGGTGGCGGGCGCACTGCGCAAACTCGCTATCAGTGTGGACAGCAGCTCGCTCGACGAGGCGATCAAGCAACAATCAGCGGCGGTCACCGATGCGCTCGACGCTATCCGTGAGACGCTGCCCGCGGGCCAATCCCCCGATGTCGTTGCGCAGTGGTGGAACTCACTGTCGGTGGAACGACGACAGGACCTGATGCTGGCGGTCCCCGTCGAACTGCACAATCTCGACGGAATACCGGAGAGTGTCAAGACGGAACTCGAAGGATCCAACGGCTACAACGCGGTGAAGGCTGTCGAATTCGCTCGTGCCCACGCGAACGACACCTCGATCGACATCTTCGAGAACAACTGCGCGAATTTCGTGTCGACAACGATGTCGGCGGCCGGATTGGATTCGAAGGGCACGCTCACCACCGACGACGACGGCTGGAACCACAGCCGGACGGCCGGGATGGATTTCGATCCACCGGGCCCAGGATCGCTGCAGGGGCTCAGCTACACCGACACTTGGTACAACGCCGAGGCACAGAAGAAGTTCTTCCTGGACAACGGCGCGCAGGACGTCGGCGTCCAAGGAGCGAAGCCAGGCGACGTGATCTATTGGGAGCACACCCAGAACGTGGGTAGCTACTCCCCTGGCGAAGCCCACCACACAGCGATCGTGACCGGTGTTCTGCCGAACGGCGACGTTCTCTACACCCAGCACACGACGAATGGGAAAGACTTCAGCCTGACCGATCGCGTCGGTTTCGCGAACCAAGACGGCGGTACCCAGAACATCCGCGTCATCCGACCCAAGGAGACCTGGTAGTGGCGCTTCAGCCGAAGATCACCATCGCTGCCGCCACGGGCGCGTTCCTCGGCGCGATCGGCGCGCTGGTCGCGGCAGATGCGATGCTCGACGACCGCAGACGTGAGCTGCTTGCCACCCGCTGCGCGGAGACCATCGACGTGCCCGGCGCCGCGGTACTGCTCAATTCGCTGGGTGCGGGTCTGCTCATGGGCACGGCCATACTGCTAATCGCCGTTGTCGTGTCGGTTGCGCGCACCACGTCCCGCTGGAAGCCGATCGGCCTTCTGGCCGCAGGCATCGCCGTCGTTGTCACCTGCCTGTACGCGGCACTGGTCACCTTCGCGACTGTTTCTCCAGGATCGAACGAACCCGCGTCATCCGAGTACCACCCCTGCGCAGCCAGGATCTGAGAGGGACAACCATGGGCGAAATCTGCATCGACCCCGCGACAGCCGCGCAGGCGGGAACCGCGATCTCGACAAATAGTAGCGATTCCCGAGCCCGCGTCGAGACCCAATTCGACGAGATCGCCCCCGCCGCCGAGGCCAATGACGGGTGGAAGACCGGGCCTGCACTGGTCGATCTGGCGTTCATGCGAAAGCGCGACATCCTCGCCGGTCTCGACGAACTGGAGAGCATCGGTCAGAAGATCGTCGAAATCGTTTCGGCACGGGTTTCCGTCGACGAGCGGTACGCCACCAGCCTCGATCGGATCGGTAAGGCTGTGGACACGATGTCGGAGTAGCACCGCTAGGTCGACGCGGTGAAGCGCGAGCCCCATTCGGCCACTCGGACAAGGAGTTCCGGGGGTTCGTGGACGGTGAAGGGGGCCTCGGCGCGGCCCAGGACGAGGAGGGGCCAGTCCAGGTTGTCGGCGGTCATCTCGATGTGGGTGCGGGTGTCGGAGAGGGGGGTGACGGTGCACCAGCGGCCGACGCGGGCGGTGATGTCGGGGGCGGGGGCCTCGATGTCGGCGTGGACGGTGTAGAGGGTTTTGCCGAAACCTATTCCAGCGCGGACGAATTCGGCCGCGTCGGGGGCGGGGAGGTCGCGGGGGCGGAAGCGGATGCCGGTGGTGTGGGAGTCGGAGAGGCGGTCGACGCGGAAGGTGCGCCAGTCGTGGCGGGTGAGGTCGTAGGCGACCAGGTACCAGCGGCGGCCGAGGGAGACGAGGCGGTGCGGTTCGACCTCGCGGGTGCTGGTGCGGCCGTCGGCGGCGGTGTAGGTGAAGGAGAGGCGTTCCTCGACGCGGCAGGTCATGGCCAGGTCGGTGAGGACGGCGGGGTCGAGGTCGGCGAGGGGGACGGAGTTCCAGCCGGAGGAGATGGTCATGGCACGTAGGGCGTCGACGCGGCGGCGCAGGCGGGTGGGCAGCACGGTGACGAGCTTGGCCAGGGCCCGCACCGACGGTTCGGCCAGGCCGTCGGCCGCGCCCTGCGAGCCCGCCTGTAGACAGACGGTGATGGCGACGGCCTCGTCGTCGTCGAGGACCAGCGGCGGCAGCGCGGCGCCGGCCGCCAGCTGATAGCCGCCCTCCACGCCGGGGCGCGCGTGCACGGGATAGCCGAGGTCACGCAGCCGGTCGATGTCGCGGCGCAGCGTGCGCGCCGAAACGCCGAGGCGCTCCGACAGTTCCGTGCCTGGCCAGTAGCGATGGGTCTGCAGCAACGACAGCAGACGGAGGGTGCGTGCGCTCGTGTCGGCCATGTTTTCCAGTATCCGCGCAATTGCGGACAGAAAGTGGCCGCAATGGGTTCTACCTTGGGTTCATGACTTCAGAGACGCTTCTCGACACCGAACGCACCGACCTGCTGGAGATGCTGGGCAAGCACCGCTTCTTCCTGCGGAACACCACCCGCGACCTGACCGACGAGCAGGCCGGGCTGCGCACCACCGTCAGCGAGCTCTGCCTCGGTGGGCTGATCAAGCACGTGGCCTCGGTCGAGGCCAACTGGGCGAAGTTCATCGTCGAGGGCCCGGCGGCCACCCCCGATTTCGACTCGATGACCGAGGAACAGCTCGCCGCCTGGTCCGACGCGTTCCGGATGCTGCCCGGCGAGACCCTCGAAGGCCTGCTCGCCGAGTACGAGCGGGTGGCCGCGCGGACCGACGAGCTCGTGCGCACCGTGCCCGATCTGAACGCGAGTCAGCCGCTGCCGGAGGCGCCCTGGTTCGAGCCCGGTGCGCGCTGGAGCGCCCGGCGCACGTTCATGCACATCATGTCCGAGACCGCGCAGCACACCGGCCACGCCGACATCATTAGGGAAGCGCTGGACGGCGCGAAGTCGATGGGCTGAGCTCGGCGAGGATGGCCTCGGCCGCCGCGCGATGCTCCGCGGCGGCGGCGGGGTCGTCTAGCACCTCGGCGATCCCCTGGTGCGCCATCGCCTCCTCGAATCGGTAGCCGAGTCGCGGTGCCAGGTCGAGGGTTTCGCGATACAGGCGCACCGCGTCGTCGGGAAGGCCCGCGAGACGGCAGGTTTCGGCGTAGCCGTTGAGGAAGTGGATCTTCCAGTGCTCCTCGAACAGTTCGTCGAGCAGGGCGAAGGCCGCGCGGTGGCTGGCCAGCGCCTCGTCGTAGCGGCCCATCTGGCGCAGCGCGACGCCCCGGCAGTTCAGGCACCAGGCCTCGTTGTGCTTGTGGCCGTCCTCGCGGGCCAGTGTCAGCGCCTCGGCCAGATGATCCAGTGCCGCTTCGGGTTCGTCGGCGGCGATGGAGACACCGAGGGTGATGCGGGCGGGCAGCGACGGCGGCCATCCGGGGTCGGCGTGCGGGATGTCGAGAGCCTGCCGGGCCAGCTGAGCGGCCTGCTCGCGCTGACCGAGTTGCAGCATCGCCCACGCCTCGCTGGCGATCGCGTGCGCGGCGCCCATCGGGCAGTCGGCGGCGGTGTAGAGCTCGCTCGCCCGACGGAACAGGGTCAGCGGACGTTCGACATCGCCTTCGTCCCAATGGAGTTGGGCGCGGCGCATGGTCAGTTCGGCTTCGGTGAGGGTGTCGCCCGCCGCGCTCACCAGGGGCTCGGCGGCGGCGTACGCCTCGGCGGCCTCGGCCATGCGGCCCGCGTTGTAGCGGGCGAAGCCGAGGTCGCTGTGCGCCTCGGCCAGCTGCAGTGGATCGCCGAGATGCTGTGCGGCGGAGAGGGATTGCTCGAACAGGGCATTGAGATGGGTGGTGCCGCAGCGGCGCGCGAAATAGGCACGCATGAAGCGCGGCAGTTCGCAGACGTGCACGTCGGCCCTGGCCGCGACCGCCGCGTAGAACGCCGACATGAGGTTGGTGTACTCGGCGACGAACCACAGGAACGCGGTGTTCTTGTCGGCGAAGCGGGGCAGTTCGGCAGGCGGCGATCCGGCCGAGACGGGTCGCCCCGGTGACAGGAACGGCATGGCGGCGTCGGCGGCGGCCGCGGTGTGCACGTAGTAGTCGAGCACGCGCAGCAGCGCCCTGTCCCGCTCGGCCTGCGAGTCCTGGTCGAGGGTCGCGCGGCGGGCGTGCTGGTGCACCAGATCGTGCAAACGGTAGCGATCCTCGGCGGGCTGCTGCACGAGGTGGGCGTCGAGCAGTTCCTCGAGCATCGTCCGCGCGGTGCGCAGCGGGATGTCGGCCAGCGCGGCCGCCACGTAGTCGGTGAACGAGGAGCCGGGCAGCAGCCCGAGCAACCGGAACAGCCGCCGCTGGTCACGGTTGAGCTGCCGGACCGACATGCCGAAGGCGGTGTCGAATTCGCTGGGGCCCTCCGCCATGCGCTCCACCAGGATGCCGACCGACCAGCCGGGCCGATGCCGCAGGCGGGCGGCGGCCAGGCGCAGCGCCAGCGGCAGGTGTCCGCACAGCCGCAGCACCTCGGCGGCGGCGTCGGGGTCCTTGGCCAGCCGCCCGTCGGGCCCGTCGCCGCTGGCACGGGCCAGCAGCTCGGCGCTCTCGGCCGCGGACAACACGTCGAGGGTCACCGGCGGCACCTCGTCGAGCCCGAGCAGCCGGTTGCGGCTGGTGATCAGTGCGACCGAGTCGCCCGCGCCGGGCAGCAGCAGCCGCACCTGGTCGGCGTCGACGACATTGTCCAGCACCACAACGGCTTTGAGCTGAGCCAGCTCCGAGCGCCAGCACGCGGCCCGCTGTTCCACGTCCTCGCCCTGCGGGATCTTCTCCGAAGGCACCTGCAACGCGGCCAGCAGCGAACGCAGCGCGGCGTCGGGGTCGAGCGGTTGCCGGCCGTCGGTGAAGCCGTGCAGGTCGAGGTAGAGCTGGGCATCGGGATAGTCGGCGGCCAGGCGGTGCGCGGCGTGCACGGCCAGCGAGGTCTTGCCGACCCCGGCCATGCCGTCGATGGCGACCACCCGGTCGGTGCGTACGGCGTCGAGCACCGCGTCGAGGGCTTCGGCCCGGCCGGTGAAGTCGGGGATGTCGCGGGGCAGATCGTTGCGCGGGGGCCGCGGCGCGTCGGCGGGTGGGCTGGGCGGCTGCACCTGGCGACTCGTCTTCGGCGGCGCGGGCAGCGGGTTGGTGGCCCGCTCCCACAGCGGGCGCAGCGGCCGCGGATCGCGTTTGACCAGGCGGCACAGCTCCAGCACGGCGGGCCACGGCGGCACGGTCTGACCGCTCAGATACCGCGACAGCGACGACGAGCTCAGCCCGGTGTCGCGGGCGAGCGCGCGCACGCCCTGGCCCGACAACTCCTGGATCATGCGCAGGCGCGCGGCGAGTTCGTCCTGCGGATAGGCCCGCGCCTGCTGCTGCACAACCACCGTTCGCACTCCATCGTCCCGGCCCGGTACGACTGATTTCCCACCGACAAGTGGGAGGTCAGGGCCGTTTTTCACTGTCCCACAGTGTCCCACAGGCATCGTGTTCCCGTGCCGCCCGGGCTGTTATTGAGACACACCGCGAACAGCGGAGAAGAACACCACGAAGGAGAACATCATGCAGTCCCGGATGCAGAACCCCGCCATGGTCCTCACCGACGCCATGGGCCCGATCCAGCAGGTCCTGAAGGCGGTGCAGACCGGCGGCGTCGACGGCGAGATCCTCGAGCTGGTGCACCTGCGGGTCAGCCAGATCAACGGCTGCAGCGCCTGCGTCGACGGCGGCACCAAGACCGCACGCAAGGCGGGCGTGTCCGAGGAGCGGCTGGCCACCGTCGTGGCCTGGCGCGAGACGCCGTACTTCACCGACGAGGAGCGCGCCGCGCTGGAACTGGCCGAGGCGGCCACCCGCATGGCCGACCGTCCCAACGCGGTCACCGACGAGGTCTGGGACGCGGCCGCCAGCTACTTCGACGAACGTCAGCTCGCGTCCATCGTGCTGATGATCGGCGTCACCAACATGTTCAACCGGCTCAACGCCACCACCCGCCAGATCGCGGGCGCCTGGGCCTGAGGCCCCCTCACCAGAAAGGACAGACCGATGGCCGACACCTCGCACGGGGGCTTCTCCCGGTGGATGCAGCACAAGATGAACGCCAGGATGAACCGCAAGATCCGCAACGGCAAGGGCACCTTCATGGGGATGAACGTGCTGATCCTCAACACCGTCGGGCGCCGCTCCGGCACACCGCGCCAGACCCCGATCTCCTGGTTCCCCGGCGGCGAGGACGCCTGGCTGCTGGTCGCCTCCGGCGGCAAGAACGGCGACCCGGACTGGCAGCGCAATCTGCTGGCGCACCCCGAACAGGCCAGCATCGAACTGCCGGGCGAGTCCCCGCGACAGGTCGTGCCCGAGGTGCTCACCGGTGCGGAACGGGCGAAGGCCTGGGACGCGATCACCGCCGAGCAGCCGCGCTACGGCAAGTACCAGGCCAAGAGCGAGCACGAGTACGCGGTCGTGCGGCTGTCGTCGCGATGACCACCGCTATGGTGAGCTGTCCGGGCCGGGGCAGCTCACCGCGGTCTCAGGCCGGCAGCAGCCTGCCGATCACCTCGGCCAGCTGACGCACGTTGCGGCACTCGTGCATCGTGACGACCTCGGTGTAGGCCTCGGCGGCGGAATCGCCGGTGTTCCACGACCGCGACGGTTCCGGATTGAGCCAGTACACCGCCTTCGCGTGCGCGGAGATCGCTTCCAGCGCCGCCAGATTCGGGTCGGTACGGTTCGTGCGAGCGTCGCCGAGAATCAGCACACAGGTGCGCGGACCGACCGCGTCGAGATACCGGTCGACGAAGCCCTGGAACGCCTCGCCGTAGTTGCTGGAGCCGAACCGGGTGACCCCCGCCTCGCGCACGATGTCGCGCGCGAAGCCCGGCGCCGGTGGCTCGCCCGGGGTGAAGTAGCCGGTGATCTCGGCGCAGGTGTCGACGAAGCCGAAGCTGCGGACCCGGCTGAACTGGTCCTGGAGTGCCTGCACCAGCTGCAGGGTGAACTCGGCGAAACCGCTGACCGAGCCCGAGACATCCGCCAGCACAACGAGATCGGGGCGACCGTGGCGGCGGGCACGGAGGACCGGATCGATCGGCACGCCGCCGGTACCCATCGAGCGGCGCAAGGTCCGGCGCAAGTCGATCTGGCCGCGGACCGCCTTCTTCCTGCGCACCGCGAGCCGGGTCGCGAGCTTGCGGGCCAGCGGATGCACCAGGCGGCGCATCTCGGCCAGATCCTGTGAGCGGGCGCCGAGGAAATCCAGGCTGTCTCCGGAGCTTTCGACACCGCGGCGCGCGATGTTCTCGACACCGCGCAGCTCGGCCGACCGCAGCCTGGCTTCGGACTGCACGGCAGCGCGGAACCGATCGACCCGTCGACGGGCTTCGATCGTGTGCACGGCGGCGTCGAATTGCCCCGCGCCGCCGAGTGTTTGCGCGACCTCTTCGGAGATCTCGTCGGGGCGTAACGACTTCATCGTCAGATACGACGACCAGCCCGCCCCGGAAGCCCCGCTCACCCGGCCCGCGGTCTCCCCCGCGCCGCCGTAGGCGCCGAAGGTGTCGAGCGCTTCCCTGGCCAGCTCGGCGTTGTCCTCGCCCGCCACCAGCGCAGCGGTCACCCGCTCGCGCAACGAATCGGGATCGGCGCCCGGGCGCGGCGCCGGCCTGCCGCCGCCGAAGAACAAGTCGAAGAGCTGGTCGAAGACCGAGCGCTGGCCGTTGCGGCGAAGCAGGCACGCGGCCAGGCCCGAGCGCAGCAGCGCCAGGTCGGCGGTGCCGAGAACCACGATCGCGGCGGCGGCGTCGACGGTTTCGCTGGGGCCCGCGTGGATGCCGTGTTCGCGGAGCAGGCCGACGAAATCGACCAGCCGGTCCGCGGTGGGCACTGCCATCCGCTCGGCCGCGGTCGTCATGACGTCACCGTGCCCAGATCTCGCGCCCGCGGCCGGTCGAGGAGCGGCCGACGGTGAGTCCCACGCCCGAGCCGGGCGCCCAGCACCGACCGGCGATCAGCACCGCGCGCGCGCGTGCACGGCCGGCGATCGGAATCGCCGCGGAACTCAACGCGGACCGTCATCGGGACCGTCCAGTGCGAGACGCTCGACAGCGAGCCGATGGTCGGACTGGTACTTCAGCAGCACACCCAGCGTCGAGCGCACCACCCCGGCCGAGAGCGTCCGCGTGCCCAGCGCCACCAGCGTCTTGGCCCAGTCCACGGTTTCGGCGATCGACGGCGCCTTGCGCAGCGACAGCTGCCGCAGCGCGCTCACTGTCGTCACCACCGGCTCGGCCAGCGCCGCGTCCAGCTCCGGCACCTTCAGCCGGATGATCGCCTTCTCCAGCTCGGCCGTCGGATAGTCGATGTGCAGATACAGACAGCGCCGCTTGAGTGCCTCGGACAGCTCCCGGTGCGCGTTGGAGGTGAGCAGCACGAACGGCTTGCGTATCGCCGTGACCGTGCCGAGCTCCGGGATACTCACCTGGTAGTCGCTCAGCACCTCGAGCAGCAGGCCTTCGATCTCCACGTCGGCCTTGTCGAGCTCGTCGATCAGCAGCACCGTCGGCTCGGGGTTGCGGATGGCCGCCAGCAGCGGCCGGGCCAGCAGGAACTCCTCGGTGAACACGTGCTCGCGAGTGCCCTCCCAGCCCTCGCCGGACGTGGCCGTGATGCGCAGCAGCTGCTTGGCGTGGTTCCACTCGTAGAGCGCCCGCGCCTCGTCGATGCCCTCGTAGCACTGCAGGCGGATCAGCTCGGCCGAGACCGCGGCCGCGACGGCCTTGGCGAGCTCGGTCTTGCCGACCCCGGCCGGACCCTCGATCAGCAGCGGCTTACCGAGCTGGTCGGCCAGGAACACCGCGGTCGCGATGTCGAGGGACGGCAGGTACCCGGCCGCGCTCAGCCGGTCGGTCACCTGGTCCACCGAGGAAAAGAACCTACTCATCGGTAACCAGTGTAGGGGGCGACCGGAACCGGCGGCGCGCGACGTCGGGCCGGCCGCGGGCCCGGTCAGTAGGCGTGCGGTGCCGCGGTGATCCGGCCCGAGTCGATGGCCGCGAGCAGGGACAGGCGATCGGTGACGGTCTGGTCCGCGTAGGCCAGGCCGAACTCGCCCATCGCCCGGTCGAATCCGTCACCGGTGCCGAGATAGGCGGCGATGGCCACGCGGTCACCGGTCCGGGCGTGCGCCCGCGCCAGCACCGATCCGCACAGCGCGGCGTAGCGGGCGAGCCCACTGTGGGACAGACCCGCGATGTCGGCCGAGCCCTTCATGTCGCGCAGCTGCCGCCAGTAGAAGAACCGCCCGGCCGGACCCGTGGCCCAGCCGAGGAACACATCGCTGGCCGACTGCATCAACCGCTGCCCGACCACGACCCGGTGCCCCTGATGGTGGTACTTGCTCGGCTTCAGATGCGGCGCGAGCACCGAGGTCTCAGCCTCCTTCACCTGCAGGAACAGCGGACTACCCGACTCCTTGTCCATCAGCAGCGCGATGAAGCACCTGGTACCGACACTGCCGACACCGACCACCTTCATCGCCTGATCGACCAGCCGGTAGCGATCGATCAGGGTGCGCCGCTCGTCGGGCAGGCTGCGCCGGTAGTCGCCGAAGACGTCGTTGAGTTCCTTCTCGTCGGCCAGTTCGATCGGAACGAGCAACGGCGGCTGGTTCTTGATCCGCGGCACCCCGTTCGCGTCCGGTTCGGTGAGCTTGGCCAGCGCCTGCAGGCTGGTCTTGTTCCGGGCGGACGTGACGGTCTTGTCGAACTTCCTGCGCTCCTTGGGTTTCTGGACGAGTTCGGCGACCTGATCGACATCGACGAGTTCGTACCAGACGGTGAGGCTGTCGGTCTCGGCGAGCTGGTGCATGGTCTCGCGGTAGCCGCGCGCGGCCGCCTCGACGGCCGTGGCCGCACGCTCGTCGTCACAGCCGTTGTCCCTGGCGGCGACGGCGACGCTGGCGGCCAGGCGTTTGACGTCCCACTCGAACGGACCGGGCAGCGTCTCGTCGAAGTCGTTGACGTCGAAGACGAGCTTGCGTTCCGGCGAAGCGTAGAGGCCGAAGTTCGACAGGTGGGCGTCACCGCACAGCTGCACGGTCAGCCCGGTGTTCGCGCTCTGCGCCAGATCGGCGGCCATGATCGCGGGCGCACCACGCAGAAAGGTGAACGGCGACTGCCGCATCCGCGCGTACCGGATCGGCACCAGTTCGGGCACCCTGGTCGCGGCCTGCCGCTCCAGGATCGCGACCGGGTCCTCGCGATTCGGCCCGGCTCCCCACTCCCCCAGCTGCGATCGCGAGATCCGCTTCCGCGCCGCCTTCCCCAGCTCGATCGCCTCGCCCGCGAAGTCCTCCACCGTCTCGTTCGTCATCGAGCAAGTCTCGCGCTACCGTCACCGAACAGCAAGGATCCGCGCCGCGCCCACCACCGGCAAACGCCCGAGGGGCCCGCTCGCGCACGGCGAACGGGCCCCTCGGGGGAAAGACGCGGAACTTACGCGGTTTCGGTGATCGGGCGGTCGACCCAGCTCATCAGGCCGCGCAGCTTGGCGCCGGTGACCTCGATCGGGTGCTCGGCGTTCTGCTTGCGCAGGCCCTCGAGCTCCTTGTTGCCGCCCTCGACGTTGGCGACGAGGCGCTTGACGAAGGTGCCGTCCTGGATGTCCTTGAGGATCGCCTTCATGCGCTCCTTGGTGTCGGCGTCGATGACGCGCGGACCGGACAGGTAGCCGCCGAACTCCGCGGTGTCGGACACCGAGTAGTTCATGCGCGCGATGCCGCCCTCGTACATGAGGTCGACGATCAGCTTCAGCTCGTGCAGGACCTCGAAGTAGGCCATCTCGGGGGCGTAGCCCGCCTCGACCATGACCTCGAAACCGGTCTTGACCAGTTCCTCGGTGCCACCGCAGAGCACGGCCTGCTCGCCGAAGAGGTCGGTCTCGGTCTCTTCCTTGAAGGTGGTCTTGATGACGCCGGCGCGGGTGCCGCCGATGCCCTTGGCGTAGGAGAGCGCCAGCGCCTGGCCCTCGCCGGTCGGGTCCTGGTCGACCGCGATCAGGGCGGGGACGCCCTTGCCGTCGGCGAACTGACGGCGCACCAGGTGGCCGGGGCCCTTCGGGGCGACCATCGCGACGGTGACGTTGGCCGGAGCCTTGATCAGACCGAAGTGGATGTTGAGGCCGTGGCCGAAGAACAGCGCGTCGCCGTCCTTCAGGTTCGGCTCGATGTCGTTGGTGAAGATCGAGGCCTGCGCCGTGTCGGGCGCCAGCACCATGATCACGTCGGCCCACGCCGACACCTCGGCGGGGGTGCCGACGGTCAGACCGGCCTCTTCGGCCTTCGGGCGAGACTTCGAACCCTCGGCCAGGCCGACGCGGACGTCGACGCCGGAGTCGCGCAGGCTCAGCGAGTGCGCGTGGCCCTGGCTGCCGTAGCCGATCACGGCGACCTTCTTGCCCTGGATGATCGACAGGTCAGCGTCGTCGTCGTAGAACATCTCGACTGCCACTTGGTTGGTCCCTTCTGAATGAATGCGGTTGGGAAAAGTTATCGCGGAGGTTGCTGCGGTCGGTTCAGCGGGTCGCGGTGATGGACTTCGGTCCGCGGCCGACGGCCACGACACCGGACTGCACGATCTCGCGGATGCCGTAGGGCTCGACCATGCGCAGCAGGGCATCCAGCTTGGACCGGGTGCCGGTGGCCTCGATGGTCAGCGCGTCGGGCGAGACGTCGATCACCTTGGCGCGGAACAACTGCACGGCCTCGATCACCTGCGTGCGCACCGAGGCGTCGGCGCGCACCTTCACCAGGATCAGCTCGCGGGCCACCGAGGCGTCGGCGTCCTGCTCCACGATCTTGATGACGTTGATCAGCTTGTTGAGCTGCTTGGTGACCTGCTCGAGCGGCAGATCGTCGACGGTGACGACGATGGTCATGCGCGAGATCTCCGGGATCTCGGTGCCACCGACGGCCAGCGACTCGATGTTGAAGCCGCGGCGCGAGAACAGGCTCGCGACACGCGCCAGCACGCCCGGCTTGTCCTCGACGAGAACGCTCAGGGTGTGGGTTGTGCTCATTCCTGGTTGCCCTTCTCGAATGCCGCCTGCTCGCGCTCCATCGCCTCGTGGATGACGGCCGGTTCGGCGACCGCCTCGTCCTCGTCGAAGAGCGGGCGGATGCCGCGGGCGAACATGATCTCGTCGTTGCTGGTGCCCGCGGCGACCATCGGCCACACCTGGGCGTCCTTGCCGACGATGAAGTCGATCACGACCGGGCGGTCGTTGATCGCCTGCGCCTGCCGGATCGCGGGCTCGACATCCTCTTCCTTCTCCACGCGGATGCCGACACAACCCAGTGCCTCGGCCAGCTTGACGAAGTCGGGGATGCGCAGGGTGTGCGTGCCCAGATCGGTGTTGGAGTAGCGCTCCTCGTAGAACAGGGTCTGCCACTGGCGGACCATGCCGAGGTTGCCGTTGTTGATCAGCGCGACCTTGATCGGCACGCCCTCGACGGCACAGGTGGCCAGCTCCTGGTTGGTCATCTGGAAGCAGCCGTCACCGTCGACCGCCCAGACCTCCTTCTCCGGCGTGCCCATCTTGGCGCCCATGGCGGCCGGGACGGCGTAGCCCATGGTGCCGAGGCCACCGGAATTGAGCCAGGTGCGCGGGTTCTCGTACTTGATGAACTGCGCGGCCCACATCTGGTGCTGGCCGACACCGGCGCAGTACACGGCCTCGGGGCCGGCCAGGCGACCCAGCGCGTCGATGACGAACTCCGGCGACAGCGAACCGTCGGTCGGGGTCTTCCAGCCCAGCGGGTAGTTGTCGCGGATGTCGCTGAGGTAGGTCCACCACTCGGTGAGGTTCAGCAGCGGCGCGGCGCCTGCCTGCGGATCGGCCTTGAGGGTCTCGATCAACTCGACGATCACCTCACGCGCGTCGCCGACGATCGGGACGTCGGCGTGGCGGTTCTTGCCGATCTCGGCCGGATCGATGTCGGCGTGGATGACCCGCGCGTCGGGCGCGAAGGAGTCCAGCTGGCCGGTGACGCGGTCGTCGAAGCGGGCGCCGAGGGTGATCAGCAGGTCCGACTTCTGCAGGGCCGCGACGGCGCCGACGGTGCCGTGCATGCCGGGCATACCCATGTTCAGCCGGTGGCTGTCGGGGAACGCGCCCCGGGCCATCAGGGTGGTGACGACCGGGATGCCGGTCAGCTCGGCGAGCTCGAGCAGCTCGGCCGAGGCGTCGGACTTGATGACGCCGCCGCCGACGTAGAGCACCGGCGCCTTGGCCTCCAGGATCATCCTGGCGGCCTCGCGCACCTGCTTGCCGTGCGGCTTGGTCACCGGGCGGTAGCCGGGCAGGCGCATCTCCGGCGGCCAGGAGAAGGTGGTCTGGGCCTGCAGCGCGTCCTTGGTGATGTCGACCAGGATCGCGCCGGGGCGACCCGAGGCGGCGAGGTAGAACGCCTCGGCCAGGATGCGCGGGATGTCGATCGGGTCCTTGACCAGGAAGTTGTGCTTGGTGATCGGCATGGTGATGCCGGAGATGTCGGCTTCCTGGAAGGCGTCGGTGCCGACCAGGCTGGACGCCACCTGTCCGGTGATCGCCACGATCGGGACCGAGTCCATCTGCGCGTCGGCCAGCGGGGTCACCAGGTTGGTGGCGCCGGGGCCGGAGGTGGCCATGCACACGCCGACCTTGCCGGAGGCCTGCGCGTAGCCGGTCGCCGCATGACCGGCGCCCTGCTCGTGGCGCACCAGCACGTGACGGACCTTGGTGGAGTCGAACAGCGGGTCGTAGACGGGAAGGACCGCGCCGCCGGGAATGCCGAATACGGTGTCGACGTCGAGCTCTTCGAGGGACCGGACCACCGACTGCGCGCCGGTGACGCGCTCGGGCGCGACCTGGCGGCGGGTGGGGTTGGTCGCCGGGCCGCCAGCGGAGGGCTGGCCGGCCGAAGGCGCTGACCTGCGGGCCGATGGCCCGGGTCGTGCGGTTGGTGCACTCACCGTCTTCGTTCCTAACTTTGTCGTTCTGACCCCGGACAACACTGGTGTGCCTGAACACGCGGTGCCTTGACATAAAAAATCCCCCGACCAGCACAGGGCTGTTCGAGGGTGGCGCGTCGCAACGCGAGCTGACGTATTCGACTCAGATAGTCAGGCTCAACGCTGGACGCGCCGGCCGATTACGAGCAACTCGTTTCTGATCACGCACACGACGTTATGCGCGCGTGAACCGAAGAGTCAAACAGACTACTCTCTGCATCCCATTATGTGGGACGCGAGTGGTTGCGTGGGTCCGTGTACCAGGATGCGAGGATAGGAGGGTGTCATCACCGCATCAGTCCGTGCCACCGGCTAAATCGTCCCACACCACCGACGCGGGAACCGATACGGGTCGCCCCACGCGGCCCGGCGGCCTGCGTGGCGCCGGACCGGGGCGCCTCGCCGCCATCGGCGCGGTGGTGCTCGCGTACCTGATCTTCGTCGTCGTCGGCACCGTCCAGGGCTGGTCGCTCGGGCTGCGGATCGGGCTGATCGTGCCCGCCGCGGTGATCGTCTGGCTGCTGGTGCCGCGCAAGGCGAGCACCCCGACGCCGGGCGTGCACGTGATCGGCGTTCCCAAGCTCGCCTACATCGGCGTGCTGGTGCTGGCGTTCTGCGTGTTCTTCCCGTTCGTCGGCTGGCCGGTCGGGCTGTGGTGGCTGCTGCTGGCCCCGGTGATCGCGATCTTCTGGGTGGTCAGGACGCACACCACGATCTCCGCCGCCGGGCTCGACCTGAGCTCGATGTTCGGCTCGAAGCACCTGGACTGGGCGCAGGTCAAGGGCATCAGCATCCCCAAGCGCGGGTACGTGCGCGCCCGCCTGACCGACGACTCCGAGGTGAAGCTGCCCGCCGTCGGCTACGACCGGCTGCGTGAGCTCATCGACGCCTCGGGTGGTCGCCTGCCCGACGTGTTCGCCGCCGCCGAGCAGGCCGAGGCCGAGCGCATCGAGACCGAACGCGCGGCCGAGCGGGCCGAGGCCGAGGCGAAGACCGAGGACACCGGCGAGCAGGACTGAGCGTCGGCTCGGTCACTGTGGGAATCGGCACGGTGCCGGATGCTGTTGTGCGGGTAAGCTGACGGCACCCGGGCACCCCGCGCCGACGGCACCACCGCGGCGACACCCTCCGGAGCGACACTCCCGCCTCGAGCCCGGTTCCATCGCCCTTGCACGCACCACCGGCGCGACGCGACCACCGCCCGCCGGAGTAACGTGCAAGGTTGCCGGACGCACCGCGCACTCGCACTGTGCCGCGCAGGTCAGCCCCCTGCGCGCACGCCTGGACGCACCCAGCGACACTACGAGGACTCCCCCATGCCACCGCTTCGTTCACGCACCACCACCATCGGCCGCAACGCCGCGGGCGCCCGCTCCCTCTGGCGCGCCACCGGAATGACCGACTCCGATTTCGGTAAGCCGATCGTGGCGATCGCGAACTCCTACACACAGTTCGTGCCGGGCCACGTGCACCTCAAGAACATGGGCGACATCGTCGCCGAGGCCGTGCGCGCCGCGGGCGGCGTCCCGCGTGAGTTCCACACCATCGCCGTCGACGACGGCATCGCGATGGGCCACGGCGGCATGCTGTACTCGCTGCCCTCGCGCGAGATCATCGCCGACTCGGTCGAATACATGGCCAACGCGCACACCGCCGACGCCCTCGTCTGCATCTCCAACTGCGACAAGATCACCCCCGGCATGCTCAACGCGGCCATGCGGCTCAACATCCCGGCCGTGTTCGTCTCCGGCGGTCCGATGGAAGCGGGCAAGGCCGTGGTCGTCGACGGCGTCGCGCATGCCCCGCTGGACCTGGTCAGCGCGATCTCCGCGAGCGCGAACCAGGCCGTGTCCGAGGACGGTCTCGACGAGGTCGAGCGCTCGGCCTGCCCGACCTGCGGTTCGTGTTCGGGCATGTTCACCGCCAACTCGATGAACTGCCTGACCGAGGCGCTCGGCCTTGCCCTGCCCGGCAACGGCTCCACGCTGGCCACCCACTCGGCGCGCCGCGCGCTGTTCGAGAAGGCAGGCACCGTCATCGTCGACATCGCCACCCGCTGGTACCGCGACGACGACGCCTCGGTGCTGCCCCGCAACATCGCAAACGCCAAGGCCTTCCGCAACGCGATGGCCCTCGACGTGGCCATGGGCGGTTCCACCAACACCGTGCTGCACACCCTCGCCGCCGCGCAGGAAGGCGAGATCGACTTCGATCTGGCCACCATCGACGAGATCAGCCGCCGGGTGCCGTGCCTGTCGAAGGTGTCGCCGAACTCGGACTACCACATGGAAGACGTGCACCGCGCCGGTGGCATCCCCGCCATCCTCGGCGAGCTGCGCCGCGCCGGCCTGCTCGAGATGGACGTGTCCACCGTGCACACCGCCGACTACGCGGAGTTCCTCGACACCTGGGACATCCGCTCCGGCAAGGCTTCCGACGAGGCGCTCGAGCTGTTCCACGCCGCGCCCGGTGGCGTGCGCACCGTCGAGCCGTTCTCCACCAGCAACCGCTGGTCCTCGCTGGACACCGACGCCGCGGGTGGCTGCATCCGCGACCTCGAGCACGCCTACACCGTCGAGGGTGGGCTGTGCGTGCTGCGCGGCAACATCGCGCCCGACGGCGCAATCCTCAAGACCGCGGGCATCGACGAGGACCTTTTCACCTTCGAGGGCCCGGCCGTGGTGGTCGAGTCGCAGGAGGAGGCGGTGTCGATGATCCTGGGCAAGAAGATCCAGGCCGGTGACGTGATCGTCGTGCGCTACGAGGGCCCCTCGGGTGGTCCCGGCATGCAGGAGATGCTGCACCCCACGGCGTTCCTCAAGGGCGCGGGCCTGGGCAAGGTGTGCGCGCTGATCACCGACGGCCGCTTCTCCGGCGGCACCTCCGGCCTGTCGATCGGGCACATCTCCCCCGAGGCCGCCCAGGGTGGCGTGATCGGCCTGATCGAGAACGGCGACCGCATCCGCATCGACGTGCACACCCGCGCCCTCGAGGTGCTGGTGTCGGACGAGGTGCTCGCCGAGCGCCGCGCGAAGATGGACGCCTCCGAACGTCCGTGGCAGCCGCTGAACCGCGAGCGCCCGGTCACCACCGCACTGCGCGCCTACGCCGCGCTCGCCACGTCGGCCGACAAGGGCGCGGTCCGCCAGGTGCCGTAACTCTTCGACCGAACAGCACGAACGGCGTCCCTCGACTGCGCGGGACGCCGTTCGTCTGGGTGGATCAGAAGGGGCCGATGCCCGTCAACGGGTTGCCGCCGTGGAGGAACCAGTAGGCCGCGATCGCGGCGGCGATCGCCAGCAGGATCACCGTGAAGGAGCCGTAGGCGGGGCGCGTCGCCCAGCCGCGGCCGCGGTCGAAGGACCAGCGACCCGGACCGGTGAGGATGATCGCCGCCGCCGCGCCGACCAGGATGGTGTCGATCTCGACACCGGTGGGGGTCGCGGCGTTGTACTGGAAGCCGGGAACCATGCCCTGCTTCCACATCCACGCGGTGAGGATCGTCGCCAGCACGGCGCCTGCGGCGAGCGGGGTGGCCAGGCCGAGGACCAGCAGGATGCCGCCGCCCAGCTCACCCGCGATCACCAGGGCCGCCGACAACGTCGGGTAATCCCAGCCGCCGCTTTCCATCATCGTCTTGGTGCCGTCGAGGCCGGGACCGTGGAACCAGCCGGTCAGCTTCTGCAGGCCGTGGTAGATGAAGGTGTAGCCGACGACCAGGCGCAGCACGAACAGGCCGAGGTCGAGGGTGCCGCGGCGGGCTTCGCGGTTGCGGCGCTGCAGCCGCACCGAGCCCGCCGAGGCGGCGGCCGCGGGCGGGATCGAGGCGTAGCCGTAGCCGCCGTCGGCGTCCACGTCGCCCGCGGTGGGCACCTCGTCGCCGGGGTCGAGGCCGAGGTCCTCGTCGGTGCGTGGAATGTCCTTGTGCAGATCCGGTTTCGGCATCTGCGTGGTCGGCGAATCGTACGGGCTGGTCACCGGCTGCCCCGCCGACGACGCGGCGGGTCCGGGCTGCGACGACCCGTCGGCGTCGGGTGTGTCATTCGGCTTCACGCTCACCGACTCACCATAGGACGTGGCGCCGCCCAGTGCTGCCCTTCCCCGGATCAGGCGTGTCCGGCCCACGCGAGTGCCGGTAACGTCTGTCGCATGAGTTCGGTTTTCGCGGGACGCGTGGTAGTCGGCTTGACGCTGGGCGCCGTGCTGGTCGCCGGCTGCGCCCGGTTCGACGAGTCGGCGTCGAGTCCGTTCACCACCGAACCGTCGCTGGGTGGGTCCGACGCGCAGCCGAAGAAGCCCGAGGACTCCCCCTCGCAGGTGCCGCGCCCGACCGGGCCGTGCATCGATCCCGATCCGAATGTGATCGCCACCTGTCTGGATTCCGGTGGCGGGCTGATCCCGCTCGGCGACGGCGCGCTCGTCGCCGAGCGCAAGACGGGGCGCATCCTGCAGGTCACCCCGGTCGACGCGAGCACGCCGCAGCCCGCGCCGGTGGAGGTCGCCAGCGTGGCGGTCGACGGGTCCGGCGACGGCGGCATCTCCGACATCGCGCTCTCGCCCACCTTCGGCGAGGACGGGCTGATGTACGCCTACATCACCACCGGCAGCGACAACCGGGTCGTCCGGCTGTCGAAGAACGGCGGCGCGCCCAAGGAGATCCTCACCGGAATTCCCAAGGGCGCCACCGGCAATCGCGGTGCCATCGAGTGGGCCACCCCGACCCAGTTGATGGTGCTCACCGGCGATGCCGGAAACCCCGGCGCCGCAGCCGATCCCGGCTCGCTCGGCGGCAAACTGCTTCGGCTGGAATCACCTTCGTCGGGCACCAACACCCCGCAGGTGGTTGCCTCGGGCATCGGCACCGCGGGCGACATCTGCCGCGACGGCAAGAACGGCATGTGGGTCACCGACCGCACCGCCGCCGAGGACCGGCTCCAGCACCTGGGCACCGACGGCGCGCTGACCGTCTCCTGGACCTGGCCCGACCGGCCCGGCGTCGGCGGGTGCACCGCCACCGGTGACGGTGTCGCGGTCGCGCTGAGCGAGGGCAAGGCCCTGGCCGCGGTCGGCGCCGACGCCAACACCTTCGCCGTGACCACCGCCCCCACCCTGATCGCCCAGGACAAGTACGGCAAGCTCCTCGGCGCCACAGCGGGCGCCGACGGCAGCGTCTGGGTGACCACGATCAACAAGACCGACGGCGAGCCAGGCGAATTCGACGACCGCGTCGTCCGCATTCCGCCCCCACAGGGCGGCGCGGGCGGCCCGGACTAGGAAAGCGATCGCCCCCCCACCGGGTTCCGGTGGGGGGCGATTTCGCGTCCGTCTACGCGCAGGCGGCCAGGACGAGTTCGCGGACCTTGGCGGCGTCGGCCTGGCCGCGGGTGGCCTTCATGACGTCGCCGACGATCTTGCCCGCGGCCTGGACCTTGCCGGAGCGGATCTTCTCGGCGATGTCGGGGTTGGCGGCCAGTGCCTTGTCGACCTCGGCCTGCAGGGCGGAGTCGTCGCTGACCATGCCGAGGCCCTTGGCCTCGACGATGGCGGCCGGCTCGCCCTCGCCCGCGAGGACGAAATCGACGACCTGCTTGGCGACCTTGTTGTTGACCGTCTTCGCCTCGACCAGCCCGATCACCGCGGCCACCTGGGCGGGCGTGATGGGCAGGTCGGCGAGGGCGACCTCGCGCTCCTTGGCCTTCTCGGTCAGGTAGGCGACCCACCAGGAGCGCGCCTCGTTGGCCGGGGCGCCCGCCTCGACGGTGGCGATGATCAAGTCGAGCGCACCCGCGTTGACCAGGTCGCGCATCACCTCGTCGGACAGACCCCACTCGGCCTGGATGCGCGCGCGGACCAGCCACGGGTACTCCGGGATGGTGGCGCGCAGCTCGTCGACCCAGTCGGCGGACGGGGCGACCGGTTCGAGGTCCGGCTCGGGGAAGTAGCGGTAGTCTTCGGCGGTCTCCTTGCGGCGACCCGCGGAGGTGGAGCCGTCGGCCTCGTTGAAGTGGCGGGTCTCCTGCACGATCTCGCCGCCCGCGGTGAGCACGGCCGCCTGCCTGCGCATCTCGTAGCGCACGGCCACCTCGACGCTCTTGAGCGAGTTCACGTTCTTGGTCTCGGTGCGGGTGCCGAATTCCTTGGCGCCGATCGGCATCAGCGAGACGTTGGCGTCACAGCGCAGCGAGCCCTGCTCCATCTTCACGTCGGAGACATTCAGCGAGCGCAGCACCTCGCGCAGCGCGGTGACGTAGGCGCGGGCCACCTCGGGCGCGCGTTCACCGGCGCCGGTGATCGGCTTGGTGACGATCTCGATCAGCGGCACCCCGGCCCGGTTGAAGTCGAGCAGCGAGTGGCTGGCGCCGTGGATGCGCCCGGTCGCGCCGCCCACGTGCAGCGACTTGCCGGTGTCCTCCTCCATGTGCGCGCGCTCGATCTCGACCCGGAAGGTGGAGCCGTCGTCGAGCACGACATCGAGGTAGCCCTCGGTCGCGATCGGCTCGTCGTACTGGCTGATCTGGTAGTTCTTCGGCTGATCCGGGTAGAAGTAGTTCTTGCGCGCGAAGCGCCCCCACGGGGTGATCGAACAGTTCAGCGCGAGGCCGATCCGGATGGCCGACTCGACGGCCTTCTCGTTGACGACCGGCAGCGAGCCGGGCAGGCCGAGGCACACCGGGCACACCTGGGTATTGGGTTCGGCGCCGAACTCGGTGGGGCAACCGCAGAACATCTTGGTCGCCGTGGACAACTCGACGTGGACCTCCATGCCGAGCACCGGCTCGTACCGGGAGATGACATCGGCGTAATCCATCAACTCGACCGTGGGTGCGCTCATGGCCCTCAGTCTAGGTAAGCCCTACCGGGCCGGGATGTGCTGGGTGAGCCAGTCGGTGACGTAGGCGAGCACGGCCGGGTCGATGGTGGTCTCGATGGTGGCGTATTCGCTGGGCTTGCCGGTCTCGGTCGGCTGCATCAGGTGGTTGACGTCGGGGAAGGTGTGCACGGTCGGGTCGGGGGCGCCGGCGAGATTCGCCCGCATCGGCCCCTCGTTCTGGGCCGCGGGCACCTGCAGATCCTTGCCGCCGAAGAAGGCGAGCACCGGGATCCGCAGCGCCTCCAGCGCCGGCTTCGGGTCGTAGGTGATGAACGAGGCCATGTACGGGGTGCTGAACGAGTCGATGGCTTCCTGCGGTGCGCGTTTGTCCGCGGGCTGGGCCTGGTTGTGCTGCTCGGCGTAGGCCTTCGCGCCCGCGGTGTCGCCTGCGCGCAGCAGGCCGGTCCAGCGGGTGAGGTAGTCGATCTGGGCGTCGATGTCGGGTTGGGGCGCGCCCTCGGCGGCCATGATGATCTTGTTCTGCTCGATCAGCACATCACCGCCCACCACGGACGGGCCCGCCATCAGCACGGTGAAGGCCACGCCGCTGTCGGGACGCGCGGCGACCAGCGGCGCGAGGTACCCGCCCTCGCTGTGCCCGAACAGACCCACCTTCGCCGGGTCGATCTCGGGGCGGGCCCGCAGGAAGGACACCCCGGCGGCGGCGTCGTCGGCCAGGTCGTCGTAGGTGGACTGGTCGAGGTTTCCGCTGGTCCCGCCGACGCCGCGGTCGTCGACACGCAGGACCGCGTATCCGGCGCGGGTGAAGGTGTCGGCCAGCAGCAGGAACGGACGGTGACCCATCAGGTCCTCGTCGCGGTTCTGCGGGCCGCTGCCGGTGATCAGCAGCATCGCCGGAAACGGCCCTGCGCCTTCGGGTTCGGTGAGGGTGCCCGCGATGGTGACATCGCCGCTGGCATAGCTGACGTCCTCGCTGCGGTACGGGTACGGCGGCACCGGATCCTGCGGCCTGCTGGTGCCCGCGACCGGACCGCGGGTGAACACCAGCGGCGCGCTCTGGCCCGACTGCACCCACTCACCGGTGAGCTGCTCGCCCTCGAGCTTGCCGTGGAACTTCGGATCGCCCGGCACGTCGGGCATGGCGAACTCCACCCGATCCGGCTCGGTGCGTACGTCTTTCAACGGTGCGGCACGCACACCCTGGACCGGGATGTCGATGGTGGCCGAGCCGTCCGCGGCGAAGCTCACCCCGATCGAGACGGCCTGCCCGCCGGCGGTGAGATCACCGTGCCATGGCCCGAGGACCGCCGGGGCGGTCTGCTCGTCCGAGGATCCCGAGCAGCCCGCCACCAACGCGGCGACAACGAACAGAACCGTGACGATCACTCGACCGGGGCGCATACCGCCACGGTACCGACCCGCACCGACATCTCAGCCGAAGAAGGCCTGCGCCTCGCTGAGCCGTTCGGCGGGCACCCGCTTGAGCTGCTTGGTGGCCTCCGAGAGCGGCACCAGGCCGATGGCCGTGCCGTGCAGGGCGACCATCTGACCGAAGTGCCCGGCGTGCACGGCCTCCGCCGCGTGCACGCCGAACCGGGTGGCCAGGATGCGGTCGTAGGGTGTCGGGCTGCCGCCGCGCTGCACGTGGCCGAGCACCGTGGTGCGGACCTCCTTGCCGATGCGACGTTCGATCTCGGACCCGAGCTGCTGGGCGACCCCGGTGAATCGTTCGTGCCCGAATTCGTCGATGCCGCCCTCGCGCAGCGCGAACCCGGAATCGGGTGCGGGATGGGCGCCTTCGGCGACCACACAGATGAAGTGCTTGTCCCCGCGCTGGAAGCGGCTCTTGATCATCGCGCACACCTGGGCGACGTCGAAGGGCTCCTCGGGCACCAGGGTCAGGTGCGCGCCCGCGGCGATGCCGGAGTTGAGCGCGATCCAGCCGGCATGGCGGCCCATCACCTCGACGAGCATCACGCGCTGATGCGATTCGGCGGTGGTGTGCAGGCGGTCGATGGCCTCGGTGGCGATGGACAGGGCGGTGTCGTGGCCGAATGTGACGTCGGTGCAGTCGATGTCGTTGTCGATGGTCTTGGGCACGCCGACCACCGGCACGCCCTCGTCGGAGAGCCAGCTCGCCGCGGTCAGCGTGCCCTCGCCGCCGATCGGGATGAGCGCGTCGATGCCGTTGTCGTCGAGGGTCTGCTGGATGCGGCCCAGCCCGGCGCGCAGCACATCCGGATTGGTGCGCGCGGTGCCGAGCATGGTGCCGCCCTTGGCCAGCAGCCGGTCGGTGCGGTCGTCGTTGTGGATGCGGATCTTGCGGTCCTCGAGTAGGCCGCGCCAACCGTCCTCGAAGCCGACGATCGCGTCGCCGTAGCGGCCGTTCGCGGTCCGGACCACCGCCCGGATCACCGCGTTCAGCCCTGGACAGTCTCCGCCTCCGGTCAAGACTCCGATGCGCATGGCGTTCATCTTGCCGCACCGGCGGCGTTCAGGCGCAGTGACCTCCGGCCAGTTCGTCCAGGTGGCCCGAGACCAGCGTCGCCATCTTGTCGAGCATGGTCATGCCGTCGTTGAACGAGCCCGAATCCGGTTGCGCGGCGAAGGCGATCGCGATCCGGCCCGAGGGCGAATCGATGAGCCCGAACTGGCGGACCAGGTACTTGCCCGCGGGATCCGGGCCCCAACCGCCCTTGAATTCCGCGCTGGTGAAGGCGCCGAGTCCCCACCGGTGACTCGGCACGATCTGCTGCATCAGCCCGACCACGCGCTGGCTCTGCGCCAGGCACGGCAGCCGCGAGGCGAAGCGCACCTGATCGGCCAGCGTCCATTCGGCCTGACCGTAGATCGAGGCGTCGGCGCGGGTGCGCTGGGTGGGCACGGTGGTCTTGGTGTCGCCGCCCTCGCGCAGCACGCCCTCCACGGCCGCGGCCGCGTCGGCGCCGGAGCCGAGCGACTGCCACAGCGTGTCGGCGGCGCCGTTGTCGGAGGCGGTGATGGCCGAGCTCGCGGTGGCGCTGTAGCCGGCGTTGTTGCGCAGCGCGGCGATGGCCAGCGGCACCTTGATCGTCGACCAGGCGGGTCCGGTGGTCCAGCTGCCGAAGGTGACCATCTTCTCGCCGCCGACCGGCATGATCGCCAGCCCCACGCTGCCGCGGAAACCCTGCTGCAGGGTGGCGAAATCGGCGGCCAGACTGCCGGGGAGCGCGATCGAGAAGCTTCCGGCGCCCCCGCCCGGATCCACCGCGGCGGCGCTCGTCCTGGTGGGCTGAGTCGGCGCGGGCTTCGGATCGTCGCCACAGCTCGCGGTGAGCAGGGCGAGGGTCCCCAGCAGCGCGGCGAGCGCGGTCCGGACCGGACGCCGATCTTTCGTCATCATGTGAAGCATCTTCGTTTCTAGACTCCCCCGGGCTTCGGCGCCGGGTTGGCGATCCCGACACCGTACTGGGCAGTATTGCCGATCGCCCACCGCGAGTACGAAACGCTCAGGTCAGACGGTGTTCACCCGAGTAGATGTTCATCGTTTCCCCGCGCAGGAACCCCACCAGGGTCAGCCCGGACTCCGCGGCCAGGTCGACCGCGAGTGAGCTCGGCGCCGAGACCGCGGCCAGGATCGGGATGCCCGCCATGACGGCCTTCTGCGCGAGCTCGAAAGAGGCCCGGCTGCTCACCACGAGCATCAGCTCGGCGGCGGGGATCCGGTGCTCGCGCACCGCCCAGCCGATCACCTTGTCGACGGCGTTGTGCCTGCCGATGTCCTCGCGCAGCGCGAGCAGGGCGCCGTCGGTGGTGAACAGGCCGGCGGCGTGCAGCCCGCCGGTGGCCTCGAACAGCTTCTGGCCCGCGCGCAGCTTCCCCGGCAGCTCGGCCAGGGTGTCGATCGCGACCGTGCCGGAGTCGGGCCGGATCGGGTAACGGGTGTGGGTGCGCACCTCGTCGAGCGCGGTCTTGCCGCAGAGCCCGCAGGCGCCGGTGGTGAGGAAGTTGCGGGTGTGCAGCGGCACCGGCGTGCGCAGGCGCACGTCGAGCACGTTGTAGGTGTTGCGGCCGTTCTCGTCGGTCCCGGCGCAGTAGCGGGCGGTGACGAGGTCGTCGGCGGAGCCGATGATGTTCTCGCCGAACAGGAATCCGTGCACCAGATCGATGTCGTCGCCGGGGGTGCGCATGGTGACCGTGAGCGACTGCCCGTCGACGCGGATCTCCAGCGGTTCCTCCACGGCGAGGGTGTCGGGTCGCTGGATGCGGCCGGTCGGCGACAGCCGGGTGGTCTTGCGCCGTGCGGTGACTCTGCTCATCTGGGCTGCCGATCGGTTCGGTGGCGGGCTCGCCTCAGCCGGTCGCGAAACCGGCGACGAGGTTGATCGTCGTCGCGAGGATGACCGTGCCGAAAGCGTACGACAGCAGGCAGTGCCGTAACGCGACGGCACGGATGGTCTCGTCGGTGACGTTGGTGTCGGAGACCTGGTAGGTCATGCCGAGGTTGTAGCTGAAGTAGAAGAAGTCGCGGTAGCTGGGCTCGGCCTTGATGTTGAAATCGATCCCGCCCGTCGGCTCCTGGTAGTAGATGAAGGCGTAGCGCGCCGCGTACATCAGATGCACCGCGGCCCAGGCCATGAACACCCCGGCGAGCGCGGCCGCCGCGGCGATGTCGCCGGAGCCGGAATTGCGCAGCACCAGGACCACCACGATGCCGACGAGCCCGCTCAGCGCGGCCGCGACCACCGACAGCTCCTCGATGAAGGGCTGGAAGTCCTCCGCGCGCGCCAGCTCCCTGGTGCGCTGCGCGCTCATCGGCCACAGCACCAGCCATCCGGAGACCACGAAAGCGGTGGCGGCCAGGACGATTCCGGTGAGCACACCCAGCGGAGGCCCGGTCCAGATCCCGACGATCAGACCGGCCGACAGGCCGATGAGCACCGCCACGATCAGGCGGGTGAGAGCGGATTGCGGCAATCGAGCGCTCATATCCGAGGACCCTACCGAAAGATTGCCGTGTCATAGCTGAATTCGATCGTCGCGGGTGAATTCGGTGGCCCGGGCGGTGTCGGCGAGGGCGGTGGTGAGCACCGACGCGGGCTCCACGGCCGTCGTGACCAGCGCGATCCGCGCGGTGACCGCGGGGTCGGCGAGCTCGAAGACCCGGACCCGCGCGGTGGGCCCGAGGGTTGAGACCCAGGGTTGCGGGACGATACAGGCCCAGCGGCCGGTCCGCGCGTGCTCGAGCAGGGTGGCCACCGAGTCGCTCTCCAGCTGCGGCGCCGCGACCAGTCCGCGTCCGGCCAGCGCGCTGTCGATGAGCTGGCGGCCACGCATTCCCTTGGGCAGCAGGCACATCCGCAGTTGCAGCGCTTCGGTCCAGGTGATCGTCTCGGCGCGGCCGGTGAGCAACTCGGCGCCGGCGACGAGGACGTGCCGCTCCTCGTAGAGCGGGATACCGGACAGGCCCTCGGTGTCGACGCCGTCGGCGTAGACGATCCCCGCGTCGAGCTCGAAGCGGCGGATCCGTTCGACGATGTCGCGCGAACGCAGGCTCGTCTCGACGCGCACCCGCACCAGCGGATGCGCGGCGCAGAACGGGTCGGTCAGCTGGGTGACGGTGCCCGACGCCGCCGGGATCACCCCGATGCGCAGGTCTCCGGTGAGGCCGGTGCGCAGCGCGGTGACCTCGTGTTCGAGGGCGTCACGGTCGGCGAGGATCCGGCGGGCCCACAGGACGAGCCGCTCGCCCTCGGGCGTGAGTCCTTCGAAGGTCCGCCCCCGCCGCACCAGCGGCACGCCCAGCTCGCGTTCGAGCTTGCGGATGGCCTCCGAGAGCGCGGGCTGGGAGACGTAGCAGGCCGCGGCCGCGCGCGCGAAATGGCGCTCCCTGGCGAGGGCGACGAAGTACTCGAGTTGCCGGAACATGCGCCCCCGGGTCAGTCGTCCTCGTCGTCGGCGGCCTTGTTGCGCGCCTTGGCGATCCCGAGCGCGCGCTCGGCCGTCGCCTGATCGGGGTAGGGGCCCATCCGGTCGCCGTACCAGCAGGTTTTGCCCTGCTCGGCGGTGCGGTGCTTGAGGCAGTAGTACCACTGGTTGTCGTCAGCCATGACGCCAGTATGCATCGGTTCGCATACCCGCGGCGGGAACACGGGCGCCGGTTCGCGGATCAGTAGCGCGACAGCGATTCCCACCGCGACGCCGACCACCGTGTCGAGGGCACGCTCGGTGAGCATCGTGCGCGGATCGGTCGGCGCGGCGAGTTCGGTCATCGACATGATCAGCGGCGTGAAGAAGCCGAGCGCGAGCGCGTAGTGGCGGGCCATGAACAGCTCGGTCGGGTACAGCAGCGCGATGATCGCCAGCGCGAGCACCGTCGAGCTCGGCCCCGGCAGCAGCAGCGGGGCCGTGACCGCGAGGCCGAGGAAGGTGCCGAGCACCCGGTGCAGCCCGCGCGAGATCCGGTCGCGGGAGGTCGCGGCGGCCAGCGGGACGGCGGCGCCCGCCATCGCCCAGTTGGCGTGGCCGACGCCGAGCAGCAGCCCGATGCCGCCGGAGATCGAGATCGCCAGCGCGTAGCGGCCGGACTGGACCAGCGAGACCCGGCCGGTGCGGTGCGGCGCGATGCTCACCGGCAGCACGCAGGCACCGGCGCGGCGCGCGCGGCGGGTGCAGTCGAGGTAGCCGACCGCCACGCACAGCGTCGCGGTGATCGCGCAGATCAGCAGCGCCGCGAGCGGATCGGGCTGATTCCCGGCGACCATCGCGATCGCGCCGAAGGCGAAGATGCCGAAGAAGGGTCCTTCGGGGCGCAGCCCGAGCCGGTCGGTGACCGGCGAGGCGACCGCCGCGAACACCGCCACCGCCGCGACCAGGACGACCGGCGGCGCGTGCCAGCGCGCCAGCGCGATGCCCGCGCCGACCGCCCCGACCAGCATGACCGCGGCCTCGCTCTGGTGGATCAGGCGTTGCCGCTGCGCCTCGGCGAACCCGTACATGCCGGTGAAGGAGCCGAACACCGCGTAGATGAGCAGGTCGGTGCGGCCTGCCGCGGTGAGCAGCAGGCCGGGGATCGCCAGGCCGACGAACACCCGCGCGGCGGGCAGGTGGTCGATGTCGATGCCGGACCGCCGAATCAGCGGGCGCGCCCGGGTTCGGGTGGTGGGCAAGGGTTCCTCCGGCATCGGCTCAGGGGTCTGGAATCGCATCGTCGCCGAGAGAACGCGCCGCCGTCAAACCGCTTCCATGCAGCTCAGAGGCTGTTTTGCGGACCTTACCTGCGTTGATAATCCGAACCTATCGAGTGCTCGGAAGTAGGTCTTGGACGTGTCGGGCCGCGCGGGCCGACAATCGAACCGCGACACGCGCGATGGCGGTGGGTCGAGCGCTGAAACGTCGAAGGGAAGATGTCATGGCCGACGGTCCGTACACCCCGTATGACCCCGACAGCGGGCCGAGCGGCGACGCCGACCGCGCCGCGGTGCCGAAGTTCAAGCCCTACCATCACCCGGCTGCCGGGTGGGGCGCCGCGCTCTCGGTCGGCAAGTTCATGCTGCTCGACGAGCACGAGCCCGTGCTCGGCACCAAGGCAGTACTGAAGATGAATCATCCCCACCATGGCTTCGACTGCCCCGGCTGCGCGTGGCCGGACGCCACCGACGGCCTGATGCTCGATGTGTGCGAGAACGGCATCAAGCACGTGACCTGGGAGATGACGCACAAGCGCTGTACCCCGGAGTTCTTCGCCCGGCACACCGTCAGCGAGCTGGCCACCTGGAGCGACCACGACCTGGAGGACCAGGGCAGGTTGACCCATCCGATGGTCTACGACGCCGCGACCGATCACTACGTGCCGATCAGCTGGCCCGACGCGTTCGAGATGGCGGGCAAGGCGCTGCGCGAACTCCCCGATCCGAATCTGGCCTCCTTCTCCACCTCCGGCCGGCTCGGCAACGAGGCCACCTTCCTCTACCAGCTGATGGTGCGCGAACTCGGCACCAACAACCTGCCCGACTGCTCCAACATGTGTCACGAGGCGAGCGGTCGCGCGCTGCAGGCGGCGCTCGGCACCGGCAAGGGCACCTGCGACATCGACGACTGGGACAAGGCCGACGCGCTGTTCGTGATGGGCATCAACGCCGCCTCCAACGCGCCGCGCATGCTGACCGCGCTGGCCGAGGCGCACAAGCGTGGCGCGCAGATCGTGCACGTCAACCCGCTGATCGAGGCGGGCGCGCGCAACACGATCATCCCGCACGACTTCGCCGCGATGGCCACTTTCCGCGCCACCGACACCAGCACCATGACCCTGCAGGTACGCATCGGCGGTGACTTCGCGCTGCTGCGCGGCATCGCCAAACATGTGCTGGAGGAAGCGAAGACGAATCCGAAGGCGCTCGACCGCGAGTTCATCGAGCGCTACACCGCCGGCTTCGACGCCTACGTGCGCGAGGTCGAGGCCACCACCTGGGCCGAGATCCAGCGTCAGTCCGGGCTGAGCGAACAGGAGATCCGCAAGGCCGCCGGGATCTACTGCGACGCCGACCGCACCGTGATGAGCTGGTGCCTCGGGATCACCCAGCACGAACACGGCGTCGACACGATCCGCGAGATCGTCAACGTGCTGCTCCTGCGCGGCAATCTGGGCCGCGAGGGCGCGGGTCCGTCACCGGTGCGCGGCCACAGCAATGTGCAGGGCAACCGCACGTGCGGCATCGACAACAACCCCACCGCGGAGTTCCTCGACCGGCTCGCCCAGGTGTGCGGGATCGACCCGCCGCGCGAGAACGGCTACGACACCGTCGCCACGATCCAGGCGATGCAGGCGGGCAAGCTCGAGTTCTTCCTCAGCATGGGCGGTAACTTCGTGGCCGCGGCCCCGGATGCCGCCTACACCTTCGCGGCGTTCCAGAAGTGCGGGTTCACGGTCAATGTGAGTACCAAGCTCAATCGCAGTCACGTCATCCACGGCAAGCGCGCGCTGATCCTGCCCTGCATCGGTCGCACCGAACGCGACATCCAGCGCGGCGGACCGCAGATCACCTCGATGGAGAACGGGATGGCGGTGGTGCACATGTCGCGCGGTATGAAGAAGCCCGCGTCACCGCATCTGCTGTCGGAGCCTGCGATCCTGGCCGGCATCGCGAAAGCCGCGCTGCCCGAGACGAAGACGCCGTGGGAGTACTACATCGAGGATTACGACCGCATCCGCGACACCATGTCGAAGGTGCTGCCCGGTTTCGAGGACTACAACCGCCGGGTCCGGCTGCCGCTGGGCTTCCGCATCCGTCAGCCCGCGCGTGAGCTGATCTTCCTCACGCCGTCGGGCCGGGCCGAGTTCTCCACGGCGACGCTGCCCGACATCACCAATCCGCCGGGCGTGCTGACGCTGGCCACCCAGCGTTCCCACGACCAGTGGAACACCAGCATCTACTCCGACAACGACCGCTACCGCGGCGTGAAGAACCTGCGCACGCTGATCTTCATGAACACCGAGGACATGCGCGAACGTGGGCTGCGCGAGTTCGACGAGGTCGACATCACCAGCACCGCCCGCGACGGATCGACCCGGTCACTGCACCGGTACAAGGTGATTCCCTACGACATCCCGATGGGCTGTGCCGCCGGGTACATGCCGGAGATGAACGCGCTGTGCGCGATCGGCGACTACAGCACCGAGAGCGACCAGCCCTTGATGAAGAGCGTGAAAGTCACTGTGACGCGGTCCAGCTGAGCGGTTGTGATCGGCCGCGGCTCCGTTCGGGGCCGCGGCCGAGGCGTCTCAGTAGACGTAGACGACCGCGTTCTCGCCGCCGGTGCAGGTGACGAGCTTGCCCGCCGGGGTGCAGTCCATCGTGTAGGTGCGCCCCGTCACCGGGCTGGTGGCGACGACGGACCTCGGGCCCGCCGCGCTGCCGCCACTCGCGTACGCCGCGCGGACCGCCTCGGCGAAACCACAGCTGGTGACCGTGCTGCCGATCGCGGCCTTGCCGAAAGCACCACCGGTGGAACCGGATTCGCACGGTTGCGCACCGGCGGGCAGGGTGACCGGCCCTGCCGAGGTCGTCGGGGCCGCTGTCGTTGCGCGCGGGGCCGTGGTGGCCGCGCCCCCGCCGCCGATCGGCGCCGCCGAGCTGGGCGCGGCGGTGGTGTCGGTGGCCGGGTCGCCGCCCGACATCAGCCGCCAGCCGATCGCGCCGCCGATCACGAGCACCGCGACGGTGAGCACGCCCACCAGGATGGGCAGCATGGCCTTGTTCCGGCCCGAATCCCGTTGCTGCCAGGCGGGTTCCGCGTAGCCGGGGTCGGGGCCGTACGGGTCGGCGCCGTAGGCGGGGTCGCGGTAGGCGTGATCGCCGTAGGCATTGTTCTCGTCGTACTGCGCGTACGCCTCCGGCCCGCCGTACGGTTCGTCCGACGGGGCCTGGTGTGCGGGGAACGGCGCGGCGCCACCGCGATACTGCTGCGTGGCCTGCGCGCGTTGCGGATCCGGTGCGCCGAACGGTTCTCCACTGGGCGAGGTGCCCTGGTAGTGCTGCGTCGGCGCCGATCGCTGCGCGTCGAACCCGGCCGGGTCGTACTGCTCGGTCGCCGGGCCGTCCACACCGCCGTACTGCCGGGTCGCGGCGACCCGGCGCGGGTCCTCCCCCGGCACGCCGCGGTACTGCTCGGTCGGCGCGGCGAACCGGTCGGCGCCGCTGGGGGATTCGCCGAACCGATCCGGGTCGTCGAATCCACCGGCCGGTGCGCCGAAGCGGGCGTCCGGGCCGGGCCGGTCGTGGTCGTCATCGAACCGGTCCGGTCCGGCAGCGAACCGCGCGGGCTGCACGGTGCGGTCGTCATCGAAATCGTCTGCCGCGGAACCGAAGCGATCGTCTTCGCCGCCGAACTTCGCTGCCGGGCCGAAGGGGTGCGGCGAGTTCTCGCCGTCACCGAACATCCCCGCGGGAGCCGGGAACCGGGCGTCGGAGCTGGAGTCAGGCGCGCGAAAGCGGGCGTCCGGGGCGCCGGACTCGCCGAACGGTGGTTCCTCGTCGCCGAACCCGCCTGCCGGAGAACCGGATTCGGGACCACCGGGACCGAATTTCGGGTTGGGGTTGGAACGCCCGGAGTCGACGTACTCCCCGACTCCGGGGTCTGCCGGGTATCGCTGAGTGGGCGCGGACCGCTGCGGGACGGGGCCGGAGGGCCCGTCGGGTCCGGCGCCGAACGGTCCGCCCGGAGCCGCTCCCGGCGCGCCGGGAGCCGAGCCGAATGGGCTGTCCGGGGCACTTGCGGCACCGAAGCGGTTGCCCGAACCCGGGTTCGGCGACTCCGGATCCTCGCCGAAGTGGTTGCCCGGTTCGTTCGCGGCACCGAACCGGTTGTCCGGGAACGGGTTCGGCGCGCCGGGAGCCGAGCCGAAGGTGGCCTCGGGGCTGCCGCTGAATTCGGCCGGTCCGGGAGGACCGCCCTGGTAGCGCTGGGTGGGCGCGGATCGTTGCGGGAGGGGGCCGGAGGCGCCGTCGTGTGGGGGACGCACGGGATCGGGCCCGGTGCCGAAGGGGCTTCCGGCGCCCGGTCCGCCTGTGGCTGGCCCATCCAGTGGTGGGCGTGCCGCGTCGGCGGTGGGGCCGAATCTCGGGTTGGGGTTGGAGCGGCCCGTGTCGACGTATTCCGGCGGGGGGCCCGCGAAGCGCTGGGTGGGGGCCGAGCGCTGGGGAACGGGGCCCGACGGGGTCGCGTCGGCGAAGCCGGTCGGGGCCGGGTACGGCGGGTGCGATACCGGGGCCGAGGTTTCGCCGGGCCGGGCGCCCTCGTAGAGGTGGGCGTCGGGGAACGGGCGCATCTTGGGCAGGCCCTGATCCGGGGTGTAGGCCGGCGGCGGCTCCGGGGCGACCGGGGCGTCCGCGGGCGGGAGCGGCGTGAAGTAGGTGTCGTCGGGGCGGATCTCGGCGGGGCCCGTCGGTTGGATCACCGCGGGGATCGACACCTCGCCGGTGCCCTCGGCCGGGACGCGCTGGAATCCGGCGGTTTCCGGGCCCGCGTTGGCGGGCGGCCGGATGATCAGCGTGGGCTGCGCGCCGGTCGCCGAGGTCTGGCTGCGCGAGGTCTCGATGCCACCGGTCGCGGTCACCGCACCGACGACGCGAAACTCTCCGGTCGGCGTCGGCACGGCGTCGTCGGCGTTGTCGTCACCGTCGGGCCCGCGCCCCTCGCCGGGCGCCTTCCGCCCACCGGACACTGTGCGACCACCGGCATCAGCGCCACCGGGCGTCCGACCGCCCGGCCCCTCATGACCGCCGCTGGGCACGGCCTGTCCCCCGGCACCACCGGGCAGCGGATGACCACCAGTCGCACCGGCGCCAGCCACACCCCGGCCACCGGCACCCCCGGGCACCGGATGACCACCGGTCCCACCACCACCCGGCACGCCCCGGCTGAGGCCGGCACCCTCTGGCACCGGATGACCACCGGTCCCACCTTGGCCACCGCGACCGCCCCCGGGCACCGGATGACCACCGGTCCCACCAGCACCGGGCACACCCCGGCCACCGGCGGCGTCATAACCACCACTCGCGCCGACACCCGGCATCGGCTGACCACCGGTTCCCACGCCTGCGGGCAGATTCCAGCCTTCGGGCGCCTTGCCGCGCACCGGATTCCGCGCACCCGCGCCGAAGGCCGCCGCACCCGCCGCCGCTCCGGTACCCGGGCTCGGCACGCCCATCGCCCCGGAACCCTGCGGACCACCCACCGGCAGACCGTCCTGGATCGCGGCGACCAGCGCTTCCCTGGCCGCGACCGCGAGTTCGCCCGCGCTGGCGTAGCGGTCGGCGGGGTCCTTGGCCATGCCGATCGCGATCACCTCGTCGAGGCTCGACGGCAGGCCGGGCAGCAGGGTGCTCGGCTTGGGCGGGACTTCGGAGAGGTGGGCGCGGATGAGCACGCTCATGCTGGCGGCGGGGAACGGCGCGGCGCCGGTGAGGCATTCGTGCAGGACACAGGCCAGCGAGTAGACATCGGCACGGCCCGAGATGGGGCCGACGTCGAAGCGTTCCGGCGCCATGTAGATGTAGGAGCCCATGGCCATCCCGGCCTGGGTCACCGCGCTGTCACCCTCGGTGTGGGCGATGCCGAAGTCGGCGAGGTAGGCGAAATCGGCGGGCGTCACCAGGATGTTGGCCGGTTTGACGTCACGGTGCACCAACCCGCCCGCGTGCGCCGCGTCGAGCGCGGCCGCGATCTGCTCCACTACCGCGACCGCCCGGTCGGGACTGAGCGGCCCCCCGCCGCGCAGGACCGTCCGCAGATCGGTGCCGGGAACCAGGCGCATGTCGATGAACAGCACCCCGTCGATCACGCCCCAGTCGTGAATCGGGATGACGTGCGGTTCGGCCAGTTTCGCCGCCGCCTGGGACTCGCGCCGGAATCGGACCTGATAGGCGGGATCCTGGGCGAGCTCGGGCGCCAGCAACTTCAGGGCGACCACCCGGTCCTTGCCGGTGTCGTAGGCCTCGTAGACCTCGCCCATTCCGCCTTTGCCCAGCATCGACCGCAACTCGTACGGGCCGAATCTGCTCCCCGTCCGTGACCCAGGTGCCTGCACCAGCGTCCGCCTCCCACTTCTGGCATGCCCGAAGACCTGCTCGTCAGAAGGAGGATTCTCCCGGTGTCACCACGCCGTGGTCAAACGCGAACACGATCGCGGCGGCTCGGTCACGCAGGTCCAGCTTGCCGAAAATGTGTCCTACGTGGCTTTTCACGGTGACTTCGGAGATGCCGAGTTCGGCGGCGATCTCGCTGTTGACCCGGCCGCGCCCGATCAGTTCGAGCACTTCGTACTCGCGCGCGGTGAGGTCGCCGAGCCGGTGATCGCTGCGCGTACCGGTCGGTCGCACCGTGCGGTACGCGGTGAGCACGCGACCGGTCACCGACGGGTCGAGCCACGCGCCGCCCGCGGCGACGGTGCGCACCGCGCGGATCAGGTCCTCGGCGGGTGAGTCCTTGAGCAGGAATCCGGCCGCGCCGGCGCGCAGCGCCCCCGAGAGGAGCTGATCGTCGTCGAAGGTGGTGAGCACGAGCACCGGCGGCGCGTCGGGACGCGCGCGCAGCAACCGCGTCGCATCGATGCCGCCGACCCGTTTCATCCGCAGATCCATGAGCACCACGTCGGGGCGCTCGGCGCCGACCGCGGCCACCACCTCGTCGCCGTCGGCGCACTCGGTGACGGTGAAGCCGTCGCGGCGGCGCAGGATGCGGCGCAGGCCGCCGCGGACGAGTTCCTGATCGTCGACGACGAGCACCGTCACCGGGTTGTCGATCGGCGCGGCGGCCGTCACGTGTCCTCCTGGGGCTTGGTCCTGAGCAGGTTGGGCAGCAAGGCGGTGATGGTCGTGCACGGCCCGGACTTCAGCGGGAAGCTCGCCCGCACCGTCCACCCGTCGTCGGCGCTGCCCGCGGTGATGCGGCCGCCGAGCAGTTCGGTGCGCTTGCGCATGCCGCGCAGGCCCATGCCGACGTCGCGCCGTGGCGGCGGACCGCAGGGCATCGGGTTGGTCACCACCAGCGTCGCCAGGTCGGGGGCGACGTCGAGCCGCACGGTCGCGGCGGCTCCGGGCGCGTGCTTGGCCACGTTCGCCAGCGACTCCTGTCCGATCCGGTACAGCGCGTGCCCCACGGTGCCCTCGACCACGGCGAGGTCGCCGGTGCGGGTGTATTCGACGTCGAGTCCGGCCCGCCGGAAGTCGCCGACGAGTTCGTCGATGTCGGCGGCGCTCGGTTCCGGGGGGAGCAGCGCGGGGCTGGTGTCGAGCATGCCGACGGTGCGGCGGATGTCGGCCATCGCCTGCCTGCCGAGGCGTTCGGCGTCGACGAGCGCGTCCACCGCCTCGGTGATGTCGTCGTCGGTCTGCAGCGCGCGCCGGGCCGCGGTCAGGTGCAGCAGGGTGATGGACAGCGAATGCGCGATGACGTCGTGCACCTCGCGGGCGATCCGGCGCCGCTCCTCGTCGGCGGCCTGCACGGCGCGGATCGCCTGGTTCTCGCGTTCCTGATAGAGGAACCGGCGCTGATACTGCAACAGCACGCCGACGAAGACACCGAGCACGATGCCGAGCACGTACATCGGCAGCCCCTGCAACCGCTGCCCCGCGTCGCCCCACCGGACGTGACCGGCGAGGTCGAAGGCGACCAGCTCGAGAATCGCGAGCACCGTGAACCCGACCGTGATCCCGCGCGAGGCGACCGCCGCCACCTCACCGGCGACGATCACCAGCACGAACGGCGCGAAATCGGCGCTGACGGGCTGCAGCAGGAACAGCCCGCAGGAGAGCAGCGCCGAACCCTTCAACAGCGCCGGATGCGGCTTCACCCCGAAGATCGCGAACAGCGGGATCGGCAGGAAGGCGGTGGCCATCGCCACCAGCGGGAGCGGACTCGGGAAGTAGGAGTGCCGCTGGATCACGGCCGCGCCGGTGATCACCAGCAGGGCGAGGTCGGCCCCGATGATCACGGCGGGAGGGTAGTCGTAAGGCAGGGACTCGATGCGCTCACGCACGATGTCGAGCAGCCGTCGCATCCCCTCCCGCGGCCGGTCCGCGAGCCGCCGCCAGCGGCCGTGCGGGCCCGCCGTACTCGCGGGAAGGGCGTGACTCACCTCCATGGGGTAAGGCTAGCCGCCGGGCCCGGCGCCCGTCATCGTCCCGCGAACGGGCCCGTCCTCCTACCCGGGTAGGAGGAGAAGTCGGGTCCCGGGCACGACGATTCCGCCGCGGCGCGACCGTAGCGTGAGTGACACCGCTCACGGAAGGTGAAGCCCATGACCTGGACCGATCAGCACCGCCGCACCGAGATCGTGCACACCGTGCTCGCCAGGGCCTCGATCGACCCGCGCGACCCCCAGCTGTTCACCGGCCTGGCCGGGCTGGACGAGCTCTTCGGCGGGATCGACGGCCTCCTGCAAGCCCTGGCCTATCGCTGGAACAACCATCTGCGCGCCAAACTCGAACAGGCCGAGATCGAAGGACATTCGGCGGTGGAGGCCTATCTGGAACTGGCCGCCGAGCAGCCTGCGCTGCGCGCTCTTCTCGACGCGCGCGCCGCGACCGGGCAGACTACCCGTACCCGCGCCCTCGTGCGCTGACGATTCCATCCGACCGAAAACCCTTGGGGGCCAAGAACATGCCGGACAACGATTCGCCGATGCTGGAACTGACGCGGGTGGTCAAGCAGTACCGTGTCGGCGAACAGCGGGTACGCGCGCTCGACGAGGTGAGCATGCGCATCGAGGCGGGCCAGTTCACCTCGATCATCGGGCCTTCCGGTTCCGGCAAGAGCACCCTGCTGCATCTGCTCGGCGCCCTGGACAAGCCCGACGAGGGCTCGATCCGCTTCCGCGGCACCGAGATCGGTGGCCTCGACGAGGACGCCCAGGCGGCTTTCCGTTTGCAGCAGGTCGGTTTCGTCTTCCAGTTCTTCAACCTGCTGCCCACGCTGTCGGCCTGGGAGAACGTCGCGGTGCCGAAGTTGCTGGACGGCACCGGATTACGCAAGGCCAAGCCGCGCGCGCTGGAACTGCTCGAGCTGGTCGGTCTGGGCGACCGAGCCCAGCACCGGCCCGCCGAGCTCTCCGGCGGGCAGATGCAGCGCGTCGCGGTGGCGCGGTCGCTGATCATGGATCCGCCGCTGATCCTGGCCGACGAACCCACCGGAAACCTGGACTCCAAGACCGGCGCGTCGATCCTGGAACTGCTGGGTGAGATCACCGCGCAGGGCAATTCGGTCGTGATGGTGACCCACGACATGGGCGCCGTCGCGTACTGCGATCGGGTGATCACCCTGCACGACGGCCGGATCGACGCCGACGACGTCGTGGCAGCGCGGGTCGACGCATGATCGCGGCGATGTGGGATCGGTTGCGGCTGTTCAACATCGGTGAACTGATCCGCCATCCGGGCCGCACCGTCATGTCCACGGCGGTGATGGCGGTGTCGGCCTCGCTGCTGGTCGCCGTGCTGAGCATCTCCGGCTCGGTGACCGGCTCGGTAGACCGGCTCACCCAGGGCCTGGCAGGCACGGCCGAGCTCGAGATCACCGGCATCACCGACGCCGGCTTCGAGCAGTCCCTGCTCGCCCGGATCAGCGCCACGCCCGGCGTCGCGACGGCGGTGCCGATGTTGCGCACCACGCTGGGCGCCGGTCCCGACCGGGCCATGCTGGTCGGCGCCGACGCGAATGTCGCCGCGCTCGGCGGCGATCTGGCCGGGCCGATGGCCGAGCACACGGCCGAGCTGGTCAGCACGCCGCGCGGGGTGCTTGTCGGCGCCGCCATGGGCTACCAGGTGGGCGACAGCATCCCGATCGGCTGGGGCACCGGGACGGTGGCGGGGGTGCTCGACGACGAGGCGACCAACCGGCTCAACGGCGGTCACCTGATCGCCGCCCCGCTGCCGCTCGCGCAGTTGCTCACCAACCGGGTCGACCGGCTCGACTCCGTGCAGATCCTGCCGAAGCCCGGCACCGATATCGGGCAGCTGCGGGCCGATCTCACGGCCGCCGTGGACGGGCGGGCCGTGGTGGCCGAGCCGAGCCTGCGGACGGCGCAGGCCGGCGGCGCGATCCAGATCCTGCGGTATTCCACGCTGATGTCGTCGGCGGCGGCGCTGATGGTGTCGGCGTTCCTGATCTACAACGCGATGAGCATGGCGGTGGCCCAGCGCAGGCCGACGCTGTCGCTGCTGCGGGCGATCGGCGGGCAGCGCGGGCCGATGGTGCGCGACCTGCTGGTCGAGGCGGCGCTGCTCGGTCTGATCGGCGGCGCCATCGGGTCGGCGATCGGCGCGGTGATGGGCCGGTTCGCGATCGAGCGCCTGCCCGCGGCGATCGTGCAGTCGGTGGAGTCGCGGACCGAGTTCATGGTGCCGAACTACGCGGTGCCCGCGGCGATCGTGGCCTGCGTGGTGGCGACCGTGCTGGCGGCGGCGATCGCGGCGCGTCAGGTGTACAAGGTGGCGCCGGTGGAGGCGCTGGCGCCGGTCGAGGCCAGTGATTCGGCCGCCGACAACGCGGTGCTGCGCTGGGCGGCGCTGGCCGGTGGGCTCGGCCTCGTCGGGGTGGCCGTCACGCTGGCCTTCCTCGATCTCGGACGGATCTCGCTGGGCGCCATCTCGACCTCGTTCGCCGCGGCGGTGCTGCTGTGCTTCGCCGCCACCGGCCCGATCGTGCGCGGCGCCGCGGGCATCGCCCGCTGGTTCGGCGCACCCGGCGCGCTCGGCGCCACCACCCTCGAACGCGCGCCACGCCGCGTGTGGGCGACCGCGATGACGGTGATGATCGGCGTCGCGGCCGTGGTGGCGCTCGGTGGCGCGTCCGGCAACATGGTCGACTCGGCGACCGAATCGTTCGAGAGCCTGGCCGACACCGATCTGTATGTGAGCGGCAGCCCGGTCGAGCAGTTCCCGACCGGCCCGATCCTGCCGCCCGAACTGCGCGAGAAGGTGGCCTCGGTGCCCGGCGTCGCGGCGGTGCGGCCCGCGCAGATGGCGTTCGCGACCGTCGGCACCGGGCGGGTGATGGTGCAGGGCTATCCGCCGACGGCCGACGAGAGCAGGCTGAGCGCGGTCGATCCGGCCGTGGTCGAGCGGATGGAGCGCCGCGAGGGCGTTGTCGTGACCCGTGATGTGGCCAGGTCGATGCACGTGGCCGCCGGTGACGAGATCACGATGCCCACACCGTCGGGCGCACGGACCGTGCCTGTCCTGCAGGTCATTCCGTACTTCACCGCCGTCTCGGGTGTGGTGATGATGAACCTGGATCAGATGCGGGAGTGGTATCAGCGACCCGGCGAGACCATCCTGTCGGTGGAGTACACCCCCGGCGCCGACCCCGAGACGGTCCAGGCCGCGGTGCGCGCACTGGTCCCCGAGGAGTTCTACGTCGCGACCGGCGCCGACATGGTGAACGCCATCTCCTCCGGCGTGCAGCAGGGCGCGGCCATGAGCAACATGATCCTGTGGATCGTTGTGCTGGTGGCGACGGTGGCGCTGCTCAACACGCTGATGCTGTCGGTACTGGAGCGGCGCAGGGAACTCGGCGTGCTGCGCGCCATGGGCACCAACCGCAAGTTCCTCTTGCGCTCGGTGCTCGCCGAGGCGGCGGGCATCGGCTTCATCGGCGCCGCCATCGGTCTCGTGATCGGCGTGGGCGTGCAGTACCTCGGCACCGTGGCCATCGGCCACGCCATGACGATCGACATCGTCTACCGGCCGAGCCCCCTGCTCCTGGTGTACGGCATCGTCGCCCTGGGACTCGCCCTCCTCGGCTCGATCCCACCCGCCTTCCGCGCGGCACGGATGCCGATCGTCGCGGCGCTGGCGGTGGACTGACGGATGTCGCGGTGTCGCCGGTCCGCCCGGTGGCACCGCGACGAAGGGCTAGCGCGCGGCGCCCGCCAGCATGGCGCGATGGAATTCCCAAGCGTCGCCGATGATTTCCGAGAGCTGCGTCCGGCGCGGAGTCCAGCAGAGTCGCTTGTGTGCCTTCGCCGAGGACGCGACGCAGACCGCTGGGTCGCCGGGGCGCCTGTCCTCGACATCGATCGGGAAGTCGGCGCCGGTCACGGCGAGCACGGCATCGATGATCTCGCGATTGGAGAAGCCGCGACCGTTGCCCAAGTTGAAGACCTCGTGCTCGCCGGGCCGGACCGCGTCGAGCGCGAGCAGGTGCGCGTCGGCGAGGTCGGCGACGTGGACGTAATCGCGCACGCAAGTGCCGTCCACGGTCGGATAGTCGGTGCCGAAGAGGGTGAACCGGGGCCGCTGCCCCGCTGCGGCCTGCAAGAGGATGGGGATCAGATGCGATTCGGGATCGTGCCGTTCGCCCAGATGGCCGCCGTCGGCAGTGCGGACCGCGCCCGAGGCGTTGAAGTACCGCAGTGACGCTGCGCCCAGGGTCGTCGAGGCGCCGCACTCCCCCGCGATCATCTGATCAACGGTGAATTTCGTTGCGGCGTAAGGATTATTGGGCCGTACTTCCGCACCCTCGTCGAACGATGTCTGACCGTCGCCGGCGTACATGCTGCCGGTGCTGGAGAAGATCAGCCGCGGCACCGCAGCGAGCCGGATCGCGCGCAACAGGGCCAGGGAGCCCTCGATGTTGTTGCGCCAATACTTGTCCGGATTCCGCACCGACTCGGCGACCTCGATGGACGCGGCGAAATGCAGCACACCGTCGAATCCCGCGTCGGGCGTGAGAATCTCGGCAACCTCGTGTACCGATATCTCGTGGAACGTCGCCGCGCCGGGCACGTTCTCCCGGAAGCCGGTGGACAGATTGTCGAGCACGTGGACCTCGTGCCCCGCGTCGACGAGTCGGTGCGCGGTCACGCCGCCGATGTATCCGGCACCGCCGGTGACGAGCAGTTTCACAGCTCTCCTCGGGTTCTAGCGGACTATCGTCAGAGTGGAACGTCCTCCCACCAGGCGGTGACCTCGTCCTGGGCGGAGGGGCGTGGGGCGCCTGCGGTGCCGCTGCTGCCGCGGCGGCTCACGGCGATGAGGTAGTTCGCGCGCAGGTCGTCGTCGGGGAAACCGATCACCTGGTGCGCGGTGCTCATGCGGGCGCTGGAGGGGTCGGGGACCACCCAGCGGCGCAGGTCGAACTCGACGCCGTCCTTGTCGCCGGGATAGCGGACCGCGGCGGGCAGCGCCTCGACCACCGACCTCGCGTGCGCGGCGGACGGGTACTCGAGCACGAGGTAGCTCACCGACCCCGCGTTGTTATCGGTGCGCTCACACTGCCAGCCGGCGCTGATCGGATTCCATTGCAGTGCGGGCTCTTTCCACTCCAGCTCGCTCACCGACCGCACCGCGAAGCAGCGCGCGCCACGATAGCCCGGCCCCTCACCCGTGGCACCCTGCGGGACCAGAGTGGGAAACACCCGACGGCTCTCGGCGAACGAATCACCCACTGTCGTAGCGGAACTCGACGGCGGACCGGCGGTGGCGGCATCCTTGGCCTGGTCATCGTCGTCCCCACCGACCACCACGGCGACCAGCGCCACCAGCAGCGCCACCAACGCCACGACCAGACCGACGAGCGCCAACCACCCCAGCCGGTGCAACCCGGACATCCGCTTCGGCACAGGCAGCCGCGGGCCGGGCCAGGCCCGGCCCATCGGCGGTGGTGCGGGATAGGGGTGGACACCGTGTCCCGCAGGCCCCGGACGCGCGCCTTCGGCCGACGGAACACCCTGCGACCCAGCGGAAGCCTGGTGCCGTGCCGCGCTCTGTGGTGCCGGGTCGCTGTCCCCCATGTCGAACGGCTTGTCCGGCTCGGCCGCGCCACCGCCACCGCCACCGCCACCAGCCGCACCACCACCGTCAGCTGTGCCACCACCAGCCGTGCCACCACTACCAGGCACGCCACCACCGCCAGGCACACCGCCACCGCCATGAGTGCCGCCACCACCCGGCGTGCCGCCACCACCCTCAGCCGCACCACCACCGGCAGGCATACCACCACCGGCAGGCACGCCACCACCGCCATGCGCGCCGTCACGACCGTCAGCCGCGCCACGACCGTCAGCGTCGCCACCACCAGCCGTGCCGCCACCTGCAGGCGTGCCGCCACCGCCATGCGCGCCGCCACGACCGTCAGCCGCGCCACGACCGTCAGCGTCGCCACCACCACCAGGCGCACCACCACCACCGTCAGCCGCGCCAGCACCGGCAGGCGTGCCGCCACCGCCATGCGCGCCACCACCAGCCGTGGCACCACCGGCGGGCGCGCCGGCACCGCCACCGACCGCACTTGTGCCCACCGCAGCGCTGCTGCCCGTGGCAGTTCCACCCGGCTCCGCGGTACCGGCGCGCAAGGATTCAGCGCTGCCCACTGAGCCACCGTCGGCTATTGCGCGGTCGTCGACCATCGCGCCGCGGTCTGCCGCCGGAGCTCGCGCCGAACGCGCCGAAACAGTGTCCGTGGCGTCGGCGTCGCCGGCGACTGCGGCCGATCCCTTGGCATCGGCCTCGGCGCCCACCGCAACGGGTCCGGTGAGACCCATCTCGGCCCGCACCGCGACGGATCCCGTGGCACCGGCTGTCCCAGCGGCACCGGGCGAACCGGCGACCGGCGCGTCCGGGGCCTCAGCACTCCCCGTCCGCTCCGACTCCGCCACATCGGAACCGCCGCTGGCGCCTGCTGGATCGGCGTTCGACTTGTCCGGCTCACCCTCGATGAACCCTGGTCGTTCCTCGGATGAAGCGCGGCCGGCGCCACCACCTCCGTCCGTGAGCTGTGGCTCTGCCGCGAAATCCTCGGGGGCGGGCACTCTTTGAGCCTGGTCCGGCGGGCTGGACGAACTCGCGATCGCGGTGACGATGGTCGGGGCGTTCGCGTTCGCGGCCAATCGCGCGGACTCCGGCATCGGCACCACATCGGTGACCGCTGACTCGGATCCGTCGGTGCGCACCGACGAGGGGTGGTCGCCGACCGCACCCCCGCCTGCCTGCGCGCCCGCCGGATCTCGGCGCTGAGGCTCTGCGTGAGCGGCTGCACCCTGCCCGGCTCCCGAATTCCCCGCCGGTCCGCCGCTCGACACAGACGATCCCGGCTCGACACCGGGCCGCACCGGCGGCAGATCCAGCTCCGCCATCGGCGGTGAGTACTCGCCCGCCCCCACCGAGGGCGCCGCCGAATGCTGCTGTGCCGCATCGTGCGAACCACCTGACGGCGTAACCGCAGGATGTCCGGACTCGGGGTGAGCGACCGGACCACGTCCCTGTCCACCAGCCGAAGCGGAACTCGGATGCGGCGGCACAGGCGACGCGGAGCCCAGGTGCGGCGGCACTGGCGAAGCGGAGCCGGGGTGCGGCACAGGCGAAGCCGAACCCGCGGGGGACGACGCGGGCGAACCCGAACCCACGTGCGGCGGAACGGGCGACGCGGAACCGGCGTCCGGCGGCACTTGCGAAGTCGAACCCTGCGGCGTCGGCACGGGCGAAACGGAGCCCGACTGCGGCGACACGGGCGAACCCGAACCCACGTGCGGCGGAACGGGCGAAGCCGAACCCTGCTGCGACACAGGCGAAGCCGGACCCTGCGGCGTCGGCACGGGCGAACCCGAGCCCACATGCGGCGGCACGGACGTAGCCGAACCCGCGTCCGGCGGCACGGGCGAACCCGAACCCTGCGACGTCGGCACAGGCGAAGCGGAACCCTGCTGCCTCGGCACGGGCGAGGCGGAGCCCTGCTGGGACACGGACGAACCCTGCTGCGGCACAGACTGACCCGGTTGCTGCACAGGCGAACCCTGCGGCGGCACAGGCGAACTCGAACCCACGTGCGGCGGAACGGGCGAATTCGAACCTGACTGCGGCACACGCGAATCCGGCCCCTGCTGCGGCGGCAGCACCGGTACCGGCGGCACGCGCGGTGGCGCAGCGGGAGGGGGAGGCGCGGCAGGTCCCCAATTAGCCTGGGGCACAGGCTGTCTCGGCGGTCCCGGTTGGGCCGCATATCCGGGGGCGGCCGGCGGGTAGGGCCCACCGCCCGGCTGGGGCGCGGGTGGGTAGTAGGCGGCAGGCCGAGGCAGAACGGGTGGGGTGTTGGAGGTGAGGGCCTTGCGGGCAGCCTTGGCGAAGGCCGTGCAGGAATCGAAGCGGGCGGCGGGATGTTTCGCCATGGCGGCGGCAAGGACCGCGTCGAGGGCGGGCGGTAGGCCTTGGCGGCGCAGGGCCAGGGGCTGCGGCGGGAGGTGCAGGGTGCCGCGGATGATCTCGTTCGGGTCGGGGGAATCGAAGGGGGCGACGCCGGTGAACAGCCAGTACAGGGCACAGGCCAGCGAATACTGGTCGGAGCGGTGGTCGAGTTCGGCGCCGGTCATCTGTTCGGGCGAGGCGTAGGCCAGCGTCGCGGTGAACATGCCCTGCTGGGTCAGGTGGGTGGAATCGGCGCGCAGACGGGCGATCCCGAAGTCGGTGAGGAACACCCGCTCGCCCTGGCCGCCGCTGGAGCGGGCCAGCAGGATGTTGGCCGGCTTCACGTCGCGATGCAGCACGCCCCTGCCGTGCGCGTAGTCCAGGGCATCGGCGACCCCTTCGATGATCTGCACGGCCCGCTCGGGCGGCAAGGCCATCGGGTCGACGGTGGCCGCGTCGACCCCGTCGACGTACTGCATGCTGATCCACAGCTGTTCGCCCTCGGCGCCACGGTCGAAGACGGTGACGATGCCGGGATGGTCGAGCCCGGCGGCGAGATCGGCCTCCCGCTCGAACCGCGCGCGAATGCGGGCGTCGGCGAACAGGTCCCGATTGAGCAGCTTGAGGGCGGTCAACCGGTCCAGCCGCGGGTGCCGCGCCAGGTACACCGTGCCCATGCCGCCCTGGCCGAGCATCCGCTCGACGGTGAACCCGGCGAACACCTCACCGATCTCGAGCACTGCGACCCCCTTCCGGCCTCCGTGGCGGACCAGCATGGCACCCGCGACCGCGTGTGACCACGTTCATTCGAATTCTCGCCGAAAATCGGTGAAACTTGCCATCAGTCGTCCGGGATCGTCCGGACGCGCTCGACGAGTAGTTTGCACCGCCGAAGATCAGCGCCGACGCGCAGTGGGTGGTGGGGAGGATCCGGTGGTGAATTCCATAGGGAGGGCAGCGGTCGTTCGCGGACTGCTGCACAGTGTGGTGCTCGTTTCGGCCGCGCTGAGCGCCTCGTGCGCGTTGCCGGACGCCCCGGCCGCGGTGCGTGCCCCGACGGTCGCGGTGAGCAGCGAGGACGCCGGGAACCCCGGCCTGTCGATCATGCGGCCCGACTCGCTGACCGCGGAGTTCACCCAGTTGCAGGCCCAGTTGCCCGGCCAGGTCGGGATGGCGCTGATGCCGGTCGGCGGCGGCCGGATGACGATCTACGGCGACTGGACCACCGGCATCGCCTGGTCCACCATGAAGGTGCCGCTGGCCGTCGCCGCGCTGCGCCACGATCAGGATCAGTCGATCTTCGAGATGGTGCAGGCCGCGATCACGGTGTCGGACAACGACGCCGCCTACGGGCTCTGGGAATCGCTCGGCGACGGCGAGGAGGCGGCCGCGGCCGTACAGCAGGTGCTCGACGAGGCGGGTGACATCCCGGCGGGCAAGGAGAGCCTGCGCACCGAACTCGACTACACCTCCTTCGGCGGCACCGAATGGTCGCTGGCCAATCAGGTGCGCTTCGCCTCGCGGCTGCCCTGCCTGCCGCAGACCGAGGTGGTCACGAAGCTGATGGGCGAGATCACCCCGGATCAGGGCTGGGGTCTGGGCCTGCTCGACAACACCGAGTTCAAGGGCGGCTGGGGCCCCGACGACTACACCGGCGTGTACACGGTGCGCCAGTTCGGGCTGGTGCCGGTGGGCAGCGGCCAGCTGGCGGTCGCCCTTGCCGCGCAGGCGGATTCGGGCACCTTCGAAGACACCACCGCGCTGCTGGACCGGATGACTCTGCTGCTGGCCCGGCACCTGCCGCAGCTGCGCGGCGGCGTCTGCCCGCGCTGAGCCCACCGGCTCAGCCGGGGACGACCAGGCCGGATTCATAGGCCAGGACGACGGCTTGGGCCCGGTCGCGCAGGCCGAGCTTCGAGAAGACCTTGGAGACATGGGTTTTCACCGTCTGCTCGGCGACGAACAGCGCGGCCGCGATCTCGGTGTTCGACAGCCCCTTGGCGACCAGTTCGAGCACCTCGCGTTCGCGCGGGGTGAGCGAGGCCAGCGCGGGCGCGGCGGGGGTGCGTGCCGTACTGCGGCGCCGGGTGACATCGGCGATCAACCGGCGCGTGATGGTCGGGGCCAGCAGTGCCTCGCCGTCGGCGACCACGCGCACCGCCCGCACCAATTCCTCGGCGGGCGCGTCCTTGAGCAGGAATCCGCTCGCGCCGAGGCTCAGCGCCTCGTAGACGTAGTCGTCGATGTCGAAGGTGGTGAGCATCAGCACGCGCACCGGCGGATCGAAGCCGGCGGCGAGGATCGCGCGGGCCGCCTCCAGCCCGTTCATCTCGGGCATGCGCACGTCCATGAGGACGACGTCGGGACGCAACCGCTTGGCCTCGGCCACCGCGATCCGCCCGTCGGCCGCGTCACCGATGACGCTGATGTCGGGCTGGGCGGCGAGCAACGCGCCGAAGCCTTGCCGGACCATCGCCTGGTCGTCGGCGATCAACACGGTAATTGCCACTCGACCACCCTAGTGTGCGCGGAAGCGATGCGTTCGCCGGTCTTTCGCGCCGGGGCCGGCCCGATCACGCGGGCACGCCTAGGCGGTGGGCAGTTTCGCCGACACCTCGAAGCCGCCGTCGCCGGTGGGTCCGGCGGCGAGTTCGCCGCCGACCGCCTCGACCCTGGTGCGCATGCCGTCGATGCCGTGTCCGCCGCCGAGGCCCGGACGCGACACGGTCGCCGAGGGCGCGTTGCGGACGGTCACCGCCACCGTGCCTGGGCCGACGGCGACCGCGACGAGCACCGGGGCGCCCGGGGCGTGCCTGGCCGCGTTCGCGATGGATTCCTGCACGACGCGGTACATGGTGAGCCCGGTCGTCTCCGGGACCGACTCCAGCGACCCGGTGACCGTCCACTCGACCGGCATCCCGGCCCGCTGGGCCGAGGCGCACAGCTCGGGCACGTCGACCGCGCGCGGCTGGGGCGCGTGCTCGGGCAACTGCCCGTCGCTGCGCAGCACCCCGAGCATGCCGCGGATCTCGTTGAGCGCGGTGCGCGCGGTGGCGCCGATGGACTCGAACTCGCCGCGGGCCGCGGGATCGAGATCGGCGATCCGATACGGCGCGGTCTGGGCCTGCACCACCACCATCGACATGTGGTGGGCGACGACATCGTGCAGGTCGCGCGCGATGCGTGCCTTCTCCTCGAGAATGGCTCGCCGGGCGCGTTCGACCTCGGTGACCTCCTCCTGTCGTTCGAGCTTGCGCCGCGAGGCGAGCAGCGTACGCAGCAGATACCCGAACAGCGCCAGGGCGCCGAGCCCGATCGGCCAGCCCCACAGCGGACCGGCGGCCGAGCCCGGCATGGTGGTGGCGAACAGCATCGACTGCGCCGCCCAGGCGACCACGACGACCGGCACCGCGGCCTGCAACGCCACCGCGAACAGCAGCACGAACAGCACGATGATGTGCACCACCTGGAACGGCACATCGTTGCCGGGGGTGGACGACAGCGCCAGCGAGATCAGCAGCGCCGACCCGGCCGAGACGGCCCAACCGAGTGCCGGGTTGATCCGCACGAACAGGATCGGGAACACCGCCAGCGCCGCGAGCAGCGGCGCGAGCGGCGCCGGCACCTCGTGGGTGACGAACAGGGTCGGCCAGGCGATGCTGTAGAGGATCAGCGCGACCGCGACGGTCCCGATGTCGAACCAGGTGCGCGCGGCGATTCGGCGCGCGGCAGGGCGCAGTTGTCCAGGCATGGCACGAGCCTACGAACCACCCGGTCGGCGGACCTCATACCCACGTGCCAAATCGGACCCCCTACCCTGGTGTGACCCCGACGCCGGGTCACCCGCCCGCGCGTCCCGAGAACCGGTCCGCAGCGGGATGCCCGCCGCGCGACCCGCTCCTTACCGTCGGAGGCCATGAACACCCCGCTTCGCCCGGTACCCGCCGCTCGCCGTGCCCGTACCGCAGTCTCCGCCGCCTCCGCGTCCGATTCCACGCACCGCCGCCGTAGCGGGGTCGCCCTGTGCACCGCGGGTGTGGCGATGGCCGCCGCGGTCGTCATGTCGGCGCCGGGCGCGATGGGCACCACTCCCGGCGGCACCGAGAACGCCGCGGCGGCCGCGGTGGTGCGCGCGCTCACCGACGACGACCCCGACGCCACCTCGCTGATCCCGCGCGACTTCGGCTACAAGTTCGGCTACGACCCGGCCCAGCAGGACGGTCTGCTGCTGAACCCGAACGGCAGCTGCTCCTCGCCGGTGACGCTGCCCGCCGAGTTCGCCGCGGCCTGCAAGGCGCACGACCTCGGCTACGACATGCTGCGCTACGCCGAGCGGGTCGACGAGCCGCTGGGCCCGTGGGCCCGGCGATCGGTGGACGCGGCGCTGAACCGCCGCATCCACGCGGCCTGCGAACTGCGCGACGACGAGTTCTCCCGGGCCCGCTGCGGGGTGATGGCCGACATCGCGTTCACCGCGGTCGATGTGAATTCGCGGCGCCAGGAGTACGGCGCCCCGGTGGTGGAGAACGTCTTCGCCGAGACCGATCCGGCCGACCGCCCGAACCTGTGGCCGCTGGCGCGCACGGTGCTCGGGTTGTTCGCGGCGACGGCGGCCTCGGCGGTGATCATCGATGCGCTGCGGAAACGTCGGCGCAGGCTTGTCTGAACGGCTTGCCGAAAATTAGAACTTGTCCTAGTTTTCAGGCATGGCCCTGACTATCGACGAAACGATCGAGATCGACGCCCCCGCCGAGAAGGTGTGGCAGGTCCTCACCGATTTCGGTCGCTACGGCGAATGGAACACCTTCTGCTACGAGGCCGCCAGCACCCTGGTGCCGGGTGAGCCGATCGACATGAAGGTGAACCTCGGCGGCAACGAGCGACCCCAGCGCGAATGGATCCGCAGCCACACCCCCGGCTCCGAGTTCAGCTACACCATGAAGCCGGTCCCCGCAGGCGCACTGCACAGCCTGCGCTCGCACACCGTGGTGCCGCTCGGCGCCGACCGCTGCCGCTACGAATCGCGGTTCACCCTGGCCGGCTGGCTGAGCCCGGTGGTGAACCTCGCTCTCGGCAAGCACCTGCGCGCCGGCTTCACCGCGATGACCGCGGGCGTCGCGAAGCGGGCCACCGAGATCTGAAAAACGGGGTGCGCCAGGCCGATCCGGCCCCGCGCACCCCGCTCGTGTGCTTCGCTCAGACCGCCGCGGGCACCGGCAGCGCGCCGCGGGCGAGTTCGTAGGCGGCGCCAACCCGGTACAGCCGGTCATCGGCCAGCGCGGGTGCCATGATCTGCAGACCCACCGGCAGGTTGTCGTCGGTGGACAGCCCCGACGGCACCGACATGCCGCAGTGCCCCGCCAGGTTGGTCGGCAGCGTGCACAGGTCCGACAGGTACATGGCCAGCGGGTCGTCGACCTTCTCGCCCAGCTTCCACGGGGTGAACGGGCTCGTCGGCGAGACCAGCACATCGACCTGCTCGTAGGCGCGGTCGAAGTCCTGCGCGATCATCGTGCGCACCTTGAGCGCCTGACCGTAGTAGGCGTCGTAGTACCCGGCCGAGAGCGCGTAGGTGCCGATGATGATGCGGCGCTTGACCTCGGGGCCGAAACCGGCCTCGCGGGTCAGCGACATCACCTGGTCGGCGCTGTGGCTGCCGTCGTCACCGACGCGCAGGCCGTAGCGCATGGCGTCGAAGCGGGCCAGGTTCGACGACACCTCCGAAGGCATCACCAGGTAGTACGAGGACAGCGCGTACTCGAAGTTCGGGCACGACACCTCGATCACCTCGGCGCCGAGGTCCTTCAGCACCGCGACGGCGGCGTCGAAGGAGGCCAGCACGCCGGGCTGGTAACTGTCGGAATGCAATTCGCGCACCACGCCGACGCGCACGCCGCTGAGGTCGCCGTTGGCGCCCTGCTTCGCGGCCGCGACCACCGGGGCCACCGGCACGTCACGGGAGGTGGAGTCGCGCGGGTCGTGCCCGGCGATCACCTCGTGCAGCAGCGCGGTGTCGAGCACCGTGCGACCACACGGGCCGCCCTGGTCCAGCGACGACGCGCACGCGACGAGACCGTAGCGCGAGACCGTGCCGTAGGTGGGCTTCACGCCGACCGTCGCGGTGACCGCGGCGGGCTGACGGATGGAACCGCCGGTGTCGGTGCCGATGGCCAGCGGGGCCTGGAACGAGGCCAGCGCGGCCGCCGAGCCACCGCCGGACCCGCCGGGGATGCGGGTGGTGTCCCACGGGTTGCGGGTGGGGCCGTAGGCGGAGTTCTCCGTGGAGGAGCCCATCGCGAACTCGTCCATGTTGGTCTTGCCGAGGATCGGGATGCCCGCCGCGCGCAGCCGCGTGGTCACCGTCGCGTCGTAGGGCGACATCCAGCCCTCGAGCACCTTCGACGCGCACGTGGTCGGCATGTCGGTGGTGGTGAAAACGTCCTTGAGCGCCAACGGAACTCCCGCCAGCGGCGAGGCCGGGGTCTCGCCGGCGGCCAGCGCCGAGTCGACGACCGCGGCCGCGGCCAGCGCCTCGTCCCCCGCGACGTGCAGGAAGGCGTTGAGCTCACCGTCGACCGCGGCGATGCGATCCAGGTGCGCCTGGGTGACCTCGGTCGAGGACACCTCGCCACCGTGGATCTTGGCTGCCAGCTCGGCTGCCGACAGCTGGGTCAACTCGGTCATTCGCCCTCTCCCAGGATCTGCGGGACCAGGAAACGCTGCTCTTCCACGGCGGGCGCCTGGTCCAGCGCCTGCTCGGGAGTCAGACCGGGCACGACCACGTCGGGCCTGGTCACATTGGTCGTCGGATTCGGCGACGCGGTGGCGGGGACGTCGGCGGCGACCTCGGAGATGGTCCGCACGTGGCTGAGGATCGAATCCAGCTGACCGGCGAACTGGTCGAGTTCGGCGTCGGTCAACGCCAGCCGGGACAGCCGGGCGAGGTGAGCGACCTCGTCGCGGGAGATTGCGGGCACCGCGGGACCCCTTTCGGCTTCGGTACTGTCGGTAGTGGGTACAGCCTAGTCAGCGGGTCCGCGGGCTCCTGACGCACCCGCCCCGCGCCGACCGGCCCGGTCACGCACCACCCACCTCCCTCGAAAGTTCGCGCATGTCGTGCGGTTGGGCGCATACTTCGAGTCGAGAACCCGCGTTCGGGGGTGTAAGTATTGCGTCACCGGGTATTCGTCTCGGACCACCCGGCCCTAGGAAAGGAACGCACGTGTCATTCCTGCTCCGCGTGCAACTTCCGGATCGACCGGGAAGCCTCGGTTCCCTCGCACTCGCCCTCGGCGGGGTCGGCGCGGACATCCTCTCGCTCGACGTCGTGGAGCGTGGCGCCGGGTTCGCCGTCGACGACCTCGTGGTGGAGGTCCCCACCGGCGCCCTGCCCGACACCCTCATCACCGCCGCGGAATCCGTGCACGATGTGAGCGTCGACTCGATCAGGCCCTACTCCGGGGTGCTCGACACCCATCGCGAACTCGAGCTGATCGACCAGGTCGCCAGCGCCCGCGACGATCGGATGCAGGTGCTCGTCGACGGCGTGCCGCGCGTGCTGCGGGTGGGCTGGTCGACGATCATCGGCATGGGCCCCGCGGGCGCGTACCGGGTCGTCGGGAGCCCGAGTGCGCCTGAGACGCAAGCGGGTTCGGCGCCGTGGATGCCGCTGGAGAAGCCGTCGTGGCTCGACGGCGAGGCCGAGTGGGTGCCGCAGATCTGGCGCGACATGGACACCAAGCTCGCGGCCGCGCCGCTGGGCAACACCGGCAAGTCGCTGCTGCTCGGCCGCCCGGGCGGCCCGGACTTCCGGCCCTCGGAGGTGGCGCGGCTCGGCTATCTGGCCGGGATCGTCGCCACCGTGCTCAGCTGAGCGCCAGCCGCATCACGTACAGCGGAAGGCCGTGGTCGGTGGACCAATTGCGTTCCGGCACACCGACGAAGCCGAGTCGCTGGTAGATGCGGTGCGCGTCGACCATCGTGCCCATGGTGGTCAACGCCACGGCCGAATAGCCGCCCGCCTTCGCCTCGTCGATCACGGCGCGTACCAGCGCCGTGCCGACGCCGAGACCGCGCGCCTCCTTGGCCACCGCGAGCATGCGGAACTCCAGCTCGCCCGGCAGCGCGATCTCCGCGTACCGGGTGCCCGGCGCGGCCACGGTGAGCGAACCGGCGACCTTGCCCTCGTGCACCGCGACGAGCACTTCGGCCTCGGCGGCGCGCCTGCCGACATCGGCCAGCTCGCGCACGTAGCTGTCGTCCTGGTCGACGTAGCCGTCGCCCACGTACACCTGCACGGTCAGCGCGGCGACGGCGGCGAATTCATCGGCTCTGGCGGGCCGGATGTGGAGGCCGTCGCCGGAGGTCTGATGGTGGTAACCCTGCATACGGGCATGATCCCACCCCGGCGACTGTGATCTGAAACTCACCCATGTCTGACTCGAATGGCGCGGTCACGAGCCGAGGTAGGACCGCAGGCCCGGATGCTGGGCCACCCACCGGTCCGGATTGCGCGGCGGGTACACGACGACGAGGTGCTCGCCGATCGACGGCCACTGGGTGGCGTCCCAGGCGAAGCGGCGGTACACCACCCGCTCCGGCACCGACGGGCCGACGAGCGCGCCGGTGATCGTCACGTAGTGCTCGCCGGTCATCGCGGGCAGCGGGCTGACCCCGGTGATGATCAGCGAACCCTGTTCGACCGTCTGCCCGCCGCCGCGGCCGAAGCGATGCGCGAACACGGCACCGAGCGTCACGAGCAACATCGTCACCATGGCCGCCGCCATCACCACTTCGAGCATGGTTCCCATGGTAGGCCCCGACCTGCGCGGACAGCGCGGCCACAGGGCGGCATCACAGCGGCGTGAGCTCGCTGACGCCCCGCTCCCGGCGCAACTGCCACACGGCGGTGCGGGTGCGCTGCGAGCGGCCGTTGTTCCGGTCGATCAGCGCGCGGTTCGCGGTGGTGTAGATCAGTTGCGCCCCACGGGCATTCGTCTCCGGGTTCTGGAACAACTGCACGAGGCGGTCGGTCTCCTCCACCGGCAGCCCCGCGCCGAGATCGTCGACAGCGAGGACCTGGCCGGTGTCGAGCGCCTCCAGCATCGCGGGCAGCACCCGCAGCAGGGATCTGGTCGCGGTGGACTCGTCGGCCAGCTCGAAGGGCACGTCGACACCCTCGTGGACCAGGCTGAGCCCGGCGCCGCGGCGATCCACCATCCGGCGATACAGCGCGTCGCGCGCCGCCCGCAGGGTGCTCAGCTCCCGCTCCACCAGGATCGGGTCGGCACCGCCGTGTTCGAATTGTCCCGTCAGCGCGGCGATCTCGGCGTCGAGGTCGCGCAGATAGTCGGCGTACATCGGATCGTGTTCGGCGACGAGCAGGTCCTCGATCCCCAGATCGGCCGTGCGCAGCAGCATCAGCAGGCGGGCGGCGTTGTCGGGTGAGCGGGAGATGTGGCTGCCGAGATCGTGCGCGAGCGCGTCGGTGTCGGCCTCGCCCTGTTGCACCCGCAGGTTCGCCGCGAACCAGCGATACGCGGGCACCAGGGCCTCGGCGTAGAGCTGCCCCGCGAGACTCAGCAGCAGCGCGTTGGGCCGCACCAGCGGGACCAGCGCCGCGACACCGTAGCGCGCGGCCTCGAACATCGGCCCGATCTTGACCTGATCGCCGGTGCGCTCGAACACGATCCGCTTGCGCGAGCGCGGATGCGTGTAGAGCCACTCCGCGATCACATCGGCGTTGTCGAGGCGGAAACCGTAGGTGTAGGGCACCCCTTCGGCGACGAAGCCTGCCACGAATTCCGTGGGGCGGTCGGCGAATCCGAGGTGCGGCCTGCGCACCGGCCCGGCGTAGGGATCCCAGCCGCTCACCGAGTGCAGCACCGCGTCGCGCATCTGGGCGAGCGCGTCGACCAGGCTCGTCTTCCCCGACGCCGCCACCCCGTGCACGGCCGTCACCGGCACGGCCACCGAGCTCCCGGCCGACTTGCTCAACCGCAGCTGCTGCGCCTCGGCCAGCGATCCGTGATTGGTCACCTGAAAACTACGCAGCACTGAGCTCGTCCGCCTCTCCGATTCTTTCGGCCAGACTAGGGGACATCTGGATGCGGCGGGCGAGGGGCGGGCCGGGGCCGCGCGACAGGCGGCCCCGGCGTCGGGTCGATCAGCGGCTCAACTCCCGGAACCGCCGCACCGCCAGCGGGAAGAACACCGCGACCAGGGCCACCGGCCAGACCACCGCGAGCAGTTCGGCATTGGCCGCGGCCCACGAGTCACCCGCGGCGACCGGATTGCCGAACAGCTCGCGCACCGCGGTCGCGGTCGCCGACATGGGATTCCACTCGACGACCGCGCCCAGCCAGGACGGCATCGAATCGGGTGCGGCGATCGCGTTGGAGAGGAATGCGACGGGCCAGACCAGGATCTGCACGGCCTGCACCAGCTCCGGTTTGCCCGCGACCATGGCCAGATAGATGCCGATCCACAGCATCGCGAACCGGAGCAGCAGCAGGAGTCCGACCGCGCCGAGGAACGCGGCGCCGCCGCCGTGCCAGCGCCAGCCGATCGCGTACCCGACCGCGATCATCACCGTCAGCCCGACCGCCGACTGCAGCATGTCGGCGATACTGCGGCCAACCAGAACAGCGGCCGAGTTCATCGGCATCGAGCGGAACCGGTCGATCACCCCTTTGTTCAGGTCCTGGGTCACCGCGAGCATCGTCGACTCGAGGCCGAAGGCCATGGTCATCGTCAGCATGCCGGGGACCAGGTAGTCCTTGAAGTCGCCGTCGACGCCACGGCCACCGCCGATCAGGTAGCTGAACATCAGCAGCAGCATCACCGGGAAGACCAGCCCGACGACCATCTGCACGGGCTGGCGCGCCCAGTGCGCCAGCTCGCGCCGGGTCATCGTCCACGAGTCGGCCACCGCCCAGCTCAGTGTCGAATCCAGCTCTCGGGTCGGGCTCATGCCTGCGTGCTCACGCGGCGCTACCGCCCCAGGCCGTTGACTCATGCCGCGTTCTCCTTCGTCAGGTGCAGGAAGACTTCGTCCAGCGTCGGCCGCCGGACCGCGATGTCCTCCGGTTCGATTCCGCGGGCCGCCAGCCCCCGGACGGTCTCGGTCAGGGCGGCCATCCGGTCGCTGACCGCGGCGCTGACCAGCCGGCGGTCCTCGTCGACGACCGCGTCGCCGGGCAGCAGCGCGGCCGCGAGCGCCAGCTGGGACGCGTCGCGCAGGACCACATCGATGCGGTCGCCGCCGGTCTTCGTCTTCAGCTCGTCGGCGGTGCCCTCGGCGATGACCCTGCCGTGGTCGATCACCGAGATCCGGTCGGCCAGCTGGTCGGCCTCCTCCAGATACTGGGTGGTCAGCAAGACCGTGGTGCCGCCGTCGACCAGCGATCGCACCGAGTCCCACACCTCCGTGCGACCGCGCGGATCGAGCCCGGTCGTCGGCTCGTCCAGAAAGAGCACCCGCGGTTGCGAGATGAGCGAGGCCGCGAGGTCGAGCCGCCTGCGCATCCCGCCGCTGTACTGCTTGACGGCCTTGCGCCCGGTGTCAGCGAGACCGAACCTGGCCAGGAGCTCGTCGGCCCGGAGCGCGGCGCGGCGCGCGCCCAGGTGGTACAGGCGCCCGAACATCTCCAGGTTCTGCCTGCCGCTGAGTTCCTCGTCGACGGCCGCGCTCTGGCCGAGCAGCCCGATCCGGGAGCGCACCCGATCGGCGTCGGTGCGCAGGTCGAGACCCGCCACCACGACCCGCCCCGCTTCGGGGCGCAGCAGCGTGGACATGATGCGCACGGCCGTGGTCTTGCCCGCGCCGTTCGGGCCGAGCACCGCGTGCACGGTGCCGGCCTCGACGACGAGGTCGAGCCCGTCGAGCGCCCGCTTCGACCCGTAGCTCTTCTGTAGGCCTTCGGCGACGATCGCCGGTTCACGGTCTGTCACTTCACCCCTCCATCGCTCAGTGATCAAACTTGACTAGACGCCCAAGGTACGGCCCCTCACTGCGATTAGTCAAGTTTGAATACTGATACATTGGTCAAAGTTGACCAGAAGGGAGGTGCCCATGTCGGCGATCCGCCTGCTCGTCCTCGGCGCGGTCCGGCAACACGGACGCGCACACGGCTACCAGGTCCGCAACGACCTGGAGTTTTGGGGCGCCCACGAGTGGTCCAACGCCAAGCCCGGCTCGATCTACCACGCGCTCAAGCAGATGGCCAAGCAGGGACTCCTCGTCGAGCACGAGGTCGCCCCGAGCACCGCGGGCGGTCCCCCGCGCGTCGAGTACGAGATCAACGACGAGGGCACCGCGGAGTACTTCGCCCTGCTGCGCCAGGCCCTGACCTCCTACGACCAGAAGATGGACATGCTCTCGGCGGGCATCGGCTTCCTCGTCGACCTGCCCCGTGCCGAGGCGGTCACCCTGCTCCGGCAGCGGATCGCCGGGCTCGAACAGTGGCGAGCCTCGGTCACCGAGTACTACACCCCGGAACAGGGCCCCGGACAGCTCGGCCACATCGGCGAGATCATGAACATGTGGGTCCACTCCGCCGACAGCGAAGCGGCGTGGACCCACGGCCTGATCGACCGCATCGAAGGCGGCGCCTACGTCTTCGCCGGCGAGGGCGAACCCTTCGTCGGCGTGCTCGCCGACGACGAACCCAACCCGTTCGCCACCGGCCCCGATCCGCTGGACGCCCGTTAGCGACACACCGGAATTCCCGACCGCGGCCGCTCGCTGTCGCCGATGCGCGAACTCGTGGACCGCCGGGCGTGTCCGGCGCCGACGAATTAGCATGCTGACATACCGCGGCCGCCCGGTCGGCGGGATCGGCGACGAGGATGGGTGCGCATGATGGCTGTTCGGATGATGGTGCGCGGAGTGGTCGTCGCGGCGGTGACCGCGGGCGCGGCGGTGCCGGTGGTGTTGCTCGGCGCCCCGAACGCGGCCGCCGACCCCTGCCCGAACGGAACCGCCCGGGTGTTCCTCGGTGACGAGACGAACTCCTGTCAGGGCGCGGGCTCGCAGACCTACGTGCTGGCCGGTGTCTCGAAGGTGTGCTCGATGACCAGCACCGACGTGACGATCGATATCGACAGCGAGAGCAAGAAGCTGCGCCGTCACGTGGAGATCAGCAACGGGCAGTGCGCCCAGTTCCAGCTGCGCGGCCAGACCAGCGCCACCGTCACGGTCACCCCGAACTGATCGGTCGCGCGGTGGGCACCGGCCCACCGCGCGCACGCCCGCTATCCCGTCGCGGATTCTTCGTCCGCGGGCGTCACCGCGCCGGGACCACCGGCCAGCAGCGCGCGGAATCCGTCCTCGTCCAGGATCGGGACGCCGAGTTCCTCGGCCTTGGCCGCCTTGGACCCCGGCGAATCGCCGATCACCACGAAGGCCGTCTTCTTCGAGACCGAGCCCGCCGCCTTGCCGCCGCGCACCAGGATCGCCTCCTTGGCGCCGTCGCGGGTGAAGGTCTGCAGCGACCCCGTGACGACGATGGACAGCCCCTCGAGCGTGCGTTCGATCGACTCGTCGCGCTCGTCCTCCATCCGCACGCCCGCCGCACGCCACTTGTCGACGATGGCGCGGTGCCAGTCGACGGTGAACCACTCCCCGACCGCCGCGGCGATGGTGGGACCGACGCCGTCGGTGGCGGCGAGCTCCTCGACCGTGGCGGCCTCGATGCGCTCGAGGCTGCCGAATTCGGCGGCCAGCGCCCTGGCCGCGGTCGGGCCGACGTGCCGGATCGACAGCGCGACCAGCACCCGCCACAGCGGCCGCTCCTTCACGGTCCGCAGATTCTCCAGCAGCCGGTGCCCGTTCTGGGTGAGCTGCCCCTTCTGATTGGTGAACAGCGGCACCGACAGCAGGCGCTGTTCGTCGAGGTCGAACAGATCGCCCTCGTCGGTGATGGCGCCGGCACGCAGCAGCGCGTCGGCGGCCTTGTCGCCGAGCGCCTCGATGTCGAAGCCGCCGCGGCTGGCCAGGTGGAACACCCGTTCGCGCAGCTGGGCCGGGCAGAACTGCTGATTGGGGCAACGGATGTCGGCGTCGCCCTCCTTCTCCGGCGCCAGTTCGGTGCCGCAGTTCGGGCAGTGCGTCGGCATCACGAACTCGCGTTCGTCGCCGGTGCGGGCGTCGACGACCGGACCCAGGACCTCCGGGATCACATCGCCCGCCTTGCGGATGGTGACGGTGTCACCGATCAGCACACCCTTGCGCTTGACCTCCGAGGCGTTGTGCAGGGTCGCCATCGACACGGTCGACCCGGCGATCGAGACCGGCGCCATCACGGCGAACGGCGTGACCCGCCCCGTGCGACCGACATTGACCTCGATGTTGAGCAGGGTGGTCGTGGCCTCTTCCGGCGGGTACTTGTAGGCGATCGCCCAGCGGGGCGCCCGCGAGGTGGAGCCGAGGCGGCGTTGCAGCGCCGTCTCGTCGACCTTGATCACCTGACCGTCGATCTCGTGCTCGATGTCGTGGCGGTGCTCGCCCCAGTAGGCGACCCGCTCGATGACGGCCTCGATCCCCTCGACCAGCCGGGTGTGCTCGGACACCGGCAGGCCCCACGCCGCGAGCGCCTGATAGGCCTCGTGCTGGGACTCCGGGCGGTAGCCCTCGATCCGGCCGAAGCCGTGACAGATCATCCGCAGCCTGCGCTGGGCGGTGATCGCCGGGTTCTTCTGGCGCAGCGAACCGGCGGCGGTGTTGCGCGGATTCGCGTACGGCGGTTTGCCTTCGGCGACGATCTGGGCGTTGAGCGTCTCGAAGTCCTCGAGCCGGAAGTACACCTCGCCGCGCACCTCGAGCAGCTCCGGGATCGGGAAGTCGGCGTGCGGGGTGAGTTCGGTCGGGATGTCCTCGATCGTGCGGGCGTTGAGGGTGACGTCCTCGCCGGTGCGCCCGTCACCACGGGTGGCGCCACGGGTGAGTTTGCCGTTCTCGTACACCAGGTTCAGCGCGACGCCGTCGATCTTGACCTCGCACAGATAGTGCAGATTCGATCCGGTCTCGGCCTCGACGCGACCCGCCCAGGCGCGCAGTTCGTCGTAGTCGAACACGTTGTCCAGCGACAACATCCGCTCGAGATGGTCGACGGCGGTGAACTCGGTGGCGAACCCGCCGCCGACCAGCTGGGTCGGCGAGTCCGGGGTCCGCAGGTCGGGGTGGGTGTCCTCGAGCGCTTGCAGTTCGCGCAGCAGGGTGTCGAACTCGCCGTCGGAGATGATCGGCGCGTCGCGCACGTAGTAGCGGAACTGGTGCTCGCGCACCTCGTCCGCCAGCTGCTGCCAGCGCACCCGCTGCTCGGAGGTCGCGCCCTCTGGACTCACGGAAACCACGCTCTCGCTGTCACTCACCTGTCGAAGACTAGTCGAGGGCACCGACACTTCCGGCGACCGTAACCGCACGTCGCGGGGTCATTCCGGGGCGATGACGTCGAGCCGTGGAAAGTACGTCCGGTATCTGGCGGCGTCCCGCGTGAGGAGTTCGATATCCGCTGACGGCAGCGTGCGCGCCGATGTAGAAATCCGGCAGGGGCGGCCGTTTTGTCGCCACCGCGTCGCCGGTAGGCGAGAAAGGCCTTCGCGGCTAGGAAGCCGCATCCCACGGAAGTGGCTCACGATCGAACGCGTCCGACGGTAGGGCGGATTCCAGAGCTTCCTTGGTCGCGTAACCTATCGAGACTTCCGCGTAGATCAACGGGTTGATCACCACGCGCCCAGCGTTGCGCGCTGCCGACAGCGCGGAAGCCGACCAGTCCTCCCACGTCGGGTCGCCGTCGAGAATGTCGATGAGCACGCACGTGTCGACGAGGGTCGCGCGCCGCAGCGCGGTGACGGCGTCAGTCACGCAACAGATCCATGATCTCGTCGGTCGTGAGACCACCGACGTCGGGATTGTCGAACCGGTGGCGGCGCATGTGCCGGACGAGTCGCTCCCCCGGACTGTCCGCACCGCCACGCGCGACGATACGCAACGCACCGCCGACGTCGATGACATCGAGCTCGTCGCCCTCGCGCAGGTTGAACCGCGCCCGTAGCTCCGGCGGGATGGTGACCTGACCGTTCGCGTTCATCCGCATGTCCGCCTCCATCCAATAGACAGCTTCTTAATAGGTGGTAGCGGGCCCGGAAGTCAATCGGCGGTGATCGAGTCCGGGTCCTCGGTGAAGGCGCGGGCGGCCTCGGTGGTGAGGGTCAGAGCGGTGCGGGCCCAGGGCAGGGGGGCGCCGGCCAGGCCGCAGGCGGGGGTGACCAGGATCTGGTCGGTGAGGACGCGGCGGGGGAAACCGAGGCGGTCGATCAGGCGGATGCCGGGCTCGGCGATGGTGCGCCAGGTCGGCGGGGTGGCGGGGCGCGCGGTCGGGGTCAAGCCGAGGGCGAGCTTCGTGCCGGAGTCGACGATCTCGCCGAGGGCGTCGAGGTCGGCGGTGGTGATCGTCGCCGCGTCGACGGAGATCGCCGCGGCGGAGGTACGGCCCATGGTGGTGAGCGCGGGACGCGACGCGCAGGTGTGGAGCACGACCGGCGCGGACTGGGCGGTGATCACCGTGTCCAGGATGTGCAGAGCCTCGGGTTCAGGCAGCGCGCGGAGGGTGTTCAGGATGCTCGGACCCCGCAGGGAGCCGTCGAGGACCGCGGTGAGCCGGGGCTCGTCCAGCTGGACGACCACCTGCGCGCCGAGCCGCCGGGCGACCTCGGCCACGTGCCGGGCCAGCCCCTCGGCGAGGGACTCCGAAAGATCGCGCACCGCACCGGAATCGGTGAGGATGCGATGCCCACCGGGCAGCTCCACGTCGGCGGCCAGGGTCAGCGGACCCGCCGCCTGAACCTTGACCACCCGGCCTGACCCGGCCAGACCCGCTGTCTCCCAGGCTTCTTCGAGCGCGTCGAGGTCGGTCCGCAGCAGGTCTCTGGCCCGCCGCGACACCCCGCCCGGCCGCACCGCCAACCGGTACCCGCGCGTCGTCGAGTCGAAGCGCAGGTCGACCAGCAGTGCCGAGGCCCGGCCGATCATGTCCGCGCCGACCCCGCGAGCCGGCAGCTCGACCAGGTGCGGCAGGCCGGGCAACTCGCCGATGATCGTCGCCGCGGCCTCGCGCGGGTCGGTCCCCGGCCAGGAGCCGACAGCCGTGGCGATGCCGCCGACGAGCACCTCGCCCGGCACCGCGGTCTGCCCCTGCTCGGCGGACGCGTCCCGCACCGGCACAACCAGGTCCGACGTCGCCGACGCATCGCCCGCATCCGGCCACCGTGTCATCCGCGCGGTACCTCTCCCGCTGTCCCGGATTCGATCCGGTGCTGCTCGACGACATCGGCGTACACCGCGCGCTCGCCATCGTCGAGGTCCTCGCCCGTGCGGACACCCAGTGCCCAGGGAATCGGGCACGGCGGCGTGTGCTCCGGGTCGGGGCACAGCACCGACTCGATCGCCGCGCTCACCCGCCGCATCTCCGCCTCGGTCGCCACGATGCCGAGCCGAATCTCCCACAGCTCGGGCCCTGGCCCGCCGTCTGGTTCAGACATCGGCCGCGGCGCGGTCGGTGCCGCTGATGGTCCCGCTGCCGATCACGGTGTCGCCCGACTCGGCGTCGGGCAGGTACAGCACGATGGCCTGGCCCTTGGCGACACCGCTGAGCGGTTCGCGCAGGCGCGCGATCAGCCCGTCGCCGAGCGGTTCGACCACCGCGGGGGCGATGCCACCGTGGGCACGGACCTGCACCACACAGTCGACCGGACCCTGCGGGCGCACGCCGGAGGTCCAGATGGCGCGATCGGCGGTGACGACGTCGACCTGCAGGTCTTCCACCGAACCGACCTTGACCGTGCCCGAATCGGGATCGATCCCGGTGACGTAGCGCGGCTTGCCGTCGGCGGCGGTGTGGGTCAGGCCGAGGCCCTTGCGCTGGCCGACGGTGAACCCGTGCACGCCCTCGTGCTCGCCGAGCACGGTGCCGTCGGAGTCGACCAGGGCGCCGGGACGGATGCCGATCTTGGCGCCGAGGAAGGCGCGGGTGTCGCCGGAGGGTATGAAGCAGATGTCGTGGCTGTCGGGCTTGTTCGCCACGGCAAGGCCCCGCTCCGCCGCTTCCTCACGGATGCGCGGCTTCGGGGTGTCGCCCACCGGGAACATGGCGCGCGCGAGCTGCTCGGCGGTGAGCACCGCGAGCACGTAGGACTGGTCCTTGTCGGCGTCGACGGCCCGGCGCAGCACACCGTCCTCGAGCCGGGCGTAGTGACCGGTGACCACCGCGTCGAAACCCAGCGCCTGAGCGCGGTCGGCCAGGGCGGAGAACTTGATCTTCTCGTTGCAGCGCAGGCACGGATTCGGGGTTTCGCCCGCGGCGTAGGCGGCGACGAAATCGTCGATCACGTCTTCCTTGAAGCGGTCGGCGAAGTCCCACACGTAGAACGGGATGCCGAGCACGTCGGCGGCGCGGCGCGCGTCACCGGCGTCCTCCTTGGAGCAGCAACCGCGCGACCCGGTGCGCAGCGTGCCCGGTGACGCCGACAGCGCCAGGTGCACCCCGACCACCTCGTGACCGGCGTCGACGGCCCGCGCCGCGGCCACCGCCGAATCGACGCCACCACTCATCGCGGCGAGTACTCGCATCAGGCACCTCCTCTAGCGCCGGCCAGGCCCGCGGCCCTGGCCCGTTCGATGACCTGCGGAAGGACGGTCATCAGTGTGTCGATATCGGTCCCGTTCGAGGTGTGGCCGAGCGAGAAGCGCAGCGAACTGCGCGCCTGCCACGGCTCCACCCCCATCGCGATGAGCACATGACTCGGCGAGGCCACGCCCGCGTTGCAGGCCGACCCGGTGGAGCACTCGACACCGGCGGCATCGAGCAACATGAGCAGCGAGTCGCCCTCGCAGCCGGGGAAGGTGAAGTGGGCGTTGCCGGGCAGCCTGCGCTCGTCGACGGGACCGTTGAGCACCGCGTCGGGCACGACGGCCCGCACCCCGTCGATCAGCTGATCACGCAGGTCACGCAGCTGTTCGGTGCGCGCGGGCAGGTCAGCGGCGGCCGCGCGCAGCGCCGCGGCCATCCCGGCCGCGGCGGCCACGTCGGAGGTGCCGGATCGCAGGTCGCGCTCGTGCCCGCCGCCGTGGACCAGCGGCACACACGGGACCTGCCTGCCCAGCAGCAGCACGCCGATGCCGTGCGGACCGCCCGCCTTGTGCCCCGCCACGCTCAGCGCTGCCAGCCCGCTCGCGCCGAAATCGATCGGGATCTGGGTCACCGCCTGGATCGCGTCGCTGTGCATCGGGACGTCGAATTCCTGTGCGACAGCGGCCAACTCGGCGATCGGCTCGATGGTGCCGACCTCATTGTTGGCCCACATCACACTGACCAGCGCCACCTCGTCGGCATGCTCGGCCAGTTCCGCGCGCAGCGCCTGCGCCGACACCACACCCTCGGCGTCGACCGGCAGCCAGCTCACCCGCGCGCCCTCGTGCTTCTCCAGCCACTCGACCGCGTCGAGCACCGCGTGATGCTCGACCGCGCTGGTGACGATCCTGGTGCGCCGCGGATCGGCCGCCCTGCGCCCCCAGTAGATGCCCTTGACGGCCAGATTGTCGCTCTCGGTCCCCCCGGACGTGAAGATCACCTCCGACGGCCGCGCCCCCAGATCGGCCGCGATCGACTCGCGCGCCTCCTCCAGCGCCCGCCGCGCGGCCCGCCCCGACCCGTGCAACGACGAGGCGTTACCCACCGTCCCCAACGCAGCCGTCATCGCCTCGACCGCGGCAGGCACCATCGGAGTGGTCGCCGCATGATCGAGGTAGACCGTCTTGGGCGCACCGCTGACCGGACCCGCATTAGCCGACTTCATGACCGACAAAGCCTATCCCACCGCTGACCTGGTCATCTTCGGGGTCCACCCCTGCTCTCGACGATTTTTCTACGATTTGCCCACGATCCACAACACGCGTATCACCTATCCGTATTCCTCTGCTCACACCCCGCAGGGTCCGACCAGGTCGTGAGCGCACCCGAGAACCTCCGGATCCGACGGGTGCGGTGCCCGCTGATACCGCCGGTGTGTGGAACCCGCCGTCCTTCGCCGCGTCGCAGCCTCCGCCTACCGATCCGCCACGCACACGGCGAGCCCCGGTTCCAGCTTCTGACCACCGTGTCGTCATCACCTTCAAAGGAGTCGTTCGCGGCACTGTGCGCGGTCTCGGACTGCCAGTAGCGTCGACAGAGCAAACGACCAGCATCCGAGGAAAGGACTTCTGATGACTGACCTTCCGGCCCCCACCACGCCGTACCTGGAGCCCGAGGCCAAGAAGCTCACCGAGGACACCGACCCGCACCCGCGCATCTACGAGCTTCCGCCCGAGCAGGGGCGCAAGATCCTCAGCGACTTGCAGAGCGGCGAGGGCGTCGAACGCCCCGATGTCGACGAGGAGTGGGTCGACGTCGACGCCGGCGAATGGGGCATCGTCCGTACCCGCATCATCAAGCCCAAGGGCGCCACCGGCCCGCTGCCGGTGGTGTTCTACATCCACGGTGCAGGCTGGGTCTTCGGCGACGACAAGACCCACGACCGCCTCTTCCGCGAACTCGCCGTCGGGGCTGGTGCCGCCGGCGTCTTTCCCGTCTACGACTGGGCGCCGGAGAAGGGGTATCCCACGCAGGTCGAGCAGAACTACGCCGTCGGCCAGTGGTTGCAGGCGAACGGTGCCGACCACGGCCTCGACACTTCCCGCGTCGCCGTCGCCGGCGAGTCCGTCGGCGGGTGCATGTCGGCGGTCTTCGCGCAGATGAACAAGGACCGCGGCGGGCTCGCGCTCGAAGCGCAGATCCTGCTCTACCCCGTGACGGGGCCGGACTTCGACACCCAGTCCTACCACCAGTTCGCTGAGCACTACTACCTCACCCGCGACGGGATGAAATGGTTCTGGGACGCTTACACGACCGACGAGAACAAGCGCGAGGAGAAGTACGCCTCCCCCCTGCGCGCAACGCTCGAGGACCTCGCGGGTCTGCCGCCCGCCCTCGTCATCACCGCGGAGGCTGATGTCTTGCGCGATGGGGGCGAACTCTATGCGAACAAGCTCCGCGAGGCCGGCGTCGAGGTGACAGGCGTCCGCATCAGCGGGACCGTCCACGACTTCATGCTGCTGGACAGCCTGCGGGACACCCCGGCCACCAACGTCGCTCGGAAGCTGTCCATCGACGCATTGCGCAAGGCACTCCACCAAGAATGACACCGGCAAGGCCGTGGACGGCAGCCTCGGCAGGGTCTGTCGCCCACGGTCGGATCGGCCACGGAATCCGAGGAGGCGAGATGAGCCCGAGGGCCACCGGTCCACACGTCGACGCGACCGGAGCCCGGGTGGTCGGTGAGGTCGGCCTGCTGGAGTACGACGAATGCCAGGTCTCGGCGATCCACGGCCTCCGCGACATCTTCCGCGTCGCCAGTGAATATGCCGTCGCGTCGGCCGATCCGCCGAGCGTGATCCGGGTCAGCACCTGGGCCGTGTCGGCCTCCGACGAAGGGCCCGTCATGGTCTGCTCGTCGGATACCCATCCCGAGCTCGCGCATCGCCTCAGCCACGTCATCATTCCGCCCAGCCTCGTCGTACCCGAGCTGATGACGCCGGTCGGGGAGCTCACCGACTGGCTTGTCGGCCTCCGGTCCGGGGGCGCCACTCTGTGTGCTGTGTGCGCCGGTGTCTTCGTGCTCGCCGAGACCGGTCTGCTCGACTCGCGAGACGCGACGACCCACTGGGCGTTCGCCGACGAGCTGGCGCGACGACACCCGAACGTTCGGGTGGACGCCTCACGCATGGTGATCGACGATCTCGACATCGTGACGGCTGCGGGGATTCTGGCTTGGGTCGACCTGGGACTGACGCTGGTCGACCGGATGCTCGGTCCCAGTGTCATGCTGCACACGGCGCGCTTCGTCCTTGCCGACCCGCCTCGCCGACGGCAGTCCCTCTATCAAGAGTTCACGCCTCGGCTCGAGCACGGCGACGCCGAGATTCGCCAGGTGCAGGCCCAGCTGCACGCCGGCCTCGAGGAACCCCACTCCGTCAAGCACCTCGCCCAGGCCGTGGCCATGCACCCGCGCACCTTGCAGCGACGGTTCAAAGAAGCCACGGGCCTGACGACGACGGAGTACGTTCAGGCGGCGCGCATCGCGAAGGCCCGTGAGGCACTGGAGCTGACCAACGAGCCGGTCGCGCGGATCTCGCGCAGCGTCGGCTACCTCGATGTGTCGAACTTCCGGCGGCTTTTTCAGCGATCCACGGGGGTCACGCCGTCGCAGTACCGCAACCGTTTCGGCATCGCGGCACGCGAGGGCAACTGACCGATCGCGCGACCCGCCGCCGAACTCGACATCGTCGACGGTCTCGGTGCGGGGATCGAGGGCGTTGAGCTCGACGGTCGTCACGACAGGACGACCAATCCAGCTGTCAACGTCGTTCCATACGACGCCTTCAGGAGTACCCACCGGTCGGACGAACACGTGTTGATGGAAATGCGCAACACTGCGGCCTGCGATAGCGGAGAACACGAACTTGCGCTCACAACGCAGTCAACTGGCGGCGGGAGTTGGGGCAGGTCACGCATCGGTGACCCTCGACGTTCTAGCTCTATGTCCTCCTCCGGCTCGAGGTCGGCTTGCAGCGTGAGCTCCTCGTCGACCTCGTCATTCTCGCTCGCCGGAACTTGACGGCGCGACGCGCGCCGAACTGGCCGACGCGTCACCGGCGCGATGGCCGGATGAGCCGAACTCACGCGCGGCGGCGTGGCGGGTGGTGGGGTCGGTGACCTTGACGGTGGCCGGGCGGCCGGGCGACTTCTCCCTCCCAGTGGGAGGAATCACGGGTGATGCGGGTGCACGCCGATAGCCTGGGCTTCGTTTCCGACCCCGCCTCCGAGAGGAAGCCGTTGAGCACCTATGTCATCACCGGAGCAGCGTCCGGCATCGGCGCCGCCACCAAGGAACGCTTGGAGGCCGACGGTCACCGCGTGCTCGGTGTCGACCTTCACGACGCCGACATCACCGTCGATCTGAGCACCGCGGCGGGGCGGGCCGAGGCGGTGTCCCAGGCCACCTCGCTGCTCGACGGCAGCCTCGACGGGTTCGTTCCCTTCGCCGGTCTCGCCGCCGCCACCGGCAGGTCTGCCGCGCGGATGATCGGGGTGAACTACTTCGGCGCCATCGACCTCCTGGAAGGTCTCCGGCCGTTGCTCGCCGCGGGCGAGAATCCCTCCGTCGTGTTGGTCAGCTCGAATTCGACGACCACACAACCGCATTGGCCTGTCGCGCTCGCCGACGCCTGCCTCGAGCACGATGAGGCGAAAGCGAACGAGATCGCCGCGTCGTTCGGTGAGATGGCGGCCATCCAGGCCTATCCCGCGACCAAGGCGGCGCTGGCCTACTACGCGCGGACGCGGTCGGCGAGCTACATCAAGGACGGGATCCGCCTCAACGCGGTCGCACCGGGCATCATCGACACCCCGATGACGCAGGAGGGCCGCAAGGACCCGCTCATCGGGGCGGCTATGGAGGGGTTCCTGGCCACGGTGCCGGCCGGGCGGGGCGGCACCGCGCGGGAAGTCGCGGCCCTCGTCGCCTTCCTGCTCGGGCCGGAGTCCAGCTATTTCGTCGGGTCGGTGGTGTTCGTCGACGGAGGTGTCGACGCGGCGTTCCGTGGACGCGACTGGCCTGCGGTCTGGGAACCCGGCCAGTGATGGTTTGACCGGCTGGTGTGAGCAGCGTCTCGGTCCGGTGCGCGTGCGATCCCGAGTTGTGAGGTGTCCATCCAGTACGTCGGTACACAGCGACGCAATCAACTCGAAGGACGGTTCCGATGTCTCTGAGCGACAAGATCAGCAACAAGGCCGACGAACTCGGCGGCAAGGCCAAGGAGGCGGCCGGTGCCGCCACCGGTGACGACGAGTTGCGTGCCGAGGGCAAGGCCGATCAGGCCGAGTCGGCCATCAAGGGCGCGGTCGAGGATGTCAAGGACGCGGTCGGCGACGCCGCGGACAAGGTGAAGAAGGCCTTCGGCAAGTAATCACATTCCGAAGCAGCGGGTTCGGGGTGCCCCAGCGGGCGCCCCGAACCCGTTTTCCGGTCGGAGGTGCCGGACATCACCAGCCGGGACGAGCGTTGCTCTCCCTTGCGGGCGAGGCCCGTCCCCGCGGATCTCGTTCCACCGGTAGAAGACCCGGCGCCGGGCCGGAAAATACGGTCTACCTGTGACTTTCTCCAGATATGAGCTCGGGTCGGCGGCAGCGGCGGTGGTGCTGTGCGGAGCGGCGTCGCTCGCGTGCGCACCGGTGGAGCAGCAGTCGTCCGGCCTTCCGACGACGATCGGCGACCAACGCATCGCCTGGCACGACTGCGCCGTCGGGGACGGCGACCCGGTGGGCGCCCGGCTGGCCGCGGTCGGCGCCCGGTGCGGTGAATTCCGAGTGCCCGTGGACTATTCGGACCCCGCCGGGGCGACGCTCACGGTCGCCGTGGCGCGCAGGCCCGCGAGCGATCCCGCCCGTCGGCTCGGGACGCTCGTCGTGGAGACCGGCGGCCCCGGACCGTCCCGTGACGGGGTGTCGCTGCTGCTCGACGGTCCCGAGGGCGGCCATGCCGCGGCCCCGGAGCTGGCCGAACGCTACGACCTGGTCGGCATGGACCCGCGCTTCTTCGGCGCGAGCTCACCGCTCGAATGTGGCTGGCCGACCGGCGAATACCTCGGACTCGCGCAGGCGGCGCCGACCGACGGCGCCGGTGTCGAACGCGCGCTCAACACCGCCCGCGACCTCGCCGACCGCTGCGCCCCCTGGCGTCACCTGCTGCCGCACGCCTCGACCCGCGCCGCCGCCCACGACCTCGACCTGTTGCGGACCCTGCTCGGGGAGTCGTCGCTGTCGTATCTGGGTTGGTCGTGGGGCACCTACCTGGGCGCTGTCTACGCACAACTGTTCGGCGACCGCGTCGACCGGATGGTCCTCGACAGCCCGCTCGATCCGGGTGCCGCCGGACCCGACCTCACCCGCCACACCGCCGCTGCCGATGCCGCGGCGCTGGCGGACTGGGCGCGCTGGGCCGCCGAGCGGAACGCCGACCTGGGACTCGGCGCGACCACGGCTGCCGTGCTCGGCGTCGTCGACGCGCTGATCGCGCGGGTCGCGGTCGAGCCGATCGTCCTCGGCGGAATCACGATCACCGCCGACCTCGTGCCCGGACTGCTGCTCACCGTGGACGATTCCACCGAGGCCTACACCGCCTTCACCGACCAGGTCCGGGCGCTGTCCGACGCGGCCGAGGGCCTGCCGATCGACCCGCCACCCGCCCTGGCCGCCAAACTCGCGCTCTACGCCGACACCGAGGTGACGCCCGAGTTCGGTTTCAGTGCCACCGTGGCCAATCAGTGCGCCGACCGCGCGGCCAGGCCCGCCGCCGACTACGGCGTCGACATCGCGGACCATCGTGACGCGGAGCCCCTGTTCGGTGCTCTCGCCAGGCACCCCGGCCCGTGCGTGTTCTGGCCGGTCCCACCCGCCGAACCCGCGACCGTGATCGCGAACGACACGCCCGCCCTGCTCGTCGGCGCCGAGGGCGATCCGGTGGCGCCCGCGGCGGGTCTGCACGCGCTCGCCGCGGCCATGCCCGCCGCTCGTTCCGTCACGCTGCGGCAGGCGTTTCGGCACGGCGTGTACCTCTTCGATCGTTCGGCCTGTGTGGACTCGGCGGTGAACGCCTATCTCCTGGACGGCGCGCTGCCCGCCTCCGGCATCACCTGCGCGCGTGACGAGGACTAGCCGAGCCCGGTGAGCCCGGCCTCGTGCGCCACGATGACCGCCCGCACCCGATCGCGGGCGGACAGCTTGGCCAGGATGTGGCGGACATGGGTTTTCACCGTGCCCTCCCCCATTCCGAGGGCCACGGCGATCTCGGCATTCGACGCTCCGGTGGCCAGGATCCGCAGCACCTCGGCCTCACGGCGGGTCAGCGTGGACACCAGCTCGCGGGCCGTGGGGTCGACGGCGGGGGCGAGCAGGTGCAGCAACCGGCGGGTGGTCGAGGGAGCCAGTACGGCGTCGCCCGCGTGCACCGAACGAATGGCGGCCAAGAAGTGTTCGGCCGGTGCGTCTTTGAGCAGGAAGCCGCTGGCCCCGGCGCGCACGGCGGCCGTCGCGTAGTCGTCGAGGTCGTAGGTCGTGAGCACGAGCACCCGGGGTGGGTCCGGCGCCGCCATGATCCGGCGGGTGGCCTCGACGCCGTCGACGCCGGGCATCCGGATGTCCATCACGACCACGTCCGGGGTGAGTCCGGCCGCCGCGTCCACCGCGGTCTCGCCGTCGCCCGCTTCGCCGATCACCCGCATGTCGGGTTGCGAGTCCACCACCATCCGGAAGCCCGCGCGCACCAGGACCTGGTCCTCGACCAGCAGCACGGTGATCACGATCGGCGCCCGAGGGGGACGGTCACGGCGAGCCGATGCCCGCCGTGCGCGCGGCTGCGCAGTTCCACGCTTCCGCCGTAGGCGCCGACCCGCTCCCGCATGCCGATCAACCCGAAACCAGGACGGGTGCCGTGCCCGTCCGCGCGACCGTCGTCGGCGACATCGATGTGCAAGCGCGACCGTTCGCCGCGGACCGAGACCTCCGCGCGCGCACCGGGTCCCGCGTGTTTGGCCACGTTGGTCAGTCCCTCCTGCACGATGCGGTAGACGAGCAGGCCGAGCCCGGCATCCAGTGGCGGACCGGCGAGGTCGATGGTCAGGTCGACCGGCAAGCCCGCGGCGCGCAGGTCGTCGGCGAGGGTGGACAGGTCCGCGACACCGCGCGCGGGGGCCGGATCGGGGTCGGCGTTCGGCTCTTCGCGCAGGACTCCGATGGCGCGGCGGGTTTCGGCGAGCGCGGCTCGTCCCTGATCACCGATCGCGGCCAGTGCCTCGATCGCCCGGCGTGGTTCGGTGCGTGCGGCGTAGCGGCCGCCGTCGGCCTGGGCGATGACCACCGCCAGCGAGTGGGCGAGGATGTCGTGCAGGTCGCGGGCGATGCGGGTGCGTTCTTCCAGCACCGCGTGCCTGGTCAGCGCCGCGATTTCCCTGCGCCGGGACCGCTGCCATGACCCGGCGAGCCAGGCCGCGACCACGATCGCGGCCAGTGCCACGCCCACCAGGACATGCGCGAGCGCGGGCATCGGCAGTTGCGGCCAGCTCCAGCCCCCGAGCACCGCCCCGAGCAGACCCGCGAACAGACCGGCGCGTCCTGCCCACCGCGCGCCGTGGGCCGCGAGGGTGTAGATCGCCAGCGGCACCGCGACATCGGCGGGCAACGCGCCGGTGGTGGCGCGCACACTCGCCCACTGCGCGAGGGCCACCACGGCGACGACCGCCGCCGACGCCTCGGGCCACCGGCGGCGCACCGCGAGCGGGCCGAGCAGCGCCACCGAGAACACGTAGTAGTCGAGGTCGGCGCCCACCAGCAGACCGACGCCCGCGCACATCACGACCAGGACCGACACCAGCACCGCGTCGGCCCGTACAGGGTGGCACGCCCACCATCGCACCAGGCGTTCGTCCAGCATGGACACACCCTAGGTCGCCGGGCACACGGCGGCGTCGACCCACAGGATGACTCCGGCGCCGCGGTGGTGCTACTTCCGGAACAGGATCGATCTCCGGGTCCGGAAGTCGACGGCCGAGGAGGCGCGGCGGGTCATCGCGGGTCTCGGCCGGGAGGTGGCGCGTTCAGGGGCCGCGGTCGGGGTCGATGCGTTCGTGGCTGGTCAACAGCAGGTGGTCGAAGGCGGTCAATGTCTCCGGCGGCGGGGGTGGGACCAGTTTCAGGTCCGCGATCATCTGGGCGGCGATGTCGCGGAGTTTGATGTTGGCTTCCTGGGATCGCCACACCAGCACCTTGAAGGCCTGGTCGGCGTCGATACGGTACATGCGCATCAGCACGCCCTTGGCCTGCTCGATCACCGCACGCGCGGCGACGACGCCGCTCATCGCCTCGTCGACCGCCTCGCCGGCGGCGGTCGCGGCCGCCGCGTCGACGGTGTCGGACAGGTCCAGGTAGTAGCCGGTGGTGGCCACCGGTTCGCCGTGGTCGTTGAGAACACGATCGGCGAGGACCATCACCGTGTGCACGCGACCGGCGGTGTCGAGGAAGCGGTGCCTGCTCGAGAAGGGGGCGCCTTCGGTGACGGCGCGGTCGATCAGGCCGGCGACGACATCGCGGTCGTCGGGGTGTTTGTGGGAGAGCAGCAGCTCGGTGGTCGGCTCGATCTCGCCGGGGGCGTAGCCGTGCATCCGGTAGACCTCCGGCGACCATTCCCAGCGGCCGGTGGTGAACCAGAAGGTGAACGTCCCGACATGCGCGGGCCGGTAGGCGCGCGCGAACCGCCCTTCGTCGTGGCCCGCGTGCGCGGGATCGGATTCGGTCACTGCTCCATCCTTGGGTATGAGTTTCGGATCCGGCCGGGTCAGGCGGCTGCCGGCGGGACGATCACCTTGGTCGCGGCAGCGGGCGGGTCAGGCAGCCAGTGCTCGTCGGGTCCGGTGTGCCGACGAGCGCCTGCTTGCCTTCGGCAGCCGAGCCGACGAGGCGTCGATGACGGATTCGTCGTAGGTCAGGATTCGGACGGCTTCGGGTCCGCGGCCGGTGTCGGTCGCGGTGAAAACCACGCGCTGCCCGGCACGGAGGGTCTTGTAGCCGGGCGTGTCGATGGCGGTGTAGTCGCAGAACACCGCGGGCCCACCGTGGTCGGGCGTCAGGAACCCGAATCCCTTTGCGGCGTCGAACCAGTCGACCCGGCCGGGCTGCCAGGCGACGGATTCGGTACCGCCGTGGCGGTGCGGGTCAGTAGGCGAGGCAGGAGAGGTCGTCGTCGGCACAGGGAACACTCCATGCTTGGTCGATACGGTCGGACACATCAGCGGCGGCGAGACCGTGCGCGGACTCACCGTCGTGCACCGCGGTCACATCGAGGCCAGACTCGCGGTCGGCGTCGAAGACGAAGGTCTCCTGGCCGGCGCGGTCGGCCTGGGCGGCGGTCGGTAAAGCGGTCATCATCATCTCCTCGTCGCTACCGGGCTGATCGAAACCAGCGGATATCCTTCAGATTATCTCTGCCATTCGGCACAGATATTATTTAGCAACAGACCAAGATGAGTTCAAGTGCCGGGATCGTCGAAGGTTTCGCGCGGCACCCCGTCCGTGGGCGAGCTGCTGGGCAGAGCTGGTGTGCCGTTCGGGCCGTGACGTTCACCGGTGTGGTGGTGCTGGCACCACCACAGGACCCCGGCAGGCGCTACCCGGTTTTCGGGTGCGCGCGGCATGGGCGCGCGACCTGCGGATTCCTAGGCTCGAATCGTCGGGAACGCACTGGCTTCCGCGACTCGAACAGGAGGAAGACACTGCTCATGAACCCATTTCGGCGTAACTCCGGTAGAGCGATTCTCTCGGTCGTCGTGACCGGCGCGGTGCTCGCCGCGGCGGCGTGCGGTGAGACGTCGGTGGGCGCGCCGAACGAGGCGAAGACGCCGCCGCCCGCCGTGGCCACCGCGATGGACACGGTGATGGGCCAGGGGTTCCCCGGTGTGCAGGTGGTGATCGACGGCCCCGCCGGCCATCGCACGTTCACCGCGGGAGTCGGCGATCTCGGCACGCGCGCGCCGTTCCCGGACGACGCGCGCGTCCGGATCGGCAGCAACACCAAGACCTTCGTGGCGACGGTGATCATGCAGCTGGTCGCCGAGGGCCGGGTCGACCTGGACGCACCGATCGAGCGCTACCTGCCCGGTGTGGTGGCCGGCAACGGCAACGACGGCAACCGGATCACGGTGCGGCAGGTGTTGCAGCACACCAGCGGAGTGCCGGACTATGTCGGCTCCGGTCCGGGCATCACTACGCAGAACTCCGAACAGCTCGACCCGGACGACGAAGCGCTACGGTGGCAGCACTTCGAGATGGCCGACCTGGTCCGCCGGGCGATGACGACGCCGCCGCAGTTCGAGCCGGGTGCGAAATCCGTGTATACGAACACCAATTACCTGCTGGCCGGTCTGCTGATCGAGCGGGTGACGGGCAATGCGGTCGCCGACGAGATCCGGCGCCGGATCTCCGAGCCGCTCGGCCTGCGCGACACCTATGTGCCCGCAGCCCACGAAACCGGTCTCCGTGGCCCGCACACCCGTGGGTATCACCAGATCGACGGCGGGCCGGTCGATTTCACTGATTTCGACCCGTCGTGGGCCGCAACCGCCGGCGACATGGTGGCCACCGCGACCGACCTGAACCGGTTCTTCATCGCCCTCCTGTCTGGAGAGCTTTTGCCGGCAGCGCAATTGGCCGAGATGCAGCGCACCGTGCCGTTCGACCGCATGCCTGGCGCGGGGTACGGCCTGGCTCTGGTCCAGCGGACCACATCGTGCGGCGCGCAGGTATGGGGGCACGGCGGCAGCATCGTCGGCTTCGCGACGCGCAACGCGGTGACGGCCGAGGGCACCGCGGTGACCGTGACGGTCAACCAGCTGCCGGGCACCGAGGCGCAGGCCGACGCGGTCGAGAAGCTGCTGGATGCCGCCCTGTGCGTCTCGTGACCACGTGGTCCCACCGCCCCCGAACAGGCTGCGGCCGAACACTTTCCGAGGAGACTCAATGAAACGCGTGAAAACTTTGGCGGCCACGGCGACCGCCCTGGCGGTCTGCGCCGGCCTGATCGGCTGCGCCGGCCCCGAGGCCGGGGCGAAACCGGACACCGCGATCCCCGACCGGCTCACCGGTCAGCAGTTGGACTGGAAAGCCTGCGGTGTACCGAAATTGGATGATGCCGGGGCACAGTGCGCCGACGTCACCGTGCCGGTGAACTACGCGGACCCGGCGGGCGCCACACTCACGGTGGCGATCTCCCGGATCGCGGGTACCGACCCGCAGCGTGGCGTCATGCTGTCGAACTCGGGCGGGCCCGGCGGCGAGGGGCTCGACTTCATGGTGGATGTCGGCAAGGCGATGACGCCGGAGGTGCGGGCTCGCTACGACCTGATCGGTATGGATCCGCGTGGAGTCGGGCGCTCCTCGGCCGTCGACTGCCGGTGGCCGATGGGCTTCGGGTTGCATTCGGCGGGCCTCGACGCGAACGGTTTCGCGGAATCGGTGGCGACACATCGCGATCTGGCCGACCGTTGCGCGGCTACCGAAGGAGATCGGCTGCCGCACATCACCACTCGCAACACCTCGCGGGACATGGACCTCATCCGCGACGTGCTCGGCGCCGAGAAGATCAGCTACTTCGGCACCTCGTACGGCACCTACCTCGGCGCGGTGTACACGCAGATGTTCCCCGAACGCAGTGACCGGATGGTGCTCGACAGCGCGGCCGACCCGGACGCCTACGGCACGGTCGAGATGATGCGGGCGATGGGCCCGGCCAACGAGGCCGCGCTCGACCTGTGGGCGGAATGGGTCGCCGCGCGCGACGGGGAATACCACTTCGGGACGAGCCGGTCCCAGGTTCGCGCCGCTGTCGAGGATCTGATCGAACAGGCCGCGATCACGCCGATCCAGGTGGGCGAGTACGAGATCGACGAACACTGGCTGCCGGTGGTGCTGTTCGTCGGGCTCGACAGCCCGGAGCAGTACGGGATGCTCGCGGGTCAGCTCCGCACCATCGCCGACGCGGCGGCGGGCGAACCCACCCAACCCGACGAAACACTCGACGCCACACTCGGATTCGCGCTGAAAGCCCGGCCGAACGACAATTCGGCACAGATGGCGATCATGTGCGGTGACGTCGCCGCGCCCCGGGATCCGTCCTTTTACCAGCGCAATATCGACGCTGCCAGAGCCACGCAGCCGGTGTTCGCCGGGTTCGCGAACAACATCACGCCGTGCGCGTTCTGGGCTGAGCCAGCCGAACCGGCCACGGTGGTGCGCAACCAGGTGCCCGCCCTGATCGTGCAGTCCACCGGTGACACCAGGACCGCTTACGACGGAGCGGTCGCCCTGCACGGCGACCTGAGCGCCTCGCGCATGGTCACGCTCCAGGATGTGCCGATCCACTGGATCTTCGGGCGCTACCCGAACTCGTGCGTGTACTCGGCGGTGAACACCTACTTCCGCGACGGCACACTGCCCGCCGACGACCTGACCTGCCGAGCCGACTGACCGGGCGGAGTGCGGCCCTGAGCCCCTACGGGCTCAGGGCTTCACGCGTTCAAGTAGGCGAGGACGGCCAGCACCCGGCGGTGCCCCACCTCGTCGGCCGCGAGACCGAGCTTGGCGAAAATGCTCCGGATGTGTTTGTGCACAGCGCCTTCGCTGACCACGAGGCGCTCGGCGATGGTCGCGTTGTTGTGCCCCTCCGCCATCAGCGCGAGCACCTCGCGCTCGCGAGCGGTGAGCGCGGCCATCGGGTCGTCGGCCTTGCGCCGCACCAGCAGTTGCGAGATCACCTCGGGATCCATGGCGGTGCCGCCCGCCGCGACCCGGCGCAGCGAATCGAGAAAGCGGTCCACCTTGCCGACCCGCTCCTTGAGGAGGTAGCCGACGCCGCCCATGCCGTCACCGAGCAGTTCCGCGGCGTAGCTGTCCTCGACCCAGGACGACAGCACCAGCACGGGCAGTCCGGGGTGCAGTTCGCGCGCCCTGACGGCCGCGCGCAACCCGTCGTCGGTGAAGGTCGGCGGCAGGCGCACATCGACGACGACCGCGTCCGGGCGGTCCGCGGCCACGGCGGCGAGGAAGTCGTCGGCATTGTCCGCGGCGGCGACCACCTCGATGCCTGCCGTGCTCAACAGCAGGACCAAGCCCTCCCGCAACAGAGCATCGTCCTCGGCGATCATGATCCGCACGGCAACTCCACCCGCACCACAGTAGGGCCACCGGGCGGGCTGGTCAGCACCATCCGGCCGTCGAGCGCCTCGGCCCTGCGCCGGATGCCGGCCAGCCCGCCGTCGTAGATCTCCACGGCGCCCCCGACCCCGTCGTCGCTGATCTCGATCGTCAGCAGCTCGGGCGGACCGCCGAGCACAAGGGAGATGCCCGTGGCGCCGGAGTGCTTGGTGGCGTTGGTGAGCGCCTCGGTGATGACGAAGTACGCGGCCGCCTCCACGGCGGCGGGAAGTCTGCCCACCTCGCCGAGATCGAGCACGCACGGGATGGGATTGCGGGCGGCAACTGCCGAAACGGCACTGACAAGGCCACGATCGGCGAGCACCGGCGGATAGACGTTGCGCACCACATCGCGCAGCTCGGCGAGCGCGGCCGTCGCGGTGTCCTGTGCCTTGCGCACCAGATCTCGGGCGGTGTCCGGGTCCTGGTCGCGCAGCTGGTCGGCCATTCCGAGCTGCATGATCACCGCCGCGAGCCGGGCCTGCGCGCCGTCGTGCAGGTCACGCTCGATCCGGCGCAGTTCGGCGCCGTGCGCGTCGAGCGCGGCGGCCCTGGTGGCGGTGAGGGCCGCGACCCGGTCGGCGAGCAGGGCGTCCTCGGTCGGTTTCAGCATCGCTCTGGTGGCCAGCGCCTGCCAGCGCGCGGCCACCGGAAGCTGCAGGGTCACCAGGGCCAGCGGGATCGCGAGCGAGCAGCTCAGGATCGCCTTCGGCCAGGAGTCCACGGCGAAACCGAAGCCGGCGAACTCCTGTCCCGGCGGCATCAGCTGCCAGAACGCCGGGATCGCCAGCTGAGTCAGGGTGCTCAGCGGCAGCGCGACGGCGAACACCGCGAGGTAGATGCCGGTCAGCGCGTGGGCGACCAGCCAGCCGAAGTCCCGGCGGTTCGCCGGATCGGTGAAGACGGTCGCGACCCGCTGCCGCAAGCCACCGGTGAACGGCTGATACGCCCGCACCGCCCGCTCCCCCAGAAACCCCGCCGCCCTGCGCCGCTCGAACGACACCAACGGCCGCACCAGCCGAACCGCCTCGGGCAGCGCCGGTATCCCGACCCCGATCAGGCAGAACGCGCCGACGATCAGCAGCCCGACCACCGCGAACAACGCGAGCAGCGCGGTGACACCACCGACCGCCAGGTACCAGACAGCACCCGGCAACCGCTGTGCCTTGTCGCGCGCGGTGCGCAGTGCCTCGATCACCCCGCCATCGTGTCAGACCCGTCGTCTCGCGAACTGGACCGCATGTCGGCGGACGGGCTCATAGACATCCGGTTCGGGCAGCAAGAACGCCGACCCGACAAGTGCCCGCACGCGATCACGAGGCCGGGACCGCACCGGCGGTGCGCGAACGCCGGGAACGGCGCGTGGCCGAGCTCGCCCGGCACCGTTCAGTGGGTCGCGATCAGCGCGCCTGCCAGTGCCAGCGAGCTCACCCACACGGTCGATCCGGTGGCCAGCAGGATCGGGCGGGGCCCGACCCGTGCCAGCGACCGCAGCTTCACACCCGTGCCGAGCGCGAACATGGCCGCGGTGAGCAGCAGGGTCTGCCCTTCGCGGGCCACCGCCAGCACCCCCGCCGGGACCACGCCGGTCGAGCGCACCGCGGCGCAGGCCAGGAAGGCCAGCACGAAGAGCGGAACCAGCGGCGGCCGGTGGCCCGCACCCACCGATTCGTCGGTCCGGCTGCGCCGGACGTGCCAGCTGACGGCGGCCAGCACCGGGGCGAGCAGGACGACGCGGGCGAGCTTGACCACCACCGCGACGGTGAGAGCGGTCCCGCCGAGTGCCCCGCCGACGGCCACCACCTGGGCGACCTCGTGGACGGCGGCTCCCGCCCACACCCCGCTGGTCACCGCGTCGAGCCCGAGGACGTGCGCCGCGGGCGGCAGGATCGCGATCAGCAGCGTCCCGAACACCACCACCAGCGCGATCGAGGTCAGCACTTCTTCCTCGTCGGCGTCCACGACGCCGTCGGCGGCGGCCGCGCCACAGATGGAGAACCCACAGGCGATCAGCAGACGCTGGGTCCATCCGATGCCGAGCATGCGGCCGAGCACCATGGTGCCGCCGATCCCCCCGACCACCACGACGAGTACGGCGAGCAGGGTCGCCGGGCCGAGTCCGAGGATGTCGGTGAAGGTCACCTGCACGCCCAGCAGCGCGACGCCGACCCGGAGCAGCCGCTTGGCGCAGAACTGCAGGCCGGGCCGCAGACGTTGCGGGATATCGACGACATTCGCGGCGATCGCCCCCACCAAGATCGCGGCCAGCAGCGGGCTGATGGCGGAGTATCGCCTGGTCAGCAACAGGATGGCGGTGACGGCAGCGGCGGCGAGCAGCAACCCGGGCGTGTACTCGCCGCTCCATCGACGCGCGCGCATCGCACGCGAGAGAGGTGCCGGTTCGGCCGGCGCGGGCGTTCGGCTCGACAGGTCGGACGCAGGGGGCTGCAACATGATTCGAGGTGCTCGTGCTTTCGGTAGGAGCGACCGTGGGTGGTGAGGCCCCGCGGTCGATGACATCGACGGTCCGTGCGCGCGCTGTCCGGCCGAGACGGTGGCCGGATTACGCTGGGCGAGATCGCGTTCGAGGATCTTGTCGCCGGCGGTCAGCGGCGGATCAGTGGTGAACTCGATCGAGCGCGGCTATCAGCGGGGCGGCGGTCGCGGCTCTGACCGCGGCTTCGGTGACGCCGGGCGCGCATTCCCGCAGCGCCAGTCCGCGCGGAAGGACGTCGATGACGGCGAGGTCGGTGATGATCCGGTGGACGACCCGCTCACCGGTCAGCGGAAGTGTGCAGCGCGGCACGATCTTCGGTCTGCCACTCTTGTCGGTGTGCTCCATGAGCACGATCACCCGGCGAGCACCGTGGACCAGATCCATCGCCCCGCCCATGCCCTTGACCATGTGCCCCGGGACCATCCAGTTGGCCAGGTCGCCGGCCGCCGAGACCTGCATGCCACCGAGGACGGCGGTGTCGATGTGGCCGCCGCGGATCATCCCGAAGCTGGTCGCGGAGCCGAAGAACGAAGCCCCGGCGAGCACCGTGACGGTTTCCTTGCCCGCGTTGATCAGATCGGCGTCGACCTCCGCCGCGTCCGGGTACGGCCCGGTGCCGAGGATGCCGTTCTCCGAGTGCAGGGTGACCCGCACACCCACCGGCAGATGGTTGGGGATCAGCGTCGGCAATCCGATACCGAGATTGACGTACTCTCCCGACCGCAGCTCGCGGGCGGCCCTGGCCGCCATCTCGGTGCGCGACCAGCCGAGAACTGTTGCGGTAGTGGCCATATCAGTCCTCCTTGGCGACGGTGCGCTTCTCGATGTGCTTGGTCTGCACGCCGGTGTGCACGATGCGGTCGACGAAGATGCCCGGCAGGTGGACCTGGTCCGGGTCGATCTCGCCCGCGGGAACGAGATGTTCCACCTGCGCGATGCAGACCCGGCCTGCCGTCGCGACGTCGGGATTGAAATTGCGGGCCGCCTTGTCGAAGACGAGGTTGCCGTCGGTGTCCCCGACGAGAGCGTGCACCAGGGCGTAGTCGGCGGTGATCGCCTCCTCGAGCACGTACCGCCGCTCGCCCCAGCCGCCGAACGTGCGCACCTCCTTGGGCGGTGACGAGATCGCGACCGAGCCGTCGGGCGCGTACCGCCAGGGCAGGCCGCCGTCGGCAACGGGCGTACCGACGCCGGCGGGGGTGAAGAAGGCGGGCAGGCCGGCGCCGCCTGCCCGGAGCTTTTCGGCGAGGGTGCCCTGCGGCGTCAGTTCCACTTCGATCTCGCCGGCCAGATACTGCCGGGCGAACTCCGCGTTCTCCCCGACATACGAGGCGATCACGCGGCGTATCTGTTTGTTCCGCAACAGGATTCCCAGCCCGATCCGATCGGTGCCGCAGTTGTTGGAGATGATCTCCAGGTCGGTGACGGCACTGGCCGCCAATGCCTCGATGAGCGCGTCGGGGATGCCGCACACCCCGAATCCGCCGACCGCCACCCGGGAACCGGAGGCGATGTCGGCCACCGCCGCTGCCGCCGAGGCGACGACTTCGCTCATCGCGCGGCCGCCGTATCGGGCGCGGTCGAGGCGATCAGCTCACTGAGCAGTTCCTGCGCCCGTGGCCACTCGCCGTAGCCGGAAGCCGGGTTGAGGTGACCGACATCGCCGAGATCCACCAGGCGGCTGCCCCAGGCCTCAGCCATGCCCGCCACCCGGCGGGACGACGCGAGCGGGTCGTTGGTGGACGCCGCGACGACGCTCGGGAAGGGCAGCCGCGCCCGTGGGATCGGATTCCAGCCGCCCGCCGCCAGTTCCTCGGCGGTCGGATACCCGTCCGGGAGAGCGGATTCCAGGTCGGCCGGGGTGGCCAGCAGCGCTGCCCGCACCGGTCGCCGGTGCTCCTGCGCCCAGTGCACGGCGATCAGCACACCGGCACTGTGCGCGACCAGCACGACGGGGCCGTCGATCGCGGTGACGACCGCGTCGAGCGCGGCGACGCGAGCGGCGAGGCTGAGCTTGTCGCGCTCGAGCGGCGGGACCGTACGGACCCGGTCCAGGCGTTCGGCGAGCAGCGTCTGCCAGTGATCGGGCACATGGTCACGGAGCCCCGGAACGATCACGACGGTGTGATCAGCGGTGTCTTTCATGGTGTGCGGTACTTCCTTTCGAGTTCAGTGCCCGGGCGCCGGTTCGACGGCGGCCAGTGCGCGCAGCCCGGCCGGGTAGACCCGTCTGCCGAGCAGCAGCGCCCCTATGGCGAGCAGGTAGGCCAGCGGGGTCAGGCGCAGCGCGGCGCCGAGGCCGATGTGGTCGGCGAGCACACCGACGACGAACGGTCCCAGGGCCAGCCCCAGCAGGCTGTTGGCCAGCGTCAAGGTGCCGAACGCGGACGCGCGGACCGATGTGTGGGTCAGATTGGCGACCATCGCCGCGGTAGGGCCGGAGGAGCCGCCGGAGAAGAAGGCGCCGATCCCGATCAGCAGCAGCTGTGCCGGACCGTCGCCGAGGCCGAAGCCGACCCCGAGGCAGACCAGCGAGAGGGTGCAGAACACGATCGCCGCGGACCATTTCCTGGACATGTCGTCGCGGCCGACCCGGTCGGTGATCATGCCGCAGCACACCATCCCCGAGCCGACGAGCAGCACGAACACCGAGGCGACCACGCCGGCCCGGTCCGGCGCCAGATCGTAGTTGCGGTTGAAGAAACTCGGCATCCACGACAGCAGCACCGCGGCGGTGAAGATCTGGAAGCCACTGCCGACGTAGGCGCACACCACCGCCGGGTTGGTGAACAGCGTCGAGACCGGAGCGCGGAAACCGGTGCCGGGCGGCGCGGCGCCGGATTGCTGGTCGGCCGCGTTCCTGGCGAGCCTCGACTCGCTCACCACCACGCTGAACAGTGCGGCCAGCACCAGACCGAATGCGGCCATGAGGGCGAACGACCAGCGCCACCCGAACTGGACGGCGACGACCCCACCGACACCGACACCGAGGACGGATCCGAACGAACCGCCCGCCATGAACGCGCCACTGAGCGCGGCGTGCATCCGGGGCGCGAAAACACTGAGCACGACGGCGATCCCGACACTGCCGTAGGCCGCCTCGCCGACACCGACCAGGAAGCGAGCGGCGAGCATCTGCTCGTAGTTCGCCGCGACGGCGCACAGCAGGGTCGCGGCGCTCCACAGCACCGCCATCAGCACCAGGCTGCGCACCCGCCCCCAGCGGTCGGCCAGCACCGACAACGGCAGGGTGAGAATGCCGACCATGAGCGCGACCACGCTGGTGAGCGAGGCCAGTTGCGAATCGGACAGTGCCCATTCGGTTTTCAGGAAGGGGAAGACGGCGCTCAGCACCTGTCTGGACATGTAGTCGGCCAGCAGCAGACCGAAGGCCAGCGCGAAGACGACCCACGGATAGCGGCGACGGTGTCCGGCATGCCGATTCGCCTCGACCGAGGCGGCGACGGTGTCGTCGGCCGCCCCGGCGGCGGTAGTGTGCAACTTCATCGGTGCTCCTACGAACCCGGTGCGTCGAGACGGTGGAGACGCACCGGAGCTGGTGAATAGACAGACGACTCAGGCGTGCTGGGTGAAACCGACCTGGCCGGGCCTGCGGTTGGGGGCGTAGCCGAGCTTGGCGAGGGTCTCGTCGACGCTCGCGTACTGCTCGCCGATCCGGTAGATGTCGCGCGCCTGCTTGCCGTCGGCGACCTCGCGGCCCAATTCCCTGGCGACGCGCACCAACTGCCGCACCTGGTCCACCGACTTCATCTTCTCGCCCTTGCGACCCCACAGGGTGTCCTCGTTGCCGCACCGGGGGTGCAGGCCCAGTGCGATGGCCATGGCGTTGACCGGAAGCACGCTGCGCATCAAGGTCTCCAGGGTCAGGCACGCGCCGTCGGGCACCCGCTGGATGAAGTTCATGATGTTGTAGGGGTTGGGGCCGTCGAACCCACCACCGATGCCCACCCAGGTGAGATTGAGCGGGCCAAGGTACTTGCCGCGCCGGATCAGCCGTTCGACGGTCTCGAGCTGCGGAATGCTGGAGAGCTGGAAGTGTGGCTGGATGCCGTTGGCGGTCAGCCTGCGCAGATGCTCCTCGACCCACGCCGGGCCGGCGGGCACCGTCATCTCGCGATAGGTCTCGTACAGCTCGGGACGCTGGATCGAGGTTCCCGCGATGTCGTCCTCGGTCATCAGCTCGACGATGTTCATCTGGCTGGTGTTGATCGCGATGGTCACCTGGTCCGGCTTCGGGTCCAGTTCGGCGAGCATGTGCCGGGTGTCGTCGGAGAGCCACTTCGCGTCGGCGCCTTCGCCTTCCGGCGCGAACGAGATGGACCCGCCGACCTGCAGGATCATGTCCGGCACCGCCTCGCGCAGCCCGGCGAGCAGTTCGTTGAACTTCGACAGGCGCTTGGAACCCTTGCCGTCCAGCTCGCGGACGTGGATGTGCAGGACCGACGCGCCCGCCTCGTAGCAGTCCACCGCCTGCTGGATGTGCTGTTCCATGGTCAGCGGCAGGTCCTCGCGGAAGTCGTCGGGCTCCCATTCCGGGCCGTACGGCGCGCAGGTGATGACCAGCTTGTCCTGGTTTTCCGGGAACAGCGCATCGTCGTGGAAATGCATGATCTTCTCCGATCGGTATCGAAACAGTCGTGAGGTGTGCGAAAGGAAAGTCAGAACGGTTTGTCGCCGACGATGCCCGCGCGCTCCATCTTGCGGACCCCGGGCCAGTAATCCTGGACGGCGTAATGCTGCGTGCAGCGGTTGTCCCAGATCGCGAAGCTGTTCTCCGTCCAGCGCCAGCGCACCTGGAATTCCGGAACCGCGGCCTGCCGCATCAGGTAATGCAGCAATTCGGCGGCGCCGGGGGCGTAATCCGCGCCGAAGCGCACATTTTCCGGCGTGTGGTAATTGACCAGATGCGTGGTGAAGGAATTGACGAACAGCACGCGCTCACCGGTTTCGGGATGGGTGCGCACCACCGGGTGCTCGGCATCGGGATACCGCCGGGCGAGATCGCGCCGCCGGTCCTCCGGCATCGCCGCGCCGAAACTGGCTTCGATGCTGTGCCGGGCCCGCAGGCCCTCGATCCGCGTCCGCACCCGCTCGGGCAGGCGCCGGTACGCCTCGGCCATGTTCACCCAGATGGTGTCACCGCCGACCGGCGGTGCCTGCACGCACCGCAGGACCGAACCCATCGACGGGTTCTCCCGCCATGTGGCGTCGCAGTGAAAGGAATTCTCGAAATGCTCGGGCGGGCTGTCGAGATCCTTGTAGATACGCACGAGCCCGGGGTGGTCCGGGTCGCTGCCGAGGACGGGGTGGTCCTCCAGCGGGCCGAATCGCCGCGCCAGCGCGACATGGTCGGCACGGCTGATGTTCTGATCGCGGACGAACAGCACCTTGTATTCGAGGAGCAGCGCGCGCAATTCGGCGAAGAGAGCATCATCGGCGGCGACCCGCGCGAGATCCACGTCCAGCAATTCGGCACCGATCGAACAGGTGAGTGGCGTCGCGGTGATGGATCCGGCAAAGGTTGTCATCGTTGTCCTCCAGTGGTGTCGCCGGGATCAGAGAGTGAAGACCGAGGAGCCGACGCTGCGGCCGGACTCCAGGTCGCGGTGGGCCTGTTCGGCGTCGGAAAGCTTGTAGCGCTGATTGATTTCGACGCGGATGCGGCCGGCCGCGACATGCGCGAACAGCTCACCGGCCAGCTCGGCGCGCTCGGCGGGATCGGCGATGTAGTCGGCGAGCGCGGGACGTGTGACGAACAGCGAGCCCTTCATCGCCAGCTGCATGGCATTGATGGGTGGGATGGGACCGGAGGCGGTGCCGAAGCACACCAGCAGTCCACGCCGCGCCAGCGAATTCAGCGAGGTGTCGAACGTGGTCTCGCCGATGCTGTCGTAGACGACCGGCACGCCGGCGCCCCCGGTGATCTCCCGCACCCTTGCCGCGACGTCTTCGCGGGTGTAGACGATGACGTGATCGCACCCGTGGGCACGGGCGATCCGCGCCTTCTCCTCGGTCGAGACCGTGCCGATCACAGTGAGCCCCAGCAGTTTCGCCCACTGGACGAACAGGAGCCCGACGCCGCCGGCCGCGGCATGCAGCAGAACCGTGTCGCCCGCGCGCAGCGGATGGATCCGGCGCAGCAGGTAGGCGGTGGTCAGACCACGCATCGTCATCGCCGCGGCGGTATCGAAGCCGATGCCGTCCGGCAGGGCGATCAGATGCTCGGCGGGCAGCACCCGTTCGGTGCTGTAAGCCCCGAGCGGGCTGCCGGTGTAGGTGACCCGGTCCCCCACCGCGAAACCGGTGACGCCCGGGCCGACCTCCTCGACCACCCCGGCCGCCTCGACGCCCATGCCCGCGGGGAGCGGAGCCGGGTAGAGGCCGGTGCGGAAGTAGGTGTCGGCGAAGTTCAGCCCGACGGCCTCGTGCCGGACCCGCACCTCGCCGGGGCCGGGGTGTCCCACCTCGACGTCCTCCCAGCGCAGGACCTCGGGGCCGCCGACTTCATGGAATCGAACAGCTTGTGCCACAACAGATCTCCTCTTCAATCGAGCGCACGGATGTGGGCGCGGTCGGCATCGGTGTGCCGAATTCGGGGCCTCCGGGGCGGTGACGTACCGCGCCGGAGTCCGCGATCGCGTGGTGGGAGCGAAAGGTCGCTGCCGGCGGGTCCATCACCCGCGGTCTCGCCTTATTCGCCCGTCGCCAGCACTGTGATGGGAACCACTGTATTTCGGCCCACGACTCGATGCTTATCCTGTGGGGACGAGTTTCTGTTCATTTCGGGACATAGGAGATCGCGTGAAGCCGCTCGCCCGCTACGCGGCCATCCATGGTTTCGTCGAGCTCGGTCGATCGCTGGGGCTCGACCCGGTGGCACTGCTCCGGGCGGGCGGACTCGACCCCGCCGGTCTCAGCGTGCAGGACCGCTGGGTGCCCGCCGCCGCGATCGCCGACCTGCTCGAACGATCCGCCGCCGCGTCTGGGCACGAGGACATCGGCCTGCGGCTGGCCGAACGGCGCCGCTTCGCCAATCTCGGGCCGCTGAGCATGGTCATCCGCGAGGAACCCGACGTGCGCAGCGCGCTGCGGATCATGACTCGCTACGAGCACATGTTCAACGAATCACTGCACACCGGGATCACCGAGCACAACGACATCGCCACCCTGCGCCTGAGCCTCGATCTCGGCGTGCCGGGCGAAACCAGGCAGGCCATCGAGCTCGCGGTCGGCATCCTGTACGGCCTCATGCGCGGATTCCTCGGGCCCACCTGGCAACCGCTGGAAGTCCGCTTCACCCACCCCGCCCCGCGTGACCGCGGCACCCACCTCCGCGTCCTCGGCCCGCATGTCGGCTTCGACCAGGACTTCAACGGAATACTCGTCTACACCGCGGATCTCGACGCCCCCAATGCCATGGCCGACCCCCAGCTGCGCACCTACGCGCAGCAGATCGTCAACGCGCCGCGGGCCGCCCCGGCCACGACGACCTCCGAGCGCGTCCGCGAACTCATCGAGCTGCTGCTGCCGACCGGACGCTGCTCGGTCGACCAGATCGCCCGCAGCCTCGGCGTCGACCGTCGTACCGTCCACCGTCGCCTCGCTGCCGAGGGCGCGACGTTCACCTCGCTGGTCGACGCCACCAGGGCCGAGCTCGCCGAGCACATGGTCGCCAGCCGCCGCCACGCCCTCACCGAGATCGCCGACCTGCTCGCGTTCTCCTCACCGGGCAACTTCTCCCGCTGGTTCCGCACCAGATTCGGGCACAGCCCCAGCCGGTGGCGGGCCATGTCCGCCGCGGACCGGCATCGATCGCGACCGGCTGCCGAGCCGCCTGCCGTTGCGCGCGACCAGGGCCCGCGACCTCCGGGCTCATTCCTCCGGGAACGGTGAAGGACCCAGCTTCGCGCGGCTTCGCCGAGGAGCGGGCGGAACTGCCCGATCCCGCGGACTCCGGTGATCCGGACGACGATGACGATTTGCCCAATACGGTGGTGCACAAGGGCGTTCGGCTTTGTATCGATCCTGAGCGGGGTCGTCGGCGGCAGACTGGATCGGACGGCGATAGCCTTTCGTCATGACCGACAACGAGCAGCCCGCGGGGCGACATCAACGGCCGGCGGGGGTCGATACGGCGACCGTGGCCGCGGTGGGGAAGCTGTCCGAGGCGCTGGAGACCACCGAGCGGGCGCGGGGGCACCTCTACAGCTTTCATCAGCTCACCGGGGGCGCCGATCTCGCGCTCGGTGAGGCGGTGGACATGCTGCGCGACGCGGGGCACGGTGAGCTCGCCGACCGGCTCGCCACCGAGCTGGTCGGCCGCAACGTGCTGCCTGGTCGGTGGACCTTCCAGATCGTGGAGGAGTACGACGAGGGGTATTACGCGCGGTTCCGGGAGCTCGAACGGGAGATCAGGGACGCGCTCGTCGACGGCCGCACGCATCTGTACGAGGCCGAGATGAAGGAAGACCGCCGTACGCACGGGCGGCCCGGGCACGAGGCCACACCGGATCGCTAGCGTCGCCGGCTGTTGGGAGCCGGGCCGCTCAGGCAAGGGGCGCTCAGGCAAGCGCTCGGCCAGGCACTGGCTCGGTCAGGCAAACGCTCGGTCACGCACGGGCTCGGCCAGGCGAAGGCTCGGTCAGGCGAGGGCTCGGTCGGCGCCGGGCGAGGCCGGGCGGCGGTCGGTGCCAGGCGAAGCTGGGCGGCGGTCGGTGCCAGGCGAAGCTGGGCGGCGGTCGGCCGCGGTGGCGACGATGAGGTCGGCGACGAGCAGGCCCTCCTCGTCGGGGGCCAGCGGCGTGGCGAGGTCGAGGCCGTCGGGGCCGAGGATCCGGGCGACGCCGCTGCGGCCGTGCAGCACGTCCGGGCGGCCCACGTCGCCTGCCTGCCATCCGGACAGCGGAACCACTGCCGTCGGCGCGATCAGATAGCTGCGGCTCGCCCGCGCGTATCGGCGGCAGGCGGCGGTACTCAGCTGCGGCACATCGGTTTCCGTGCCGCCACGGGCGACGGTGAAGCCGGGCCAGGAGGCCAGGTGGATGTGTTCGCCCGCCTCCTGCATGGCCTCGCACACCCCGGGCAGGAAATGGTCGGTGCCGCCGAGGACGCCGATCCGGCCGAAGGCGGTGTCGCGCACCAGCGGCCGCCGCACGGCCGTGCCGAAGACGGTGCGTTCCAGTGCCGTGGGCAGGGCTTTGCGGGAGACCGCCATGGCGCCCTCGTCGTCGATCAGCGCCTGCGACATGTACGCGCCACCGGCGGCACGCTCGGAGAATCCGAGGCCGACGTGGATGCGGCGCCGGCGCGCGGCGTAGCGGATCGCCCGGAGCTCCGGGCCGTCTGCGGCCATCGAATTGGCGTGGTACCTGGCCGTGATGTCAGCGTCCCACTGGACCGCGGGCAGCCACATCCACCACGGGAAACCGGGCACGAACGTCTCGGGGAAGGCCACGAGCCGAGCTCCCTGATCCGACGCGGCCTCGATCAACGCGATGACCTGGTCCACTCCGGCCGACAGGTCCAGCCACCGGGGCTCGGCCTGCACCGCCGCCACTCGCACCCTGCTCGTCATCGTTCTCCTCGTTACCAGCTGTGACACCTTGTACGAGGAAAGACACCGGGCACGCGCGGCCCTCACGCAGCCGAGACCGAGATCACGATGCCGGGTGAAAGCAGGTCCGCTCATGGCGCGGGGAGACGCGCGTGATCGTGTCAGCGATGCTGTCAGCGAGACGTCAGGTTCGTATCAGCGCGGCCCGACAGAGTGTGTTCATCAACGAAGCGGACCCGAAAACCCGGGGCCACCACCGAAACGAGGAACACGACATGAACGCCATCAGCACCCTGACCGACCAGGACAAGGTTACCCTGCGCACCGCCGCCTACGGCGCGGTCTCCCTGCTGGCCGCCGCGGGCGCGCCGCACAAGGCCATCGCGCAGGGCACCACCGCCCTGACCTCCGCCACCGGCCTCACCGGCCACGTCCTCTCGGCCAAGTCCCGTGACATCCGGCTGCCGGGCAAGACCGTCGCCCAACTCGCCGACCACGTCCTGCCCGCCCTCACCGCCGCCATGGCGTGCCTGGCCGACCAGCCCGGCGAAGCGGCGAACTTCCGCGACACGGTCCTGGTGGCGGTCGACGCCGCGCACGCCGGCAAGGCAGCACCGAGCCCCGCCGTCACGGCGATGGCAGCCAAGATCGCCGCCGCCCTCGCCGCCTGACGTGCGACCGAACGCCCACGGTACGGCCGAAGCCGCTGTCGCTGACAGTGATTCGGTCGTACGGCTTCGCCTGGGACGGCTAAGCCGCGTGCCGGTGCATTCGCCAGACCGGCACGCCGTCGTGCGTGAGGTGACCAACCACCGCGAACCCGAATCGCTCGTACAGCCGGAGGTTTCGTTCGGTCGAGGTGTCGAGCCAGCAGGGGTGGCCTGCCAGGTCCAGCTCGGCCAGGCCGTGTGCCATCAGCGCGGTGCCCAGTCCGGTTCCTCGCGAGTCCGGGGTGGTGCCGATGGTCGCCAGGAGCCAGGCGCCGTCGGGGACGGGCAGTGTCGACATCCGTTCTTCGGCCGCCATCAGGCGATCGAGGCGGTCCCCGTGCAATTCGGCGATTCTGGCCGACACCTCCTCGGACGGGGCGGGCGCGTCGGACGGGATCAGCGCGAGCACGCCGTTGCCCGTGTCGTCGATGTAGGCGCGGCCGTGCGGCAGGGCCAGGTGCTCGAGGTAGAGGCGCTGCAGCGCGGTGACACGGCGCAGGTGGTCGTCGCGCGCGACGCACCAGGTCGTCCAGGGGTAGTCGGCGAAGGCCGCGCCGAGGATCTGGGCCGCGCGATCGAGGTCCGCGGTGGTCAGGGGGCGAATGGACGTGGGCACGATCAATTTGTACCCATGTACAAATTTGGTGTCCAGTTCTTTTCCGGCCGCGTACGATCGCATCCCGACGCTCGCTGTCCGAGGCCGAGCGAACCTGTGACGGAGACACCGATGGCCTACCTCGCCCGCGCGGCGCGCCGCGACTCGATCGTCGAGGCGGCCGCCACGGTGGTGGCCAGAGCGGGTCTGAGCGCGGTGACGGCGCGCGCCGTCGCGAACGAGCTCGGCGGCTCGCCGGGGCAGATCCACCATCACTTCTCCTCCACCGACGAGCTCGCCGCCGAGGCGTGGCGACGGTACGCGGCCCGCGAGGTGCGGGCCTATCAGCGCGCCGTCGTCGACCTCGACCCGTACGCGGCGCTGACCCTGTTCTTCGCCGACCTGGTCGGCGAGAGCGAGGAGGGAGAGGCGCTGGCCCGGTGGGCAGAGGCAGGCGCGCACGCCCAGATTCGCGGCCCCGTGGCGGTCAGCTATCTCGAAACCCTCGCCCACTTGACCGATGTGCTCACGGACGTCCTGTCCGGCGCCGCGGACGCGCGGGCGGCGGCGGGACGCCTGCTGATGCTCGGGGTCGGGCTCGCCGGAATCACCCGGATCTCCGACGACCCACCGCTGCCGGTGCGGATGATCATGCTCTCCGCGATCCGCGCCGAAATACCTTGACCGCGAGGAACTCCACGCACCCCGCGCGTATCCTCGGCGTACGCACCCGAACCGGCACACGAGCGAACGGGTCCGAGGACGAGGAGCTCAGCGGTTGTCCACGGTGCGGCGGTTCTGGATCGAGTTCGACATCTCCCAGCCGTCACCGCCGGATTGGACCCGGCTGGTTCACGGTATCGGCGTCACGGCGTTCGACGAGCGTGACGCGTTGTCGATGGCCGCGGATCTGGTTCCGGACGCACCGCTGCCGCCCGTACGGCGGATCACCGCCGACATTTCGGTGGCGGAGCTGCCCCGGCTGCATCCGCCGTATTTCGGCGTTCCGGTCTGGCGGGGCATATGGTTCCCGCCGGACAATCTCCGCACCGGTCCGACATGGCGGCCCCGTGGTGTCGTCCCCGCGAGGGAGCGCGCCGAACGCTTCGGACGACCGACCCCGCTGGTCGGCCTGCACCCGACCTGGTGGGACGACATCCCGCACATCCGACGGCTGCAAACACCCCTGGTGTGGATCCATCGACCCGAGTTCGGCCGGGACATGTGGGAGCACAAGATCTCGATGGAACGGACCATCGTCGCCTCGGATCCGGACTACGGCGACCTGGTACGAGACGCGCTCGCCCACATGATCTCCCAGCGTCCGACACCGGAGCAGTGGTTCGACCCCACCGGGGCCCGCTTCGCCGACCAGGACGACCTCGTCGAATATCTCCGGGCCTACCGCGACTATCTGTTCGGCGATCGCGCCGAGGCGATCCGCCCGCCCGGTATCGACGAGCCGTAACCGCGGCGTCAGCGCGCCGGCTTGGCCCCCGCCACCTGGAGGACGCCAGAATTGTCGGTGATCAGGAGGAGCCGGGCGATGAGGTCGGTGAGGTGGGCGCGGGTGGCGGGGAATTCGTCGCGCATCCAGGCGGCGACCAGTTCGAGGCTGCCGCTGACGACGGTGTAGGCGGCCAGGTCGGAGTCGAGGGGGTCGGCGGGTTCGGCGACGAGTTCGCGGGCGACGGCCGACATGGCGCGGGCGATGGCGTGCTGGGTGGTGAGGCGGGCGGCCTGCAGCGACTCGGTGCTGTGCGCGCTGAGCAGCAGGGCCGGGCGCCGTGGGTCGGCGAGCAGGAAGCCGATCGCGGCGTCGGCGGCGGCGTACACCTGGCTGTGGATGTCGGGCGCGGCCGCGTGCGCGGCGGCGACGACCTCGATGATGCCGAGCGCGGTGTGTTCCTCCACCAGGGCGGTGAGCAGGGCGTCCCGATCGGCGAAGTGCTCGTAGAAGTAGCGGTCGTTGAGCTTGGCCCTGGCGCAGACCGCCCGCTTGGTGACCGCGGACGCGCCGCCCTCGGCGAGCAGGTCGAGCGCGGCATCGAGGAGCGCGTCGCGACGGCGGGACCGGCGTTCCTCGGCGGCGACTCCCCCGTAAGCCCGCGCCGCCGCGGTGCTCGTCCGCTCAGTCATGGGCCACCTCCCGATCCGATGCCCACCGAAGTTTGTGGTGCTGCACTGCACCAGAGTAATGGAGAGAGCCCACCGAGCACTCTTGACCATCCGTCAATTCTGGTGCACTCTGACACCAGATCGGTTTTGGTGTCACGTAGCACCAGAACCGCAGCAGGCGGAACAAAGGAGTTCACCGATGACCTGTCCCGTGCCACACCAGGAGCGCACGTTCGACGCCACCCGGACCACCACCGGGGCGGTCGAACGATTCGAGAACGTCGGCGGATCGATCCTGTTCGGGCTGTTCGGCGTCGCCCTCTTCGACCAGCCGATGCTGCCGCCGGTCTCGGCCGCCCTCGAGGCGACCGGGCGCACGCGCGACCAGCCGTGGAGCCGCGCGATCCGCACCGCGGCGGCCGACCAGCTGATCTACCACGGCGAGGACGCCGACCGTGACGCCGAGTCGCAGCGGTTGATGCTGCTGCACCGCGACGTCAAGGGCGTCGGCCCGGACGGGGAACGGTACTCGGCACTCAATCCACAGTCGTGGAACTGGATTCTCTACTCGACCTTCTTCGTCCAGCGCGGCGCCTACCTCGCGCTCACCGGTGACACCCCGACGCCCGCGGAGAGCCAGGCCATCTGGGAGCACTACCTGCACAAGACGAGCGGCCTGCACCTGCCCGGCAATTCGCGGCCCATCGCCGACTACGCGGAGCTGGTCGAGCACTACGAGCGCATGATCTCCGAACTGCGCGTCACCCCGGCGCTCGAGGCGGCCACCGGCACCGTCCGGCGGGCGCCCCGGCCGGATTTCCTGCCCGCCGCCGTCGGTCCGCTGTGGCGACTCGGCGCGCCCACCTTCGGCCACCTCGCCATGATCCTTGGCTGCGGCATCATGCACCCGGGGGTACGCGCCAAGATGCCGATCAGCTGGAATCGCAGGCAGGACATCGAGTTCCGCGTACTCACCACCCTGCTGCGGGTCGCCTACCAGCGGCTGCCCGCGGCGGTCACCGACTCGCCGATGGCGCGGAACCGGCGCAAGTACGAGCGCCTGGTCACCAAGTACCGCGACGTCGGACTGACCTCGTTCGCCCCCGACCCCGAACTCCGATTGGCCCGGCGCTGAGACCGGCCGTCAGCCGGCCGGGGGCGCGTCACCGTAGATGACGAGCCAGATCGCGCGGCCGAGCGACTCGGCCAGTGCCTCGTCGTCGATCCCGGTGTCGACGGCGAAGGCCACCGAGATCGTGCGTTCCACCATCGAGGTGACCACCAGCGCGGTGGCCTGCGGATCGAGCCGCGGCCCGACCCGGCCCGCCGCGCGTTCGGCCTCGAGCCGCGCACGCACCAGTTCGAGGAAGGTGGCCACCCGCGCGCGCCAGTAGGCGCCGACTTCCCGGTCGTAGGAGGCGACTTCGCTGAGCGCGAGCAGCAGGTAGCGATAGTCGCGGAAGCCGCCGATCATCGCGCGCATGGCCGCGACGACACCGGCCTGCTGATCAGTGTGCTCGGCGCCCCACCAGGATTCGGCCGCCGCGAACAGGTCGGTGGTGGCCAGCTCCGCCATCCGGATCAGCAGCCTGCTCTTGTCCGGGAAGTAGCGATAGAACGTGGAGCGGGCCGAGCCGGAGGCGGCGGCGATCTTCTGCACCGCGATCTCGGTGAAGGGGGTGCCGTCGGCGAGCAGGTCCTCGACCGCCGTCAGCACCCGGCGCTCGAACTCGGCGCGCCGGTCGTCGGGTGGTTTGCGGGCCGATCGCGGGACGCGGGTCAGCGACGGCATCGGCGATCCGGCACCGACGTCGCGGCCGAGGCGATGACGTAGACCATGCGACCCATTGTGCCCGCAGCCCGTGGGAACGGATCGCCGACGGGCGCGCGGCATCCCGATCTTGGTGTGCGAGGCGGCTATTGACACCTCCACCGCACCCACCCCATCATCGATCGGACACACTGTCCGAGACTGTTTGACCGAGGCGGTTCCCATGGTCGATTCCCCTGGCACCGCGCTCGAATGGGCCGACGTCGTCGTGGTCGGCGCGCGCTGCGCGGGCTCGGCCACCGCGACGGCACTGGCGGCGGAAGGCCGCGCGGTCGTCGTCCTCGACGCGGCCGCCCTGCCGTCGGACACGCTGTCGACCCACCTGCTCTGGCCCGCCGGAGTCGCCGAGCTGGGTAGGCTCGGCGCCCTGGCCGCCGTCGAAGCGCTCGGCGCGCCCCGGCTGACGGAGGCGTACGCGCACGGCGCGGGATACGGGGTCAGCGCCGCCTTCCCCGCGGTCGACGGCATCGACTACTCGATGTGCGTGCGCCGCACCGGATTCGACGACGCGCTGGTGCGCACCGCGGTGGCCGCGGGCGCGCAGGTGCGGCAACGCTGCCGGGTCACCTCGGTGCTGTGGGACGGAAACCGTTGCGCCGGTGTGCGTTACGTCGACGGCGCGGGCAGGCTCGGGGAGATCCGGGCGAAGCTGGTCGTCGGCGCGGACGGGCGGCGCAGCACCGTCGCGCGGGCGGTGGGCGCCGACGAGCCGTTCCTCACCGTGCCCAGCGGGCGCGACTGCTACTTCGCCTACTGGCGTGACGCGCCGGACGCCCCACGCCATGTCGCGGCGCAGTGGCGCGCGGGCGCCGACCTCGGCACGGCCTTCCCCTGCGACGACGGGCTGGTGCTGAGTCTGGTCCAGCCCCCGGTGGAGACCGGCGGCGGTCGCGGGCCCGGTGAGGCGGAACGTCGCTACACCGCCGCGCTCGAGCGGATTCCGGCGCTGGCCGACCGTTTGCGCGGCTGCGAGCGGGTGGGCCGGGTCAGGTCGGCCACCGGGATCGCCTCCTACTTCCGCCGTTCCACCGGCCCCGGCTGGGCCCTGCCCGGCGACTCCGGTCACTTCAAGGATCCCGTTACGGCGCAGGGCATCCGCGACGCGCTGCACTACGGGCGCACGCTCGGCGAGGCGGTCGCGGGCATCCTCGACGACCCCGTCGCGCTCGACGCGGCGCTGACGGAGTGGGAGCGCCGCCGCGTCGTCGAATGCCGCGAGATCTTCCACTGGACCAACCGGCTCGCGCGCGGTGAGGCCATGCGCCCCATGGAGATCGAGCTGTATCGCGCCGCCTGCGACGATCCGGATCTCGCGCGGATCACCACCGGCATCTTCGCCCGCACCCGCAGGCCCGCCGAGCTGTACACCCCGGCCCGCGCGCTGCGCCTGGCCGCCGGGGCGCTGCGGCACCAGCGCGGCGACCTGCCCGCCGTCCTCGCCGACCTGGCGCGCGAACTGCGCGACGCGGCCCGCGACCGGCACACCACGCGAACGACCTTGCGTGGCACGAGCTCTCGCGGCGCGGCACCGAGGCCGCGCTCTCCGCTCACCACCGCAGGTCCAGGAGAACACCATGCCTGATCAGCCGACATCGTCGTCCGCACCGATCACCCGGCGCACCGCGCTACGAGCCGGCCTCGCCGCGGGCACCGCGCTCGCCGTCGCTCCCCCGCTCGCCGCCGCGGCGCCACGCTCGCCCGCCTTGCGCACCGGCGGCAGGACCGTGGCCGTCTTCGGTGGCGGCATGGCGGGGCTGAGCGCGGCGCACGAACTGGCCGAGCGTGGCTACGAGGTCACCGTGTACGAGCCGGCGTTCCTCGGCGGCAAGGCACGCAGCATGGGCGTGCCGGGCACGGCCGCGCCGGGGCGAGCGGACCTGCCCGGCGAGCACGGATTCCGGTTCTTCCCCGGCTGCTATCAGCACGTGCCCGACACGATGAGCCGAATCCCGTTCCCCGGCAATCCGCACGGCGTGCTCGACAACCTGGTCCGGGTGGAGGGCACCGTCGCCGGGTTCGAGGGGCTGCCGCCGATCTTCACCCCCGTCGAACTCGGCGGGCTCGGCCAGCTGACGCCGGAACTGTTGCAGAACAGCATCATCGGCGCTCTGGGCTTCGTGCCCGACCTGCCGCCCCACGAACTCGCGTTCTTCGCCAAGCAGATGCTGGTGTGGTTCACCTCCAGCACCGAACGCCGCTTCGGCCAGTGGGAATACGTCACCTGGGAACAGATCATGCAGGCCGAGGGCAAGTCGCCCGCGTACCGCAAGTACCTGGTGAACGCGCTCACCCGGATCACCGTCGCCGCGAAGCCGCAGACCAGCTCGGCCCGCACCATCGGCACGATCGGCGAGGCGCTCGTGCTGGCCGCCTCCGGCGCGATCCCGCAGTTCGCCGGCGGCGTCGACCGGATCCTGAACCGGCCGACCAACGACGCCTGGATCGATCCGTGGGTGGCGTACCTGCGCTCGCTGGGGGTGCGGTTCGTGCTCGGACAGGGCGCGACCGCGCTGCACCTCTCGGGTGGCCGGATCAGCTCGGCGACGGTGTCCGGCGGGAGCGGCGCGACCACGGTGGCCGCCGACCACTACGTGTGCGCCATGCCGGTCGAACGCGCCGTCCGGCTGCTCGACGGGCCCATCCTGGACGCCGATCCGCGCCTGGCGGGCATGCGCGAGCTGGTCACCGACTGGATGGTGGGGATCCAGTACTACCTGCGGCGCCCCACCGAGATCCCGGAGGGGCACATCGCCGCGCTCGGCTCGCCGTGGGCGCTCACAGCCCTGCGGCAGGCGCCGATGTGGGTGGGCGACTTCCCGGCCACCTACGGCGACGGCTCGGTGCTGGAGTGCCTCTCGGTCGACATCTCCGATTGGGACACACCGGGAATCCGCTTCGGCCGCACCGCCAAAGAGTGCAGTGCGGACGAGATCGCCATCGAGACCTGGGCCCAGCTCGAAGCGTGGCTCAACACCGGCACCGGCTGGTTGCGCGCCGAGGACATCCACTCCTGGCACCTCGACCCGGGAATCACCTGGTCCGGCGACGGCATCCACAACGCGACGCCGCTGCTGGTGAACACGGTGGGGTCCTACGACCACCGGCCCGACGCGCACTGCGCGATCCCGAACCTGTACTTCGGCGGCGACCACGTCCGCAGCCACATCGACCTGGCCACCATGGAGGGCGCCAACGAATCCGGCCGCGCCGCCGCCAACGCCGTCCTCGACGCCGCCGACGACCCGTCCCCCCGCGCCCAGATCTTCCCCTTGGTCTCCCTGCCCGCCTTCGCCGCAGCGAAAGCCCTCGACGCCGACCGCTTCCGCGCCGGCCTGCCCCACCTACTCGACGGCTGAGCTCCGTCCGCCATCAAGTTGATGAATGGAAACTAGTTGCCGTATGGTGCGGATGTGCACGCACCCACCCCGCAGGACACGCTCGCCCTCGCCACGGCTGCCACCGAGCGGGCCAGAAACGCCCCGCCGACTCCGCGTTGGTTCCCGCCGACCATGGGCATGCTCGGCGGCGGCGCGACGATGCTGATCACCGCCGCGCTCCCCACCGACGGCGCGGCGCGGACGGTGCTCGGTATCGCCGGAATCGTGTTGACGCTCCTCCTTTTCGGGCTCATGGCGTGGCTGACCGGGGTCCGGAGGAAGGTCGGCGTCATGCCGCGCGCCGTGGCGGACGAACCGACGCGACGGTGGCTGCGCATCGGCCTGTTCGCGGTCCCGCCACTGGTCGCCGGCGCGCTCGCCGCGCTGGTGTCGGGTTGGCAGACGGTCGCTGCCGGCGCGGTGATCGGTGCCTGGATCTGGTACTCGTTGACCAGGCGGAGGGCCTGATGCCCGCCCTGAGCGAACTGCTCGGATCACTGCCGCGACTGAAACTGGTGGCGTTCCTCGACGGCTGCCGAGAGGCCGAGTTCGGCACCGTCACCGACCTGTGCGAAATGAACAAGAGCACCCTGTCGAAGGCGATGACGATCCTCGACGACGCGGGCTATCTCACGATCCGCAAAGGACACGTAGGTCGCCGACCACGAACCTGGCTGGCCCTCACCGACACCGGCCGCACGGCCTATCACGACCACCTCGCCGCCCTGGCCGAGCTCGCGCGGACCGCCCGGAACGCCGGCCCCGCCGACTGATCACCGACCGAATAGGGGCGCCCTCAGACCAGTTGTAGTGGGCTGATGAAGGTGCCGGGATGGGTGGCGGCGTCCTGGCGGGCGACGCTGCCCGCCTGGGGCCACGGCACTTCCAGCGAGGTGTCGGTGTCGGGTGGGGTGACGACGATCGTGGTGGGAGACCAGCCGTCGGGTCCGTCCGGCAGGTAGGTGAGTTCGCTGCTCACGGCGGCGCCGGGGGCGACGGTGAGGGGGACTGTGCCGGTCTCCTGGCGGGGCACCGAGAAGGTGGGGCCGAATGTGGGGTGATCGGGGCCGGTCAGGTCGATGCCGGGGTAGCCCTGCACCAGGCAGCTTCCCGACGACGTGTTGGTGAGCACGACGCGGAGCTTGTTCTGTCCGGTGGGGGCCGCGTCCTGCCGGGTGGTCGCGCTCAGCATGTCGGCCGAACACTGGGGCAGTTGCGCGGAACCCGTGCCGGGGACCACGAACGTCGCCGGAACAGCCACTGCCACCATCGCTATCGCGCGCCTCATCATCACCCTCGGGATTCCTCGTGCCGCCTACGCCGATCAGGGCCAACGGCCCACGCTCACCTGAATGCCCAATTCCCGCGCGATTACTCGAGCGACGATTCCGGTGGCGTGGCGCCGTGCGCACCCTGCGGCGTCAGCGGAGCAGGTCGGCGGCCCGCTCCCCGATGACCACCGCGGGCGCGTGGGTGTGGCCGCGGATGATGGCGGGCATGACCGAGGCGTCGGCGACGCGGAGACCGTCGAGGCCACGCACCTTCAGCTCGGGGGTGACCACGCTGGCCGGGTCGGTACCCATCCGGCAGGTGCCGGTCGGGTGGTAGAGGGTGTGGGAATGCCAGGTGAGGGCGTCCTCGAGGGTGTCCTCGACGGTGGGCTGTTCGCGTTTCGGTTGCAGGAAACGGCCGATCCGGGAGCCGAGCGGTTCGGCGGTCACGATGCGGTGGGCGATGCGCAGTCCGGCGAGCATCGCCGCGCGGTCGGCACCGTCGGGGTCGGACAGGTACCGCGGGTCGACGACCGCCTTGGCCAGCGGATCGCCGGAGGCGAGCGTCACGGTGCCGCGGCTGCGCGGCTGGAGCAGGATCGGACCGAGGGCAATGCCGTGGCCGGGCGCGACGCCGATCCCCTCGTCGTAGAACGGGGCGGGCCCGAAGATGATCTCGAGGTCCGGCAGTTCGAGTTCGGGCCTGCTGCGCACGAAGCCGTACGCCTCACCGACATTGGAGGTGAGCATGCCCTGGCGCCGGGCCAGATAGTTGAGCAGCTCCAGCGGCTTCTCCGCGGCGAACAGCGTGTCGGAGTCGACCGCGAAGCCGAGCAGCGAGATCAGGTGATCGGTGAGGTTGCGGCCGACCTCGGGCAGGTGATGCACGACCGGAATGCCGTGGTGGCGCAACTCTTCCCGATCACCGACGCCGGAGAGCTGCAGCAGCTGTGGGCTGTTGATCGCGCCACCGCAGAGCACCACCTCCTTGGCGGCGCGCACGATGTGTGTGCCGCCGCTCCTGCGGTATTCGACCCCGACGGCGCGCGTGCCCTCGAACAGGACGCGGGTCGCCTGCGCCCCGGTGAGCACGGTCAGGTTCGGGCGCTTGCGCGCCGGCTTGAGGTAGGCGTCGGCGGTGCTCCAGCGCGCGCCGCGCTTCTGGCACACCATGGTCTGTGTGAAGCCTTCCGGCTGGGGCAGATTCGCGCGCTCCCGCTTGAAACCGGCGTGTTCGGCGGCGGCGAGGAAGTCCTCGGTCCACCGCCGGGCGCTGCGCTGACGCGCGATCCGCAGCGGTCCGGAGCGGCCCTCGTCGGCTTCGGCGGCGCCCTCGACGGATTCGATGCGCCGGAAGTACTCGACCACGTTCGCGAACGACCAGTCCGGACCCGCGAGCCGGGCCCACTCGTCGTAGTCGGCCGCGTATCCGCGCACCCACATCATGGCGTTCATCGACGACGACCCGCCCAGCATCTTGCCGCGCGGCCAGAAGACGCGCCGGTCACCGAGTTCGGGTTGCGGGGTGGTCAGGTAGTTCCAGTCGAGGTCGGTCTGGAACAGCTTGGAGAAGGCCGCCGGGATGTGGACGGCCTGGTTCTTGTCCTCGGGTCCGGCCTCGAGGGCGATGACGCTGGTGCCCGACCGCTCGCTCAGGCGCGCGGCGAGCACAGCGCCCGCCGAGCCGGTCCCGACGACGACGTAATCGGCGATGCTGGTGTTCATCTGGTTCTCCCGGGTAGGTGGGGCTCAGCCGCGCAGAGCCGAGGCGAAGATCGCGGGCAGGCGCAGCCAGCCCGGGTCGGCGGCGAATCCGGCGAGCAGCCTGCCGGTACTCGCGGCGGTCTTGTTGCCGACGAACCACGGCGGCTTCGGCGCGAGGGCGAGTTCGCCGCGCAGCAGCGACCGCGGCGCGGGCCGGAACGGGCCACGCACGACGGTGCGCTCCACCCCGTCGATCAGCCAGGCGTTGTGCACCACCCCGATTCCGCTCTGCACATCGTCGATGGTGTGGCCGGGGTAGGCGCCCCAGGACGCGGTGGGGGTCAGGTAGCCGACGCCGGTCCAGGCGTTGATCGCCACCGTGCCGTAGCGCAGGTCCTCGACCATGAGGTCGAAGGCCGCGCCGAGTTCGTCGATGGTCTCCGGCATGGCGATGACGTTCACGCCGAGCGTGCCCGCGAAGGCGTCGTTGGCGGTCCGCGCGGCCGCCCTGGCGAATTCGGCTCCGGTACCCGGGATCTCGACGACGCCGAACACCGGCGCGAAGTACTCCTCGGTCAGCAGCGGCTCGGCCGGGGAGGGCGCGATCCCGGTGACGAGCAGGCGTTCGCCCTTCGCGCCGAGCCGCTCGGCGTTCGGGTAGCTCGTCCGCGCACCCGCGACGCGCTCGTCGCTGCCCGGGTAGTAGGCCGGGCGGGCCGGCGCCTGGGCGAGGGCCGTGCGCACCGCAGCGAGGAACCGCTCCTTCTGCGGCCAGTCCGCGGAGACGATCAGGGCCTGGGACGCGACGCAGTTGTAGCCGCCGTTGTGCAGGCGCTGGGTGGCGACGTGCTCGGCCTGGAAGGCGATATCGGCCTCGCTCCACTCGCCGGGCAGCACGATCGTCGGTGACACGCCGCCGAGTTCGCTGGTGACGGGCTTGGTGAGCTTCGGTGTGCCCGCGCGTCTGCGTTCGGCGGCCTCGGCGCCCGTGCCCCAGACGATCGCGTCGTGGGTGCGCGCGCTGCCGGTCATGTGCACGTGGTCGACGAGGTCGTTGCCGACCAGGTAGCCGCCGACCTCGGCGCCGCCGGTCAGCAGCCGCACCGCGCCGATCTCGATGAGCGGGGCCAGGATCTGGGCGAACACCGGCAGCAGCGGATCGGTGATCGGGTTGAGCTTCAGTGCGACGACCCGATTGTGCGCGATCAGCTCGTAGAGCACGTCCAGCGGCGCGATGGAGGTGATGTTGCCCGCGCCGAGCACCGCGCCGATCCCGTTGGTGCGGGCCGGATCACGCTGGGCGAGACCGGCTTCGGCTTTGGCCGCGGCGCTGCTGACACCGCGGCGCAGCCACACCTGCGCGCTGAACCCGTTGAGCAGCAGCGCGTCGAACGCGTTCGCGGGCAGCACGTCGACGGTCACCCGATCGCCCGCGACGCCGAAACTCGCCTTGTCGAGCGGACTCTCACCGCGGGCGAGCTTGTCCAGGGTGTTCGCGAGCGCACCGAGCGCGGCGGCCATGACGTAGGGCCCCGAGATCCATTCCTCGCCCACCAGCGGCGAGGAGGCGGGCAGACCCTTGATGCCGACGGCCGCGGCGACCCAGTCCTCGGCGTGGCGGCCGGTGAGTTCGCGGACGCGGTCGAGCAGCCAGCGGCGCTCGCGCAGCGAGGTCGCCGCCCACCTCCGCTCGCCGTCGACGAGGTCGGCCAGCGCGGCGTCCACGGCGTCCAGGGCGGGGTCTGCCTTCTTGGTGACCAATGCGATCCTCCACAGGTGTTGGGGCGGTCCACGGGGCGCGGTGGACGAGGTCATCGATTCTGGTCACGGCGCGGGGCTGCGCACCATGTGCCCGCGTTGCGGATCGCCCCCTGCGTGTTTTGTGCTCGTGCACAATCGACAGGTGATGTGAGCCATGGCTTGCCGTCGTCCGTCCTCCCGATCATCGCGTTGACCAGCGCGATTATCCACGGCACTCGCCCAGCGTGATGTGCGCATGCACAACACCAGGGTGGCGCCCGTCACGATGTGACAGCTAGGGTGGAGCCGTGACCGCACCACCGCCGACCGTCTCCGCGCCGTCGCTCGGACTGGCCGCGACCGTGCTCGACTCGGTGGCGGCGATGGCCGACGAACTGGTCCTGCGCATCGTCGACACCGACCGCTCCTACGCCGACGCGGGCCTGCTGACGGCCGAGGAACTGCGCGAGGCGTGCCTGGCCAATCTCACCGCGATCATCAGCGCCCTGGCGGGCACCCAGCCGACGCGCCTGCAGGACGCGCGGGCCGTCGGCCGGCTCAAGGCCGAACGCGGCGTCCCGATCGCGGCGCTGCTGCACGCCTACCGCCTCGGTGGCCGGTTGACCTGGGAGGAACTCACCGCCCGCTCCACCGGCCCCGGCGATCCGCGACTGCATGATCTCGCCACCCGGCTGTGGGAGCTGATCGACACGTTCTCCGACGCGGCGGTCGAGTCCTATCGCGAGACCGAGGTCATGCTCGCCCACGTCGACGCCCAGGCCCAGAGCCGTTTGATCCGTACGCTTTTCGACGATCACTCCGACAATCCCGCGCGCACCCTGTCGGCCCTGCGCACCCTCGGGCTCTCCGAGTACGGCACCTTCGCGGTGGTCTCGATCGAGACCGCCGACCCGGGCGCCGCGCTGCCCGCGGGCCTGGTCGGCGCGTTGAAGGACCTCGGTGCCAGGTCGGTCTGGGATTCCCAGATCGATTCCCACACCGGGTTGCTCACCGCGGCGAACCCGGCCGCGATCGAGCGCGCCGCCGCCGCGCTGGTCGAACTCGTCGACGGCCGGATCGGCCTCAGCACCGCATTCACCAGCCCGACCGCCATTCCCGGCGCGTTGACCGAGGCGCGGCTGGCGGCGCGCAGTGCCCGGCCGGGCGAGCGCACCGTGGTGCGGTTCGGCAGCGAGCCCGTCGCGCATCTGCTCGTCACGGTGCCAGAGGCCAGCAGGCGAGCCACCGCCCAGATCCTCGGCCCCGTCCTGCGCCTGCCCGTGCCCGAGCGCGACGATCTGCTCACCGCGCTCGACGCCTGGTACCGCTACCGCGGCTCGACCGCCGCGGCCGCCGACGCGCTGCACTGCCACCGCAACACCGTGCGCTATCGCCTGCGCAAGATCCGGGATCTCACCGGTCGCGACACCGCCGACCCGGTGCACTCGGCCGAACTCCATCTCGCGCTCCAGGCCGTCACCCTGCTCGGGCCGTAGGCCCGGAACGGGCTGTCGCGCACCACGATCGGCGCCACGGCGGGGCCCGGCGTCGCCCCGCAGCAGCGCATCGAATGCGCATCGCTTCTCAGCTCAGGGTTTCGATGGCGGCCGCCAGACCGTCGACACGCTCCACCGCCTCGGGCAGCAGCACCACATCCCAGCCCGGTCCACCCACCAGTACCCGCGCCCCCGCTTCACGGCAGGCGAGCACCGCCGAGGTCAGCGCCGTCGACTCGCGCTGGGACCACAGCAGCACCGGCGCGGCGCTCGCCTGCCGGGCCAGCGCGCCCGCGAGCGCCTCGGTCGGCACATCGGCGCCGAGCATGCGCGCGCCGACCCCGGCCTCGGCCAGGCCAGCGCGCAGCACGTCCAGCGGCAGGGAATGCGTCTCGCCGCTGGTACACGCCAGCAGGGCGGGCGCGGCGCTCGGCACCGACGCCACCCGCTGCATGACCGCCGCGATCGACCACGACAGCAGGTGCTCCACATCGATGCATCGCTCGCCCGCGCCCTGGCGCGCGACGATGTCGGCGAAGGCGGGGCGGCACAGGGATTCCCACGTCCGCACAACACCGTAGGCCCGCACGTGCGCTTCCAGGTGCGCGCAGGCCGCCGCCGTGTCCAGCGCGAAGGCGGCGTCGAGCAGGGCCGACCGATCGCCGAGCGCGGGCGCCGGACCGCGGGCCGCCGCCGCGGCGCTCGCCGGGCTCGCCCCGCCGCCGATCAGTTCGAGCATGTGCTCGAGTACGGCGATGTCGGCGTCGGAGTACAGGCGGTGTCTGCCGGGCCGATCCTGGGCGGGGCCGATTCCGTAGCGGCGGTTCCAGCTGCGCAGCGTGGCGGTGGGGATGCCGAGCCGCTCGGCCACCGAGCGCACCGTGTACCCGGCCACGGCGGAGACGGGAGCGGAACCGGCGGGCATCGTGTCATTCTGCCCCGCCGCCGCCCGCGCCGGGGACGCGGCCGGACCCGCGCGCGTCGGGCGCGCCCGGCCCGCGCGCTGATCCGACCGCTCCACGCCCTGTGCCGCCACCCTCGCCATGAATCAATTGTGCATCGTTTAGTGGTACCGTGGCCAGACCACCGATCTCGAGGAGTTTCCGTGCGCGTTCGACGTATCCCGAGAACCACCGCCCTGGTCGTCGCCGTGGCCGCGAGCCTGCTGGGCGCGGGCACCGCGCACGCCGCGCCACCGGCGCCGGTCCCCCGGCTCGATCTCGACCGCTATCTCGGCGAGTGGCGCCAGCTCGCGGCGATCCCGCAGGTGTTCAACCTCGAGTGCGCCCGCGACACCACGGCCACCTACACGCTCGACCCGCAGGGCGACATCGGCGTCCACAACCGCTGCCAGAACTGGGCGGGCGGCACGACGGAGATCCGCGGGACCGCGACGGTGAACGATCCGGTGACCAACGCGCAGCTGCACGTGAGCTTCCCCGGCGTCCCCGGCCAGGGCGAGCGCACGGGGGCGACCAACTACCTCGTGACCGCGCTCGGCCCGGATTACGACTGGGCCCTGGTCACCTCGCCGAGCAGACTGTCCGGCTTCGTGCTCGCGCGCACCCCGGCGCTGGACGAGGCCACCTGGCGCCGGATCGACGACGAGATCAGGGCGGCGGGTCAGGACCCGTGCGTGTATCTCGTCTCGCCCACGACCGGCGGCCGCACCGAACCGCGGCCGCTCTGCGCGCGATGAGCGTCGCCGTCGCCCTGTTCACCCGCGACCTGCGGGTGCACGACAACCCGGCGCTCACGGCGGCGGTCCGCGCCGCCGACCAGGTCGTGCCGCTGTTCGTGGTCGACACGGCCCTGGTGCCCGATCGGTGCCCGCCGAATCGCGCGCACTTCCTCGCGGCGGCACTGTCCGAGCTGGACGCCGAGCTGCGCGACCGGGGCGGCGCGCTCATCGTGCGGCGCGGCGCGGTGGCCGACGAGGTCGCGCGCGTGGCCGACGAGACCGGCGCCACGAGCGTGCACCTGGCCGACGACGTCAGCTACTACAGCGGACAGCGCGAACGCTCGCTGCGCGAACGCCTCGGCGGCGCCGTGCACTGCCACGCCGGTTCGGTCACCGCCACGTCCACCGAACTCGCGCCGTCGACAGGACGTGATCACTTCGCGGTGTTCACCCCGTATTTCCGGCGCTGGATCGACGTGCACCGGCGCAGTCCCCTGCCGGTGCCGCGCGCGCTCTCCGTGCCGTCGGTCCACAGTGACTCCTTGCCCACCGGAAGCGATCTCAGCTCCGGCGAGCCGTCGCCACGGCTGACGGTCGGTGGGGAGACGACCGCCCGTGCGCTCCTCGACGAATGGCTGGACGGGCCGATCGACCACTACGCCCGCGACAACGACGATCTCGGCGCCGACGCGACCTCCCGGCTGTCGGCGCACCTGCATTTCGGCTGCCTGTCCCCCACCGAGGTGGTGCGCCGCGTGGACACCTCGAGCGAGGGCGGGCTCGCCTTCGCCCGTCAGCTCGCCTGGCGGGACTTCCACCACCAGGTCCTCGCCGCACGGCCCGACGCCGCCTGGGCGGACTACCGGCGGCGCGCACCGCTCGGACCGGCCGACGACGACGCTGTCGCCGACTGGCGCGACGGTCGCACCGGGTATCCGATCGTCGACGCGGCGATGCGGCAGCTGCGGGCCGAAGGCTGGCTGCCCGGCCGGGCGCGGTTGATCGCGGCGAGCTTCCTCACCAAGTCGCTGCGCCAGGACTGGCGGCTCGGCGCCCGGCACTTCCTGCACTGGCTCGTCGACGCCGACGTCGCCAACAATCAACTCAACTGGCAGTGGGCGGCGGGCACCGGTACCGACACCCGCCCCAACCGGGTCCTGAATCCCGTGCGCCAGGCCGACCGCTACGACCCCGAGGGAACCTATGTGCGGCGCTGGCTGCCCGAGCTCGCCCACCTGCCGGGCGCCCGCATCCACCGTCCGTGGCGTGAGAACGTCGATCCGGCAACGTATCCCGAGCCGATCATCGACTGCGTGGGTCGCTGAACGGCCGACCCGGCACGAACGAGCACCGGACGGCGTTACGAGCGGGTCCCCTCGGCCGCGCCGGTGATGTTGCGGGCCATACCCCCGAAGATGACGGCGTGGAACGGGCTGAGCGCCTTCCAATACAGATGTCCGGCCAGGCCACGCGGTTCGAACAAGGCCCGCTGGCGGTAGTGCGACCCGCCGTCGGCGGCCGGGGTGACCGACAGTTCGAGCCAGCCACGCCCCGGCACCCGCATCTCGGCGCGCAGGCGCAGCTCGCGCCCGCGCTCGAGGTGTTCCACCCGCCACCAGTCCAGCGCTTCGCCCACGTGCAGGCGGTGCGGGTCGCGGCGGCCGCGGCGGAGTCCGACCCCGCCGGAGAGCCGGTCGATCCACCCGCGCAACGACCAGGCCAGCGGGAACGAGTACCACCCGTGCTCGCCCCCGACCGCTTCGAGGACACTCCAGAGGGTGGCGGGGTCGGCGGGTGTATCCCGTTCGCGCACATCGCAGTACAGCGATCCGCCGGACCAGTCCGGGTCGGTGGGCAGCGGATCGGACGGCGCGTCGGGCAGGCCCGCGTCGGACCAGCGGGTCGGCACGTCCCGATCGCGGATGCGGCGTAGCGCCAGGCTCACCGCGTCGGCATAGGTCGTGAGCCCCTCCGCCGGGTCCGGAATGTGTTCGGCGATCCGGTGATCCGCGCAGACGACATCGTTGACGAGCGACTCCATCAGCGGCACGGCGATGGCGCGCGGCACCGGCGTCACCAGGTTGACCCACTGTGCCGACAGCCACGGCGTGAGCACGGGGACCGGCACGATCACCCGGCGCGGCAGCTCGGCGGCCACGGCGTACCCGCGCATCATGCCCTCGTAGGTGAGCACGTCGGGCCCGCCGATGTCGAACGCGGCGTTCACCGTGCCGGGCAGCTCCGCCGCGCGCACCAGGTAGTGCAGGACGTCGCGGACCGCGATGGGCTGCACCCGGCTGCGCACCCACCGCGGCGTCACCATGACGGGCAGCCGTTCGGTGAGGTAGCGCAGGATCTCGAAGCTGGCCGAGCCGGACCCGATGATCACCGCCGCGCGCAACACCACCGCCGGGGTCGGCCCCTTCAACAGGATGTCGCCCACTTCGGCGCGGGAGGCGAGGTGCCGGGACAGTTCCTGGCCCGCGGGGGTGATCCCGCCGAGGTACACCGCCCTGGTCAGTCCCGCGCGCGCGGATTCCGCGGCGATCAGGCTCGCCGCCGCGCGGTCCACGTCCGCGAAGTCCGTGCGCCCCAGCGAGTGCACGAGATAGTAGAGGACGTCCTGGCCGGCGAGCGCGGCGCGCACGTCCTCCGCGCGGGTGACGTCGCCGCGCAGCACCTCGACGCTCTCGCGCCACGTCGCCTCGACGAGTTTGCCCGGATCACGCGCCAGCACCCGGACCGAATGCCCGGCCGCCAGCAGTTCCGGAACGAGTCGGCCACCGATGTAGCCGGTGGCGCCGAATACCACGCAGCGCATGGGGAATCACTCCTGTCCGACGAATTCGTAGGCGGCGGCCGCCGAGCACAGCAGCCCCCACACCGTGGTCACCATCAGTGTCTTGCCCCGCTCGGGTCTGCCCCGTAGCGCGTGCGCGAACACGGCCGTGTCGGCCGCGTCGGCCCCGATCCGGACGGCGGCGGCCACCGCGCGCGCCCGGGAACCGGTCGCCGTCGCCAGTGCCAGCCCGGAGCAGACATCGCGCAACGCGACCGAGCGGGCCAGCGTGCGCAGCCCCGATTCCGCGCCGGTGCCGAGTCCGCTGGGCCGCACCAGGATTTCGGGCCGGACCGCGACGGCAACACCATAGGCGGCGGTCGCCACCCCGAGGATTCGCGAGGGCGTCGTGGCGTTCATCGCGGCACCTCCTCGGTGGTCGGAGCGGGTCGCAGGATCAGCTGCAGACAGTCGAGATATCCCGAGTGGAATCCGGCTTCGGAGTAGGCGAGATACAGCCGCCACATGCGCCGGAAGACCTCGTCGAAACCGAGGGCGGCGACGTGGTCCTCGGCGGCGGTGAAGCGCTCCCGCCACAATCGCAGCGTGTGGGCGTAGTGCTGACCCAGCGTGGCGCGGTCCGCGAGTTCCAGGCCGGTGTGTCTGGCCAGCAGTTCCGTCAGCAGTTCCGCCGAGGGGAGGAAGCCGCCGGGGAAGATGTACTTCTGCACCCAGGTGTGGGTGGTCCGGCCTGCCCGCATCCGGTCGTGCGGCATGGTGATGACCTGCAGGGCGATCCGGCCGCCCGGCGCCAGCGCCCGCTCCAGGACGGTCAGGTAGCCGGCGAGGAAGTCGTAGCCGACGGCTTCGATCATCTCCACCGAGATCACGGCGTCGTAGCGCCCCTCGACCTCACGGTAGTCGCGCAGCTCGATCGTCACGCGGTCGGCGACCCCGGCCGCGGCCACCCGGTGGCGAGCCAGGTCCAGCTGTTCCCGCGAGAGGGTGACGGAGTGGACGGTGGCGCCACGCCGAGCCGCCCTGATCGCGAGTTCGCCCCACCCGGTGCCGATTTCGAGCACGGCCGTCCCCGGCCCCACCCCGGCGCCGTCGAGCAGGCGGTCGATCTTGGCGTGCTGGGCGGCGGCGAGGTCGTCCCACTCCGGCGCGGGCTCGAGCCGATCGAACAGCGCCGCCGAGTACGTCATCGTCTCGTCGAGGAACGCGGCGAAGAAGTCGTTGGACAGGTCGTAGTGGTGTGCCGCGTTGTCGCGGGCGCCGTCCGGCGTCGCCCTGGTCCGGGCCGGTCGGCGCGGCAGGAGCAGCGGCCGCAGTGCCCGCAGCGGCGCCGGGACGAGCTCACGCAGGTGCCCGGCGAACACGGTGAGGACCGCCGCCGGATCGGGGGCCGACCAGTCGCCCGTCATGTACGCCTCACCGAATCCGATGAGGCCGGTGGCGCCCAACCGGGTGGCGAAGGCGTCCGGGTCGTGCAGGACCATGCGCGGTGTGGTCGGGTCGTCGACCCCGCCGCCGAACATCGTGCCGTCGGGCAGTTCGACCCGCAGCGGAAGTCGCCGCACGGCGCGGCGGAACAGGGCCGCCGCGACCAGGCGACCGGCGTCGGCGCGGGCGCCGCGGGGCACCGCCGGAACCTGCCGGGGATCGGCGGGCGGCGCGGTAGCCGACCGCGCGTCGCAGGGTGAGAGGGCGGTCATGACAGAGCCTCCTGGGAGAGATGCGGTGTGCGTGGCACGATCGGCAGTCCCCTGCGCCACAGACGCAGGCCCTGCCAACGGATTCGGGCGGCGATCCGCCAGGTCTCGAAGGGGTGGGCAAGCGCGACGCCGAGCAGCGCGCGCCCACTCGCGGGACGGACGAGACCGCGCACGGTCGCCGTGAAGAGGGTCCGTCCGTCCGGTTCCTCGAGCGAGATCGTCAGGTGGAGACGCGAGCCGGGGACCGGAAGCCGCAGCCGGTAGTACCCGGCCACGGGATTGAACGGGGAGACGTAGAACCCTTTGGCGACAACCGTTTCCGGCACCGGCGCGACGAGGTACCGGTGCCGTTCGCCATAGGTGTTGTGGACTTCGGCCAGCACGCAGCGCAACGCGCCGGTCTCGTCGTGGCACCAGAACACGGTGAGCGGGTTGAAGACATAGCCGAACACGCGCGCGTTGGCGAGCATGAGAATCGTGCCGCCGCGCAGATCGATGCCGTGCCCGGCGAGGTGAGCGATCACGTTCTCGCGCAGGGTCGCCGCCGGATCGCCGAGATGATCGCGGGCCGGGAAGCCGGCGACGAGGCGCGCGGGCCAGGGCAGGCGCGGGAGGTCGTCGAGGTCGACGAGCCAGCTGTAGCTGCGATAGGCGAACCGGTGCCGGACCGGCTCGCGACGCGAATGCCGGATCACGGTGCGCACCAGGCGGGCTCGGGTCATCTCGCCACCTCGATCGCGCTCGCGGCGGAGGCGGGTCGCGCCGGCCAGTGGCCGCCGACGCGTTCGGCGGCGCGCAGCCCGGACAGCGCACCGTCCTCGTGGAATCCCCACCCGTGGTAGGCGCCGGCGAAGGCCACCAGCCGGTCGCCGATCTCGGGCAGGCGGCGCCTGGCGGTCATCGAACCCGGGGTGTACTGCGGGTGTTCGTAGGTCATGGTGGCCAGGACCGCGTCGGCGGCCACCCGGTCACCGTCGCCGAGGGTCACCAGGAACCGGCGATCGGCGGTGGCGGGCAGGCGGTGCAACCGGCTCAGGTCGTAGCTGACGAGCACCCGGTCGGGCGACGAACCACATTGCGGCAGACGGTAGTTCCACGAGGCGCGCGCGGCGGCGCGGCGCGGGAGCACCGACTCGTCGGTGTGCAGGACGGTGTGATTGGTCGAATAGGTGAGCGCGGCGAGGATGCTCGACTCCGTCCAGGTCGGGGTGTCGAGCAGCCGCAACGCCTGACCGGGGTGGGTGGCGAGCACCGCGGCGTCGAAATCGTCGACCCGATCGGCGTCGTCGCGGACGGTGACCGACGAGCCGCCGCGGTGCACGGTTCGCACCGGCGTCCCCGCCCGCACCTCCTGGACACCGGCCGCGACGGCCCGCACGTAGGTCGCCGAGCCGCCGACAACGGTGCGCCAGGTGGGCGAACCGAAGACGGTGAGCATGCCGTGGTGGTCGAGAAAGGTGAACAGGTAGCGGGCCGGATAGCGCAGCGCGAGGTCCGGCGGGCAGGACCAGACCGCGGCCACCAGCGGGACGAGGAAATGCGCGGTGAAGTAGGCCGAGAAGCCACCTGCGCGGACGAACTCGCCGAGGGTCCTGGCGTCGTCACCGGCGGAGTCCAGTTCGGCGCGGGCCAGGCGATGGAAGCGCACGATCTCACCGAGCATCCGCAGATAGCGCCCGCGCAGCGCGGTCCCCGGCTGCGGGAAGAGGCCGCGCAGACCCTTGGCCCCGGCGTATTCGAGCCCGCAGCCGTCGCAGCGGATCGACATCGACATGTCGGAATCCTGTGTGCGCACACCCAATTCAGCGAAGAGCCGGAGCAGCGTGGGATAGGTGCGGTCGTTGTGCACGATGAAGCCGGAGTCCACGCCGAGCTGATCGCCGGTGCCGTCCGCGTGGGAGTTCACCCGGTGCGTGTGGGCGTGGCCGCCGAGGCGGGTGTCCGCCTCGTAGAGCACGACGTCGCAGGTGCGGGCGAGTACCCAGGCGGCGGTGAGACCGGCGACCCCGCTGCCGATCACCGCGATCCGCCTGCGCCCGTGCTCGGCGGCGGTCTGCCCGCTGGGCCGGTTGTCGATCATCGCGTCCTCCGGAGCTCGGTCGGGCCGGTCGACTGTCCGGCGCGCACCACCGACGCTATCATGTAATTGATGCACAAACGATGCATCGTTTGCGGAGAAATCAGCAGAGGGATGCGATGACCACTCAGCTTCCGGCAGCTCTCGACACCGCGCTGGACCGTGCCATAGCGCCCGGCTACAGCCGCATCGGCTTCCGGCTACGGAGTCGCGGGTGGCCGCCGCTGCCGGCCGACGCCCTGCGGGGGCGGACTGCCCTCGTCACCGGTGCGAACTCCGGCATCGGCAAGGCCGTCGCCACCGGGCTCGCCCGGCTGGGCGCGTCGGTGAGCCTGGTCGTGCGCGACCGCGCGCGTGGCGAGGCCGCCGCCGCGGAGATCAGCGCGCGGGTACCGGGCTCGGTGATCGAGGTCGAGCGGTGCGACGTCGCCGATCTGCGCAGCGTGCGGGAATTCGCCGCCGAGTTCACCGGCAGGGCCCATCGCGTCGACGTCCTGGTCCACAACGCCGGAGTGCTGCCCACAACGCGAACCGAAAGCCCGCAGGGGCACGAATTGTGCTTGGCCACACATGTTCTCGGTCCCGTCCTGCTCACGGAACTCCTCGCCCCGGCGCTCACCGACGCCACGGTGGTCCTGATGTCTTCCGGCGGCATGTACACCCAGAGGCTGCACCTCGACGATCCGGAATACCGCGACGGCGCCTATCGCGGCGCCACCGCCTACGCCCGTTCCAAGCGGATGCAGGTCGCGCTGACCCCCGTCCTCGCCGAGCGCTACGCCCCCGCGGGCACCGCCGTGCACAGCATGCATCCCGGCTGGGTGGACACCCCCGGCATCGCCACCTCGCTGCCCAGGTTCCGCACCCTCACCCGCCCCCTGCTGCGCACCCCGGCCGAAGGCGCGGACACCGCCGTCTGGCTCGCCGCCACCGACGGTCTCCCCGCCGGCCGTTTCTGGCACGACCGCAGACCCCGGCCCGAGCACTACACGCGACGCACCAGGGAGTCCGCCGCCGAGCGGGAACGCCTGTGGCAGTTCTGCGCGACCGCAGCGGGCTTGGACACCACCGCGATATAACGACGCAATTTCGATTCATCGACTGAGCCTCGACGGCCTCTGATACCTCGGTCGCATACGACCAGTACCGCAGTCGGATGTGTTGTGGCACAGGGTCTTCCTACCGTCGGAGGATGCGCCTTCGATCTCTCGCCTTCGCGATCTGCACAGCCGTGGCACTGACCGCGTGCACCGCGGGCTCGGCCACGCCGACGCCGCAGCACGACGCCGTCCGCGCCGACCTCGACGCGCTGGTCGGCGCCGGTGCCGTCGGAGCGCTCGCCACGCTCACCGAGAACGGGGTCTCCACGGTCCTCGCCGCCGGACACGCGGACCTCGCGACGCGAGCGCCGATTCCCACCGGGCACCCGCTCCATGTCCGAGTCGGCAGCGTCACCAAGTCGTTCACCGCCGCGATCGCCCTGCAACTGGCAGCCGAACGGCAGCTCGACCTCGACCAGCCGGTGGACACCTATCTCCCGGGTCTCCTCACCGGCGACGGCGTCGACGGGCGGGCCGTCACGGTGCGGCAGATCCTCAGCCATCGCAGCGGACTGCCCGAGCCGGCGCCGACACCGGAACTGAACGAGGCCGCGGCGGCCCGGGACGGTGTCACCTTCACCCCGCGGCAGGAGATCGCCCTCGCACTGCGGGATCCGGCGCGGTTCGCTCCCGGCGCGCGGTTCGAGTACAACAACGTGAACTACATCGTCGCCGGAATGCTCATCGAAGCGGTGACCGGACGCTCCTACCCCGAGGAACTGCGCGACCGCGTTCTGATTCCGCTCGGCCTGACGTCGACCTACCTGCCCGCGACCGGTGACACCGGCCTACGCGACCCGCACCTGACCGGCTACGCCACTGTCGACGGGCGGGTGACGGAGGCGACGCGCATGGAGCCCTCCCTGCCGTGGACCTCGGGAGCGCTGGTCAGCACCGGCGCCGAACTGAACCGATTCTTCGCGGCGCTGGCGGCCGGACAGGTGGTGCCCCCGGCCCAGCTGGCACAGATGCTCGACGGCTCGGACATGGGTCAAGGCGACGGGTTCTCCTACGGACTCGGCCTCGCGTACACCGAACTACCTTGCGGTGCGCGCTTTTTCGGCCACGTCGGCGGTGTCCATGGGTTCTCCGCCCTTTCGGGCGCCACCACGACGGGTCGCGCGGTCACGTTCTCCCTGACCGGCGCACCGGCCACGGTCGACATCCGCGCCATGCTCACCCACGCGCTCTGCTGAGCCATGCTCACCCACGCGCTCTGCTGACCCCGGCTCAACCCTCCCCGACCGGCGTCAGGCCGATCGGCGCGACGGTGGTCGCGTGCAGGTCGCGGCCCTTGGTCTCGGCGGTGAACGCGAGGGCGGCCAGCGCCAGGGCGGCGGTCGCGGCGATGATGACGCTCAGCGGCACGCTCGAGCCGCCGAAGCCGGCCAGCAGGCTCGCGGCGATCATCGGGGTGAAGCCCGCGCCGATCAGGGCGGCGCTCTGGTAGGCGATGGACACACCGCTGTAGCGGATGGGGGTCGGGAACATCTCCGACAGCAGCGGGGTCAGCGGCGCGTACATCGCGTTCTGCAGCAGCTGCGCGAACATCAGGCCCGCGGTCATGATCACCAGGGAGCCGGTGTCGATCATGGCGTAGAGCGGGAAGGCGAACAGGATCGCGCCGACCGCACCGGCCATCATCACCCGCCGCCTGCCCAGCCGGTCCGACAGCGCGGCACACAGCGGGATGGCCACGATCGAGACCACCACCACGAACAGCAGGCAGCGCATGACATCGCCCACCGCGTAACCGATTCCGGTGGCGTAGGCGATGATGTGCGAGCTCGTCAGCGCGGTCAGCGCGAAGGGCGCGATCCCGGCGATCACCGCCAGGGCGAGCGGGCGCGGCCTGCGCAGCACCTCGAGCGCCGGAGTCGAGGGGCGCCGCGGCTCGGCCGCCGCGGCCGTGAAGACCGGGCTCTCGGCCACCCGCAGCCGCACGTACAGGCCGAGGACGAGCAGCGCCGCGCTCAGCAGGAACGGCAGCCGCCAGCCCCAGGACCGGAACGCGGCCTCGGGCAGCTGGGTCACCACGGCGACGACGGCGGTGGACAGCAGGAACCCGAGCGGCGTGCCCAGCTGCATGATGCCCGCCCAGCGCCCGCGTCGGCCCGCGTCGGCGTGCTCGACCACCATCAGCGCCGCACCGCCCCATTCCCCGCCGACGGCCAGGCCCTGCACGACCCGCAGCAGCACCAGCAGCACCGGCGCGACCGCGCCGATCGTGTGATAGGTCGGCAGCAGGCCGATCAGCGCGCTCGCGGTGCCCATCATGATCATGGTGATCAGCAGCATCGATTTGCGGCCGAGCCGGTCGCCGAAGTGCCCGAAGATCACGCCGCCCAGCGGCCGGGCGACATAGCCCGCGGCGAGGGTGCCGAACGAGGCGATCGTGCTCAGCGCGGGATTCGACCCGGGGAAGAACAGCGGCCCGAACACCACCGCGGCCATCGTTCCGTAGAGGATGAAATCGTAGTACTCGATCGTCGTTCCCAGCAGGCTGGAGAACGCCGCGCGCCGCCGTAGGCTCGCGTCGGCGCCCTGCGGGCCAAGGGGATTCGCACTCTCGGGGGGCGGCGTGTTCATCGGGCGAGAGTCCCAACACCCGCGCGGCACCCGCAATGGCGCCGACCGCTGAGCGGGAACGCGCCACCCGGTCCGTGCGCGAGCACGGCGCCTGCCCCATGGCGCCATGCCACAATGCGGCCATGACCATCAAGTTCGACGCACTCGATGCCGCCTTGCTGGCCGAGCTGGCCCGCGACCCGCGCGCGCCGATCCTCGAGCTGGCCCAGCGGCTCGGCGTCGCCCGCAACACCGTGCAGGCGCGGATGCGGCGGCTCGAGTCCTCGGGCGCGGTGCGCGGCTATCCGCCCGACATCGACGTGCAGGCGATCGGCTACGCGGTGCACGCCTTCCTCGGCATCGAGCTCGATCAGAACAAGATGGATCCGATCATCGAGACGCTGCGCGGGTTCCCGCACGTGCTCGAGGTGCACGCCACCACCGGCCGCGCCGACCTGCTCGTCCGCATCGCCGCGCAGTCCCAGCAGGACCTGCTCGAGATCATCCAGCGGGTGCACGCCATCGACGGCGTCAAACACACCGAGACGATGCTCGCGCTGGCCACCCCGATCGGCTACCGGAGCCTGCCGCTGGTCGAGCACCTGACGAGCACCCGCGATGTGACCTAGGTCTCCGCGCTCGAGCAGATTGACGCATTCGCGCCAGTGGCCCAGATCACTTTTGAGCAGTCTGATCAACTTTTCCGTCGACTGTTGACACAGATCACCCCTCCCCGGCACATTTCGCTGCACCGATAGCAAGTTCCTTCGCGCAGTGAGGTGATCATGACCAGCGTCGTCTGTTCCACCGCCCGACCGCTGGCCGACCCGGCCGCCCCCTACGACCTCGCCGATCGCTACCGCTCCGGCGCGGGCCCGGTGCTGCTGACCGGGGTCCAGGCCATCGCCCGGCTGCTGGTGGAACAGCATGTGCGCGACATCAGGGCCGGTCGCCGCGTGGCGACCTTCGTCTCCGGCTACCAGGGCAGCCCGCTCGGCGGCGTCGACAAGATGCTGCTGGGCATGCCCGAGGTGCTCACCGAGCACGACATCACCTTCGTGCCCGGGTACAACGAGGAGCTGGCCGCCACCTCGGTCTGGGGCAGCCAGGCCGATCTGCCCGCGGGCACACCGACCCACGACGGCGTGGTCGGCGTCTGGTACGGCAAGGGCCCCGGCGTCGACCGGGCGACCGACGCGATCCGCCACGCCAACATGTACGGCGTGAACCCGCGCGGCGGCGTCCTGCTGCTGGTGGGCGACGATCCGGCCTCGAAGTCGTCGACCGTGCCCGCGGTCAGCGAGCGTTCGCTGGCCGCCATGGGGGTGCCGGTGCTGTTCCCCCGCAACGCCGAGGAGATCATCACCCTGGGCATGCAGGGCATCGCGCTGTCGCGGGCCTCGGGCTGCGTGGTGGCGCTCAAGATCGTCGCCGATGTCGCCGACGGCGCGTGGACGGTGGACTCGAGCGTGGCCGACCTGGCCGTGACCGTCCCCGAAGTGCAGTGGGAGGGAAAGCCTTTCGTCTACCGGCAGCGTCCGATGGCCGCGCCGACCGACAGCGTGCTCGCCGAGGCCGACCTCTACGGCCCGCGCTGGGCGACCGTGCACGCCTACGGCGCGGCCAACGCCCTCGACGTCATCGAGGTGGACCCGCCCGCGGCGAAGGTCGGGATCGCGGCCACCGGCACCACCTTCGACGCGGTCCGCCAGGCGCTGCTCGACCTGGGCGTCGACGAGGCGGCGATGCACCGCGCAGGCATCCGCCTGCTGCGCATCGGCATGCCGTATCCGCTCGGGTCGGCCGCGCTCACCGAATTCGCGCGCGGGCTGGAGCGGCTCGTCGTGGTCGAGGACAAGACCGCGTTCCTCGAGACCCAGGTCCGCGAGATCCTCTACGGCACCCCGGACGCGCCCCGCGTGCTCGGCAAGCAGGACGAGCGCGGCGCCCGGCTGATGCCGGTCGACGGCGAACTCACCGCAGGGCGGCTGCTCGCGCCGCTGCGCCGGGTGCTGCGCGGCCACGTCGAGCTGAAAAGGGCTGCGCCGCCCGCTCTTCCACTGGAGGTGCTCTCCGCCAAGCGCACGCCGTACTTCTGCAGCGGCTGCCCGCACAACCGCTCCACCGCCCTGCCCGAGGGGTCGATCGGCGGCGGTGGCATCGGCTGCCACACGCTGGTCACCATGTCCGGGCGCGCCGACAGCGCGGTCACCGGGCTCACCCAGATGGGTGGTGAGGGCAGCCAGTGGATCGGCCAGGCGCCCTTCACCGATGTGCCGCACCTGTTCCAGAACATCGGCGACGGCACTTTCTTCCACTCCGGACAGCTGGCCGTGCAGGCCTGTGTCGCGGCCGGGGTGAACATCACCTACAAGCTGCTCTGGAACGAGGTCGTCGCGATGACCGGCGCCCAGGACGTGGAGGGCGGACTCTCCGTCGCGCAGCTGACGCACAAGCTCAGCTCCGAGGGCGTTCGCCAGATCATCGTCTGCGCCGACGAGCCCAAGCGGCACAACAAGCGCGCGCTGGCCAAGGGCACCCTGCTGTGGCACCGCGACCGGCTCGACGAGGCACAGCGCGCGCTGCGCGAGATCGAGGGCGTCACCGTCCTGATCTACGACCAGCACTGCGCCGCCGACGCGCGCAGGCAGCGCAAGCGCGGCGCGCTGCCCGTGCGCAACACCCGCGTGGTGATCAACGAGGCCGTGTGCGAGGGCTGCGGTGACTGCGGCGCCAAGTCCAACTGCCTGTCGGTGCAACCGGTCGAGACCGAGTTCGGCCGCAAGACCCGCATCGATCAGACCTCGTGCAACACCGACTACAGCTGCCTGGACGGCGACTGCCCCTCGTTCGTGACGGTGGAGCTCGACCCGGCCGCGAGCAAGGGCGCCCGCCGAAAGGTCGCCGAGCCGCCCGCCGTGCCCGATCCGGGCGTGGCCGCGCCGCAGCGCACCCAGAACGTGCTCATCGCCGGGATCGGCGGCACCGGCATCGTGACGGTGAACCAGGTGCTGGCCACCGCCGCCCTGCGCGCGGGCTACGAGGTCGAGAGCCTCGACCAGATCGGGCTGAGCCAGAAGGCCGGACCGGTGGTCTCGCACCTGCGCTTCTCCACCACGGCGCTGGAGCCGTCCAACCGGCTCACCCCCGGCAGCGCCGACTGCCTGCTCGCGGTCGACCTGCTCACCGCGACCGATCCCCGCTACCTCCAGTACGGCGACGCGGCGAGCACACTCGGCGTCGCCTCCACGAGCCAGACCCCCACCGGCGACATGGTCTACGACAAGTCGGTGGCCTACCCCGAGACCGCGACCCTGCTGGATCGCCTTGCCGCCGTGACGAAGTCGATCGCGCACTTCGACGCGCTGGCCGCGGCCGAGACGCTGTTCGGCAACACCGCGGCGGCCAACTTCCTGATCGTCGGCGCCGCGGTGCAGACCGGTGGGCTGAAGCTGCCCGCCGCGGCGATCGAGGAGGCCATCGGGATCAACGGGGTCGCCGTCGACGCCACCATCGCGGCGTTCCGCTGGGGCCGGGTCGCCGTCGCCGATCCGGCGGCGTTCGCCGCGGCCGTCGATGAGGGGCGGCCGCGGCGCACCGCGCCGGTGGCGCCCGCGGAACTGCTGGCGCACACCAGCTTCGAGGGCGAGGTGCGCAGGCTGGTCGAGCTGCGCGCGGCGAACCTGGTGGGCTACCAGAACACCAAGGTGGCGCGCCGCTACGTCGAGACCGTCGAATTCGTCTGGGCCGCCGAGCGTTCGGTCACCGAGCGCACCGAGTTCAGCGAGGCGGTGGCGCGCGGGCTGTACAAGTTCACCGCCTACAAGGACGAGTACGAGGTGGCCCGCCTGCTGGTGGACCCGGATTTCCTCGCCGAGGTGGGGGCCCAGGTGCCCGGCGGCAAGAACCTCACCTACAAGCTGCACCCGCCGATGCTGCGCGCGCTCGGCCGCGAGAAGAAGATCGGGCTGCGGCCGAAATCGCATGTGGCGCTGAAGATGCTGGCCAAGGGCAAGTTCTTGCGCGGCACCAAGCTCGATCCGTTCGGCTACGCGCACGTGCGCAGGGTCGAGCGCGAGCTGCTGGCCGGCTACACCGCCATGGTGCGCCGGCTGGCCGAGGGCCTGAGCACCGGGAACTACGACACGGCCACCGCGGCCGCCGCGCTGACCGACGTGGTGCGCGGCTACGAGGACATCAAGCTCGGCAATGTCGAGCTGTACCGCGCCGGGCTGCGTGAGCTGGGGATCGAGGACTGACCCCGGCACACCCCGCACATCGCCGCACCGAGCGGCACCGATGAACCGCCGCTGACCTGCGGCACCACGACACCGCCGCCCCGGGCACAACCCGCGGCTGTGGTAACCCGAAAGGATATCGACAGTGACCGTTGTGCACACCGAGGCAGGCGTCTTCGGCCGATCGCACGAACTCAGTGCCCGCGCCCACGAGCAAGTGGTGTTCTGCGAGGACGACAAGTCGGGCCTGAAGGCGATCATCGCCATCCACTCGACCGCGCTCGGTCCCGCCCTCGGCGGTACCCGCTTCTACCCGTACGCCGACGAGTCGGCGGCGCTGCAGGACGTGCTTCGCCTGTCGTGGGGCATGACCTACAAGGCCGCGGCGGCCGGTGTCGACCTCGGTGGCGGCAAGGCGGTGATCATCGGCGACCCGGCGACGCTCAAGAGCGAGGAGCTGCTCGCCGCCTACGCGCGCTTCGTCGAGACCCTCGGCGGGCGCTACATCACCGCCGGTGACGTGGGTACCAACACCGACGACCTGGACGTGATCGGCCGCCACACCCGCTACGTCACCGGCCGCAGCGTCGCCGCGGGCGGCAGCGGGGACAGCGCTCGGCTCACCGCCCTCGGCGTCTTCCACTCGATGCGCGCCGGCGCCGAATTCCTCTGGGGCGCACCCACACTGGCCGGACGCACGGTCGGCGTCGAGGGCGTCGGCAAGGTCGGACGGGAGCTCACCGCGCTGCTGCTGGCCGACGGCGCCGAGGTCTGCGTCACCGACGTGAACGAGGCGGCGCTGCGCCGCGTGGCCGACGAGCTGCCCGCCGTGCGGCTGCTCTCCACCGTGTCCACCGCGCCCGTCGACGTCTACGCCCCGTGCGCGCTGGGCGCCACCCTCACCGAGACCAGCGCCCGCGAGATCGAGGCGAAGCTGATCTGCGGCGCCGCCAACAACCAGCTGGCCACGCCCGAGGTGGAGCAGGCGCTCACCGCGCGCGGCATCACCTGGGTGCCGGACTTCGTCGCCAACGCGGGCGGCCTGATCCAGGTGGCGGGCGAGCTGCGCGACGCCGCCCCGGCCGAGGTGGAACTCGAGGTCGAGGGCATCTACCGCCGCTGCCGCGACATCATCGCCGACGCGACGACGGAGGGCATCGGCACCGGCGCCGCCGCCAACCGCTTCGCCGAACGCCGTCTCGACGCCATTCCGCGAGCACTGTGATGACCAGGATGAGCGGCCTGTTCCGCACCAAGTCCGTCGAGCAGTCCATCCGCGACACCGACGATCCCGACGCCAAGCTCCGCAAGGACCTCACGGCCAAGGACCTGACGATCTTCGGCGTCGCGGTGGTGATCGGCGCGGGCATCTTCACGCTGACCGCGCGCACCGCGGGCACCGTCGCCGGGCCCGCCGTCTCGCTCGCGTTCGTCTTCGCGGCGATCGCCTGCGGCCTCACGGCCCTGTGTTACGCGGAGTTCGCCTCCACCGTGCCGGTCGCCGGCAGCGCGTACACCTTCGCCTACGCCACCTTCGGCGAGGTGATCGCCTGGATCATCGGCTGGGACCTGATCCTCGAGTTCGCGCTCGCGGTGTCGGTGGTCGCCAAGGGCTGGTCGCAATACCTGGGCGAAGTGCTCGGCTCGTCGGCACCGGTGCTGCACCTGGGCTCGGTGACCTTCGACTGGGGCGCGGTGGTGATCATCGCGATCGTCGGCGTGCTGCTGGCCACCGGGACCAAGCTGTCCTCGCGGGTCTCGGCGATCGCGGTCGCGATCAAGCTGGGCGTGATCGCGCTGGTGCTGGTGGTGGGCGCGACCTACTTCAAGCCGTCGAACCTGACCCCCTACATCCCGCCCGCGCAGCCGTCGGAGAAGGCCGAGGGGATGCACCAGTCGCTGTTCGCCTTCCTCACCGGATCCGGCGGCACCAGCTACGGCTGGTACGGGCTGCTCGCCGCGGCCAGCCTGGTGTTCTTCGCCTTCATCGGCTTCGACGTGGTCGCCACCACCGCCGAGGAGACCCGCAACCCGCAGCGCGACGTCCCGCGCGGCATCCTGGGGTCGCTGGCCATCGTGACCGTGCTCTACATCGCGGTCTCGCTGATCCTCACCGGCATGGTGTCCTACACCGAACTCGCCGACGGCAACGCCACGCTCGCCACGGCCTTCGCCATCCACGGCGCGACCTGGGTGAAGAACATCATCGCCATCGGCGCCCTTGCCGGACTGTCCACCGTGGTGATGGTGATGTACCTGGGCCAGACCCGGGTGCTGTTCGCCATGGCCCGCGACGGCCTGCTGCCCCGCTCGCTGGCACAGACCGGCAAGAAGGGCACGCCGGTCCGGCTGACCGTGCTGGTCGGCGTGGTGTGCGCGCTGCTGGCCGGATTCGTCGACTTCGGCACGCTCGAGGAGATGGTCAACATCGGTACCCTCGTCGCGTTCGTGCTGGTGTCGATCGGCGTGCTGGTGCTGCGCCGGACCCGCCCGGACCTGCAGCGCGGGTTCCGCGTGCCGTTCGTCCCGGTGGTGCCGATCCTGGCCGCGCTGGCCTGCCTGTGGCTGATGCTGAACCTCTCGATCGAGACCTGGGTGCGGTTCGTGCTCTGGATGGCCCTCGGTGTCATCGTGTACTTCGCCTACGGGCGCAGGCACTCGATCCTCGGCCGCGGGCGGCCACGGTCCGAGGAACCGGAGCTGACCACGGTCTCCTAGGCCGAAATCCCCTGGGCCGCCACCCGCTCGACCGACGAGCGGGTGGCGGCCCGGTGTGTGCGTGGCTCCCTCGTCCCGGCCTGTGGCACTCAGTGCCAGGTCGGATGAAATAATCCCCGGGACAACCAGGGCAATGCGATGTTGGGAGTACGGCAATGGAGTTGATCGGTGTGATCGGTGGCGGCACCATGGGTGCCGGCATCGCCGAGGTGTGTGCCAAGGCGGGGAGCTCGGTCCTCGTGCTGGAGACCAAGCAGGAGTTCGCCGACGCCGCGCAGCAGCGCATCGCCGGCTCGATCGGCAAGGGCGTGGCCCGCGGCAAAATCACCCAGGAAGAGGCCGACGCCGCGATCGCGCGCGTGCGCGTCACCCTGGACATGGACGAGTTCGCCGACCGTGACCTGGTGATCGAGGCCGCGCCGGAGATCGAGTCGCTGAAGTACGAGATCTTCGGCAAGCTCGACAAGATCGTGAAGCCCGAGGGCATCCTCGCCACCAACACCTCCTCGATCCCGGTGATCAAGGTGGCCGGTGCCACCCAGCGGCCCGAGCGCGTCGTCGGCGTGCACTTCTTCAACCCGGTGCCGGTGATGCCGCTGGTCGAGATCATCTCGACCCTGGTCACCGCGCCGGAGGCGGCCGCGGCCGTCACCGACTACGCCAAGAACACCCTGGGCAAGATGACCGTGCAGGCGGGCGACCGCTCCGGCTTCATCGTCAACGCGCTGCTCATCCCCTACCTGTGCTCCGCCATCCGGATGCTGGAGTCGGGCTACGCCACCGCCGAGGACATCGACGCGGCCATGAAGGGCGGCTGCGGCTACCCGATGGGCCCGCTGACCCTGCTCGACACCGTCGGCCTCGACATCGCCCTGGCCGCCTCGGAATCGCTCTACGCCGAGTTCGCCGAGCCGCACCTCGCCCCGCCCGCCCTGCTGCGCCGCATGGTCGACGCGGGCCGCCTCGGCCGCAAGTCCGGCCGCGGCTTCTACGACTACGCCAAGTGAGACCGGCCGCGGGAGCCGTCGACCGGCTCCCGCGGGATCGGGTCAGGCCGGGGTGAGGCTGCCCCCGGGAGCGGGAAAGAACCCGGTGTCGATGTAGTGGTCGAAGTAGCGGCTGATGACCGTGGCGTCGACCGGGGGGAGCTCGATCGGGACGCCGCGGAAGGGCTCGGTGGGCGCGGCCGATTCGACGGCGCTCAGGACCGTGGCCGGGTCGGCCTTGGCGATGGCGGCGGCGTAGTTGCCACTCAGCGCCGAGGCGCGGGCCAGGATCGGGTCGGCGTCGACGCGTTCGGCGGCGGTGGTCAGCGCGAGGCCGAATTCCATCGGGTCGATGAAATCGAAGCGGTAGTGCCTGCGCACGATCTCCTCGTAGACCACCTGCAGCGGCACCTGGGCGCCCGCCGCGCGGTAGACGGTGCCCAGTGCGGCGGTGTCGCGGGAGCAGCGCACGATGCCCGCCGCGACATGGTCGACGGGCGCCATCTCGATGCCGATCGCACGCACGTCGACGGCGACGCCGAGCACCAGCATGGCGCGCAGCATGGTCCACCAGGCGTCCTCGGCGGGCGCGACACCGGTGCGCGAGTCACCGGTGATCAGGCCCGGCCGGTAGACGGCCAGGGGTACGCCGCGCTCGATCGCGGTGTGCACGAGCTGTTCGGCGACCCACTTCGTCATCGCGTAGCCGGGTAGCCCGGCGGGCACGCCGTCGGGCTGCGGGATCCCCGCCAGCACCGACAGTGTGGACACGTAGTGGATCGGCTTGAGCCGGGTCGTGGTGGCCAGGCGCAGCACCTCGGTGGTGCCGCCGACATTGGCGTCGCGCATCCTGGCGTACGGCTCGAGATGGTTGACCAGCGCGCCGTTGTGGTAGATCGCGTCGATCCCGGCGCCGAGTTCGGCGAAGCGCGCCGCGTCGAGTCCGAGCCGGGGCCGCGCGAGATCGCCTGGGACGCCGACGATCCGGTCCACGTAGGGCCGCAGGTCGATGGCGTAGCTCGCGGCGGTGCGCACGACGCGATCCACCGCGCCCGCGTCGTCGGTGGCGCGCACGAGGCAGTGCACGACGGCATCGGTCTGCTCGAGCAGCTCGCGCAGCAGGAAGCTGCCGAGGAAACCGGTGGCGCCGGTGAGCAACACCGTCGCCGGGGCGCCCGGTCGCGCGGGCGCACACCCGGCGGGATCGATCGACGCGTCGAGAATCGCGTCGGCGGCGGGGTCGGGCCCGCTCGCCCCGGCCGCGGATTCGTCGCGCACGGCCAACGCCAGATCACTGACCAGCGGATAGCTGAACAGCAGGCGCAGCGGCACCTCGACGGCGAGCCGCTCGGACAGTGCCGAGCGCACCCGGATGGCCGAGAGCGAGGTGCCGCCGAGGACGAAGAAATCGTCGTCGCGGCCGACCCGGTCGAGCCCGAGCACCTCGGCGATCACCTCGGCCACGATCCGCTCGTCGGCGGTGGCGGGCGCGCGGTACTCGCGCACCTCGACGGCCGGGGCGGGCAGCGCCTTGCGGTCGAGCTTGCCGGTGGCGCCGAGCGGGAACTCGTCGAGCACCAGCAGCCGGTGCGGAATCATGTACGGCGGCAACAAGGTACGGAGCGCGGCCTGCACGTCGACGAGGTCGATCGCCGCGCCTGCCACCGGAATGAGGTAGCCGATCAGCTGTTCGTGGTGCACGGCGACGGCCGCGCCCGCGACAGTGGGATGGGTGCGCAGGGCGGCCTCGATCTCCCCCGGCTCGATCCGCAGGCCGTGCAGCTTGAGCTGAACGTCGGTGCGGCCCAGGTAGGTGAGGTCCCCGGTGGGCAGCCGGCGCACCAGATCGCCGGTGCGGTACATCCGTTCCCCGGCGTCGGCGAACGGATCGGCGACGAAACGCTCCGTCGTCTTGTCCGGGCTCCCGAGATACCCGCGGGCGAGCTGCGCGCCGGCCAGGTACAGCTCGCCGGGTGTGCCCGCGGGCACCGGTCGCAGCCGGGCGTCCAGCACGTAGGCGCGAGAGTTCCAGTGCGGCTTGCCGATCGGGACCACGCCCGCGCCCACCTCGGTCACGTCGGCGCCGGTGATCGACACCGTGGCCTCCGTCGGCCCGTACAGATTGTGCAGCCTGCCCGCGGTGGCGGCGGCGAAGCGGGCGATGGTGGCGTTGGGCAGCGGCTCACCGCCGACCCACACCGCGCGCACCGAGCGCAGCGCGCCTTCCGGCGCGTCGGCGAGCAGCATCTGCAACACCGACGGCACGATCGTGGTTCCGGTGACCCGGTGCCGGGCGATGAGGTCGGCCAGGTAGGCGGGATCGGTGAGGCCGTGCGCGGCGGCCACGATCATGTGCGCGCCCGCCCGCAGCGGCGTCGCGAACCCGATCATCGACGCGTCGAAGGTGAACGGAATCGACTGCAGGACAGTGTCATTCTCCCCCACGCCGTACTCGCCGACCATGAAGGCCGCCTGGTTGACGATGGCCGCGTGCGGCACCCCGACACCCTTGGGCTTGCCGGTCGAGCCCGACGTGAAGATCACATACGCCAGGTCCTGCGCGCGCAGCGGCCGCAGCCGGTCGGCGTCGGTCAGCCACGCGTCCGAGAAGGCCGACAGCGCACCGGAATCCGCGACCAGATCCACCGAGACCACCGGCAGCCCCTCGGCCGTCACGGCATCGCCCGCGGTGGTCAGCAGGCAGACGGGATCGGCCGCGGACAGGATGTCGGCCCGGCGCTCCGCGGGCGAGTCCGGATCGATCGGCACATAGGCACCGCCCGCGGCGAACACCGCGTACATCGCCACCACCAGGTCGATCGAGGGCTTGATCCCCACCGCGACCGTCGAGCCCGGACCGACACCGGTCGCGATCAGCAAGCGCGCCAACCTGTTCACCCGGCTCGCCAGCTCCGCGTAGTCGAGGGTGCGGTCGGCGAAGGTGACGGCGGGTGCGGCCGGACGGCGCAGCGCCTGCGCGCGGAAGGCGTCGAGCAGCGTCGGGTCCGGCACCGGGCGCACCGCGCCCGCCGGTTCGACCAGCTCACCGTCGAGCAGGATCGGCAGGTCGCCGACGGGCCGCTGCGGCGCGGCGACGGCCGCTTCGAGCAAGGCGCGCAGGCGAAGGCCGAGCGCGGCGACCGTCGATTCGTCGAACAGGTCGGCGGCGTAGCGCCACGAGCAGCGCAGCCCGGCGGGACCGGTGGCGTCCTCGTGCGGGACGACGGTCAGCTGCAGGTCCACCGGCGCCACCTCGTCGCCGAGGTCGACCGCCGACACCACCAGATCGGGCAGTTCCAGCCGGACGCCGCCGAAGTTCTGCAGCGACAGCGCCACCTGATACAGCGGGTGATGGGCCTGGGTGCGCGGCGGATCCAGTTCGGCGACAAGGCGTTCGAACGGCACGTCGGCATGGGCGAAGGCCGCGAGGTCGGTCTCGCGGACCCGGTTCAGCAGGGCTTCGAAGGGCTCGGCCGCGTCGACGCGGGTGCGCAGCACCACGGTGTTGACGAACATGCCGACCAGGTCGTCGAGTTCGGGCTCGCCACGGCCGGCGACGGGAGCGCCGACCGTGATGTCGTCGGTGCCTGCCAGCCGGGCCAGCAGCACCGACAGCGCCGTCCGCAGCACCATGAACAGCGAGGCGTTGTGCTCGCGCGCGAGACGTTCCAGCGCCCGGTGCAGATCGGCGTCGAGCGCGAAGTGCGCGGCGGCGCCTCGGCTGCCCGCGACCGGCGGACGCGGATGATCGGTGGGCAGTTCCAGCAGGGTGGGCGCACCGGCGAGTTCGTCGCGCCAGTAGCCGAGCTGGGTCGCCAGCAGCGAGGCGGGATCCTCGGCGGCGCCGAGCATCTCGTGCTGCCACAGCGTGTAGTCGGCGTACTGCACCGGCAGCGGCGCCCAGTCCGGGGCGGCACCGGCCACCCTGGCGAGGTAGGCGGTCATGAGGTCGCGGGTGAGCGGGCCGAGCGAGAAGCCGTCGGTCGCGATGTGGTGCACCACCACGGCCAGCACGTGTTCGGTCGGCGAGAGCTGGAACACCTTGGCGCGCACCGGGACTCGCTCGCACACGGCGAACCCGCCGAGCGTGAGGCGGGCCAGCTCGCCGCGCAGCTCATCCTCGGCGATCGCGGTGACGGTCACGTCGATGCCCGCCTCGGCCACCGGCAGCACCCGCTGGTAGCCCTGGCCGTCGTGCTCGGGGTACACGGTGCGCAGCACTTCGTGCCGGTCGAGGACGTCGTCGAGGGCGGCGGTCAGCGCGGCGGTGTCGAGCGGGCCGGACAGGCGCAGGGCGACGGGGATGTTGTACGCGCTGGAATCGGGGTCGAGGCGCGCCATGAACCACATGCGCTGCTGGGCGAGGGACAGCGGCACCCGCTCGCCGCGCTCGCGCCGGGTCAGCGGGACGCGCGCCGCCGCATCGCCCACGAGGGCGTCGAGCGCGGCAGCCAGCGCGGCGACGGTCCCGTGTTCGAAGACCGTGCGGGCGGGCACCCGCACGCCGGTCACCGCGCCGAGGCGACCGGCCAGCTGGGTGGCGAGCAGGGAATTGCCGCCGAGGGCGAAGAAGTCGTCGTCGCGACCGATCCGCTCGGCACCGAGCAGCTCGGCGAAGACCGCGGCCACCGCGTCCTCGGTGTCCCCGCGCGGCGCTTCGACGGCACGGGCGGTGAACTCCGGCTCCGGCAGCGCCCGGTGGTCGAGCTTGCCGACCGGGGTCAGCGGCAGCCGCTCGATCGGCACGATCGCCGCCGGAACCGCGTGCTGCGGCAGCCGTCGCTGGGCCATGGCCGTCAGCGCCGCCGGGTCGACGGTGGCGCCGGGGGCGGGCACGACGTAGGCGACGAGGGCGTCGACGCCGCTGGGCAGGGTGCGCACGAGTGTGGTGGCGACGCGGACGGATTCGTCGGACCCGAGCACCGCGTCGATCTCACCCAGTTCGATGCGGAAGCCGCGCAGCTTCACCTGGGCGTCGGTGCGCCCGAGGAACACCAGCTGCGGTTCGCCGCTGGGCGCGTGGTCCCACTTCACGAGGTCACCGGTGCGGTAGAGCCTGCCGTCGCCCAGCGGGTCGGCGACGAAGCGGGCCGCGGTGAGTCCGGCGCGCGCGTGGTAGCCGCGCGCGGTACCCGGCCCGGTCAGATACAGCTCGCCGGGCACCCGGTCGGGCACCGGCCGCAGGCGGGCGTCCAGGACCCGGGCCGTCATGCCCGGAATCGGGGCGCCGATGGTGATCTGATCGCCGGGGACGAGCGGGTCGCTGATGGAGGCCGCCACCGTGGTCTCGGTAGGACCGTAGAGGTTGTAGAAGCGGCGGCCCGGCGACCAGCGCGCGATCAGGTCGGGCGGGCAGGCCTCGCCGCCGACGACGATCGCGGCGAGGTCGGGCAGTCCCGATCCGTCGACCCCGGCGAGCGCGGCGGGGGTGATGAAGGCGTGCGTCACCCGTTCGGACCGCAGCAGCTCGGTCAGCTCGTCGCCGCCGTAGATGTCGGGCGGCGCGATGACCATCGTCGAGCTGGCGCCGACGGCGAGCAGCAGCTCGAGGATGCTGGCGTCGAAACTGGGCGAGGCGAAGTGCAGGGTGCGCGCGGCACCGGTGATGCCGAAACGGCGGACCTGCTCGGCGCACAGCCCGGCCAGCCCGGTGTGGGTGACGGCGACACCCTTCGGCACACCGGTCGAGCCGGACGTGTAGATGACGTAGGCGATGTCGTCGCCGAAGAGCCTGCGCGTGCGGTCGACCGCGGCCACCGGCGCGTCCGAGACCAGGGCCAGCTCCTCGCGGCACGACGCGGAGTCCAGGGCCAACCAGCGCAACCCCGCGTCCAGCCGGGCGGCGTCGGCGGCCAGGGCGATGCCGAACCCGGCGCCGGAATCGGCGAGCATGTGGGCGACCCTCTCGGCGGGGTAGCGCGGATCGACCGGGACGAACGCGGCTCCGGTCTTGGCCACGGCCCACAGCGCGACGACGGCGTCCACGGACCTGGTCAGGGCGAGCACGACCCGGTCGCCGGGTCCGACGCCACGCCCGATCAGCACGCGGGCCAGCTGCGAGGACCGCTCGTCGAGTTCGGTGTAGGTGAGCGACTGCCCGGCGTAGGTGATCGCCACCGACTCGGGGGCGCGCTCGACCGCGGCCATCAGCAGTCGCGGCAGGGTACAGCCGGACACGCGGCGCACCCGGCGCACGGCGGGAGGGCGGACGCCAGAAGCTTGCTCGGACACCGGTAACGCTTCCCTTCACCATGGAGAACCCAGGCAATCGCCCTGTTCGACGTCGCCGGGACTCTCGGTTCTACCGGGGTATCGGGAAAATCCTGCGTGACGGTACCGGAAATATCTCATCAATTTCGGCGCATCGGCAATTCGTAGGTTTGACATCCCACGTATTGGGTATAGCCAACCGCTCAGTATGTAATCCAGGTCATAGACACCTCTTACGCAGGGGAAACGACCTCGCGGGCGGACGGTTGCTTTTCACATTTCGGCGGCAGCGCACCCTCGCGGACGACCTGCCACTTCCCGGCTAACCCACGGTAAAGCGAAAAGACCGGAGACCGCATAGAGCGGTCTCCGGTCCGGAAGTCTGCGAAATGCTGTCGATTACCAAGCGGTAGCCGTGGCCGCCTCGGGTGTCCGCTGACCCACCGACGGGTCTTGCACGCGGGTGGAGCCCGCTTCGATCCATTCGGTGTCGAGCACGCCGTGCCGGGAGCGGTCGGTACCGCGCACCGCGGCCTCGCATCGGCGGGCCAGGTCGCGACGGTCCAGTCCGGGGTGCTCCTGCGGTTCCAGCACGATCTCCACGACCATGCCCTTGCTGCGCAGCACCCGCTCGGCCGAATCGGCGAAGGTGTCCTCACCGACGAAACCCGGGACGGTACACGGCGTTCCGTGCCGGTCGAGATAGCGCAGCCGCACCGGCTGCACGGCGGTGGTGGTGTCGATCGCCGCCTGGAACATGGCGGGCCGCATCGAACCGTAGGCGCGCCCACACCAGGTGGTCCCCTCGGGGAAGACCGCGATCCGATTGCCCTCGGCGAGCCGCCCCGCCACCTGGCCGACCACGCCCGGCAGTTCCCGGAGCCGGGCGCGCTCGATCGGGATCACCCTGGTGAGCTGGGCGAGCTTGCCGAGCACCGGCCATTCGACCATGTCGGCGCGAGCCACGAAACCACACGGCTGCACGGCGGCCAGCGCCACCACATCGGCCCAGCCGATGTGGCCGGTCACCACCATCACCGCGGTACCGGAATCGGCGAAGCCTGCCGCCGACACCTGCTCCGGCGGGCGGTTGTCGACGATGCGCAGGCGCATGCCGAGGCAGCCGAGCGCGGCCCTGGCGTAGCGGCGCTGCAGGTTCTCCCGGCGCGAACGCGGGGTGGCGGCGGTGAGCACCGGGAAGGTGAGCACGAGTCCGAGCACACCGGCCAGGCGGACGACCATCCTGGCGGTGCCGACCTGGTCGATCGGTTCGATGCAGCCGGAACCACAGGGGCTCGACGGCATCCACGAGTGCGAGTGGGGGGCGGGCGGCGCGTCGAACACCATGGCGGTTACTTCCCGTCGAAATTGGCGGCCGCGCTCTGCAGCCGCTCCAGATACCGGGTATTGATGGTTTCCAGGCCGAGCAGGGCGACGAAGTCGGCGACCGCGAACTCGGGGTCGTGGGCCGGTTCGCCGCAGATCTCGGCACCCAGCCGCAGGTACCCGCGCAGCAGCGGCGGTAACTTGGGGCGGCTCGGCGGGGTCAACTGGTCGAGGGCGAGGCCGTCGACGACGACCGGGTTGTAGGGGTGCACGCGGCGCTCGGGGTCGCACGCGTGGCGGCCGAGCAGCAGGTCGCGCACGCCGCGCACGTTGACACCGGCAGGGTCGTCGGGACCGTCCTGCATGGGCACCGAGACGCAGCCCATCACCCAGTCGTAGCCGGTGAGCTGGATGTAGTGCAGGATGCCCGCCCACATCAGGGTGAGCACCGAGCCGTTGCGGTGATCGGGCACCACGCAGGCCCGGCCCATCTCGACGATGCGGTGGCCCTCGGGGTCGAGCTGGGCGAGATCGAACTCGGTCGCGGTGTAGTACCCACCGGCGGCGGCGACCTTGTCCGGCGGCAGCATCCGGTAGCAGCCGACGAACTGTTCGGTGAACTCGTCACGGACGAGCAGGTGATCGCAGTGCTCGTCGAACCGGTCGGCGTCGAGGCCGGTACCGTTGTCGGGCATCTGGAATCCCGGCTCGGACGCGAAGACCTGGAAGCGCAAGCGCTGCGCGGCTTCCCGGTGCTCGGCGTCGGACGCGACGACCAGCGAGTAACGAGACTTCCCCACCCCGGAGTCCGGCGCCGGCGCGGTCAACACGGACGAAATTGTCATAGTGCTGATGAAGCCAGTCCGAATCGGCATCGGGCTGACCGCGAAGTGTCGACCCGATGCCGGTTCGGTGAACGAGACTTCGGTCACACCGCCCGTTCACCGCCCGGCCGCGAACCGTTCGCCGACCTGCGGGGTTGCGGTTTCCATGACCCGAAAACGGCCCGCCGGAACACCGGCGGGCCGTTTCGGTCGAACGGGGGCGGATCAGGCCGCGTGCGGCACTGATTCGCGTTCGCGAGCCGGGGCGGCCTTGCGGACCTCGGCGAAACCGGGCCGGCCGGTGCCGAGGAAGGCGACCAGCCACGAGGCCACCGCGGCGAAGCGGTTGCGGAAGCCCACCAGGTACAGCAGGTGCACGGCCAGCCACATCCCCCAGGCGATGGTGCCGCGGAACGTGATGCGGTCGTTGAGTTTCACCACCGCGCTGAACCGGCTGATCACGGCCATGCTGCCCTTGTCCCAGTAGACGAAGGGGGTGCCCGCGTCCTTCTTGCGCCGGATGATGTCGGCGGCGTGGCGGCCCTCCTGCATGGCCACCGGCGACTGGCCCGGGTAACCGTTGAGCGAGGTCATGTCGCCGATGGCGTAGATGTCGGCGTGGCCGCCGACGGTCAGGTCCGGGTTGATCAGCAGACGGCCGGCGCGGTCGGTCTCGGCGCCGGTGGCTTCGGCGAGCAGCTTCGCGAACCCGCCGACCTGCACACCCGCCGACCACACCACGGTCTCGGCGGCGATGCCGCGCTCGATGCCGTCGCGGTCGCGCACGGTCACCTTGCCCTCTTCGATGTCGGTGACGAAGGTGCCGAGCAGCACCTCGACGCCGCTGTCGGTGAGCGAGCGCTTCGCGTACTCCGAGAGGCCGCCACCGAACGGCGGCAGGACCTCACCGGCGCCCTCGACCAGCGTCACCGACACCTCCTGATGGAAGTGGCGCTTGGCGAGCTCCTTGATCTGGCCCGCCACCTCGACACCGGTCGCACCCGCGCCGACCACGACGAAGCTGAGCAGCTTCTGCCTGGTCGCCGCGTCGGCGTGGTCGGCGGCGGCGAACACCGAGGCGATCTGATCGCGCAGGCGCTGGGCGTCATCGATGGTCTTGAGCGAGAAGGTCTTCTCCGCGAAGTCGTCGCGACCGAAGTAGCTCTGGCTGGCGCCGGTGGCCGCGATCAGCGATCCGTAGCTGATCTGGCGGGTACCCTCGGCGGTCTCGTAGGTGAGGACGGCGGCCTCGGCGTCGATCCCGGTCACCTTGCCGAGCCGGACGTCGGCGCCCTCGTGGCGGCGCAGGATGTTCTTGATCGGCGGGGCGATCTCCTCCGAGGCGAGCACCCCGGTCGCGACCTGGTAGAGCAGGGGCTGGAAGAGGTGCTCGGGCGTGCTCGAGATCAGGACGTAGTTGATTCGTGACTTGCTCAGTTGCTTGGCAGCGGCGAGTCCGCCGAAGCCCGAACCGACGATGACGACATCCGTGTGTTCCATGATCGCGCGCTCCAAGATCGGGTAATGAGTCCTTTCATATGAGTAAACGCGATGCGGAACGTAGATGTTTCCAGTGTTTGGGCGCATACTGAAGATGACTCTTATCTGTATAACTAATAAATAGGAGGGACCTGGTGGAACTTCGCCAGCTGGCGTACTTCGTCGCGGTCTGTGAGGAGCTCAGTTTCAGCCGCGCCGCGAGCCGCTGCTTCATCTCGCAGTCCGCGATCAGCCACCAGATCGCGCGACTGGAACGTGACCTCGGCGCCCAGTTGTTCGAGCGCACCACCAGGGCCGTCGTCCCCACCGACGCGACCCTGCGCCTGCTACCACTGGCCAAGCAGATGCTCAGTCTCGAGTCGGCGATCCGCGCGGCGGTGCGCACCACCGGTCCGCGCGTGCGCCTGGCCGCCAACATGTCGTTCGCGGCGCGCTCGCTCTCGGCCATCGCCGCCGCCCGCGCCGCGCACCCCGACGCCGAGATCGAGTACGTGATCAAACCGTTCCGGCAGCGGATCACCGCGGTGGCCGACGGCGACTGCGACCTGGCGCTGATCCGCGGCAGCGTCGACCAGCCCGGCCTGGCGGTGGAACAGCTGTGGGTCGAGGATCTGGTGATCGCGATCTCGAGCAGTCATCCCCTGGCCGGGCGCGGCGCGGTCACCCTCGCCGATCTGGCGCCCTATCCCCTGCTGCTCCCGCCCGAGCAGGAACAGGTGCTGTTGCACACCCTGATCCGCTCGGCCTTCGCCGACCTCCCGACCGGGCCCACCTTCGGCCCGCCGATCCCGCCCGATCACACCGCCACGATGGAACTGCTCAACCGGCCGGAATCCTGGACGATCCTCTATGAGGGCCCCACCCGGGGACTGCTCACCCTCGATCTCACCGATCACCGCCTGCGCATCCCGGTCTCGGCCGTGCTGCGCGAGGACGGGCGGCAGAATCCGATCGTGAAGACACTGCTGGACGCGCTGCACCGGCGCTGACGGTTGAGCCGGACACGGTCAGCGTGATCGCACGCTCAGTGTGGCCGGTCCATCGGCGGGAGGTCGGCCAGCGCGTAGGCGACAGCGGTGTGCAGAGCGAGCATGTCGGGGTCCTCGTCCTCGATCGCCCAGGTCATCTCCTCGACAGCGCGCACCAGCGCCCAGCCGCGGGCCCGGGCGGGGTCGACGCCGAGCGCCGCGGCGGTGATGGGCACGACGGCGTCCACGTGCTCGCGGGTGGGGTCGGACTGCGCCTGGATCATGAGCAGGAAGCCCGCATCGAACGCCGCCTCACCGAGGCAGGGTTTCGGGTCGATCAGCAGCCACGGTTCGCGTTCGGCGGCAACGATATTGCCGAGGTGGGTGTCGCGGTTGACGATCAGCAGCGGGCCGTCCGGTTCGGCCAGCGCGCCGCACCAGTGGTCGACGAGCTCCCGCAGTGGTGCCGAGAGCAGGTGCGCCAGTTCGGGATTCGGGGTATCCAGCCGTGCGAGGAGCCCGGCGGGGAGATCGGTGGCGAGGGGGAACGCGGGAAACCCCGGCGGCAGCGCGACGGCGGGACGCCGCAGCCTGCCGTACAGCGCGCACGCCAGGGCCACCTTGTCACGGTTCTCGGGCCTGCCCTCGAGGCTCGGGAATCCCGGCTGGGTCAGCAATTCCGTTCCCGGCCTGGCCCATTCGAGCAGCAACGCCCCGCTGTCCGGATCGAAGTCCAGCAGCCGGATCGCGCCGTCGCCGCCGTAGCAGTGCAGCGCGCTCGCCTCGGCGAGATTCTCCTCGTCCACCATCGGCACCTTCAGCACCGCCCACGACCCGTCCGCGCGCCGCACGGCCGCCACATAGGCGTGCGTTCCACCGCTGAACGGCGTCGAGAACTCCGTCAGTTCCCACCGGCGGGCCAGGTCCGCGACCAGGGTCGGCAGTGCCTCGATCCACTGCTCCCCGGCCGTCCCGAAGACCTCGCGAACGGTCTCTTCGACCTCGGCGGGCAGCACGACCGGCATCCGTCCCAACGACATCAGCCCACCCTGCCCAGGCCACCGCACGTGGTCAACCGAATATGCCGACCACTAGACGAAACCCTCTTCGACGAGTTCGAACCCGTCCGGCCGGATCCGGTGCCGCTGCCCCGAGCCACCGGCCACCCGGCACCAGCTCGAGACATCGAGTTCGTCCGCGTCTACGGCGAGTTCGATCGCGAAGCCGCCGTAGAACCCGGGAATCGCCGCCCACATGGTGGCCCCGGAGTATTCGAGCAGGGGACTCAGCGACGGCGCGCGGAACCCGCTCTCCCGGCACAGCTCGAGCACCCGGCCCAGAATCACCGCGTGCAACTGACATTCGAGCTGCGCGAGCACAGTGGCGTCGACCTCGCGCACCAGCTGCGGCGCGAGCAGTGCCGACAGGTGATCGTTGCCCCGCGCGTCGGCGATGTCCGCGGCGGTGTCCCCGTCGGCGGTCCGCAGCGTCCGCCACGCGCCGAGCTCGATCAGCCGCTCGACCACGGTCTCCGGCGCCCCGAGCCACGCGGCCTGATGCAGCGGCGCGAATCCCGAATTCCCCCCGACGCGAACGGCATTGACGCTGCGATGCCGCTCGGCGAGTTCGAGCACCACATCCCACTCGCCGGCCCGCGCCGCATCCGCCAGCCTGTCGCGCGCGGCGATCCCCTCGTCGCTGAAGGCTTTCCGCCGATGACTCCCCCACCACAAGATCTCCACGCGGGCAGTGTAGCGACAGGCGCTTCGCTCAGAAGGCGAGCGCGGACCAGGGAATCTCGATCGAGAAGGGCTGTGGGAACGACACCACCGCGCCATCGTCGTTGATCCATTCGTCGACAAGACGGTAGTCGACGGGGTGCAGCGGACTCACCCCCTGTGGCAGGCGCGCCGGAGCGGTGTCCAGTCCGTATGCCTGGATGACGGCGATCGCGCTGGTGTCCGGCTCCAGAATCACCTCCCAGTACCAAGGGATCCCAGCCGCCGCGTAGCGGGCTCGCTTCGCCTGCATGAGCGCCGAGGTGTTCGATGGCGACAGGACTTCGCCCACCATGACGGTGTCGGCGGCGCGAACATCGCGGTAAGGGCCGTCCAGGCAACGGTGTACCAAGAAGTCCGGCGTGACGAAGTCCGACTTGCCGGTCACACCGAGGAAGACATTCGTTTCGAGATTGGCCACCCAGCAACGGTCGGGGTTCGCCGCCATGTCGTCCCGCGCGGACCGCTCCAGAGCATTGGTCAGGCGGCGCATGAAGATCTGATGCTCGCCGGGGCCACGTCGCAGCCAGACGACCCGGCCCTCCCAGAGCTCGATCTGCCCGGCGATCTCCTCCGGAAGTTGCTCCAACTGCTCCCATGTCATGAACTCGGGCAGGTCAGGGCGATCGATACCGGGCAGGGACATGTCGCAATCATAAATGAGCGCGACACCGACGGGCGGGGCTCCGGACGGACCCCGACCACCGCGGACGCGAGCGGCCCCGTCCGGGAACCCGGACGGGGCCGCCTACGCGTTCGGCGCCGGAACGATCAGCCCTTGTGGGACTTGACGGCCTCGGTCAGCTGCGGGGCGACGTTGAACAGGTCGCCCACGATGCCGTAGTCCGCGATCTCGAAGATCGGGGCCTCTTCGTCCTTGTTGACCGCGACGATGGTCTTCGAGGTCTGCATGCCGGCGCGGTGCTGGATGGCGCCGGAGATGCCGAGGGCGATGTAGAGCTGCGGCGAGACCGTCTTACCGGTCTGACCCACCTGGAACTGGCCCGGGTAGTAGCCCGAGTCGACGGCGGCACGCGAGGCGCCGACGGCGGCACCGAGCGAGTCGGCCAGCGCCTCGACGACCGAGAAGTTGTCGGCGGAACCGACACCACGGCCACCGGAGACGACGATGCCGGCCTCGGTGAGCTCCGGACGGTCACCGGCGACGATCGGCTCGCGCGAGACGACCTTGACGACGCCCTCTTCCTGCGCGGGCACGGCCACGGTGACCTGCTCGCCGGCACCGGCCTGCGCGGCGGCCTCGATGGCGCCCGGACGGATCGAGATCACCGGCACGTCGCCGGTGGCCTTGGCGTCGACGGTGAACGCGCCACCGAAGATGGAGTGCACGGCCGAGCCGTCGGCGTTGACGCCGATGACGTCGACGAGCAGACCGGAGCCGATGCGCGCGGCGAGGCGGCCCGACACCTCCTTGCCCTCGGCGGTGGCGGCGACCAGCACGGCGGCGGGCGAGGCGGACTCGACCAGACCGGCGAGCACGTCGACCTTCGGGGTGACCAGGAAGCCGTCGACGTCGTCGGACTCGGCGACGTAGATCTTCTCGGCGCCCGCGGCGGCCAGCGCGGAGGCCAGCTTCTCGGCGGTACCGGCCGGGCCGGTGACGACGGCGGCGGGCTCGCCCAGGGTGCGGGCGGCGGTGAGCAGTTCGGTGCTGACCTTCTTCACGGCACCGTCGGCGTGCTCGACGAGCACAAGTACTTCAGCCATTGTTCTTTCTCCTTGGGGAAGTCTCAGACGGGGAGGATCAGATGATCTTCTGACCGATGAGGTAGGTGGCGATCTGGTTGCCGCCCTCGCCCTCGTCCGCGATCTTCTCGCCCGCGGTGCGCGGCGGCTTCGGGGTGGAACCGGTGACCTGGGTGCCCGCGTTGGCGACACCGACGGTCGACGGGTCGATGCCCAGATCGGCCAGCGTGAAGACGGTGACTTCCTTCTTCTTCGCGGCCATGATGCCCTTGAAGGACGGGAAGCGCGGCTCGTTGATCTTCTCGGTGACCGAGACGATGGCGGGCAGCGAGGCCTCGAGCTTGAAGACGCCCTCGTCGGTCTCGCGCTCGCCGGTGATCTTGTCGCCGTCGACGGTCAGCTTGCGCAGGTGCGTCAGCTGCGGGATGCCCAGGTACTCGGCGATGATCGCCGGAACGGCGCCCGCGCGGCCGTCGGTGGCCTCGTTGCCGGCGATGACCAGCTCGACGCCCTCGACCTGGCCCAGCGCGCCGGCCAGCACCCACGCGGTCTGCACGGCGTCGGAGCCGTGGATCGCCGGGTCGTTGATGTGGATGGCCTTGTCGGCACCCATGGACAGCGCCTTGCGGATGGCCTCGGTGGCGCGATCCGGACCGGCGGCCAGCACGGTGACCTCGCCGCCCTGCGCCTCCTTGATCAGCAGCGCCTCCTCGACGGCGCGCTCGTTGATCTCGTCGAGGACGGCGTCGGCGGCCTCGCGGTCGAGGGTGAAGTCACCATCGGTGAGCTTGCGCTCGGACCAGGTGTCGGGGACCTGCTTGATGAGTACGACGATGTTCGGCATCGGTCTTCGTCGACCTCCTTCTGGGGACACGTGTGTGGTGGCCGCACGAGCTGGGCCGTACGTCCGGGTGAGAAAACTGCTCAGGGCGGAACACTACCCTACGCTAAGTTACTCGTGGGTAACCTACATGACAAGGGGATCCCTGACTCCTGCACGAACCGGCGGTACCAGTAACGTCGGAGCAATGAGCGAGGCTGTGATCCCTGCCGCACCCGTGGCCGCCACACATGAACCACTGCCGTTGACCGGCGAGCGGACCGTGCCCGGCATCGCCGAGGAGAACTACTGGTTCCGTCGGCACGAGATCGCCTATGCCCGCCTGCTCGATCGCTGCACCGGCAAGACCGTGCTCGAGGCGGGCTCGGGCGAGGGCTACGGCGCCGACATGATCGCCGGGGTCGCCGCGCGTGTCGTCGGCGTGGACTACGACGAGAGCGCCGTCGCGCACGTACGCGCGCGCTACCCGCGGGTGGAGATGATCCAGGGCAACCTGGCCGCGCTGCCGCTCGACGACGATTCGGTCGACGTCGTGGTGAATTTCCAAGTGATCGAACATCTTTGGGATCAGGCGCAGTTCCTGCGGGAGTGCCTGCGGGTGCTCCGGCCCGGCGGCGAGCTGCTGATCAGCACTCCCAACCGGATCACCTTCTCCCCCGGCCGCGACACCCCGCTCAACCCCTTCCACACGCGCGAGCTCAACGCCGCCGAGCTGACCGAACTGCTGCTAGAGGCGGGCTTCACCGTCGAGCAGATGCTGGGCGTGCACCACGGCGCGAGCCTGAAAGCCTTGGACGCCAAGCACGGTGGGTCCTTCATCGACGCCCAGATCGAGCGCGCGCTCGCCGGTGAGCCGTGGCCCGCCGACCTGACCGCCGACGTCGCCGCCGTGACCATCGACGACTTCGACCTGCGCGAAGGCGATATCGACGCGAGCCTGGACCTGGTCGCGATCGCGCAGAAGGCACGGCGTTGACAGATTCCCGCTCCGCCCGGTCCGGCTCCGTGCCGGGCCAGTTCACGCTCGTGCTGCACTCCCACCTGCCCTGGCTGGCCCATCACGGGCGCTGGCCGGTGGGCGAGGAATGGCTCTACCAGTCCTGGGCCGCGTCCTACCTGCCCGTGGTCCGGGTGCTGAAAAACCTTGCGGCCGAGGGCCGTACGCATCTGCTGAGCCTGGGCATCACGCCCGTGCTCGCCGCCCAGCTCGACGATCCGCACTGCCTGGCCGGCATGCACCACTGGCTGGGCAACTGGCAGCTGCGCGCCGACGAGGCGTCGATGTCGGGCAACGTGGCCCTCGGTCGGCACGAACATCGGCTCGCCACAACGGCTTCGACCGAATTCGAGCGTGACTGGCGGCACGGCGGCTCACCGGTGTGGCGCTCGCTCATCGACGCCGACGCGATCGAGCTGCTCGGCGGCCCGCTGGCGCATCCGTTCCAGCCGCTGCTGGACGAGCGGCTGCGCCGATTCCAGCTCACCGAGGGCCTGGCCGACGCGCGGCAGCGCTGGGGCACCACCCCCACCGGTATCTGGGCGCCCGAGTGCGGCTACACCCCCGGCATGGAGCGCGGCTACGACGACGCGGGTGTGACGCATTTCATGGTCGACGGCCCGTCCCTGCGCGGCGACACCACCCTCGGCAGGCCGGTGCGCGACTCCGAGGTGCTCGCGTTCGGCCGCGATCTGCAGGTGAGCTACCGGGTCTGGTCGCCGAAGCAGGGTTACCCCGGGCAGAGCGCCTACCGTGATTTCCATCACTACGACCACGCCACCGGTCTCAAACCGTCGCGGGTGACCGGCAAGACCGTGGCCGGTCCTGACAAGGCCCCTTACGATCCCGAGCTCGCCGCCACCGCGATCACCCGCGATGTCGCCGACTTCGTCGAGACCGTGCGCACCCGCCTCATCGAGGAGTCCGCGCGGATCGGCCGACCGGCCCTCGTGGTGGCCGCTTTCGACACCGAACTCTTCGGGCACTGGTGGCACGAGGGTCCCGAATGGCTCGAGCAGGTGCTGCGCGCGCTGCCCGAGGCGGGGGTGAACGTCGGCACCCTCGCCGATGCCCGCGACAACGGGTACGTGGGCGAACCCGTGCAGCTCAACGACTCGTCGTGGGGTTCGGGCAAGGACTGGCGGGTGTGGGCGGGCGACCAGGTCGCCGATCTCGTGACGCTCAACGCCGAGGTCGTCCGGCTCGCGCTGGACACCCTCGACAAGGTGCGCCGCGACGGTTCGCTGCGCGATCCGGTGGCCGACCAATTGCTGCGCGAGGCGATCCTGACCGTCTCGAGCGACTGGGCGTTCATGGTCAGCAAGGACTCCGCCGCCGGCTACGCCCGCGACCGCGCGCACCAGCACGCGCACGCCGTGCGTGAACTCGCCGAGGCCATCGGGGCCGGACAGTTCGCCAAAGCGGCCCGTCTCGCGGCAGGATGGAGCCTGGCCGACGGATTCTTCCCTGGTCTGGACGCGCGGCGGTTGCCGACCGCTGTCCCGTCGGCCGCCGCTGAAGGATTCGCATGAAGATTTTGATGGTGTCGTGGGAGTACCCGCCGGTCGTGGTCGGCGGGCTCGGTCGGCACGTGCACCACCTGGCCGTGGAACTGGCCGCGGCCGGGCACGAGGTGGTCGTGCTGGCGCGCAGGCCGACGGGCACCGACTCGCTCACCCATCCCACCCACTCCTACGTCGCCGACGGGGTGCTCGTCGTCGCCGTGGCCGAGGACCCGCCCTGCTTCGACTTCGGCGAGGACATGCTCGCCTGGACCCTGGCGATGGGGCACGCGATGGTCAGGGCCGGTGTCGCGCTGGGTAAGCCGGGCGTCGGCGAGGGCTGGACCCCGGATGTGGTGCACGCGCACGACTGGCTCGTCGCGCATCCGTCGATCGCGCTGGCCGAGTTCTACGACGTGCCGCTGGTGGCGACCATCCACGCCACCGAGGCGGGCAGGCACAGCGGCTGGGTGTCGGGGCGGGTCAACAAGCAGGTCCACTCGGTGGAGTGGTGGCTGTGCAACGAGGCCGATCAGCTCATCACCTGCTCGACCTCGATGCAGGACGAGGTGGAGCGCCTCTACGGACCCGAACTCTCGCCGATCACGGTGATCCGCAACGGCATCGATGTCGGCGCGTGGACCTTCCGGCCGCGCGCGCCGCGCAGCGGTCCGCCGAAGCTGCTGTACGTGGGGCGGCTGGAGTACGAGAAGGGCGTGCAGGACGCGATCGCGGCGCTGCCCCGCATCCGCCGCGCGCATCCCGGTACGACCCTGACCGTCGCCGGGGTCGGTACCCAGTTCGAGTGGCTGCGTGAGCGGGCCAGGGTGCACCGCGTCGCCAGGGCGGTGAACTTCGTCGGCAGCCTCGGCCATGCCGAGCTGCTCGGCTGGCTGCACGGCGCCGACGCGATCGTGCTGCCGAGCCGCTACGAGCCGTTCGGGATCGTCGCGCTCGAGGCCGCCGCCGCCGGCGTGCCGCTGATCGCCTCCACCGCGGGTGGTCTCGGCGAGGCCGTCATCGACGGGGTCACCGGCGCCTCCTTCGAACCCGCCGATGTCGACGGCCTGGTCGACGCGGCCCGGGCCGTCCTCGACGACCCGGCCACCGCCCAGGACCGCGCCTACAACGCCCGCGAACGCCTCACCGCCGACTTCGCCTGGGACGTGGTCGCCGCCGAGACCGCCCAGGTGTACTCGGCCGCCAAGCGCCGCGTCCGCACCTCTCTCGGCCGCCCCGACATCGTCGAACGGCCGCTGCCCGAGCGCGACCCCAAGTAGCACCGGATTCGGCGCCGTCCGGCGCCGATTTCACCCGCAACGCATGACGCCGTCCCGACGGCCCGGCTCTACCGTCCTTCCTGTCGATCCCCAGGACGAAGGAGCCGCCGCATGCCCTTGCACCCGATTCCCGACCTGCCACCCGCGACGATCGGTTTCCGCGCGTCCGGCATCGTCACCGCCGAGGACTACACCACCCAGCTCGACCCCGCGATCGAGTCGGCCCTCGAACACCAGCAGCCGGTGAACGTCGTCTACGTCCTCGGCCCCGACTTCGACCGCTACTCCCTAGACGCCCTGTGGCAGGACCTGAAACTCGTCCAGGTCCCCCGCAGCGCCTGGGGCCGCATCGCCCTGGTCACCGACCACAAAGCCCTCGCCGAAGCCGTCCACCTCTTCGCCTTCCTCATCCCCGCCGAAATCCGCGTCTTCCCCGTCACCGCCGAACCCGACGCCCTCGCCTGGGTGGCGTGACAACCGCTCAGGCTGGGGGGATGCCGTTGGGGTGGTAGCGGGTGGCGGCGTTCCAGAGGAAGAAGCCGTCGATGTTCGCGGCTCGGGTGGCGTCGATCTGGGCGCGGACCTCGGGGTCGCCGTAGGGGACGCCGAGGGTGAAGTCCTGGAGCCAGGGGATCACCTTCGCGCCGGTGCCCGCGGTGGTGGTCTGGAAGTCGCGGAGGGAGGCGAGGGTGATGTCGTAGGGCTGGGCGTTCGGGTTCGCGACGCCGTATTCGCCGGGGTTCCAGTGCGAGGGGTAGACCATGGGGGCGACGTAGTCGACGTTGCGGGCGATGCGGGGGATGTCCTGGGCGATCTGGTCGGGGCGGGTGGCGGCGATGCCGTACACCGCGGCGCTCAGGTGCGCGCCCGCGGCGTGGACCGGGTAGCGGCTCTCGGCCACGAAGCCCGCGACCGCGTCGGTGGGTGTGTCGGTGAGTCCGGCGAAACGCATGCTCGACAGGCTGCCGTCCGGCCGGCGCACGTAGTCGTACATGATGCCGTCGAAACCGAGCCGGGCCGCTTCCACCGCGAGATCGATGTTGTAGCGGCGCACCTCGGGGTGGGCGACATTGGTGAAGGCGATCGGGCCGTAGTGGCTGGAATAGGGCTGGCCGGAGGGATTCTGGACGACCCAGTCCGGCCTGCCGCTGTGCCATGCCCACGCGGCCACCGTCGGATCACGGAACGCGACGATGCGCCCCACCACCCGCACCCCGAGCTCGTGCAGTTGACGCAAGGCGGCCGGAGCGTCGTAAATGGCCGCGACAGCCCCGGATTCGCGGGCGAGCGGCACCTGTGAGTCGTACCCGACGACGCCGTCCTCGTCCTTGATGTCGAGCTGCACGGTATCGATGCGCCCCTCGCGCGCCATGGCGAGCACACCCTCGCGCAATCCCTCGTGCGACCACGCGTGCGCGGTGACGTGCACCGCGCGCACCCGAGGCAGCGTGAACGCCGTGACCGCGATCGCGCCGCTCCGATTACCCGCCGCGTCGACCGCGACGACCTCGACGGCGGGCGCCCACGGCACCGAGAGTTCGAAGGCCCCGTCCGCGGCGGGCGTCACGAACTCCTCCCCGATGGACACGCGTACCGCGTCAATCGCCGTGCCGCGCACCACGATCGGCGCCCGGTAGGAGGTCACCGGCTCGGGCGCGAGCACCCGCAGTGCCGGGGGCGTGGTGTCGGCGGCCGGCGCGTTCACCGATCTGGTCACCGCGAAGCCGGCCAGCAGCGCGACGATCACGATCGCGAGGACAGCGCCCCCACCGACCGTCGCCCACCGTGTCCGATCCCACGACTGGATACGCAATCCCAACGCCCACACCAACTTCCACTAAGGTTCGCCAGGCCACTATGGCGCAGTCGCGTGCGGGGTCCACCGATTATCGCGAGATCGAGGGAAAACCTCTGCCGCCGCGTAACATTGCCGCGATGACGGGCGGTTCGACGGCGGTATCCCGGCTCTTCGGCGCGGTCCTGCTCGCCATGGCGGTCACCGCGTGCGCGGCCCAGACGCCGCAGGCGATCGTCGAACCGCCAGCGCCCGCACCGAGCAGCAGCCCGCCTGATCCGGCCGGGGTCGCCGCCAACGAACTGGGTGTCGTCCCGATCCTGATGTACCACCAGATCACCCCGGACCCCGCGGGCGAATACGACCAGACCCCGGCCGAGTTCCGCGACGAGCTGGACCGGCTGTATCGCGAGGGCTATCGCCCGGTGACCGTCGCGCAGTACATCTCCGGCGAGCTCGACCTGCCCGCGGGCACGCACCCGGTGGTGCTCACCTTCGACGATTCCACCAGCAGCCAGCTCGCGTTCACCGCCGCGGGCACGCCTGCCCCGGACAGCGCGGCGGGCATCCTCGCCGAATTCGGCGCGCGACACCCGGATTTCCGGCCGGTCGCCACGTTCTACGTCAACAACGAGCCCTTCGGTGGTGATCCGCGCGCACTCCCCTGGCTCGCGGCCAACGGCCACGAGATCGGCGCGCACACCGCCGACCACGCGAACCTCGCGAGCCTGGACGGCGAGGGCGTACAACGCCAGCTGGTGCTGAACGTGCGGGCGATCACCGCGGCCGCGCCCGGAGTCACGGTGCGCACCATGGCATTACCGCTCGGCATCGCGCCCCGCGACCGTGACCTGGCGCTGGCGGGCAGCTGGGACACCACCGGCTACCGCTTCGACGCGGTCGTGCTGGTCGGCGCCGAGCCGGCGCCCACCCCGTACGGCGCGGTCGATCCCGGTGGTGTTCCGCGAATCCGCTCGGGGCGGGGCACGGTGCCCTTCGATTCGGCGTACTGGCTCGACTGGCTCGCCGCGCACCCGGACCAGCGCTACACCGCCGACGGCGATCCGGCGCGCGTCTCGTTCCCCCGACGGCTCGCCGCCGAGGTCGACGCGCGCTGGGCCGACCGGGCCAACCCCTACTGAGCGTCGGGCTGGAAGGTGAAGATCTCGCCGAGCCGGGTCGCGACCACGACCTCGCCCTTCGGCCCGATCGACGTGCCGGTGGTGGTGCCGGTCGCGCCGGGCAGCACATCGGAGTCGACCGTGTTGCCGGTGGTGGTGTCGAAGGTGATGAGGTTGAGTCCGGCGCCGATGGCCGCCACGGTGTACCCGATGTCGCCCGCGGTCTGGGCGGGTGTGCCACGCAGGGCCAGGTCCTTGCGTTCCCAGGCCGGTTCGACGCGATCGCCGCGATCGTGGACGGCCATCAGGTAGCCGTCGTCGCCCGCGGGAATGATCAGGTCGTCGACGACGGAGATCCCGCCGCTGGGTGTCCAGCCGAGCGCGTGGGTCCAGCGGGTGCTGCCGTCCTCGGTGTTCACCGCGATCAGGCGGCCGCTGTTGTCGCCGACGTAGACGGTGGCGCCGTCGGCGGACAGGGTGGGGCTGGTGGCGCTGCCGCCGGTCAGCATGTCGGCGCTCCACACCTGGGTGACCTTGTCGTCGGCATAGCGCATCGCGCGCAGCGAGGCGACCGTCTTGCCCGGCTCCCAGACGGTCACGAAGAAGCGGCCCGAGTCCGGGTCGACGGCGGTGGTGTTGGCGATCGCGCAGCGCGGGCCACCGGTGCGGCAGTCGTCCAGGCCGTCGCCGGAGGCGGGGCGGGTGAGCCCGGGGTACTGCAGGAAGTCGGGCTCGCCGAGCAGTTGCAGGGTGGGGACCTCGCGGCCGCCGGTCTGGCGGCTGAGCACGTCGACCTGGCCGGACTGGGTGATGGTGAGCAGCTTGCCGTCGCCGGTGAACTGGATCGCCACCGGCACCCCGGCCACCGGCGTGCGCCAGCGCGGCTGTCCCAGGTAGTTGAAGGAGTTCACCGCGCCGTCGTCACCGACGTAGACGTTGTTGGTGCCGTCGACGACGGTCGGCGCCTCGATGGTCGACGGTCCGAGCGCGTTGCAGAACCGCTTGCGCCCGGTGTGCATCTGGAAGGAGAAGATCGCGCAGTTGGCGGTGCTCGTGGTGACGAACATCTGGCCTTCGGGACCGATCGTCAACGGCTGGGCGATGGGGCCGCCGACCGGCCGCGACCAGCTCAGCGTCACCGACTCGGCGCCCGTCACCGGAGTGGCGCCACCGTTGCGGCCGTCGTGATGCGCTGCGGGCCAGCCCAATCCGGCGCCGACGGTGATGTCGTCGACATAGGTGCCGCAACCGGTCAGCGCCACCACACCGGCGGCAGCGAACGCGACCGCGACACGAGTCCGAGTTCGCACCTGCTGTTCTCCCTGTGATGTTCGAAGCCGAGGATCGGGGTATCGCACAGTTCGTGTGCGCTCCGAAAGTACTCTGTTTACCCGATGACCGACTCCCCGGGTACCAGGCCCGGCGGATCACGACGGGAGAGTAGTTCGTGACGAGCATGTGGGGCGCGCCGCTGAGCGCGCGCTGGCGTGGATCACGCCGCCGCGATCCGCAGCAGGCACGCTTTCTGACCAGGGAATCGCTGCGCTGGGTGCTCGCCAATCGCGCCTACACCCCCTGGTACCTGGTGCGGTACTACCGGCTGGCCAAGTTCCGGCTCAGCAACCCGCACATCGTGCTGCGCGGCATGGTGTTCCTCGGCCGCAATGTGGAGATCCACGCGACCCCGGAACTGGCCCGCATGGAGATCGGCCGCTGGGTGCACATCGGCGACGGCAACGCCATCCGCTGCCACGAGGGTTCGCTGCGCATCGGCGACAAGGTGGTGTTCGGCAAGGACAACGTCGTCAACACCTACCTCGACATCGAGATCGGCGAGTCCACCCTGGTCGCCGACTGGTGCTACATCTGCGACTTCGACCACAAGATGGACGACATCACCCTGCCCATCAAGGACCAGGGCATCGTGAAGAGCCCCGTCCGCATCGGCCCCGACACCTGGATCGCGGCCAAGGTGACGGTGCTGCGCGACACCCGCGTCGGCCGCGGCTGCGTGCTCGGCGCGCACGCGGTGGTGCGCGGCGACGTCCCCGACTACAGCATCGCCGTCGGCGCGCCCGCCAAGGTGGTCAAGAACCGCAAGGTCGCCTGGGACGCGAGCGCCGAGGAGCGCGAGGCGTACCTGGCCGCGCTGGCCGATATCGAGCGCAAGAAGAACGCCGCCGCCCAGGCGTGATCCTCGCCCCGCCGACATTCGATGGTGCGTGTCGGTGGGGATGGGTACGGTCTGCTCGTGGAGAGCTATGCGGCGCTGCTGCGGGGCATCATGCCCACGAATCCGAACATGCGGAACGAGAAGTTGCGCGGGGTCTTCGAGGGACTCGGGTTCACGAAGGTGGCCTCGGTGCTGACGAGCGGCAACATCGTGTTCCGCACCGCCGACGATCCGGCCGACCTGGAGGACCGCATCCAGAAGGGGCTGGCGGCCGAGCTGGGTATCCCGGGCGGCACCATCATCCGCAGCCACCCCGAGCTGCGCGCCCTGCTCGACCGCGACCCGTTCGAGGGCCTGCCGCACGAGCGCGGCTCGTATCTCACGGTCACCTTCTTCAAAGACCGCATGCGTCAGGCGGATACGACGGCGTTCGAGGACGATCCGCTCACCCGCGTCATCGGCTACGACGCCGATGCGCGCGCCTTCCTCACCGTGATCGACAACAGCACCGGCAAGACCCCGGACTTCATGGCCCGCCTCGAGAAGACCTATGGCAAGGACATCACGACCCGCACCTGGCTCACTGTCCAGCGCGTGGTGAAGAAGATGGAGGCCTGAGTTCTCAGGGGGCGAACGCGAGGCCGCGCGCGGCCAGCTCCTCGCCGAGGATGCGGATGGCTTTGGGGCCGATGCCGTGGATGGCAAGCAGTTGCTTCGCGCTGACCTTCGTCAGCTGGTCGTAGCGCGTGTAGCCGTTGGCCGCCAGCTCACGGGTCGCCACCTTGCCGATGCCGTGGGGGAACTCGGATTCCGCCGCCATGCCGTCCTCCTGTCTGCGCTGTTCGTCGCGGCCAGGGTACGCGCGACCACCGACGAACGGTCGACCCCGACGACGCGCGGGGGCGGATCGACCGCTGGGGCAAGATCGAGGGGTGAGCAACCCGCACCTGCCGCGCAGCATCGCGGAATTCCGCGCCCTCGCCGAAGCCCGATTGGCGGCGTTTCCCCGGATCGCTGTTCCCGATGCCCCCGGCACGCGCCGGGCCGGCGTGACGCTGTGCGTGGTGCCCGGCGCCGAGGACGGCCTGGCGGTGCTCGTGATGAAGCGCGCCTATCGCGGTCGCAACGCGGGCCAGTGGGGATTGCCGGGCGGGCGCCTGGAGCCCGGTGAGACCGCCGAGTCGGCGGCGCTGCGGGAACTGCACGAGGAACTGAACCTGACCGCGAAACCGGCCGACGTGCTGGGCCTGCTCGACGATTTCCCGGCCACCTCCGGCTTCGCGATCACCCCGATCGTGGTCACGGTCGACGACGTCGACGCCCTGCGGCCGAACCCGGACGAGGTGTTCACCGTCCACCACGTCGACCTCGCCAGGCTCGCCGCCGAGGACGTGCCGCACTGGGTGCGCCCCGAAGACGCCACCCTCCAGCACGAACTACGCGGCGATCTGCCGGAGGCCGATGTCGGCGGGCTGCTCCAGATGCGTCTCGGCCCCGGGATGACCATCCACGCCCCCACCGGCGCGCTGCTGTGGCAGTTCCGCGCGGTCGTGCTCCTCGGCCGCTCGCCCGCCGAGTCCCGGGTCGCGCACTTCACCCAGCCCGACTGGACCAGGCACTGACGGCGGAGCGTCGTGGCACCGCGCGCAATCACCGCACGGCGGCAGCTGCCGTGCACAGGAAAGCGGTGCCGGTGCGGCCGATCCGGGTGAGGACGAGCGTGTACGGGGTGGAGCCACGAAGCTTCAGCTTCTTGCGGAGGGCGTCGGGATCGACATCGACACCGCGGACGAGGATCTCGAGCGCTCCGCAGTCGCGCCGGGCGAGTTCCTGGCGCAACGTCTTCTCCCGCAGCTCGAAGCGGTCCTCGATGCGGAAGCCGCGCATGCCGGAGGGGACTGTGTCGCCGGTGAGGTAGGCGATGTGTGGGTCCAGTTGCCAGAGGTCGTGTTTCGCGGCGTAGTGGCGGACCAGTCCCGCGCGGACGACGGCGCCGTCGGGGTCGACGATCCAGTCGCCGGGTGCGCGTTCGGGGATGTCGTCGGGGTCGGCGTCGGTGAGAGTGGTCGCGTCGCCCCGGGAGTCGAGGACGGTCGCGCGGCGGGTGATGCCGGGTTCCGTCAGCCCGGACGACCACAGGCAGGCTTCGCGCACGGCGCCGTCGAGGGAGACGATCTCGACTTCGCCGTCCCAGCCGAGCCGGTCGAAGTCGAGGCCGGGCGCGGACTTCACGGCGATGTCACGACCGACGTAAGCGGCCAGCAGATCGGGCAGCGGAGGCTGGAGTTTCGCCGGGTCGTAGGTCCGGCGGCCGTCGGCGCGACGGGCCGGATCGGCGATGATCACCGTGTCGCGGGTGATCGGGATGAGGGCATCGGCCTTGGCCAGCACGATGTTTCGGCCACGGTCCGCGGCGGTCGGCGCAGGGTGTGCGGCACCGGGACCGCGCACAGCCACCGACTGCGGGGCGGCACCGCCGATCGCCCCGCGGGCGGATTCCTTATCGCCGAGGTCCGGCCTGACCGGGTCGGAGGCGGCCCCCGGCGCCGCGAGGGGGGCGACCGCGAGGTTGTGGGCGGCCATGGCCAGCCGCACCTCGTCGAGATCACTGCCGACCACCACCGGACACACCGGCGCCAGCTCGGCGAGCTCGGCGCCGATCGAACAGGTGACATCGTGCACGGCGCGACCGGCCAGCCGCGCGGCGCGATGCCGGGCGACCAGGGCGGGCGTGGCCTGCTGCAGCGCGTCGTCGGTGAACAGCCAGTCGGCCGCCGCGGGCAGTTTCGCCGCGGCCTTGCGCCGCAGGCGCACCGTCTCGATCAGCGCGGCCGCGTGCTCGGCGTGCACACGACGCACCTGCTCGATGTCGCGCAGGTGCGTCGCGGTGGTCAGCTCCAGCCGGTCGACCTCGGCGAGCGCGGCACGGCCTGCCGCGCTGCCGAGATAGGCGACGTCGTCGCGGCCGAAGCGGTACCCCACCTACTTCTGCGCCGCGCCCGGCTTCACGCCGGTGATCATGGCGTTGTAGAAGAACTCGCGGGGCACGACCTTGCGCAGGACGTTCTCGTCGAGCCAGCTCAGGCCGAGCCAGGCCCGGTACTGCGCCATGCGGTAGCCGATGGTGAGCTTCTCGTCGGGCACGGCGGCCTCGAAGGTGCGCACCGGCCAGCCCCACAGGGCCGCGGCGAATTCCTCGGTGGTGGCCTTCACGTCGACGGCGCCCGCCGACTTCGCCATCTTCTCCAGATCGCTCGGATCGAAGGTGTGCAGGTCGACGACGGCCTCGAGCGCGGCGGCGCGGGAGGACTCGTCCAGCTCGGTCTGCGGACGGCGCCAGCCGGACAGGAACGGCAGCTTGGTGATCTCGGTGGTCACCTTCCAGGTGGCCTGACCGAGCTTGCGGGCGTAGAAGTTGCCGACGGTGGTGGGCTCACCGGCGAAGACGAAGCGCCCGCCCGGCTTGAGCACGCGCAGGCACTCCTTGAGCGCCAGTTCCACGTCGGGGATGTGGTGCAGCACGGCGTGGCCGCAGACCAGGTCGAAGGTGTCGTCGTCGTACGGGATGGTCTCGGCGTCGGCGACCCGGCCGTCGACATCGAGGCCGAGGTGTTCGGCGTTGCGCAGCGCGACCTTCACCATGCCGGGCGAGAGGTCGGTGACCGAACCCTTCTTCGCGATGCCACCCTGCATCAGGTTCAGCAGGAAGAACCCCGTGCCACAGCCGAGCTCGAGCGCCCGCTCGTAGGGCAGCGGGGCGGGGCCTACGGCGAGGTCGAACCGGCCGCGGGCATAGGCGATACAGCGTTCGTCATACGAGATCGACCACTTGTCGTCGTACGTCTCGGCTTCCCAGTCGTGATACAGGACCTGGGCGAGCTTGGTGTCCTTGAGCGCTGCTTCGACCTCGGCCTCGGTGGCGTGCGGGTTCGGCGCCGGGTCATCGGGGTGGACCGTCATAACCGCCAAGAGTAATAGGAGACCCTCAGCACGCAATGGGCGGTCTTGGTTCCGGCCGTTCCAATTGGTCGATTGACCGGTCTCAGCTCAGCGTCCGGTGAAAACAGCGCTGTTCGGACCGTCGGCGGCAAAGGCGCGCGTGCCGATGCGGGCGTCGTCGGTCTCGAACAACGCCGACCATTCGGCGACGGCCGCGGAGTGGCCGTGCGGGCCCGCCTCGAAGACCGCCTTGGCGGCGGCCAGTGCCCGCGGCGCGGCCGTCACGAACTGTTCGGCCCAGCGGCGGGCGGCGGCGAGGACGTCGTCGGGCGCGACGACCTCGTCGACCAGACCGAGCGCCGCGGCCTCCTCGGCGTCGACGAAGCGACCGGTGTAGACGAGGTCCTTGGCGCGGCTCGCGCCGATCAGCAGCGACAGCCTGCGGATCCCCGACAGCGGAATGAGCCCCGCCTTGATCTGGGGCAGCCCGAGCTTGACGTTGTCGCCGATGATGCGGTGATCGGCGCCGAGCGCCAGCTCGAGACCGGCGCCGAGGCAGTAGCCGGTGATGGCGGCGACCGTCGGCTGCGGCACCCTGGTCAGACAGCCCAGCGCCGCCTGCAGGTCGGCGGCCATCGCCGCGGCCTGCCCCGCGTCGAGTTCGGCGAGTTCGCTCATCTCGTCACCCGCGCTGAACACCCGCTCGTCGCCGTAGACGATGAGCGCGGCGACACCGGGGTGCTCGGCCACCGTCGCCGCCGCGGCGGCGACCTCGCGGGCCAGCTGGGCGTCGACGAGGTTCAGCGGTGGACGATCGATGCGCAGCAGCGCGACGCCGCGCGCGGACGGCTCCGCGGGCAGCTCGACGGTGACGAATTCGGCCATGCGGCCAAACCTACCGGCCGCCGAATCCGGCCTGCTGCGGGAGTTCCGCGAAATACCGTTCGTTGTCCGGGAAGTCCGAGAGCGGCCTGCCCCCGGCACCGGGTGAGTACCTGGGCATGATCGGCACGATGTCGCGCTCGGCGGCCAGCACGGCGGTCGTGTCGGCGAATCCGCACAGCGCGTCGAGCTGCGACCAGGTCGGCGGCATCAGCACGTGCTCGCCCGCCCGCCAGCTCGCCAGCGCGGCCCGGGGCGTACTCCAGGCGACGTGCGCGGCCTCGGAGGTGGCGCCGTCGGCGATCTGCCCCTGCGGCAGCACCGCGACGAAGAAGTGGGTGTCGTAGCGGCGGGGCTCGGACTCCGGGGTGATCCAGTTCGACCACGGGCGCAGCAGATCGGCGCGCAGCACCAGGCCCTCGGCGGCCAGGAAGTCGGCCAGCGAGAGTTCCCGGCGTTCGAGCTTGCCCCTGGCCTCGCGGTAGCGCGTCGAATCGTCGACGACGGAGTCGGCGGTCGGCCCGGCGAGCAGGACACCGCATTCTTCGAAGGTCTCCCGCACGGCGGCGGCGACCAGTGCCTGCGCCGCCGGCTCGTCGGTGCCGAAACGCTTCGCCCACCAGGCGGGTTCGGGGCCGGCCCAGGCGATGTCGGCGACACCGTCGGTGGCGTCGACCCCACCGCCGGGGAACACGGTGACGCCCGCGGCGAACGCCATCCCCGACACCCGGCGCTGCAGGAACACCTCGAGGCCCGCGCCACCGTCGCGCACCAGCATCACCGTCGACGCGGCCCGTGCGGGCACCCCGGACTCACTCATACCGTTCCTCTCCACCGCCTGATCACCGAGCCGACCACCGCCGACCCGGCTTTCCAGCACCCTAACGCCCGTGTGGTTCGCTCTGCGAACTATTCAGCAGGGCGAGCGGACGCGCGGGACCCCGGCATCCCGCTGAGTGGGCGTCAGGCCCTGCGGTGCTGACCCGCGCGCCGGGCCCGGCGGGCGAACCAGCGCCCGTCGACCCGGTCCAGCGCGATGGACTGGCTGAACGCCGCACTGAGGTTCTCGGCGGTGAGCACGTCCTCGAGCAGTCCCTGCCCCACCACCTCACCCTCCTTGAGCAGCAGGGCGTGGGTGAAGCCCGGCGGGATCTCCTCCACGTGATGGGTCACCAGGACCATCGCGGGCGCGTCGGGGTCGGCGGCCAGATTGCCGAGCCGCTCCACGAGTTCCTCGCGCCCGCCCAGGTCCAGGCCGGCGGCCGGTTCGTCGAGCAGCAGCAGTTCCGGATCGGTCATCAGGGCGCGGGCGATCAGCACGCGCTTGCGCTCGCCCTCGGACAGGGTGCCGTAGGTGCGATCGGAAAGGTGTTCGGCGCCCAGGGTTTCCAGCATGTCGATGGCGCGTTCGGTGTCGATCTCGTCGTAGCGTTCCCGCCACCGGCCCAGCACCGCGTACCCCGCCGAGACGACCAGGTCGCTGACCTTCTCGTCGACGGGGATGCGGCTGGCGACCGCGGCCGAGGACAGCCCGATGCGTGGCCGCAGTTCGGTGACGTCGACGCGGCCGAGCGTCTCCCCCAGCAGATTCGCCGCGCCCGAGGTCGGGTGGACCTCGGCGGCGGCCATTCTCAGCAGCGAGGTCTTGCCGGCCCCGTTCGGGCCGAGCACCACCCAGCGTTCGTCGAGTTCGACTTGCCAGCTGACGGGGCCCACGAGCGTTCGGCCCGAGCGGCGGATGGTCACGTCGGAGAAGTCGATGAGCAGATCGGGATCGGGTTGCGACACGCGCTCCATCTTGGCCCACCGGAGCCGTCAGTGGAACGACCGGCCCGCGCGGGATTCGTCGGCGCTGGTCAGGCGGTGCCGGGGACCGCGATCACCGTCATCGAGCCGGGCGCCACCTCGGTGAAGCCCGCGTCCCGCACCGCCACCGCCCGCCCCGCCGACACCTCGGCCACCAGTCCCGGCCACCGGTCGGGTCCGGCATCGCGCACCGCGCACCGGAATTCGCGCTCGGCCCAGGCCGCGGCCGCCGCCACCGGCAGTGCCCCCGCCAGCAACATGCTCGCGTGACCGACCTGCGCGGCCGCCTTGCCGACCGACATCTCCAGCGCCGCGTTCACCCACAGCACGGGCAGTTCCGGATCGGGCGGGCCGGGCTCGTCGTGGTCGAGGTCGGTGCCGCCGATCTGCAGTTTGCGGATCCGCTGGTCGATCGCGCCGACCGGGCCCGGCACGAAGGCACGCGCCTGGGCGCCGTCGACCTCGATCGTCACCCCGTCGACCGCGCCCGCGGCCAGCCACTGCGCGCCACGGGCCCGGCGCGCGACCTTCCTGATCCTGGACCGCTTCCACGCCAGGTACCGCGATTCCCACTCCCCGCCCGGCCCCGAGCGCGGATCCAGGCACACCGCGACCGCGGCGGCCGCGGCGGCTTCCAGCAGCGCGCTGCGGGCGGGCGGCTCGGCCTTGGGGATGTGCAGCACCATCTGCATGGCCTGCACCATGGCCGGGTCGTCGGGATCACCGGTGCCGCCGTAGCCGCGCGCCAATTCGGCGTGCCTGAGGGCGAATTCGGCCGCGTCGTCACGCTCCCGCGCCTCGGTCTCCACGCTCACGTCCCCGCTGCCCATGCCTCAACACCCGATTCGATCGACACCACCACTGCCGATCAGCCTATCGGCGCCGTCCCGCCGGGGCCGCGACGGGACCGTGCGCGCTAGGCGACCCGCACGGTGATGAGGAACTCCGGCCCTGGCTCGATCGGCGCCTCACTGGCCGGTCCGTACGCGAACTGGATGGTCGAGGTCCCCGGCCCGACGCCGCGGAACGGCCACAGCATGCTGGTGCCCTCCGACACCGGCGGTTCGGGGGCGAGCACACCGCGCTCGACGTTCACCGGCGTCCAGGAGTCGCCGTCGTTCGAGTTCTGCGGCAGCCGGACCAGCAGCCGCTGCCCGAGTTCGAGCGCGACGGTGCTCCCGTTGAACCGCTCGTCGACCTCGACCGCACCCGCGGCGCTCTGCGGCGCCGCGGTCGGCAGCCGGATCGTGGTCGAGGAGAGGTCGCCCGCGCGGTCGTCATCGTCTCCGCACCCGGTGACGGCCACCGTCACCGCGCAGACCGCGAGCAGGATTTTCCGCATGGCACGCTCCCAACGCCGAAGGACACCCTGCGCTGGAGGCTAACGCCGCGACCGGGTTGCGCCGGTCGCGACGCGCCAGGACTACCGGCCGAGCAGCGGAACCCGGCGCACGCCGCCGTCGCGCGCGTCGGCGGCCTCGACCTCGTCGCGGGTCACGCCGAGGATGAACAGCACCGCGTCCAGGTACGGATGCGACAGCGCGGTGTCGGCCACCTCGCGCAATGCCGGCTTGGCGTTGAACGCGACGCCGAGCCCGGCGGCGTTGAGCATGTCGATGTCGTTGGCGCCGTCGCCGACGGCCACGGTCTGCTCCATCGGCACGCCCGCGTCGGCGGCGAACTTGCGCAGCGCGGTGGCCTTGAAGGCCCGGTCGACGATCTCGCCGACCACCCGGCCGGTGAGCTTGCCGTCGACGATCTCGAGCGTGTTGGCCTGCACGAAATCGAGTTCCAGCTCGTGCGCGAGCGGCTCGATGACCTGCCGGAAGCCGCCCGAGACCACGCCGCAGCGGAACCCGATCCGGCGCAGGGTGCGGATGGTGGTGCGCGCGCCGGGGGTGAGCTCGATCCGGTCGGCGACCTCCTCGATCACCGACTCGTCGAGGCCCTCCAGGGTGGCCACGCGCTGGCGCAGCGACTCGGCGAAGTCCAGCTCACCGCGCATCGCGGCCTCGGTGACCTCGCGGACCTGGTCCTCGACGCCCGCGTGCGCGGCCAGCATCTCGATGACCTCGCCCTGGATCAGCGTGGAGTCGACGTCGAACACGATGAGCCGCTTGGCCCGCCGCGCCAGCCCGGCCCGCTCGACGGCGATGTCGACCTGCTCGGCGACCGCCACGTCGGCCAGCGCGGTGCGCAGCCGGGAGTCGGTGTCGGCGCCGGTGTCGGTCGCGGTGACCATCAGTTCCATGCCGGTCACCGGGTAGTCGGCGATGCCGCGGATGGTGTCGATGTTGGCGCCGAGGGCGGCCAGGATCCGCGAGATCGCGCTGAACGCGTGCGCGGTGACGGGCGCGCCGAGCACGACGACGGCGTGCGTCGACATCGGCGGCTTGCCGATCTGCGCGTCGACGGAGACGTCGACCTGCATGCCGACGGTGTTCATCGCCTCTTCGAGGTCGTCCTGCAGCGCCTCGGCGTCGTTCGGGCACGACACCAGCACGCCCAGGGTGAGGCGGCCCCTGATGACGACCTGTTCCACGTCCAGCAGGCTCACCTGATGCTTGGACAGCGCCGTCAGCAGCACGGACGTGACGCCGGGTCGGTCGGGGCCGGTGACGGTCACGAGAACTGTGGTGTCGGCCAAGTCGATCTGCTCCGTTCGATTACCCACAAAAAGAGTGTGCACCTGCTGGTGAACCCAGCAGGTGCACACCCTCGTCTTACGGTGTTTCCTACTTCTTCGCGAGCGCGCCTTCGCTGACGTGCGTGGCGTGCTTGCCCGAGCCCCAGCCCACGTGCGCCTCGGCCTTCATGCGCTCGATCATGTGCGGGTAGTGCAGCTCGAACGCCGGACGCTCCGAGCGGATGCGCGGCAGCTCGTAGAAGTTGTGCCGCGGCGGCGGGCAGGTGGTGGCCCACTCGAGCGAGTTGCCGTAGCCCCACGGGTCGTCCACCGTGACGACCTCGCCGTAGCGGTAGCTCTTGAAGGTGTTCCACACGAACGGCAGCATCGACGAGCCCAGGATGAAGGCACCGATGGTGGAGATCGTGTTCAGCGTGGTGAAGCCGTCGCTGGGCAGGTAGTCGGCGTAGCGACGCGGCATGCCCTCGGCGCCCAGCCAGTGCTGCACCAGGAAGGTGGTGTGGAAGCCGATGAAGGTGGTCCAGAAGTGCCACTTCGCCAGGCGCTCGTCCATCATGCGGCCGGTGATCTTCGGGAACCAGAAGTAGATACCCGCGAAGGTCGCGAACACGATGGTGCCGAAGAGCACGTAGTGGAAGTGCGCGACGACGAAGTACGAGTCGGTGACGTGGAAGTCCAGCGGCGGCGAGGCCAGGATGACGCCCGACAGACCACCGAAGAGGAAGGTCACCAGGAAGCCGATCGACCACAGCATCGGTGATTCGAACGTCAGCTGACCGCGCCACATGGTGCCGATCCAGTTGAAGAACTTCACACCGGTCGGGACCGCGATGAGGAAGGTCATGAAGGAGAAGTACGGCAGCAGCACCGCGCCGGTGGCGTACATGTGGTGCGCCCACACCGCGATCGACAGCGCCGCGATACCGAGGGTCGCGTAGACCAGCGTGGTGTAACCGAAGATCGGCTTACGGCTGAAGACCGGGAAGATCTCGGAGACGATGCCGAAGAACGGCAGCGCGATGATGTACACCTCGGGGTGGCCGAAGAACCAGAACAGGTGCTGGTAGAGCAGGATGCCGCCGGTGGCCGGGTCGTAGATGTGGCCGCCCAGGTGGCGGTCGTAGGCCAGACCGAACAGCGCCGCCGTCAGCAGCGGGAAGGCCAGCAGCACCAGGACCGAGGTCACCGCGATGTTCCAGGTGAAGATCGGCATGCGGAACATCGTCATACCGGGCGCGCGCAGGCAGACCACGGTGGTGAGCATGTTGACGCCACCGAGGATGGTGCCCAGACCGGAGACGGCCAGGCCGAGGATCCACAGGTCGGTACCGACGCCGGGCGAGTGCAGGATGTCGGTCAGCGGCACGTACGCCGTCCAGCCGAAGTCCGCCGCGCCACCGGGGGTCACGAAGCCCGCGGTCGCCATGGTGCCGCCGAACAGGTACAGCCAGTAGCTGAACGCGTTCAGTCGCGGGAAGGCGACGTCGGGGGCGCCGATCTGCAGCGGCAGGATGATGTTGGCGAAGCCGAACACGATCGCCGTCGCGTAGAACAGCAGCATGATCGTGCCGTGCATGGTGAACAGCTGGTTGAACTGCTCGGGCGAGAGGAACTGCAGACCCGGGCGCGCCAGCTCGGCGCGCATGAGCAGCGCCATGAGGCCGCCGACCAGGAAGAAGCTGATCGCCGTCACCAGGTACATGGTGCCGAGCACCTTGGGGTCGGTGGTGGTGACCGCCTTGTACAGGAACGAGCCCTTGGGCCCGGTCCGAGCAGGATACGGTCGAGTCGCTTCCAACTGAGGGACTGGCCTGGGCTCTACCGCAGTCACTGATCCTCCTGAAGATGCCTGTACGTCACTCGCGGGCTCTCCGTCCTCGGGCCAGAGGCAGACGACGGTCAGCATGCGTTGGAGTGAATCGTAAACCGTGCTGCCGCAGCACGACGCGCGGGTCCTACTCTGTGTCGTATTCAGCGCGCCGTAGACGATCCGCGGCGTGTCGAACCGACGCCGTTCTCGATCTTCCTCCGCAGGTCGCGCGGGTGCAACGGATGTCGCCGATGACTTTTCCGCCACCCGGGCGTCATGATCGATGACGGTGGGTGCGCGTCGCCACCGTCTCTGTCGAGCCAGTCCCCCGCAGCCGAGGAGTCGCCATGTCCGTCACCCGCCAGCCCGGTGATCCCACCTGGGTCGATCTCTACACCGCCGATCTCGACCGCGCCATCGCCTTCTACGGCGAACTGTTCGGCTGGACCGCCGAACGCGGCGGCGAGGAATTCGGCGGGTACACCACGCTGCGCAAGAACGGTAAGGCGGTCGCGGGCGCGATGAACCGCAGGCCCGACGACGGCGATCCGTTCCCGGACCGCTGGACGGTGTACCTGGCGTCCTTCGACGCCGTGGCCACGACCAGGCGGGCGGAGAACGGGGGCGGCAATGTGATCGTCGAGCCGATGGCGGTCGGCGATCTCGGCACGATGGCGGTGCTGGCCGATGTCGGCGGGGTGGGCGTCGGCGTCTGGCAGGCCGATCAGTTCCCGGGGTTCGAGGCGATCGGTGAGGTCGGCGGCGGCGTCTGGAGCGAGCACGCCGGGGTGCCGTCGTGGTTCGAGCTGATGACGCGCTCCTATGAGTCCTCGTTGTCGTTCTACCGCGAGGTCTTCGGCTGGAACGACGCGTTCACCGTCGCCGACTCCCCCGAGTTCCGCTACACCACCATCCACGCCACCTCCCCCATGCGCGGCGGCGTGATGGACGGCGGCGACCACCTGCCCGAGGGCGTCCCCGGCGCCTGGACGGTCTACTTCGGCGCCGACGACGTCGACAAGACCGCCGAACTCGCCGAATCCCTCGGCGGCGCCGTCGTCTTCGACCCGATGGACACCCCCTACGGCCGCATGGCCGGCCTCACCGACCCCACCGGCGCCCACTTCAGCATCGGCGGCAACCCCCGCTGAGCGTGGTGGCGACGCGTTGTCGGCGTCGCCACTATGGGCGCTAATCTCGACGCGACACCCGGGGGTGGTGTCGATCGAGTCTTCTTCGGGGGGAACATGTCCGACGATCAGTCCATCGATGACGCGCGTCCGCGGAGTGCGCTGCCGATCCTGGCGGGTGTGGTCGGTGCCGTGCTCCTCGCCGGCGGTGTCGCGCTCGCGCTGTACAGCCAGTTCGTCGCGGCGCCGATTCCGGTGCCGTTGGACGACGACGACGCGGAAACCCGCGATTTCCCCCTCCGCCTCGTCCGGGGCTCCCTCGTCCTCGCGGGAACGGTCGTACTCATCGGGGCCGCGGTGCTCATCGGGACTGCGGTACTGGCCCGTAAGCACCGCGGTGACGAGCGCGTCGCGGGCTTCACCGCCGGTGGCGTACTCGCGATGGTGGCGGTGCTCATTGGTGGCATCGCGTTCGCGGTCACCTCACACATCCCGTCGACGTATCAGCGACTCACCTCGATCTTCGTCGCCACACCGCGGGCGCCGTCCGCCATCGCCGCGCTGGCCCTCGTTCTCCTCGGCGCGGCGCTGGTCTTCGTGCTCGTGGCGACGCCGACGGCCGCGCGCCCCCGACGGTGGGCGCTCGCATCGGCCGTCGTCGTCGGCATCGTGCCGGTGCTCGGCGCCGCCGGGATCGCGGCCCGGCTGGGCGACGACACGAGCTCGATCGATCGAGCCACCGCCGGGCCCCGCCCGGAAACGGCCACGCCCGCGGTGCTCGGACCCGAGCGGTTCCGCCTGCGGCTTCCGGCGGAACCTGGTCAGCCGGGCTCCCGAATCATTTTCACCGGCAACGGATTCGTCGTCTCGGCCCTGGATGGCATCACGATGTACGACGGTGCGACAGGGACCGCGCGCTGGCACTACCGCCGTCTCGGCGTCGGGTCCGACGGCGTGGCGAACGTGCCGAGGATGACCGTTGCCCCGCGCGGCGAGAACGCCGTGCTGACCTACTGGGAGAAGCGTGGCTGGCTGGCCTTCGACACCGCCACCGGCGAACTCCTCTGGACTGCGACGGATCTTCTCGCCGACAGCGATCTCATCGACCGCATGATGCGGGGGAACCTGTTCGCCGTCAACGAGCCCATCGTGCGGGGGAACCTGCTCGCCTTCACCTCCCCCCGTGGGACGGTGACCCGAGTCGACGCCAGGACGGGTCGCACCCTGTGGAGCTCCCCGCCAGAAGCGTCCGGGTGCGCCGCAACCCTGCAGCGTGTCGTCGCCACCATGACCGCGATCCACCGAGTCGAGTCCTGCGGTTACGGCGACAACGCGGCGGTGGTCATCACCGAGCTCGATGATGAATCGGGCGCGATACACGACCAACGCAGTTTCCCCGCACCGACGAGAAAACGCCCTGCTATGCCGAGGTCCAGGTGCGCGACAGCGGGTTCGTCTGGACGACGTGCAGCCACGACGACGGCGAGACCGAAATTCTCCTCCCGCCGAACGGCCCGTTGGCCTCGGCTGTGGTCGTATCGAGCGACCAATACCCCCGTGTGCTCGAGGCGGACAACGACATCCTGATCAGTTCCGCCCGCCCGGACGATCCTGAGGACGGGTGGGCGGTCCTGTCGGCGGCCGACGGAACGCACACGACCGAGCTCGATCGAGCATCGGTCGGGGAGCACGCGCACTTCACCCACGCGACCGCGATGCTCGCCGACCAGGTGGTCGTCGTCACCCGTCGGAACAATGAGTACACGCTGCGCACATGGGACAAGCGGACCGGTCTTCCGGGTCAGGCCAGGCCGGTCACCGTGCCACCGGAGACCGTGGGTCTGCGATGGGTCACCCTCGGGGGCTCTCTCGTGCTGATCGCGACCGACCACGCCTACCGCGACATCGAGATCATCGGCTTCGGTTGACACCTCGTCCGGCATCGCGGAACGAGAACACCCGTCGCCGGGTTCACCACCTTGGGGTGAACATCACGCCCCCTGGGAGTCGGCACCCCAACGCTGGGGTTCCTGTCGGGAAGGCCGCTCGGGGACGAGATTGGAGGTGTACCGAAAAGCACCGCCGACTCGCCCTCGAGGAGACATCCGATGAGCACTCTGGTCACCGCCGACAATGTCATCCAGCTGCCGCGCAGGCAGGCCGGCGCCCCGATCGCCGACGGACATCTCGCCGACGCCGACCTGGACCGCTGGGCCAACCGGCTGGCCCGGCTGCTGCTCACCCGGGGCGCCGCGATCGGTGACCGGATCGCGCTGGCGATCGACGCCGACGTCGAGTCGATCGTCGCCGCGGCCGCGGTCCGCAAGATCGGCGCGACCCCCGTGCCCGTCGCGACGGGCGCGTCCGCCGCCCAGGACGCCCGTTTCGGGATCACCACCGCCGACCGCAGGCCCGAACTCAGCGACGCGATCGACTGGCTGGTCCTCGACGACCAGTGGACGCTGCGGCGCTACCTGGTCAGCTCGGACGCGCCGCTGTCCATCACAGATCTGCGCGCGGCTTCCTGAACCTGTTCCGGTCGGGTCCCCACAGGTTCAGAATGGAGCTTGTGAGTGCGCAGCGGCGAGCACTACCTCTCCGCAGGTAGCGACCCGTCCGGGTCGGGGACCCATGGTGAACACCGAGCTCCACACATGAGAACGCAGGTCTGCTCATGACCCAGTCTTCCTCGCGTGCGACGACGACCGAGGCCACCCTTCCGCTGTCCGCCGCCCAGCGCGGCATCTGGTTCGCCCAGCACATCGCGGGCGAGACCCCCATCTCCATCGCCCAGTACGTCGAGCTGACCGGCCCGGTCGACCACGCGGCGCTGACCGATGCCGTGCGGCGCACCGGGCGCGAGTTCGGTACCGGGTATGTCCGCCTGGTCGACGTCGACGGCGAGCCGCGGCAGCTCGTCGACCTCTCGCTCGACGACGACATCGCCGAACTGGACTTCCGGAACGAACCGGACCCCGAAGCGGCCGCCCACGCCTGGATGCGCGCGGAGTACTCCGCACCGCTCGAGATGATGACCGACCGGCTGGTCCGCGTCGCGCTGCTGCGGGTCTCCGACGACCGCTTGTTCTGGTATGCGCGGATGCACCACATCGTGCTGGACGGCATGGGCGCGCTCGCCCTGGTCCAGCGGACCGGGGAGCTCTACAACGCCACCGTCGAGGGCCGCGAGCCCCCGCCCGCCAAGGCCGAACCGCTGTCGAAGATCGTCGAGGCGGATCTGGCGTACCGGACCTCCGAGCGGTTCGCGGCCGATCGCGAGTACTGGCGCGCGCACCTGGCCGGGATGGCCGATCCGGTGAACCTGGCAGGCCGGGACGCACCCGTCGACGCCCATCCGTCGCGGGTGTCGGGCGCACTGTCCCCGGACACCGCGTCGCTGCTCGACACCGTTGCGGCCAAAGTGAATTCGGGCGTCGCGCCGACCGTGGTCGCGGCGTTCGGCGCGTATCTCGCGGCGATGACCGGCGCGTCGGAGGTGGTGCTGAGCCTACCCGTCTCGGCCAGGACCTCGGCCACGCTGCGCCGCTCCGGCGGCATGCTCGCCAATGTCGTCCCGCTGCGCGTCGCCCTGGCTCCGACGACGACGGTGGCCGACGCGATCCGCGCGGTGCAGGGCGAGCTGACCGGCGCGCTGCGCCGCCAGCGGTACCGGCAGGAGGACATCGTCCGCGATCTCGGCTGGTCGATGGACGAGGCGGCGTCGTTCGGACCGGCCGTGAACCTCATGATGGTCGACACCAGGATCGCGCTGGGCCCGGTCGTGGGGCGCCTGCACGTCCTCACCTCGGGGCTCATCGACGACCTGTTCGTCAATCTGTACCCGGGCGTCGGCGGCGAGAGCACCCACATCGATCTGCAGGGCAACGGCAATCTCTACAGCCCGGCCGAGCTGGCCGCCCACCATGCGCGGTTCCTGCTGTTCCTGCACCGTTTTCTGGCGGCGGGGCCGGACGCGCCGCTGTCCACGGTCCCCGTCCTCTCGACCGACGAGCACGCGCTCTCGGTGCCCGCGCGTGGCCCGGCGGGCGTGGCGCCACGCACCCTCCCCGACATCCTGGCGGCGGGCGCGGCCGTCGACCCGGACGCGGTCGCCCTGCGCTGGGGCAGCGGTGAGACACTCACCTACCGGGCACTGGACGAGTTCACCAACCGGCTCGCCCGGGTGCTCATCGCCGCGGGTGCGGGTCCGGAACACGGTGTGGCACTGTCGATTCCCCGATCCGCGGAGTCGGTGCTGGCCACCGTCGCGGTGGCGAAGACGGGCGCGCCGTTCGTGCCGATCGATCCGACCTATCCCGCCGACCGGGTCGAGCACATGGTCGGCGACAGCGGTGTGGTCAGCGGGCTGACGGTCGACGAGGCGCGAAAGTCCCTGCCGGACACTGTCTCCTGGCTCTGTCTCGACGACGAGTCGGTCGTGCGGCGGATCGCCGAGCAGGATGCCGGGCCGGTCACCGATGCCGACCGGCGCGGCGCGATCCACCTGGATCAGGTGGCCTACATCATCTACACCTCGGGCTCGACCGGCCTGCCCAAGGGCGTGCTGGTATCGCATCGCGGCCTGGCCAACCTCGCGGCAGGCTCGGGCGCCGGCTTCGGTGTCGAGCCGAGTTCGGTGGTGGCGCACGCCGTCTCGCCGAGCTTCGACATCTCGGTCGAGGAGATCCTGGTGACGCTCGCGAGCGGCGCCACGCTGGCGATCGTGCCGCCGTCGGCGTACGCGGGCGAGGACATGGCCCAGGTGCTGCGCGCGCATCGCGTCACCCATCTCAATGTCACGCCGGCGGTGGTCGGTTCGCTGGATCCGGCGACGCTGCCCGAGTTGCGCACCATCGTGGTCGGTGGTGACGCGTGTCCGCCGGAACTGGTGTCGAAGTGGTCGGATCGCGTGCTGCTCAACGGGTACGGGCCGACCGAGACGACGGTCACCACCACACTGAGCGCCCCGCTGCGGCCGGGGGCGCCGATGACCATCGGCGGTCTCGTCCGCGGTGTCACCGGGTTGGTGCTCGATCCGTGGCTGCGTCCGGTCGCGCCGGGCAGTCTGGGCGAGCTGTATCTCGCGGGTCCGGGAGTGGCGCGCGGGTATCACCGCCGCAGCGGGTTGACGGCGAGCAGGTTCGTCCCGAATCCGCACGCGCCCGGTGAGCGGATGTACCGGACGGGTGATCTCGTCCGGTGGACGGCCGCCGACGGCCACGTCACCCTGGCGTACCAGGGACGCAGCGATTTCCAGGTGAAGGTGCGCGGCTTCCGGATCGAGCTGGGCGAGATCGACGCCGCGCTGGAGCGGCTGGCCGAGATCGACTTCGCGATCACCCTCGGCGTCGAATCACCCTCGGGCGCGACGGCGCTGGTGTCGTACGTGACGGCGGCGCCGGGCGCGGAGGTTCATCCCGAGGCGGTGAAAGCCGCTGTCGGTGAGCAGCTTCCGGCCTACATGGTGCCGTCGGTGGTGATGGTCCTCGAGCGGGTGCCGCTGACTCCCTTGGGCAAGGTCGACCGCAAGGCGCTGCCCGCCCCGGATTTCAGCGCCAGAGCCGTCGAGCTGCGAGCGCCGTCGAACCCACGCGAACAACTCCTGGCCGAGCTGTTCGCCGACGTCCTCGGGCTGGACGTGGTCGGTGTCGACGAGAGCTTCTTCGCGCTCGGCGGCGACAGCATCGTCTCCATCCAGCTGGTCTCCCGCGCCAAGGCGGCCGGGCTGGCCTTCAGCGCCCGCGATGTCTTCGAGCGCAAGACCGTCGCCGCCCTGGCCGCGGTCGCGACCACCACCGAAGCCGTCGTGGTGCACGAATTGCCCGGCGGCGGTGTCGGTCCCGTGGAACTCACCCCGATCGTGCACGCCATGCTCGAGCACGGCGACACCTGGCACCGCTACGCCCAGGCGGTGCTCATCGGCCTGCCCGCCGGCACCGATCGCGCGGCTCTGGCCGCGGCGCTACGGACACTCACCGATCACCACGACCTGCTCCGCTCGTCGCTGCGGCAGGTCGACGGGCGCTGGGAATGGACTGTCGCGGAACGCGGTTCGATCGACGTCGGCGAGCTGATCGACGTCGTCACCCCCGTGCAAAGCGGCGCCGCGGCGGTCCACACACGAGCCACGGACGAGGCGCACGCGGATGCCGATCCGGCGACCGCCAGGGCCGCGTCCATGGGCGACGACTCGGCCCCGGCCGATGTCGACTCCGCCTCCGGAGCTCCGGAGGACACGATCGATCGCGCACTCCAGCGGGCCGCCGACCAGCTCGATCCGGCTTCGGGTGTCGTCGCCCGCTACGTCCTGATCGAACGACCGGATGACTCGCCCCTGTGCTGGCTGGTCCTGCACCACCTCGTCACCGACGGCGTCTCGTGGCGAATCCTGCTGCCAGACTTGGCCACCGCGGCCTACGGCGGCGCGCTCGACCCTGTCGGCACCTCGTTCCGGCGGTGGGCGCACAGTCAACCCGAGCAAGCGGCCGCACGCCGCGAGGAATTGCCGCTGTGGCAAAGGATTCTGGCCACCCCGGACACCGCGTACGGCCACGCCGCGTTCGATCCGGCGCGCGACACCGTCGCCACCATGGCGGAGTGCCGCACGACGATTCCGGCCGATCTCGCGCATTCGGTGCTCACCACCCTGCCGGAGCGATTCCATTGCGGCGCCGACGATGTGCTGCTCGCCGCCCTCGCCCTCGCGGTCTGCCGATGGCGAGACCGCACCGGCGCGCTGCTGACTCTCGAGGGACACGGCCGCAGCGAATCGCTGCTCCCCGGAGCGGATGTCGCGCGCACGGTCGGGTGGTTCACCAGCGTGTACCCCGTCGCCGTCGACCTGGCCGGCATCGACCTCGCCGACGCGTTCGCCGGCGGCCGGTCGGCGGGAGCGGCGATCAAGGCGACCAAGGAACAGCTGCGCGCGATCCCGGACAAGGGAGTCGGCTACGGACTGCTGCGCTACCTCGACGACGAGACGGCGCGGGCCCTGGCCGACGCCCCGACCCCGCAGCTCAGCTTCAACTATCTGGGCCGCGCGGTCACCGGCGGCACCGATCCGTGGATCCCGCGCCGCTTCGCCGCGACCAACGACGACGACGCGCCCCTCGCCGCGGTCGTCGACATCAACGCCGTCCACACCGACGCGGGCCTCGAAGTCACCTGGGCCTACGCGAGCAGACTGCTCGACGACACCGCCGTGCGGGAGCTGGCCGAGCTCTGGTCCGTGGCGCTCGACGCGCTGGTCACCCACGCGGCCGACGCGGGCGCGGGCGGCCGCACCCCGTCGGACTTCCCCCTCGTCACGCTCGACCAGGCACAGATCGAGCGGTGGGAGAACGCCTACCCGCGCCTCGCGGATGTCTGGCCGCTGTCCCCGTTGCAGTACGGCCTGCTCTTCCACGCCCTCTACGACTCCGACACCGCCGACGGCTACACGGTCCAGTCCCTGCTCACCCTTGCGGGCACGGTCGACGCCGCCCGCCTGCGCCGCGCGGCCCAGGGCTTGCTCGACCGCCACGAGAACCTGCGGGTGGCGTTCGTGGAAACCGACGACGGGCCGCGTCAGCTCGTCCTCTCACACGCCGAGATCCGCTGGGACACGATCGATCTCACCGATCTCGCCGATGCCGAGGAGCGCACGCGCGAGCTCGACCGGGTGATCGCCCTCGACGCGCGCACCCGCTTCGACCTGACCAGACCGCCGCTGGTCCGCTTCACCCTCGTCACCACGGCACCGGGCGAGTTCCGGCTCATCATGACCAATCACCACCTGGTGCTGGACGGATGGTCGACACCACTGCTCGTGCGCGAACTGCTCGCGCTCTATGTCACCGACGGCGATGCCTCGGCGCTGCCGCCCGCGCGTTCCTATCGTGAGTTCCTGGCCTGGCTCGCCGACCAGGACGCCGACGCCTCCCTCGCGGCGTGGCAGCAGGCCCTGGCCGGGATCGACACCCCTACCCGCGCGGTGCCCACGCTGGCCGGGATCGAGTCCACCGAGACCGGCATGCTCTCGCACGAACTGACCGCCGACACCGTCCGGGTGCTCGAGGCCGCCGCCCGCGAGGCGGGCGCGACGGTGAACACCCTGGTCCAGGCGGCGTGGTCGATGCTGCTGGCCATGCTCACCGGCCGCACCGATGTGGTGTTCGGCAGCACGGTGTCGGGGCGGCCGCCGGAGTTGCCCGGCGTCGAGGAGATGGTCGGGCTGTTCATCAACACCGTCCCGGTGCGGGTGACGCTGGACCCGGCGGAGAAGGTGAGCGATCTGCTGGCCCGCGTCCAAGCCGAACAGGCCCGGCTCATGGATCACCAGCACGTCGGCCTCGCGGCCATCCACCGCGCGGTGGGGCTGGCCGAATTGTTCGACACCCTCACCGTTTTCGAGTCCTATCCGATCGATCGCGAGGCGCTGTCCCAGGCGCTCGACATCGCCGGGATGCGGGTGCTCGACGTGGAGGGCACCGACGCGACGCCGTATCCGCTGAACCTCATGGTGATTCCGCTGCGCGGCGACACCGGCGACGCGCTGCGCATCACCGTGAAATTCCTGGCCGACCAGCTCGCCCCCACCGCCGCGCAGTCACTGCTCGACCGGTTCGTCCGGCTGCTCGGGCAGCTCGCCGACCACCCGCACGCCCTGGTCTCGCAGCTGCAGCCCTGCGACGACACCGAACGCGCCCTCCTGGCGCCGGTGCGCGGCCCGAGCGCCCTGCCGATGCGGACCCTGCCCGACATCCTGGCGGCGGGCGCGGCCATCGACCCGGACGCCGTCGCGGTCACCGCGGGTGAACTGTCCATGCGCTACAGCGAACTCGACGCCTGGTCGAACCGTTTCGCGCGGGTGCTGCTGCGGCGCGGGATCGGGCCCGAGGTGTTCGTGGTGCTCGCGCTCACCCGCTCGCTGGAATCGGTGGTCGCGGTGTGGGCGCTGGTCAAGACCGGCGCCGCGTTCATGCCGCTGGACCCGAGCTATCCGGTCGAGCGGATCGAGCACATGCTCGCCGATTCCAAGGCGCCGATCGGCGTCACCGTCACCGCGATCGGCGAGACCCTGCCCGGCACCATCGACTGGCTGCTGCTCGACGACCTGAACACCCTGCGCCGCGCCATGCTGGTCTCCGACGCGCCCATCACCGACGCGGAGCGCGGCGGCGCCATCGACCTCGACCACACCGCCTACCTGATCTACACCTCGGGCTCCACCGGCAAACCCAAAGCGGTGCTGCTCAGTCATCGCGGCGTCGCCAATCTCACCGCCGCCCAACGGGAAACCATGGCGCTGGACCCGTCGGCGAGTGCCCTGCAGGTCGCCTCCCCCAGCTTCGACGCCTCGGTGTTCGAGATGCTCACCGCGCACGCGGCGGGTGGCCGGCTCGTGGTGTCGCCGCCGGAGGTGTACGGCGGCGACGAACTCGCCCGGCTGCTGCGCACCGAACGGGTCACCCACGCGGTCATCACGCCGTCGGCGCTGGCCACCATGGAGCCCGCCGGGCTCGACGCGCTGCGCGTGCTCTCGGTCGCCGGGGAGGCCGCCACCCCCGAGCTCATCGAGAAGTGGGCACCCGGCCGGCGGATGCTGAACCTGTACGGCCCCACCGAATTCAGCATCTGGGCCACCGGTCCGGCCGAACTCGTCGCGGGTGAGCCGGTCACCATCGGCGGGCCGATCCGGGGTGCGGCGGTGGTCGTGCTCGACGGCTGGCTGCGGCCGGTCCCCGTCGGCATCCAGGGCGAGCTGTATCTGGCCGGGCCCGCCTTGGCCCGTGGCTATTTCAACCGTTTCGAGATGACCGCGAGCCGCTTCGTCGCCAACCCCTTCGGCGCCGCCGGGGAACGCATGTACCGCACCGGTGACATGGTGCGCTGGGTCGAGGACGACGGAGAGCCGGCGCTGGAGTACCTGGGCCGCAGCGACTTCCAGGTCAAGATCCGTGGTCTGCGCATCGAACTCGGCGAGATCGACGCCGTGCTCACCCGCGACGACGAGATCGACTACGCGGTCACCATCGGCCGCGCGGGCCCGGCGGGCGCCACGGTGCTGGTGTCCTATGTGCTGCCGGTGCCGGGGGCCGACCTCGACACCGAACGGGTACGCGCCGCGGTGGCCGCCGAGCTGCCCGGCTATATGGTGCCCGCTCACGTCGTTGTCCTCGACGAGATCCCGCTCACCCCGGTCGGCAAGCTGGACCGCAAAGCCCTTCCGGTACCGGACTTCTCGATCACCGACCGCCCCTACCTCGCGCCGCGCACGCCCACCGAGGAGGCTGTCGCCCGGGTGTTCGCCGAAGTGCTCGGCGCCGAACGGGTCAGCGTCGACCAGTCCTTCTTCGAACTCGGCGGCAACTCGCTCAGTGCCACCAAGGTCGTCGCCCGCGTCAATTCCGCCCTCGGCGCCACCATCGCCCTGCGCGACCTGTTCGACGCCCCGACGGTCGCGCACCTGTCCGCGCGGGTCGTGCCCGCCGCCGTCGGCGGACCCGGCCGCCCCGCCCTGGCCGCGCGCATCCGCCCCGACCGCGTCCCGCTCTCCCCCGCCCAGCAGCGCATGTGGGTCCTCAACCAGCTCGACCCCAGCTCTTCGGCCTACAACATCGCCATCGCCCTGCGCCTCACCGGCGACCTGGACGTCGACGCCATGCGCCGGGCTCTCGCCGACGTGGTCGAGCGCCAGGAAACACTGCGCACCCGCTACCCCGCCGACGCCGAGGGCCCGCGCCAGGTCGTCGTCGACGTCGACACCGCCGTTCCCCCCATGCCGGTCCTCACCACCGAAGACGGCGCACCCCTGCGCGCTCGAATCAACGACCTGGCAGGAACCGGCTTCGACCTGACCAGAGAACCACCACTCCGAGTTGCCCTGTTCCGCATCGACACACCGGCACCGGACCGGACCGACCTGCGCGCAGATGCGCTCGCTGGCTCCCCCTCGGGCGCAGACTCCCGCGCGAATGGGGACACCGACGCGGGCGCGAACTCTGGCCCCAGCGCGGGCGCCAACTCCAGCTTCAGCGTGGGCGCAGACACCGGCGCGAACTCCACCTCCGGAGCGACCACAGACTCCAACGTCAACTCGCGCGCGGACCTCCGCTCCAGCGCAGCCGCGAACTCCAGCTCCAGCGAGGGTGCGGATTTCAGCGCGGGCGCGGGCTCAGGCGCGGCGGAACACCCACCCGTCCACGTCATCGTCCTGGTGGTGCACCACATCAGTGCCGACGGCGCGTCGATGGCACCGCTGGCCGGCGATCTGGTCGCCGCGTATGCGGCGCGGGTGGCGGGAGACGAGCCGGATCGGGTGCCGCTGGGTGTGCAGTACGCCGATTTCGCCCTGTGGCATCGCGAGCTGCTCGGCAGCGAGGCCGATCCGGAATCGATGGCCGCACAGCAGATCCGGTACTGGGGCGAGGCTCTCGCGGGTGCGCCGGATGCCCTGGAACTGCCGAGTGATCGTCCGCGTCCCGCGGTGCAGTCGATGCGCAGTGACGATGTCGGTTTCACCATCGACGAACCGACGCACCGTGCCCTGGTCGAGGTCGCGGCGGCGAACAATGTCAGCGTCTTCATGGTGGTGCACGCCGCGCTGGCGGCGCTGCTCGCGCGGCTGGGCGGCACCGACGACATCGTCATCGGCACGCCGGTCGCCGGGCGGGGCGAGGCCGCGCTCGACGACCTGGTCGGCATGTTCGTCAACACCCTGGCGCTGCGCACCCGGGTCGACCCCGACACGGGTTTCCGGGAGCTGCTCGCCGGGATCCGCACCATCGACCTCGACGCCTTCGCCCACTCCGACGTGCCGTTCGAGCGCCTCGTCCAGGTTCTCGACCCGACTCGGTCGACGGCACACCATCCGCTGTTCCAGGTGTCGCTGTCACTGCAGAATTTCGTCGAACCAGTCCTCGAACTGCCCGGCCTGCGGTTCGAGGTCGAGGACTTCGATCGCCGCTCCTCCGCCTTCGACCTCACCCTCGATCTGCGCGAACGCTTCGACGAGACCGGTCCGGTCGGCATCGAGGGCGTACTCACCTACGCGACAGACCTTTTCGATCCGCCGACCGTCACCGAGTTCGCCGCCAGATGGCGCCAAGTGCTCACGGCGGTCCTCGCCGACCCCGACCTCCGCATCGCCGACATCGACATCCTCGCGGAATCCGAACGCGCCGAACTGGTCCCGGTCCGCGGCCCGTCCACCACCGGCACGACCACCCTGGCCGACCTGCTCACCGGCACCGCCGCCACCCACCCGAACCGCCCCGCCCTGGTCATCCAGATCCCGGACGATCGCGCCCCCGTCCCCGGCAGTCATGCCCCGGCGACCACCGCACCAGACCACAACGCCACCACCGCGATCGGCGCCACAGCACCAGACCAGAACGGCACCGCCGACGCTTACGGCGCGGCACAGGCCACCGCTGAGCCCGGCGCCTTCACCACAGCCGGTGATCCAGCGCGCTTGCACAGCGAAACCGCCTCGTACTCTCCCGGTTTCGTCGACCGGCGCGAATCCAGGACAACCACGTACCAAGAGCTCGACGCACGCTCGAACCAGCTGGCCAGGCTGCTCATCGAAGCCGGTGCGCGCACCGAAACCGTGGTGGCACTGGGCCTGCCCCGCTGCGCCGAACTCCACGTCGGCATCTGGGCCGCTGCCAAGGCCGGTGCCGCGTTCCTGCCGGTCGATCCGAAACACCCGGCGGACCGGATCACGCACATGCTCACCGATTCGGGCGCGCCGGTCGGGCTGACCCTGGCCGCCTACCGGCCGAAGCTGCCGGACACGACCCGCTGGCTGGTCCTCGACGACCCCGGGTGCACCGCCCGCCTGGACGAGCTGAGCGCGTCCGCGCTCACCGCCGCCGAACTCCCGGCCGCCGTCCACATCGACAGCCCCGCGTGGATGATCTACACCTCCGGCTCCACCGGGACGCCGAAGGGCGTCACCGTCAGCCACCGCGGGCTGGCCGACCTGGTCGCCGCGCAACGCGCCGACCTGCGCCTGGATGAACGGGCCCGCGTCCTCCAGGTCGCCTCACCGAGTTTCGACGCCTCGATCTTCGAAGCCCTGATGGCCTTCGGCGCCGGTGCCGCCTCGGTGATCTCGCCGCCGGACGTCTTCGGCGGCGGCCCGCTCGCGGAGCTGATCGCGGCGGAGTCGGTGACGCACATGGTGATCACCCCGTCGGCGCTGGCCACCATCGACCCGGCCACCGTCTCGAGCCTGCGGGTCCTGGCGGTCGCCGGTGAGGCGGTCGGCCCTGATCTCGTCGCGCGCTGGTGCGGTGGCGATTCCGTGCGGACCATGGTGAACCTGTACGGCCCGACCGAATACACCATCTGGGCCACGGGCTCGGCGCCCCTGTCGGCGGACGAACCGGTGACCATCGGCGCACCGATCCGCGGCGCCGCTGCCCTCGTCCTGGATGACCGGCTGCGACCGGTACCGGTCGGCGTCGCCGGTGAGCTCTATCTCGCCGGCTCCGCCATGGCACGGTGCTACCACGCCAGGCCGGGCCTGACCGCCGCGCGCTTCGTCGCCGATCCATTCGGCGCTCCCGGCGAACGCCTCTATCGCACCGGTGATCTCGTGCGCTGGACCGGCAACACCCGCGTCACCCGGCACGGTCACCTCGCGGCCGACGAGCACCAGGCCGATCGCCAGGAACACCGAGCGCGCCCGGACCAGGCCTCACGGCCAGGCCCCAGCCCGGAGGCGGCACTCACCCTGGAGTACCTCGGCCGCACCGACTTCCAGGTGAAGGTCCGTGGGCAGCGCATCGAACTCGGCGAGATCGACGCCGTCCTCAGCCGCCTCGACGGCATCGAAGTCGCTGTGACACTGGGTGTTCCGGGTCCGACCGGCGCGACCGCGCTCGCCGCATACCTGGTGCGCTCCCCCGGCACCGACCTCGACATCGCCCGGGTCAGCGCCGAAGCCGCCGACATCCTGCCGGGGTACATGGTCCCCGCGGCCTTCGTCGTCCTCGACGAGATCCCCATCAACGCGGTCGGCAAGCTCGACCGAAAAGCGTTGCCGGACCCCGTGTTCACCGTCGAGGACACGCCGTACCGCGCACCAGGGACGCCGACCGAGCAGATCCTCGCCGAGATCTACGCCGAACTGCTCGGTCGCGACCGGGTCGGCGTGGACGACTCCTTCTTCGCCCTCGGCGGTGACAGCATCCTCGCCATCCAGCTGGTGACGCAGGCGAAACTGCGTGGCGTGCACTGCACTCCGCTGCAGGTGTTCGAGCACCGCACCGTCGGCGCGCTCGCCGCGGCCGTCGACACCGCGGGCGCGGCCGTCGAACTGGCCGAGCTGCCCGGCGGCGGCGTCGGCGAACTCCCGCTCACCCCGATCGTCCGGTACATGGTCGAGCGCGGCGGCGATTTCGACCGGTTCGCCCAGACGGCGGTGCTGGAACTGCCCGTCGGGATCGAGCGCGAGGGTCTGGTCGCGACCCTCGGCGCCGTGATCGACCGCCACGACATGCTGCGCTCGCGGCTGTGGCGGGACGCGGACGGCTGGCACCTGCGGGTCGCCGATCCCGGCTCCGTCGATGTCGACGCCCTGGTGCACCGCACCGAGTTCGACGCGCTCGACAGCATCGACCTGCGCGAATACGCGCAGACCGAACTCGAGGCCGCCATGAACCGGCTCGACCCCGCGCGCGGCGTCGTGCTCCAGTTCCGCTGGCTCGACCCGATCGGTGACGCGGGCGCCCGCACCCGCCCTGGCCGGCTGATCATCGTCGCCCACCACCTCGCGATCGACAGCGTCTCGTGGCGCATCCTCGTGCAGGACCTGATCGGCGCGTGGGCGCAGGTGTCGGCTGGCGCCACCCCGGTTCTCGCCGACGTGGGCACCTCGATGCGCCGCTGGTCGTACGCCCTCACCGAGGCGGCACGCGAGCGCGCGGACGAACTCGGCTACTGGCGGCGCGTCGTCGACTGCCCCGATCCGCCGCTCGGCGACCGGGAGCTCGATCCCGCGGTCGACCTGAGCCCCACGGTGCGCCGCGTGGACATCGAGGTCACCGAGGAGGTCACCGAGGCCCTGCTCACCACCCTGCCGCGGCTGTTCCACGGCAGCGTCACCGACGGTCTCTACGCCACCCTCGCCCTGGCCCTGGTGCGGTGGCGCGCCCGCCGCTGCATCGACGAACGGTCGACGCTGCTGCGGCTGGAAGGCCATGGGCGCCAAGAGGAGATCGTGCCCGGCGCCGACCTGTCCCGGACCATCGGCTGGTTCACCTCGCTGTACCCGGTGCGCCTCGACCTCGACGACATCGACCTCGACGACGCCTTCGCCGGCGGTCCGGCCCTCGGCACCGCGATCCGCGCCGTCAAGCATCAGCTGCTCGCGGTGCCGGACAAGGGAATCGGCTTCGGCCTGCTCCGCTACCTGAACCCGGACACCGCGGCGCGACTCCCCGCCCGCCTGCCGGGACAGATCGTCGTCAACTATCTCGGCCGCCACACCTCCGCCGAGATCCCCGCCGGGCTGGAAGGTCTCGGCTGGCTCCCCGCCGACGACCTCGGCGACCTGCACGCGCCCGAACACCCCGATGTCCCGGCCATGTCGGCGATCGATGTGAACGCCCTGGTGTCCGGCGACCGCCTGCGAGCCGACTTCGGCTACCCGGAACACCTCCTGACCCGCGCGGCCGTCACCGAACTCGCCGACCTCTGGGTCGAAGCACTTACCGCCGCAGCACGATTCGCCGACTCTCCCGCCGCACAGCGGGCCGCGGCCGAGGAGACCGCCGCGCTGGCCGCGCGCGCCGCCGACGCGGGACCCGCCGGGCTCGGCCTGGACGTGCTGCTGCCGATCCGGCTCGGCGGCGACCGGCCCGCCCTGTTCTGCGTGCACTCCTCCTCCGGAATGTCGTGGAGCTACCTGGGTTTCGCCGAACGGCTGCGTCCGGGCCGCCCGATCTACGGCCTGCAGGCCCCCGACCTCAGCGGCCGCGAACCGTCGGCCCGCTCCATCGAGGAGTTCGCGCGCCGGTACGTCCGCGAGATACGCGCCGTGCAGCCACACGGCCCGTATCACCTGCTCGGCTGGTCGTTCGGCGGCCTGATCGCCCAGGCCATGGCCGTCGAACTGGCGGCCGCGGGCGAGCGGGTGGGCGTGGTCGCCCTGCTCGACACCGACACCGCCGACATCGACGGCGACACCATCGAGCGCCTGACCCCCGGCGCCTTCATCAACACCTTCGGCTCGATCTTCGGCATCGACAACGTCCCCGCCGAGGCCACCGCCGCCGAAGCCGCCCAGCTCATCACCGCGAAGATGGGCGGAGTCGAACTCGTCGACGCCGCCACCATCGAACGCATGGCCGGCTCCTACAACGCCTCCGCGGGCACCCGCACCGGCTATCAGCGACCCGTCTACCACGGCGACGTCCTGTATTTCACGGCCACCGTCGACCCCGCCGAATGGATGGGGCCCGAGGGCTGGCGGCCCTACGTGACCGGCCAGATCGTCGACGTACCCGTCGACGTGACGCACGACGAGATGACCACTCCGCAAGCACTGTCGGCAATCTCGCCGGTGCTCGACGACCACATGGAAGCAGGAGACCGATGAGCGCAACGAGTTCCGGCGGCGTGATCGTCGAAGGCATCGAGAAATCGTTCGGCGAGGTCCATGCCCTGCGCGGCGTCGATTTCGAGGCCGCGCCCGGGGAGGTGCTCGGGATCCTCGGACCCAACGGAGCGGGCAAGACCACCATGGTCAACGTCTTGTCGACGCTGATCAGCCCCGACCGCGGCCGGGCGGTGGTGGCCGGACACGATGTCGTCGCCGATCCCGCCGCGGTGCGCAGATCCATCATGCTGACCGGGCAGTACGCCGCCCTGGACGACATGCTCAGCGGCTACGAGAACCTCGTCATGTTCGGCAGGCTGATGGGCCTGCGCAAACCCGCGGCCAAGGCCAGGGCCGGCGAACTGATCAGCGAGTTCGACCTGGACCGTGCCGCCGACCGTCGCGTCGGCACCTATTCCGGCGGCATGCGCAGGCGCATCGACATCGCCTGCGGGCTGGTGGTGCGGCCCGACGTGGTGTTCCTCGACGAACCGACCACCGGTCTCGATCCGCGCAGCAGGCAGGGGGTCTGGGATCTCGTGCGCGGCTTCAAGAAGGAGGGCATCACCACCCTGCTCACCACCCAGTACCTCGAGGAGGCCGACGCGCTCAGCGATCAGATCATCGTGATCGACCACGGCGTCGTCATCGCCTCGGGCACCGCCGACGAACTCAAGCACCGCACGGGCGGCAGCTACTGCGAGATCGTCCCGCTCGACCTCGAGGAACTGCCCGCCATCGTCGCCGCGCTCGATTCGCTGCTGCCCGCCGACCACCTGGCCACACTCGGGCCGGAGACCGATCGCATCACCATCCCGGCCCCCGACGGCGCCAAGACGCTCGCCGAGGCGTTGCGCAGGCTCGACGACGCGGCCGTCGAGCTCGTCGACATCGCCCTGCGCCGCCCCTCCCTCGACGACGTCTTCCTGCAGCTCACCGGCCATCTCGCCACCACCGAGCCCGCATCGGAGGCGTTCTCGTGACCGCCACCACCTGGCGCACCGACCTGCGCGCCACTCCCGACACCGTGCAGCAGTGGTGGGTGCTCACCACGCGCCTGATCGTCCCGTCGGTGAAGTCCGGCGAGGTGCTGGCCTCCGTGGTGGCGCCCGCCGCCTTCACCGCCAGCTTCTACATTCCGCTCAAGACCGTGATGATGTTCTCCGGCAACGGGTTCAGCAGCTACGCCCAGTACATGATGCCGCTGGTGATCCTGCAGGCCGCGGCGTTCACCGCCATCTCGGCGGCGTTCCGGGCGGCCACCGATTCCGTCGCCGGGCTCAACCGGCGGTTCGGCTCGATGCCGTTGCGGCCGCTCGTTCCGGTGGCGGCGCGCATGTCGGCCAATGTCTTCCGGCTGCTCATCTCGTTGGCGGCGGCGATCGTGGCCGGATACGTCATCGGGTTCCGGTTCCGGCTCGACGCCGCGCACACGCTGGGATTCCTGGCGTTCTCGCTGCTCATCGGGCTCGCGTTCACCCTCGGCGCCGACGTCATCGGGACCGTCTCGCGCAGTCCGGAGGCCACCTCGCAGGCGCTGGTGCTGCCGCCGTTGATCTTCGGCATGCTCTCCACCGGGCTCGCGCCCGCGAGTCAGTTCCCCAGCTGGATCCAGTGGTTCGTCCGCAATCAGCCCGTCTCGCAGTTCGCCACCGCGCTGCGCGCCCTCGCCGGTGACACCGCGGGCAACGCGGGCACGGTGAGCTGGTCGCTGATGGGCCCGCCGCTGCTGTGGGTCGGCGCGATCCTGCTGATCTGCACCCCACTGGCCATCCGGCTGAGCGCGAGGAGGGCGTGATGTCCACGACGAACCCCGCCTCGGAGACCTCGGCCGGCGCGCTGGTCCGGCACACCGCGATCCAGACCCAACGGCTGCTGCTGCGCTGGGCGCGCAATCCGATCACCCTGCTCGAGACACTGCTCATCCCGTGCCTGCTGCTGATCATGCTCGACATCGTCGTCGGCGGGCAGATCCAGAAGTTCACCGGTGAGGACGCGCTCTACGGTTCGGTGCCGATGGTCGCCATCGTCGGCGCGCTCTCCGGCGCCGTCGCGAGCGGGGTGCTGCTCGGCCGCGAACGCGACGCGGGACTGCTGGCCCGGTTCTGGGTGCTGCCGGTGCACCGCGCCTCCGGACTGGCCTCGCGCATCATCGCCGAGGGCTGCCGGATCGTGCTCGGCACCATCGCCGTGGTGCTCGTCGGTTTCCTGCTCGGCTTCCGTTTCCATCAGGGCCCGCTGGCCGCGCTCGTGTTCCTGCTGGTGCCCGTGCTGTTCGGGCTGGCGTTCGCCACGATCGTCACCGCCGTGGCCGTGTACACCGCGAAAGCCTCACTGGTGGAGGGCATCACGATCCTCACCTCGCTGATGATGTTCTTCAGCACCGGGTTCGTGCCGCTGGTCGCCTTTCCCACCTGGATCCAGCCGGTGGTGCGCAATCAGCCGATGTCGGTCGCCGTCGACGCCATGCGCGGGCTCGCCGATCACGGGCCCATCGCCCGGCCGCTCGTGCTCACACTGATCTGGTCGGCCGGGGCCATCGTGCTGTTCGCCGTGCCCGCCGCCATCGGCTTCCGGCGGGCCAGTCGCCGATGACCTCGGCCCGCGACCGTCACGCGCGGGACCACGCAGTACCCTCGTGCGCATGCCGGTGAGCGCCCGAGAACGCACCCGATTCCGTCGCACCGCCGAGCAGGGCCGTGGCGCCCGCTCGCGCGGCGTCCTCGCCGTCGCCGCGCTGCTGTGCGTCGCCGTGGTCAGCGCCGGATGCGCGGACAAGCACGACGACGCCAGCACGATCATCCGCACCACCACCAATATCGCGGGCGCGGGCGTGGTCGGCGCCGATCGCGACACCGCGACGGCCTGCCCGCTGCCGAGTGCCCCCGATCCGGCCCAGGGCGCCACCCGCACCGTCCGGCACGCGGCCGGGACCTCGCAGGTCCCCGCCGATCCGCAGCGCATCGTGGTGCTCACCAGCTCGGCGCTCGATGCCGCCTGCGCGGTCGGCCTGTGGGAGCGCGTCGCCGGCGCGGTGACCCTCGACGGCCCGCGGCCGCAGCCGATGTACCTGGGCTACGGCGTGCTCGAGGTGCCCAGCGTCGGCCCGGTCGGGCAGCCCGATCCCGCGCGCATCGCGGAGCTGAAGCCCGACCTGATCCTCGGCGACATCGCCCCCGCCGCGGGCGGTTACGAGGCCCTCAGCGCGATCGCCCCGACCGTGCTGATCGGGTCCGGCGGCAGCTGGCAGTCCGATTTCGCCGCCTACGCCGCGGGCATGGGCCGCGACGGCGCCGCCGACACCGCCCTGCAGAGCTACCTCACCGAGGCGCGCGATCTCGGCACCGCGCTCAACGCGAACCAGTCGCAGGCCTCGGTGCTGCGCTTCACCGCCGACACCACCCAGGCGCAGGGCACCGAGACCTTCGCCGCCCAGATCCTGTCCGATGTCGGCGTGCAGCGGCCCACCGCCCAGCGCGGCACCTCCTTCGACATCGCCACCGGCGAACTGGCCGACAAGGCCGAAGGCGACATCATCTACGTGATGTTCGCGGGCGAAGCCGGCGAGGAGCACGGCAGGAAAGTGCTGCGCTCGGACGAGTTCGAGGAGCTCGGCGCCGCCATGGACCGCCGCGTCTTCGCCGTCGACGACGCCATCTGGCACACCACCGGCCTCACCGCCGCCCGCGCGGTCCTCACCGACCTGCGCAACAGCCTCAACGGCTACGTCACCGACTGACCGGGTTCCCAGCGACCTCCCAGCGAGTTCGCGGTTCCGGCGCAGTGACCGGACCTACCGTCGCGGGTATGGACGAACACGACCTGGGACTCGGGCACGACCTGCGGGTGATGTCGCGGCGGAAGGCGCTGGGGTTCTTCGGCGTCGCCGGCATGGCGGTGTCGCTGACGGTCGGGGTGGCCGCGAAGTTCCAGAACATGCAGTCCGGCAACGGTTCTCCTCTCCCGGTGGTGGCCGGGGTTCGGGTGGTCAGCCACCGAGCGGGCAGGCACCCCGGTAGCGGACGTCGGCCGTTCGCACCGGCGCGGGTCAGTCGAACTGCACCGTCGCCAGCATCGCCCGCGCGAGTTCTTCGGGATCGGTCGACGTGGCGAGTTCCGATCCCGCCAGCGCGCCTTCCCGCCACAGCGTGGCGAAGCCGTGTACCAGCGACCACGCGGCCAGCCGGGTCGAGCGTTGCCGCTCGGCCGACTCCCCCGACCGCAGCTCCGCGATCCCCGACCGCAGGGCCGCGCCAGAGCGCGCCCTGGCGGCGAGCAGGTCGGGATCGTCGGCGCGCAGCAGTTCGCGGCGGTACATGATGTCGAACCGGCCGGGATTGGCCAGGGCGAAGCGGATGTAGGCGACCGCGACTTCGCGCATGTCGTCGCCCGCGCCCGCCAATTCCGTTGCCAGCAGCTCGAATCCCTCGATGGCCAGCGCGGTGAACAGACCCGCCCGGTCACCGAAGTGATGCGCGGGCGCCGCGTGCGACACTCCCGCGCGCCGCGCCAGCGCCCGCAACGACACCGCCTCGACACCCTCCGCCGCGATCTGCTCCGCCGCCGACTCGAGCAGCGCGGCCCGCAGATCCCCGTGGTGGTACCCGGTTTTGCTCATGCCCCGATCCTGACCCACAAACTTGCCATTGACAAGTTCGTCCGGCGGTGTCAATCTTGCCAATGTCAAGATTGTCGTCAGCGCTCGTCCCGAGGAACCCTCATGGCCCCCTTCATCGTCCTCATCGCCGTCACCGCCCTGACCCGCCTGATCGGCCTGCTCACCGACCTCACCTGGCCCGATTCCTGGCCGCACGCCCTCGCCGTCGGCCTGGCCGCGATGTTCGCCCTCACCGCCACGGCCCACTTCCAGCAGCCGCGCCGCGCGGCCCTGATCGCCATGGTCCCGCCGAGCTTCCCCTCGGCCCCCGCCATGGTCACCCTCACCGGCGTCCTCGAAATCGCCGGCGCCATCGGCCTTCTCATCCCCGCCACCACCGCACTCGCCGCGGCCTGCCTCTTCGCGCTCCTGCTGGTCATGTTCCCCGCCAACATCCGCGCCGCCCGTCAAAACCTGGGCATCAAAACCATGCCCCTCCCCGCACGCACGGCCTTGCAGGTCGTCTTCCTCGCCGCCTGCGCCGTGGTCGTCGCGAGCTGAGGGTTCAGCGTTCGAGCGCCGCGCGTTGCGCCGGGGACAGGCGGTCAGGTCGCGTGGTGACGGTGAATGTTTCCGCGCCGGTGGCGAGGAGGGCGAGTGGGTCACCGAGGGTGGGGTGTCGTTCGAGCAGGTCGAGCGCGCCGACGACGCGGTCTCGGGGCCACGCCAGGGCGAGGGCCAGCGCGTCGATCGCTTGCGGACGACCGGCGTGCGCGAGAGCGGCGAGGACGGTCAGCGCGCGGTCGGCGGCGGCGTCGGCGAGGTCGCTGCCGCGCATCTGCGCGCTGAGCCGGGCGAAGAACCGGCCCATCTCGGCGAAGCGGGCGCCCGCGGTCGTGTCCGCGCCGAAGATCTCGATGCCCCGCTGGGCGGCGAACGCGATCTCGCCGTGTGCGCCGGTGTCGGCCTGCCACGCGCGCAGCCATACCCCGTCGTCGATGCGGTACCGCTCGCGTCGCCCCACCGAATCCGGTTGGCGCCGGACGAGTTCCATCGTTTCGAGGTAGCCGATGGATTTGGAGACCGAGGCGGGGCTGACGCGCAGCTCGCGTACCAGGTCGGCGGAGGTCAGGCCGTCGGCGTCGGCGATCAGCAGCCGGACGAACACCCGCGCGATCATCTTCGGCAGCCCCGTCGCGGACAGCAGCGCCGCGAATCGGTCGACGAACTCGCGTTCCACGGCGGTGGGCCGCCCCTCGTCCGGCGGTGCCGCCGGCGACGGCACTCGCCTGCGCGCACGCTGACCCGCCGCCCGCTGCGCGCGCTCGGCCAGGTAGTCGCCGGACGCCCCGTTGCGCGCGACCTCGCGGCTGATCGTCGAGGTGGGCCTGCCGAGCCGCCGCCCGATCTCGGCGTAGCCGAGTCCGTCGGCGAGCCAGCGCGCGATTCGGCGGCGCTCCTCGTGTGTCAGCCTGCCTCCCGGCACCGGAACACCTCCTTTGCTTTCGCCACAATACATCGCAACGACCCTGTCGGGAGAATTGCGTTCATTCGCAATGTTGTTGCAACGATAGGCATCTGAACTGGCATTTGTGTCGCGATCTCGTTGACCGGCCACTGAACGCAACGTAGCTTTTCCTCATCAGGAAATACTCGGAATCGGAGGCGACTCGATCGAGGATGTCCGTGAGTTCGTCGAGGCACACGCGGGCGCCTACGCGACGACGGCGTACTTCGAAGCCGACGCCGCGAACGCGGTCGGGCTCCCGCGATGACGCTCGACCTGGCGCGGACCAGGGCCAGGATCACCGAACTGCTCGCGGAGTACGGCATCCCGAGCGCGGCGGTCGGTGTGCTGCGCGACGGTGAGCGCGCCGAATTCGCTGTCGGTGTCAGGAATGTGGACACGCGTGAACCCGCGACCACGGACACCGTCTACCAAATCGGGTCGATGACCAAGACCTGGACCGCGCTGACGTTCCTGCAGCTCGTCGACGAGGGCCGCGCCGACCTCGACGCCCCCGTGCGAACCTACCTGCCCGACTTCACGGTCGCCGATCCCCACACGAGTGCCGAACTCACCGCCCGCCACCTGCTCCACCACACCAACGGGATCGAGGAGACCTACGGCGACCCCGGCGAGGACGACGACGTCTACCAGCGCCTCGTCGCCGACCTCGCCGGCGCGCGACAGGTGTTCCCGCTCGGTCACACCCACGGCTACAGCGCGGCGGTGGGCTATGCCGTGCTCGCCCGCATCCTGGAGGTGCTCGACGGCAAACCCTGGGACACCGTCATGCGCGACCGGCTCTTCGATCCCATGGGCCTGACCAGCACGAACACCTGGCACGAGCAGGTGGACCGGACCAGGGCCGCCACCGGCCATCTGCTCCGCGCGCCGGCGGAGGGGCCCTTCGTCACCCCGATCGACCACCTGCCGCGCGCCTTCGGCCCCGGCGGGAACATCACCTCCACCATCGGTGAGGTGCTCGCGCTGGCCCAAGCATTACTCGGCGGAGGTCTGGCGCCGAACGGGAAGCGCGTCGTCTCGGCCGCGACCCTGCGGGAGATGATGAATTCCCATGTGCCCGTGCCGGATCCGTACCTGATCGGGCACGAGTGGGCGCTCGGACTCATCATGCCCGACCTGCCCACCCCCGACCCTTCGCTGCGCCTCGATCCCGCCCGGTACGAGGGCGTCTACGGCGGCCCCGACGCCCGCTACGAGATATCCGCTGAGAACGGAAACCTTTATCTGACAATGGTTCTCGACCCGATGCGGGCCGAATTGCTCCATCGTCCCGACTGCCTCCGTTACGACCTGCTCCCTGTGACCGAGACCCACTTCCTGATGCCACCGACCGACCCGACCGAGGACACCCAGACCGTCGCCGTCTACGACTTCACCGACGGCCACGCCCGCTACCTCCACACCAACTGCCGCGCGAATCCTCGCCTGGACGCCGGCAGCTGAGCGGCACAGCTCTCCTCGCCGGTCCGGGCCTGCCGCTCCCGCTGATCGATCCGTCCGCCGACACGAACGCTATTCTCTGAGCGGGCGGCGAACGGGATCGCGCGCCCTCGTGGGGGAGGAAACGATGGAAACCAGCGCTGCGTCTTTGCCACGGCTACGGGACTATTCGCGTCCACTGACGGCCGCCGCGATTCTCGGTGTCGTATTGCTGACCGGCGGCATCGCGCTGGGGCTGCACAGTCTCTTCTTCGCGGCGGGGAACCCGGTCGACACCGAGACGCGCGTCTCCGGCGGCATCGCGCACGACCTCGGGGTCTTCGCCACCGCGCTCGGCGTGGCGACGTTGCTGGCGCTCGCGAGCGCGCTGCGCTGGTCGCGGTCGCTGCAAGCCGCCGGATTCGGCAACCTGCCGACCGTCGCGATGCACCTCATCGTCGTCGCCGAGTTCGTCCTCAGCATCAAGCTCGACATCCGCGATTCCGTGGTACGCACCTTCGAGCACTACGCCCGGTTTCCCCAGCTGCCGGTAGCGGTCGCGGCGTGGATATTGACCGTCGCCGGCACGGTCCTCGTCCTCGGCGCGTCGTTCTCTCCGCCGGTACGCGGTGCGCTGTCACGACGTTCCGGCGCCACGATGGCGATGATCGGTGTCCTGGTCTGCGCGATCGCGACGGGTGTCGCCGTGCGCGCCGGGGACGACAGCCGGTTCATCGACCAGCACACCGCACCACCCGCGGCAGCGGCGCCCCTTCCGAGTCGGCTGGGGACCGAGCAGTTCCGCCTCGATCTGCCCAGCTCGGCCACCGTGGTGGCGGGCGGACCCGGGTTCCTCGTCGGAACCGACACGGGCATCACGGCTTACGACGGCGTCACGGGGACACCACGCTGGCACCACCGTCGTCCGGGCGCGCACGAAAAGGGCGTGCACCTCGACCTTCGGTCGCTCGCGGTGATCGGGCCCGAAAACGTCGTGGTCAGCTACTGGAGTGGTCTGGGCTGGAAGGCTTTCGACGCGTCGACCGGCGAGCTGCTGTGGACCACTTCGGATTTCGGTCGGGACGTGTCGACAGGTCTGGGCGCGACCGAGTCCGACGTCCCACTCCCGATGCTGACCAGGCGCGAGGACGGCGCGCTCATCCGCTACGACGCGCGGACCGGGCGCACGATGTGGTCCGCTCCGCGCGTACCCGTCGGCTGCGCGAAGCGCCAGTCGACCACCGCGATCACCTCGACGGCCGTCTACCAGGTGATGTTGTGCGGCACCGGATCCGCCGCGACGACCACCGTCCGCGCTCTCGACCAACAGACCGGCACTCCGATCGCCCAGCGCGACCTACCCGCACCCGAGCCTCCGCAGGTGCCGGAGGTGTCCGTTGTCGACGACATCGTTTCGGTGGACTGGAACCACCGGACCGATCCGCTTCGTCACGTGCACTTCACCTCTCCCGACGACCTGCGCACCGCAGAGGTGACCGAACCCGGGAGCGTACTTGCCGCCGACCCCGCCGCCGTCCTCAGCACACGGGGCTGCTCGCGGCGCCGGGGATCATCCTGATCATGTGCGGCGCAACCGCCGAAACCCAGCAGATCATCGGCGCCGCTCCCCGCTGATCGGCAACCGATCGTGGTCTAGCGGGTGGCGCTCAGACCGAGGTGCACGGTGTCGGCGAAAGCGGTCATGTCCCTGATCAAGACGTCGATGTCACCCGCGGTGCCCGCGTCGGTGTGCAGCCAGTCGGAGACGGTTTCGAACAGCCCGCCGATGGTGGCGACGGCCAGTGCGTGCAGGTCGATGCCGACCCCCTCGGGGGGCACGAATCCGTATTCGCGCCACAGGGTTTCGAGGAATTGGGCGGCCCAGCGGCGGTTGACGCGGCGCTGCTGTTCGACCTTGGCCGAGATGCCGCTGGCCTCGCCGAAGGTCACCTTCGCCACGCGCGGGTCGTCGACCATCGAGTGGGCGAAGGCGCCGATCACGGCGGCCACCACGGCGCGGCGGTCGCCGGAGGAGTCGGCCAGCGCCGCGGCGACCAGGCCCTGGGCGCGTTCACTCTGCTGCTGCAGCAGCGCCAGGTAGCAGTCTTCCTTGCTGTCGAACAGCTCGTAGAACGCCTTGTTGCCGACGAACGCGGTCTGGCAGATCTGCTCGATCGCGGTGTTGACATAGCCCTCGGCGGCGATCAGCTCGAACGCGGCGGCCAGGATCTGCTCGCGGCGGCGGGCGCGGCGCTGTTCGGCGTCCAGTCCCTGGATGCGCCGGGAGCGCACTGGACTCTTGTCGGTCGACGTCACGCAGCTCAGCCTACAGATCACCGAATAAGAACAAGACCTCTTGTTCAAAACAAGCGAACCTGCTGTAATCGGGATCACCTACCGAAGGAGATGCCATGCGACGCTGCACGGCCACCCACCGATCCCGCCTCGGCGCCACCGCCCTGCTCAGCGCCGCCGTGCTGGCGCTGGCCGCGGGGACGGCCACCGCCGAGGATTTCCAGCTCCCGCCGCTGCCGAACGAGGCGCAGGTGTATCCGGCGGTGGTCCCGCTGCCCACACCCCAGAACGACCCCTGGTACGCCGATCCGGCCGACCTCGACAGCCGCGCCAACGGCGACGTCCTCCGGAGCCGGGTGGTGCAGACGTACGCGCTCGGCATCCCCGTTCCCGTGCACACCACCCAGCTGCTCTTCCGCAGCACCGACGCGCAGGACACCCCCCTCAGCACCGCGACGACCGTGCTCGTGCCGGGCATCCCGTGGCTGGGTCCCGGTGCGCGACCGCTCATCTCGTACCAGGAGGCAATCGACAGCCTCGGCCAGCAGTGCAATCCCTCGTACACCCTGCGGGCGGGCATCCAGAAGGAAGTCGCGCTGATCGGCCAGTTCCTGTCGGCGGGTGCCGCGGTGGCGGTGACGGACTTCGACGGGAAGCGCAACACGATCATGTCCCCGGCCGAGGGCCGGATGGTGCTCGACGGCATCCGCGCTGCCAAGCGCGCCGGGCTCGGCCTCGAGGCGTCACCGGTGGGCCTGTGGGGTTACTCCGGCGGCGGCAATTCCTCGGCGTCGGCGGCCGAACAGCGCCGTCACTACGCGCCCGAGCTCGAGATCAAGGGCAGCGCGCAGGGCGGCATTCCCGGCGACAAGGTCGCCATCGCCCCGTTCGCCATCTCGGGTCAGCAGCCGCAGGCCAATTTCACCGGCTGGCTGGCGGTGCTCGGCCTGGCTCGCGAGTATCCCGAATTCGACCAGGCCCTGCAGACCTACCTGACACCCGAGGGCAAGCAGGTGGCGGCCGATCTCGAAAACCGTTGTCTCTACACCACTGTCGCGTCCACGCTGCTCCGTCCCGTGGTCGACTACCTGACCGATCCGCAGGCCGCACTGGCCGCGGCGCACGAAGCGCTCTCGGCGGCGAGCTTCGGCCGTCCCGAGAACACGCCCGACATTCCGCTGCTCATGTGGCACTCGACCACCGATCAGCTGCTGCCCGCCGAACTCGCCATCGACCAGATCGCGGCGGGTTACTGCGCGCGTGGGGTGAACATGCGGATGTTCCGGGTTCCGATGTCGGAGCACATCAGCGCCGAGATCGTGCCCGAGCTGGGGACCGTCGCCTGGCTGCTCGCGGTGACCGCGGGTGCGGATCCGGGGCCGCGGGTATGTTGAGCCGCACCAGTTCCCGTGCCCGACAGGGTGTTTCGTGGTGAGGGCGCGGCGGGTGCGGGCCGCGCGGACCTCCCTGCGGCAACTCGCGGTGATGCAGCGGGCCGGACTGATCGACCTCCGGCGGCCGGACGAACTCGTCCGGACCGCGCGCACGATGCGCACGCTGGGCCCGATCGCCGGCGGCATCCGGACCTCGGCGCGCCGCGCGCCGGACCGGGTCGCCATCGTCGACGGCGACATCCGGGTGAGCTACCGGGAACTCGACCGGCGCACCGACGCCATCGCCGCGCGCTGGCACGGCGACGGATTGCGGGCGCGGGACACGATCGGAGTGCTCGCGCCCGACGGCCTGTCGCTCGTCGAAACCATCGCCGCCGCAGCCAAACTCGGCAGCAAACTGGTTCTGCTCAACACCGGCTTCGGGGCGGCGCAATTGCGTGACGTGCTGGTCCGCGAACAGGTCGGCGCGCTCGTGCTCGATCCGGCGCTCTCCGCGCTCGCGACGGATCTGCCGAAGGGAATCACCCTGCTCGATCCGAGCCTATCTCCGCAGACCCACAGCACCCTGCTCGGTCCCAGCGCCGCCAAGGCCCCATCGGGCGGCGCGCGGTTACCCGATCCGGCGCGGCAGGGCGGGTTCGTCCTGCTCACCGGCGGTACGACCGGCACACCGAAGGGCGCACCGCGACAGGTCGAATCGCCCTTGGCCGGTGCGCAATTCGTCGACCGGGTGCCGTTGCGCCGCGGGCAGACGATGCTGCTGTGCGCCCCGCTGTTCCACGGCACCGCCCTGTCCCAGTTCATCCTCGCCCTGAACCTCGGGTCGACCGTCGTGCTGCACGGCAAGTTCGACGCGGCCCGGGCACTGGCCCAGCTCGCCGAGCATCGCGCCGAGATGATCGTGCTCGTCCCGACCATGTTGCGGCGCATTCTCGATCTCGGGCGGGCGAGGCTCGACGCCGCCGACACCAGTTCCCTGCGCATCGTGTTCACGGCGGGTGCGGCGCTGCCGTCCGCACTGGGGACGCGGGCGATCGAGACCTTCGGCCCGGTGCTCTACAACTTCTACGGCTGCACCGAGACCGGCACCGCCACCATCGCCACGCCCGAGGACTGGATCGCCGCGCCGGGCACCGTCGGTCGAGCACCGGTCGGGATCACCGTGGCGCTCTTCGACGGTGACACGCCGGTCACCGAACTGGGGAGCGTCGGGACCGTCCACGTCGGCAACTCGATCGCCTTCCACGGGTATTCCGGCGGCGGCTCCAAGCAGATCCGCGGCGGGCTGATGAGCACCGGCGATCTCGGCCACTTCGACAGCGGCGGCAGGCTTTTCATCGACGGTCGGGACGACGACATGATCGTCTCCGGCGGCGAGAACGTCTTCCCCGGCGAGGTGGAGGATCTGCTCTACCGGCATCCGGCCGTCACCGAGGCCGCGGTGATCGGCGTCGCCGACGAGGAGTTCGGACAGCGCCTCGCCGCCTTCGTGGTCCGGGCCGACGACCTCGACGCCGACGCGGTCCGCACCTATGTGAAGGCCCATCTGGCGCGGTTCAAGGCGCCGCGCGACGTGGTGTTCGTCGACGAACTGCCACGCACGCCGACCGGCAAGATCGATCGGCGCGGACTGGCGGCCCTGCGCTGACCCGGTGGCGGCGGCGAGGGGTCGCCGCCACCGTCAGCCCGCGTCGGCGGCCGGCCGATCGCCCGCCGGCGCGCGGGTTCCACGCGGTCGTCCGTCGAGCGCCTCGGCCAGCGCGGGCCCGATCGTGGCCAGCGCGCGGGGGCCGGTGATGTCCCAGTGGGTGGCGTCGACCGGCACGTCGCGGATGTCCCCGGCAATGTGGTCGCGCCAGGCGGGGGCCACCCTGCCGGCACCGCGGTCGTCACGGTCGGCGGTGAAGAACAGCAGGTCGCCGTCGTAGACGCGGGGGCGGTGGGCCGCGCCGATCACCTGCGTGTGCAGGATGCCCGCGAAGAGCCGGTGCACCCGCTCCTCGGTCAGTTCCTCGAACGGGCCGGGCAGGCTCGACACCAGGGTGACCGCGTCGGCAGGCGTGAATTCGGTGACGGGAGTGGCGAGTTCGTGTTCGGTGCCGAACTGGCCGAGCAGATCGCCCACCGTCACCGGGTCCTCGCTGCGGTAGCCGACGTCGCCGACGAAGGAGTCCAGCATGGCCAGCACCTCCACCCGCTCCCCCAGTTCCCGCAACCGGACGGCCATGGCCTGCGCGATCACCCCGCCGACGCACCAGCCGAGCAGCCGGTACGGTCCGTGCGGCTGGACGGCGCGGATCCTAGTCACGTAGTCGGCGGCCATGGCCTCGATCGACTCGGGGTGCGCGGTGTCCTCGGCGATGGCGGGTGACTGCAGGCCGTAGATCGGGCAGGACAATTCGGCGGACAGACCTGCGAAGCTCCAGGCCAGGCCGACCACCGGATGCACGCAGAACAGCGGCGCGCCGCGGCCACGTCCGCGCAGGGTGAGCACCGGCGCCAGCGCCGATTCCGCGGATCCCTCGGCGACCCGGCGGGCCAGTTCGGCCGGGCTCGGGTCGCTGAACAGCCAGGCGAGGGCGACTTCGGCCGCCAGCTCCGAGCGGAGGCGGGCGACCACCCGGGTCGCCAGTATCGAGTTGCCGCCGAGGTCGAAGAAGGAGTCGTCGGCGCCGACGCGGTCGCCGCCGAGGAGTTCGGCGAACACGGCCGCGATCGTCCGCTCGATCGCGCCCTCGGGCGCCCGGTACGCGCGATCGGAAGCGAACTCGGGGGCGGGCAGCGCGGTGAGCGCGAGCTTCCCGTTCGCTGTCAGCGGCAGGGCGTCGATCACCATCACGGCCGCCGGGATCTGGTACTCGGGCAGCGTGTTTCGCAATTGCGCCCGGACGGCGGCGCCGGTGATCTCCGCGTCCCTGGCCGCCACCACGTAGCCGACCAGCTGCGGTCCCTTCGCCGGATCGTCACGCACGACCACCACCGCCGCCGCGACACCGGCGCACCTCAGCAGTGCCACTTCGATCTCGGCGGGCTCGATACGGTAGCCGCGAATCTTCACCTGGCGGTCCGCGCGACCGAAATGCTCGAGGGTGCCCGCGCGAGTCCAGCGGCCCAGGTCGCCCGAGCGATACAGCACGCCACCCACCGCACGGGGGTCAGCCACGAACCGGGTGGCGGTGAGGCCCGGCCGATGCAGGTAGCCGCGGGTGACCTGGGCGCCGCCGACATAGATTTCGCCGACGACACCGGTGGGCACGGGATGCAGCCGGTCGTCGAGAACCTGGACGGTCAGCCCGTCGAGCGGCCGGCCGATCGGGCTGCCGGCCCGGTGGTGTTCGGCGTCGGTGATCGGCGCATGTGTGACATGGACCGTGGTCTCGGTGATGCCGTACATGTTCACCAACCGGGGTCCGTCCGACCCGTGCCGGTCGATCCAGGCGGTGAGGCGGCGCGGATCCAGCGGCTCACCACCGAACACGATGCGGCGCAGGCTCAGCGGGCCGTGCTCTGTCGTCCGGCTATAAGCGGACTCCGGCTCGCCACGGACCTCCGGAACACGGCCGGCGTCCCGCGGTGTGCCCTGATCGGCGCGTCCGCGACCCCGCGCGACCCGTTCGTTCGCCGCCGCGCGCGTGTCCGCCTCGTCCAGACCGGCGAAGGCGGACGGCGTCTGCCCCAGCACCGAAACCTGTTCCCGGCACAGCAGCTCGCGCAGCCGCTCGGGTGAGCGCGCGGTATCCCGATCGACCACCACCAGCGCGGCGCCGGTGGTGAGCGCACCCCACATCTCCCACACGGCGAAATCGAAAGCGGCCGAATGGAACAGCGCCCAGACATCGCTCGCGCGCGTGGCCAGTGCCCGCCGCGACCGCTCGAGCAGCGCGACGATCTGACGATGCTCGACCGCGACACCTTTCGGCGCGCCGGTGGACCCGGAGGTGTAGATGACATACGCGAGGTTCTCCGCGCGGGCCTGTCCACCGCGGACGCGATCGGCTCCGGCACCCGCTCGCGTCGGCCGCACGACCAGGCCGTCCTCGATCACACACACCGGCCGCGCGTCGGCCGACAGATAGTCGATCCGCTCGCGGGGCGCGTCCGGGTCGATGGGGACATAGGCCGCGCCACTGCGCACCACCGCGAGGATCGCCACGATCAGCTCGGCACCACGGCCGACGCGGATCACCACCCGGCGCTCCGGACCGGCCCCCGCGGCGACGAGCCGCCGGGCGAGGGCGGCGCTTCGCGCGTCGAGTTCCCGATAGGTCAGCGTGGTCGCCCCGGCGCGGACCGCCACCGCGGACGCGTGCCGGTGTGCCGCGATGTCGAACAGGTCGTTCAGCGTGCGGTGGTCGAGGCGACTCGCGGCCGGGGACGCGGCGGGAGCAGCCAGGTCGATGTCGCCGACCGTCGCGGTGGGGTCGGCGGCGACCGCGCGGGCGATCCGCTCGAGGGTGTGGACGAACAGCTCGATCGTCTCGCGGTCGAACAGGTCGGTCGCATAGGTGATCGCCAGCGCGATGGTGTCGGCGGCGGGGTCCGACATCGTCAGCTGGAGGTCGAATTTCGCGGGCGTGAGCGAGGATTCGACAGGCTCGACGACCAGATCGGCGGCGGTGGTGTCGACGGGGGCGGCGGCGGTGAGCACCACCTGGAACAGCGGATGGTACGCGCGGGTGCGCGGCGGATCGATCGCCTCGACGACCTGTTCGAACGGCAGGTCCGCGTTGGCGAGCGCGCCCAGGTCGATGTCGCGGACGCGGGTGAGCACGCCGGTGAACGAGTCGGCGGGGTCGACGGTCGCGCGCAGCACCACCATGTTCACGAACATGCCGACCAGCTCGTCCAGCTCCGCCCCGCCACGACCGGCCACCGGGGTGCCGATGGCGATGTCGCTTCCGGCCCCCGAGCGCGACAGCGCCACGGCGAGGATCGCGTGCAGCACCATGAACTGGGTCGCGCCGTGCCCCAAAGCGATCCGGCGCAGGGTCGTAGCGAGGTCGGGACCGAATTCGACGGTGAGCACCGCGCCCGTGCCCGACGCCACGGCCGGAAGGGGCCGGTCGACGGGGAGGTCGATGCGGGGAGCGAGCCCGGCGAGCCTGGCCCGCCAGTACCGCAACTGGCCGTCCAGGTCGGCCGCACCGGTCCGGTCGGCCAGCCGGTCACGGTGGGCCAGCGCGTAATCGGCGTAGGTGACCGGCAGCGGCTCGAAGTCGGGTGCGCCGCCGTGGCGCCGGGTCGCGTACGCGCGGAACAGATCGCGCGCCAGCGGGCCGAGCGACCAGCCGTCGGCACTGATGTGATGGACGATCACGGCCAGCACGTGCTCGTCCGGGCCGACCGCGAACACCCGCGCCCGCAGCGGCAGCTCGGACGTGAGATCGAAACCCGCGCCGCCGAATTCGTTCAGCGCCGCGGCGAGCCCGGCGGGTTCGACGGCGACCAGATCGAGTGCGGCGCGCGCGGCTTCGACCGGCAGCACGCGCTGAACACCGACGCCGTCGACCTCGGGATACAGCGTGCGCAGCGGCTCGTGCCGATCGATCACGTCGTCGAGCGCGGACCGCAGCGCCGCGACCGACAGCGAGCCACGCACGCGCACCGCCAGGGCGATGTTGTCCGCGGGCGAGCGGTGGTCGATCCGGTTCAGCACCCACAGGCGCCGCTGGGCGGGCGCCAGCGGCAGGGTGTCCGGGCGTTCGCGGCGGGTCACCGGTGGTCGCGGCGCCGTCCGCGAGAGCTCGCGGATCGCCGCGGCCAGCAGTGCCGCGGTCGGTGCGTCGAAGACGGCGCGCACCGGGACCTGTTTCCCGGTCGCGGCGCCGAGCCGCGCGCCGAGTTGTGCCGCGAGCAGCGAGTTTCCGCCGAGAGCGAAGAAGTCGTCGTGCGCGCCCACCGGGGTGCCGAGCAGTCCGGCCATCACCGTGCTCACCAGGCGTTCGACCGAATCGGACGGCTCGGCGCCGGCGCCTTTGGCGAAAGTGGGCGCGGGCAGGGCGGCCCGGTCGACCTTGCCGACCGGGGTCAGCGGCAAGTCGTCGAGCACGACCACGGCCGCGGGCACCGCGTGCGCGGCGAGCCGCTCGCGGGCGAAGGCCAGCAGGCCGGGGATGTCCACCGCGTGGCCCGATTCGGCGGTCACATAGCTCACCGGAACCAGCGCACCCGCGGGAGTGCGGCAGCCGGTCGTCACCGCGGCACGGACGTCGGCGTGTGCGGTCAGCACGGCATCGATCTCGCCGGGCTCCAAGCGGATGCCGAGGACCTTGAGCTGAAAGTCCGTGCGGCCGAGGAACTCCAGATTCCCCTCGGCATCCGAACGGACGAGGTCGCCGGTGCGGTACATCCGTGTGCCGGACGGCCCGGCGACGAACCGCGCCGCCGTCGCGCCCGGAGCGCGCCGGTAGCCGCGTGCCACGCCCGGACCCGACAGGTACAGCTCGCCGGGCGTGCCCGCGGGCACCGGGCGCAGGCGTTCGTCGAGAACCCATGGGGTCCAGCCGTCGAACACGCCGCCCAGCACGACCGGCTCACCGGCGGCCAAGCGCCGGGCGGTGACGAAGACCGTCGTCTCCGTCGGGCCGTAGCCGTTCACGTAGGTCCGGCCCGGCGCCCACCGCGCGACCAGCGCCGGATCCGAGGCGTCACCACCGACCAGCAGCCCGCGCAGCGTGGTGTGCCTGCGCGGGTCGAGGGTCGCGAGCACGGCGGGGGTGATGATCGCGTGCGTCACCGCCTGTCCGGCGATGAGCTCGTCGAGTTCGCCGCCGGCGGTGATCTCCGGCGGCACGATCACCAGCGTCGCGCCGTGCGCGAAGGCCAGCAGGAGTTCGTTGACGAAGAGGTCGAAACCCGGCGAGGCGATCTGCAGGACGCGCGCGTCGTCCAGCGGTCCGAGGGCGGCCGACACCTCGGCGAGCAGTGTGCCGAGCCCGCGATGGGTCACCGCGACGGCCTTCGGCGGGCCGGTCGAGCCGGAGGTGTAGAGGACGTACGCGAGCTGGTCGAGCCGGATCGGGGCCAGGCGGTCGGCATCGGTGAGCGGCGCCGGATCGTGCTCGGCGCATCGGCGCCGGAGGTCCTCGTCGTCGAGCACGATCCAGGTGATCCAGCTCGGCAGCCCCGGCAGCACGGCCCTGGTGGTGATGCCGATCCGGGCGCCCGCCTCGGCCAGCAGGTGCCTGCGCCTGCTCGGCGGCTGCCGCAGGTCGATCGGGAGGACCGCGGCGCCGCTCGCCGCGACGGCCCACACCGCGCGCACCAGCTCCACCGACCGCGGCACCGCCACCAGCACCACCGTCTCCGGCCCCGCCCCACGCGCCACCAGCTCGCGGGCGAGCCGGTGCGAGGCGTCGGCGAGCGCCCCGTGGGTCCAGCTTTGCCCACCGTCCACCACGGCGACACGCTCCCCCGCCCCACCACGACCGAGGAGCTCACCGAACGTGCCCAACTGCCGGATCGCGGTCATCCCCCGATTAGACCGACAACCGCACGCTTCCGAAAAGCCCGATTTCCATGGGCAACCCGCCGCCGCGGCGCAGCGCTCAGCCGGCCGAGCCGACCGCCTCCTCGATCAGGTCGACCACCGGCCCGGGCTGCGAGGCCAGGGAGGCGTGGCTCGCCGCGAGTTCGACGATCTTGCGCGGGTTCATGCGCTCGGCCATTCGACGCTCGTTGTCCGGGTGGATCATCCGGTCCTCGGTCGAGACCTGATACCAGGTGGGCTTCACCTTCCAGGCGGGCGCGCTCACCGTGTCGCCGAAGGTCGAGCCGAGGGGAGCCTTCTGCGTCACCGCCATCACCAGCGCCTCGTCGGCGGTCAGGTCCTGGCAGAAGCTGTCGTGGAACTTGTCCTGCGCGATCCACAGGTAGCCGTCCGAGTCCGGGGCGATCGCGGCGACCGCGGCGGGCGGCTGCTGTTCGGTGATCGCGCCGGGGCTCTCCCCCGCGTCGGGCGCGAAGGCCGCGATATAGACCAGACCGACGACATTGGGCAGGTCACCGGCCTCGGTGATCACCGCGCCACCGTAGGAGTGCCCGACGAGCACGACCGGCCCGTCGACCTGAGCCACCATTTTCCTCGTCCGCTCGGCGTCGTCGGCGAGCGAGGTGAGCGGATTCTCCACCGCGCGCACGGAGGTGAAACCACGCCGGTTCAACTCGACGATCACCTTCGACCAGTGGGCGGCGCCGCCCCAGAAACCGTGCACCAGAACGATTGTCGGCTTCACAGCCATGAGATGCCTTCTCTCGGGTCGGGTTCACCGTCGTTGACACGACGGCCACTAGCCACGATATTTGGATGATGAGGCAAATACCATGACCGAAAGGCCGGAAAAGTTTGCCGAACAACCGGCCGCGACCGACCCGCTGGCACCCGGCAAAGAGCTCGACGCGCTCTCGGACATCCTGCACGCCGTACGGCTGCGCGGCGACCGGCTCGTTCGCTGCGCCCCCGCGCCGCCGTTCGCCATCGCGATCCCCGCCGGGATCCGGCTGCTCCACATCGCCGAGCGCGGCGAGCTCGCCGTCCGGGTCGACGGTGCGGTCATCGCGCTGCGCGAGGGCGACATGGTCCTGCTCGCGCGCGGTGATCGCCACGTGATCGGATCGGGCGACGCCGTCGAACGCGAACTCACCGCGGCCGACACTCTGCACCGCCTCGAGGAACTCCCGGATCCGGCCACGCCGCGCTGGGTCACCGGCACGTTCCGGGTGGAGGAGGTGATCGCCGAGCCGCTGCTGTCGGTGCTGCCCGCGACCGTGGTGATCCGCGCCGACGCCGAACGCGATTGGCTGACGCTCAGTTCGCGACTACTCGTCGCCGAGCTCACCGACGCCAGACCCGGTGCGGGCGTGATGATCTCGCGCATCCTCGACCTGTTGTTCGTGCACGCCCTGCGCGCCTGGGCCGGCGAGGGCGACACCGCGCCCGGTTGGCTCACCGCGGCGTTGGATCCCGCACTCGGACCGGTTCTCACCGCGATCCACAACAGCCCCGACCGGGCGTGGCCGGTGGCCGAGCTCGCGGCGCTGGCCAGGTTGTCGCGCTCGGCGTTCACCGAACGCTTCGCCCGGCTGCTCGGCCGCTCACCCGGCGCCTACGTCACCGACCGTCGCCTCGAACACGCCGCCCACCTGCTCGGCTCGACCACCGAACCGGTCGGCCACATCGCCGGCGCCGTCGGCTATCAGTCCGAGGCCGCCTTCAATCGCGCCTTCCACCGTCGCTACGGCATGCCGCCCCTGCGCTGGCGCAAGCGCGCGTGATGCGCGACGGCGGCGCACCCGGGCAGGTGCGCCGCCGTCGACACGGTCCCGGTTCGGTCAGAACTCCCAGTCCTCGTCCTCGGTGTTGACCGCCTTGCCGATGACGTAGCTCGAGCCGGAGCCGGAGAAGAAGTCGTGGTTCTCGTCGGCGTTGGGCGACAGGGCCGACAGGATGGCCGGGTTCACCTCGCACTCGTCCTTCGGGAACAGGCCCTCGTAGCCGAGGTTCATCAGCGCCTTGTTGGCGTTGTAGCGCAGGAACTTCTTGACGTCCTCGGTGAGGCCGACCTCGTCGTAGAGGTCCTGGGTGTAGTCGACCTCGTTGTCGTAGAGCTCGAACAGCAGCTCGAAGGTGTAGTTCTTGAGCTCGTCGCGCTCGGCCTGGGTGACCAGCTCGAGGCCCTTCTGGTACTTGTAGCCGATGTAGTACCCGTGCACGGCCTCGTCGCGGATGATCAGCCGGATCATGTCGGCGGTGTTGGTGAGCTTGGCCCGCGAGGACCAGTGCATCGGCAGGTAGAAGCCGGAGTAGAACAGGAAGCTCTCCAGCAGCGTGGAGGCCACCTTGCGCTTGAGCGGGTCGTCGCCGTTGTAGTACGAGAGGACGATCTCGGCCTTGCGCTGCAGGTTGCGGTTCTCCTCCGACCAGCGGAACGCCTCGTCGATCTCCTTGGTGGAGCACAGGGTGGAGAAGATGGAGCTGTAGCTCTTGGCGTGCACCGACTCCATGAACGCGATGTTGGTGTACACCGCCTCCTCGTGCGGGGTGAGCGCGTCGGGGATCAGCGAGACCGCGCCGACGGTGCCCTGGATGGTGTCGAGCAGCGTCAGGCCGGTGAAGACCCGCATGGTGAGCTGCTTCTCGTCGGTGGTCAGGGTGTTCCAGGAGGGGATGTCGTTGGACACCGGGACCTTCTCCGGCAGCCAGAAGTTGCCGGTCAGGCGATCCCAGACCTCGGCGTCCTTCTCATCGGGCACCCGATTCCAGTTGATGGCATGTACCCGATCGATGAGCTTCATTCCGCCTCCACACCTTTCCGCCAGACCGTTTACCCGCACCGCCGCCGTGCGCGAGCCCGTTCACCTGAACACTACTCGTAGTGGGTGACAACGCCAGTAAGCACAACAGCTTGTGTTGCGGCGTGGCGCACCCGGCCAGGACGACCACACCGGCGCACCACACACGCGGCCCCTATTGTGCGCCACGACCGCCGCCACGCCACCATCGCATCGCCAGAGATTCGCCACATGCGCCCGCCGGCGCGTTGCCGCGTGAAGCCGGCCACTCGGTCCGTCGCCGCCCTTTGCTTTCTCCTCGCGCACCCGGCAAACTGCGGCTCGCGCTGTCCACCACCGGACCGCAATGTCCAGGGGGATCACTCATGCCGCGCCATGTCACCCGAGCCGCTGTACCGCTGGCCCTGCCACACGGGCCGGGGGCCGAGACCAAGCAGTCGCCGACACGGCAACGCTTCGGGTGGAAAACCCCTGCGCGACAACTCGTTCTGGCCGCCGCGGCCGTGGTGATGGCCGGGTGCGGAACTGCCGAGTCGTCGCGCGCAGCCGAACCGCCCGCCTTGCCGCCGGTGTCAACGGACTGGTGGCACACCGTTCCGCAGACCGACGAGCAGAAGGCCGAGGTCGCCGCGCGGTCCCGGCAGATCGATGTCTGTGCGCTGGTCCCGCGCTCGGAGCTGGCCGCGCTCGGCAGGGTACGCACGGTCGACAACGACCAAACCGATTCCTGCCGGGTCGCATTCGCGTCGAACGGAGCGGTGGACAAGCTGAGCTGGACGTCGCCACCGCAGGGCACTTCCCCCGATACGCGGCGCACGGCCCTGCACGGCGCGGACCCGTGTGCCGTGCGGGCCCGCCTCGACGGCACCGGCGACTTCGGTGTGCCGACCATCACCGGCTGCGGGTTCACCTATCGCGGCGCGGATGTCGTCATCTCGTACAAGCTGCTCGAGCGCGCGTTCCTGAGCAAGACCGAGCAGAACATCGACGGGCGGACCGTGTACGCGCGCGACACCAGCTTGGTCGCCGTCGTCGGTCCGGAGCTGCCGCCTGGCCCGACCGGGTTCGGCGGTAACGTGGTTCCGGTGGTCGACGTTTTCGCCGATACCGAGGATGTCGCGAAAGACGTGATGCGACAGCTTCTGCCGCTGTTCCCCGCGGCCTGATCCGAAAGGACCCGCCGTGCGACGGACACTCCCGCTCATCGCGGCGGCCCTGCTGCTGGCCGCCTGCCAGGGCGAGTCGGTGGACGACTCCATGCCGCGAGGTGGGTTCTGGTCCACCGCGCCGGTGTCGGACCAGGACCGCGCGGGGGTCTTGCGCAAGGTGCGCGCACTCGATGTGTGCGGGCTGCTGCCGCGGGTGCGGCTGGGCACGCTGGGCAAGGTCAGGGATGTCGAGAACGTGCATCCCCAGCAGTGCAGGCTCAACATCGGCGTCGAGGGGCATCTCACCGGGATCGACGCGACCTGGAGCACCGGCGTGATGTTCTCCGGGGAACCGTCGATGGACCTGCCGGTGCGCGAGCGGTCCATGGGTGATGTGCGGGTGCTGTTCCACGACGAGCCGTCCGGCTCCGACGATCCCCAGGTGCGTGGGAGCTGTCAGGCGTGGGCGCGCTTCATCTCCGGCGCCGATCTGTCGATGAGCGTGCGCGCGCCCGAGGACGCCTGCGCGACCGCGGAGGCGCTGATGCGGATCGCGCTGATCGCGTGGCGCGCCGAACCGGCGCAGGGCAGCTCCCCCGATTCGGACCGGACGGTGGTCACCGGGGCCGATCCGTGCGCCGTCGCCCCGCTGCTCGGGATCACCGTGCCGGTGGCCGACCAGGGCGTCACCACCTGCCGGCTCACCCTCGACGGGCACTCCGCGGTCGTCACCTACGACTACAACGAGGAACGCTCGATCGTCGACGACACCCCGGCCTTCACCGTCGGCACCCGGCAGGTGTACCGCTTCGACGGAACGCAGTCCGAGGTCACCGCGCTGTCGGTGATCGTCGGCCCGCGCATGGCGCCCGGCCCGACCGACGCCCTGCTCGGTCCCCGGGTGCCGACCGTCGCGGTGACCGCCGACTCGGCCGTCGCCGAGCGGGTCATGCGCGAAACCCTGGCCGTGTTTCCCTGAGCAGGGTCACAACATTCCGGGCACGATGTTTGCGGCCCGATTGCCACCCGGGCAGACTCGGTGAGCGGGCCGGTTCCACCGAGGACAGGGGTGCTGATGAATCGTCGGATGGTACTGGCCGCCGCGGTGTTGCTGTGCTGTGCCGCCTGCGGTGACGACGAGGCGAGCGAATCCGCCACGGAAGCCGCGCCGCCCGCGCCGGTGATCCCCGCGCCACCGCCCGAATTCTGGTCGCAGCCCGCCACGACCGAGCAGCAGCGCGCGACCGTCGCCCAGGCGACCAGGCAGATCGACGTGTGCGCGCTGATTCCGCGCGACACCCTCTCGACGCTGGCCGAGATCCACGACATCACCGTCGGCCTCGACTCGTGCCGCGCGGTACTCGGCTCGGCGGCCCCTGGCGAGGGCACCACCCTCACCTGGCACGCGACACTGCTGCCCGACCTGACTCCGGGCCGCGGTGTCAGCAAGAACCTCGGCGACGTGCAGATCCGCCTGGTCCCCGACCGTGACGCGGGCCTGCCCCGCTCGTGCGGCGCCACCGCCCACTTCCCGGCGGGCGCCGCCTTCTACCTCGGCCTCACCACCCCACCCGGACAGGATCCCTGCGCGGTCGCCGACGGCCTGCTGCCCGGCATGCTCGACCGCTGGCGGGCCGCGCCGCCGCAGGGCACCTCCCCCGACACCGTCGCGACCGTACTGCTCGGCGCCGACCCGTGCGCCGTCCGCGCGAAACTGCCCGACACCGCACCCAGCGACGACCAACGCTTGACCCAGTGCCTGTTCGGCTACCGCGGCGAGAAGATCACCGTCGGCTACGAGTACCGCGTTCCCGCCTACCTGGCCGCCAACAGCACCGAGGAGCACCTCGACGGCCGCACCGTGCACCGCTCGGTCTCGGTCTACGACAGCAGGATTCCGATCTACACCGCCGCCGTCGGGCCGGAGCTGCCCGCCGAATCGACCGCGTTCGGCCGCCGGGTGCCCATCGTCGAGGTCGTGGCGAGCACCGACGACGTCGCCAAGGACGTGATGGCGCGTGTCCTCACCCTGTTTCCCCCTGGCTGACCCGCCGGGTCAGATCCCGAGGACCAGCTTCGCCGTCGTGAAGTAGATGATCAGCCCGGTCGCGTCGACCAGGGTGGTCACCATCGGCGCCGACACCACGGCCGGGTCGATGCGGAACTTCTTGGCCAGCAACGGCATCGTGCCGCCGATGGTGGCCGCCCAGCCGCAGATGAGCACCAGGGTGATCGCCACGACGACCGCGATCTTCGGGCCGACGAACAGGGTGCCGATCAGCAGCCCCGCCGCCGCGAGCATGCTGCCGAGCACCAGCCCGACCCGGCACTCCCGCCAGATCACCTTGAACAGGTCCGAGACCCGCACCTCGCCCACGGCCAGCGCGCGCACACACGCGGTGGCGGCCTGCGCGCCCGCGTTGCCGCCCGCGCCGATCAGCAGCGGGATGAACAGGGCCAGGCTGGCCGCCTGCTCGAGGGTCGTCGAGAACACGTCGGTGACGCTCACGGTCAGCGTGGCCGCGAACAGCAGCAGCATCAGCCACAGCGCCCGGTAGCGCGCCAGCTGGAACACCTTGGCGGCCATGTAGTGGCCCTCCCACGGCGCCGAACCGGCCTGCTTGGCCACGTCCTCGCTGTCGGCGGCCTCGAGCACCTCCATCGCGTCGTCGATGGTGAGCAGGCCGACGACCCGGTCCTCGCTGTCGACGACGACCAGGTTGATGTCGTTGGTCGAGCTCATCAGGCGCGCGGCCTTCTCGGCGGAATCGGTGGCGCGCACGAAAGCCGGTTCGGTGACCACCAATTCGGACACCATGGCCTCGGGCGCGTGCAGCACCAGCTCGCGCAGCTCGACGATGCCGGTGAGCTTGCGACCGCAGTCGACCACGGGCAGCGTGTACACCGTCTCGGCGTTGGCGCCCTTGGCGCGCACCCAGCTCAGCGCCTGGGCGACGGTCAGATTGTCGGGCAGCGCAACGACTTCCGGCGTCATGTACTGCCCGACCGAGCCCTCGGGGTAGCCGAGCAGCGCGGCGGTCATCCGGCGCTCGCGCGGGCTGAGTCCGGCCAGGACCTTCTTGGCCACCTTCGCCGGCGCCTCGTGCAGCATGCGGGCGCGGTCGTCGGGGTCCATCGCCTCGACGAGATCGCGGAAGCTCTTCTCCCGCAGGCCCTGCAGGATCTGCTGCTGGTCGACCGGCTCGAGCTCCTCGAACACGGTGATCGCGCGGTCCTTGTCGAGCAGCCGGAACACGACCCCGGCCTGCACGGCGTCCATGCGGGCGAGCGCGTCGGCGATGACGTGCGGCGGGCGGTTGTCGAGCCAGTCCATGGCGCCGTCGACCCGGTGGGTCTCGACGATGTCGCGCACCGACTCCGACAGGATCTCCAGCGCTTCGGTCACCGAATGATCTTCGGCGACAACAGGAGTCGGCTCGGGGCGCGGCGAATCCGCGTCGGGGGTGACGTGACGTGCTTCGATGAGATCGATCTGCGACATGGGAGAGTCCTCTGGCGCGAGTGCGCGCACACCCACGACGAGGTCGCGGGAATGCTACGAGAGTGGATCGGGAAACGGTGTGGCACACCGCGGGCGTCGACCACCACGACCGTGTCGCACAGCCGATCTCACCGGCCGGGAATCAGTGCGAGGACGAAGGGGCGACGCCGCGCGGCCTTCGACTGGGGGGTTCGCTGCGCATCGCAACACCACCTCCTCGCCGTCGCTGCAGGCCATCGCCGATGCAGATCGCTTGGAGTACCCACGCGGGCACACCCTTCCACCTGCAGAATACATGCGGTGGTCCCCTGTTTCATCTTTACCGGACGTACCACTGGTCACAGTGATCCGCGTCACAGTGGATGCGGCAGCCCGGCGACGACCGTCTCGACCGCCCGCTCGGCCAGCGGCCACAGTTCGGCCCGGTCCAGATGGCGCAGCGGGCCACGCAGGGCGAGTTCGGCGAAGCCGTGCACCGTCGACCAGCAGCTCCACGTGGCGGTGGCCCGGGCGGCGGGATCGAGGTCGCCGACGTGGACCATCATGTCCAGCGCGTCGGTCAGCGCGAGGTAGGCGGGCGAGTCACGGACCGATTCGGGCGAGGTGTCTCCCGCGCCGAAGAAGGCCACGGCGAACCACCCCGGCTCCGCGAGCGCGAAACCGATGTAGCCGCGCCCGACCGCGCGCAGCCGGGCGCGCGGGCTGTCGGGCACCTGCTCGGCGGCCATACCAGCCGCCATCGCGGCCTCGATCGCGGCCGACACCGCGCGCAACAGCGCCTGCCGATCGGGAAAGTGCCGGTAGGCGGCATTGGGCGTCACCCCGACGCGCCGGGTGGCCGCCCGGATCGTGAGCGCCTCGGGTCCGCCCGACCTGGTGAGCTCCAGGCCCGCCTCGACCAGGGCGGCGGCGAGGTCGCCGTGATGGTAGGCCAACCCTTGACGCTCCTCTCCGGCGAAGTCTACGGTGTGAACATATCAAATGTGCACACCGTAGACATTGAAGGGTGGTCCACCATGACCGCATTGCCGACGATCGTCGACCACGACACCTGGCAGGCCGAGCTCGACAAGCTCCGCGTGCGGGAGAAGGCAGCGACCCGCGAACTCGACGCCGTCGCGGCGCAGCGGCGCCGCCTGCCCGCCGTCGAGCTGCCGCCGTACACGCTGACAGCCGAGGACGGCAGCGACGTCTCGCTGGCCGAGGTCTTCGACGGGCACTCGCAGCTGATCACCTACCACCACATGTGGACCGACGGGAACACCTGGCAGTGCCCCGGCTGCACCGGCCTGACCGCCCAGTACGCGCGGCTGGACTTCCTCGCCGCCTACGACGCGCGCTTCGTGATCGTCACCCAGGGGCCGATCGACGAGGTGCTGACCTACAAGCGCCGGGTGGGCAACACGATGACCTGGTATTCGACCCACGACAGCCCCTTCGGCGCCGACATGGGCGCGGGCCCCGGCGCGGGCTTCGCGGTGAACACCTTCCTGCGCGACGGCGACACCGTCTACCGCAGCTGGCACACCGACGGCCGCGGCACCGAACAGCTCGCCTACACCTTCGGCCTCGTCGACGCGCTGCCCTACGGCAGGCAGGAGGAATGGCAGGACAGCCCCGAGGGCTGGCCGCAGTCCCCCACCTACAGCCGCTGGCCCAGCTCCAAGGACATCGCCGCCTCCTACGGCGACCCGAACGCCTGACCCGCGAGGTCAGCGCCGATCACCCGCTCGACAGCGCGCCAGTCGAGCGTCGGGACCACCCAGCCGTCGAAGCGGTCCACCAGACGCCTGGTTTCGGTGGGTGCGCCAAGCGAATAACGGCCGGTCCAGGATTCGGCGCGCCCCGCGCCCAATAGTTGCGCCGGTGCGCGAGGGTGGGAAAAGTGGGCGGGGCAGTTCACGTCAGATCCACACACCGAGGAGAAACTCGTGCGCTTCGGCATCTTCGTCCCCCAGGGTTGGCGGCTCGACCTGGTCGGCATCGAACCGGCGGACCAGTGGGCGGTGATGCGTGAGCTGGCGCAGCGCTTCGACGCGGGCTCGGATTGGGAATCGATCTGGGTGTACGACCATTTCCACACGGTGCCGGTGCCGACGAACGAGGCCACCCACGAGGCGTGGACCCTCATGTCGGCGTTCGCGGCGAGCACCTCCCGGGTTCGGCTCGGCCAGATGTGTACCGCCATGAGCTACCGCAACCCCGCCTACCTGGCCAAGGTGGCCGCCACCGTCGACCTGATCTCCGGCGGCCGGGTGGAGATGGGCATCGGCGGCGGCTGGTACGAACACGAATGGCGCGCTTACGGTTACGGCTTCCCCTCCGCCGGTGAGCGGCTGGGCAGGCTCGACGAGGGCGTCCAGATCTTCCGCCAGGCCTGGCAGACCGGCCGTGCCACCCTGAACGGGAAGTACTACCAGGTCGACGACGCCATCGTGCACCCGAAGCCGCTGCAGGAGAACGGCATCCCGATCTGGATCGCCGGCGGCGGCGAGAAGAAGACGCTGCGCATCGCCGCGACCCACGCGAACTACACCAACTTCTCCGGCGAGCCCGCCGAATTCACCCGCAAGTCCGACATCCTGCGCGCGCATTGCGCCGAGGTGGGCACCGATTTCGCCGCCATCACCCGCAGCTCCAACTTCAACGCGATCGTCGGCAGCACCGAATCCGAAGTCCAGGAACGACTCTCGACCGTGATCGACCGCTACACCCCGTTCCTCGGCGCCGACGAGGCCAAGATCCGCGTGCACGAACTGTTCGACAACAGCGCCGCCGTCGGCACGCCCGAGCAGATCGTCGAACGCCTCACCACCGTCAAGGATCTCGGCCTCGCCTACGCCATCCTCAACTTCCCCGAAGCCGCCTACGACACCTCCGGCATCGAGCTCTTCGAACGCGAGGTCATCCCGGCGCTGCGCTGACATCGCGTTCCCCGAACTCACCGGCCGGGAGAGCTGGCACACTCCCGGGCCGAGGGTGTGGTCTTGACCACATCAGCCGGTGGCGGCTATGGTCTCTCGCCAACGGAACTGGACGATCGTTCAATTGAACGGTCGTCCATCCGAGGATCGAGGGAATTGCGTGGCGGACAAGGGTATTCGTCGGACATGGCGACCGCTGTGGCTCGGACGGTTGACGGTGGTGGCGGCACTGGTGGCCGGGGTCGCGGCCGGAAGCGGCGCAACGGTCGGTGCGGACCCGGCGCCGAACCTGCCGACGTTGCGGGCGCAAGGGGCGTCCCTGGTCGACAGCCACGGCCGGACGGTCTTGCTGCACGGGGTGAACAATGTCGACAAGGACGCCCCGTACCTGATGCCCGGCGACGGGTTCACCCTCACCGATTCCGCCGCCGCGATCCTCGCCCGGCACGGGTTCAACACCGTGCGGCTGGGCGTGTCGTTCGACGGCTTGATGCCCACCGAAGGCGTGGTCGACACCGCCTATCTGGAGCGCGTCGAGCAGGTGGTGGACACCCTCGCGGCGCACGGCATCTACACGCTGCTCGACAATCACCAGGACGGACTGTCGGAAATCTGGGGCGGAAACGGCTTCCCGGAGTGGGCGATTCGGGCGCGACCCGGCGCGGACGAACCGAACCCCGGCTTTCCCCTGTACTACCTGATGCCGAGCATGAACGCGGGCTGGGACGAGGTGTGGAACAACACCCACGGCGTGCTCGACCACCTCGGAAACGCGCTCGGCGCGCTCGCCGAGCGGATGGACGGCCGCCCGAGTGTCCTCGGCATCGAACTGCTCAACGAACCATGGCCCGGCTCACCGTTTCTCACCTGCTTCCCCCACGGCTGCCCCGAGTTCGACGCGAAATACCAACGGGCACTGCAACGATTGACCGACGCGGTCCGCGCCCGCTCCGCCTCGGTGCCGGTGTTCTGGGAACCGAACGTCACCTGGAACGAGACCATGCCCAGCCATCTCGGCAAGAACCCGCCGATCACGAGCCCGAATATCGTGTTCTCGCCGCATGACTACTGCATTCCGAGCCAGCTCGCCATCTACCTCGGTCTGCCCGAGGAACTGCGCGCGGTGTGTTCGGTACAGCAGGACAAGACCTGGGCCAATATCGACGCCTTCACCGCGCGCACCGACATCCCCACCCTCGTCACCGAATTCGGCGACGGCGATCCGACCGTCCTGCGCAACACCACCACCCGCGCCGACGAGCGGTTCGTCGGCTGGCACTACTGGCACTACAGCTCCGGCGAGGGCGATCCGTTCCGCGGCGACCTCGGCCGCGAGCTGGTCCGCACCTATCCGCGAGCCACGGCAGGTACACCCGAGGCGATGGTGTTCGATTCCGGCACAGGAGATTTCGCCTACCGCTACCGTCCACGTACCGCTGCGGCGCCGACCGAGATCTATGTCTCCGACCTGGCGCATCCCGAGACCTACGAGGTGCAGGTCATCGGCGGCCGGGTCACCTCGCCGGCGGGCGCGCGAATCGTCACCGTGGAGGCCGACGGCACCGAGCCGGTCACCGTCCGCATCCACCGGCCGGGATCGGCCGGTGCGGACCTGCCGACCGGCGGAACCGGTTCCGGCGGAAGCGGATCGGCGTCCGGATTCCCCTGGTCGACCGGCTCGGCGGGCTGAGCGACTCGTTCCGGCGCCGACTGTCTCCGACTGTGTTCGTATTACGAGCGGGCTTGGGTGCACAGCGCGATCGCGGTGCCACACAAGGTCGACACCGGGTGTTCGTTAAGCGGAGTACCGCACGCTGACTCCCATGACCTACGCAGCACCGCCCCGACGCGCGACGAGGACCGGCGCCTACGAGCGCGACGCCGAAGGCCACCTGAGGTACGTCGCCGCCGAGAGCGCCGAGCCCACCCCGCCGAAGGACGAATTCATCCGCACCGGAACCACTTCCGACGGGTCCGAGACCGGCGTCATCCCCGCCTTCCTCATCGACATGGCACTGCACGCCGCGATCGGTCTGACCGCGTGGTACATCGCCACCGGCACCACCGCCGTCCTCTACGGCCTCGCGGCCTGGCTCGGTGCGTCCTTCCTGCACCGCACAGCGGTCCAGCGCTACACCCGCACGACGATCGGTAAGTGCTCGTTCGGCCTGCGACTGCGCAACGCCGACGGCACCTACCCGTCACTGTGGCAGCTGATCGTCCAGTGGTTCCGCGGCGGCTGGTCCTGCTTCGACCTCTTCGGCACCTTCAGCTGACGCGAAAAAGGGCGGCCCCCAAGGGGACCGCCCTTTTCGACGGGTTTTCAGCTCACAGCATGCAGGACACGCAGCCCTCGACCTCGGTGCCCTCCAGGGCCATCTGGCGCAGGCGGATGTAGTAGAGCGTCTTGATGCCCTTGCGCCAGGCGTAGATCTGGGCCTTGTTCAGGTCGCGGGTGGTGACGGTGTCCTTGAAGAACAGAGTCAGCGACAGGCCCTGGTCCACGTGCTGGGTGGCCGCGGCGTAGGTGTCGATGATCTTCTCGTAGCCGATCTCGTAGGCGTCCTCGTAGTACTCGAGGTTGTCGTTGGTGAGATACGGGGCCGGGTAGTAGACGCGGCCGATCTTGCCTTCCTTGCGGATCTCGATCTTCGACGCCACCGGGTGGATCGAGCTGGTGGAGTGGTTGATGTAGGAGATCGAACCGGTCGGCGGGACGGCCTGCAGGTTCTGGTTGTAGATGCCGAACTCCTGCACCTTCGCCTTCAGCTCACGCCAATCGTCCTGGGTGGGGATGTGCACGCCCGCGTCGGCGAAGAGCTGACGCACCTTCTCCGTCTTGGGCTCCCACACCTGGTCGGTGTACTTGTCGAAGTACTCGCCGCTGGCGTACTTGGACTCGGCGAAGCCGCCGAACGCGGTGCCGCGCTCCTTCGCAATCAGGTTCGAGGCCCGGATCGCGTGGTAGACGACGGTGTAGAAGTACATGTTGGTGAAGTCGATGCCCTCTTCGGACCCGTAGTGCACCCGCTCGCGCGCCAGGTACCCGTGCAGGTTCATCTGGCCGAGGCCGATGGCATGGGACTCGTTGTTGCCCTGCTCGATCGAGGGCACCGAGTAGATGTGGGTCTGGTCCGACACCGCGGTCAGGGCGCGGATCGAGGTCTCGATGGTCTGGCCGAAGTCCGGGGAGTCCATCGCCTTGGCGATGTTGAGCGACCCCAGGTTGCAGGAGATGTCCTTGCCGACCTTCGAGTAGGACAGGTCGTCGTTGAACTCCGAGGGCGTGGAGACCTGCAGGATCTCCGAGCACAGGTTCGAGTGGGTGATCTTGCCCTTGATCGGGTTGGCCCGGTTCACCGTGTCCTCGAACATGATGTACGGGTAGCCCGACTCGAACTGCAGCTCGGCGATGGTCTGGAAGAACTCGCGCGCCTTGATCTTCGACTTGCGGATGCGCTTGTCGTCGACCATCTCGTAGTACTTCTCGGTGACGTCGACATCGGCGAACGGCTTGCCGTAGATGCGCTCGACATCGTACGGCGAGAACAGGTACATGTCCTCGTTCTTCTTCGCCAGCTCGAAGGTGATGTCGGGGATCACCACGCCCAGCGAGAGCGTCTTGATGCGGATCTTCTCGTCCGCGTTCTCCCGCTTGGTGTCGAGGAAGCGGTAGATGTCGGGGTGGTGCGCGTGCAGGTACACCGCGCCGGCACCCTGGCGCGCGCCCAGCTGGTTGGCGTAGGAGAACGAGTCCTCGAGCAGCTTCATGATCGGGATGACACCCGAGCTCTGGTTCTCGATCTTCTTGATCGGCGCGCCGTGCTCACGGATGTTGCTGAGCAGCAATGCGACACCGCCGCCGCGCTTGGACAGCTGCAGCGCGGAGTTGATCGAGCGGCCGATCGACTCCATGTTGTCCTCGATGCGCAGCAGGAAGCAGGACACGGGCTCGCCGCGCTGCTTCTTGCCGGAGTTGAGGAAGGTGGGGGTGGCGGGCTGGAAGCGGCCGTCGATGATCTCGTCGACCAGCTTGCTCGCCAGCGTCTCGTCGCCGGCGGCCAGCGTCAGCGCGACCATGACGACGCGGTCCTCGAACCGCTCCAGGTAGCGCTTGCCGTCGAAGGTCTTGAGCGTGTACGAGGTGTAGTACTTGAACGCGCCGAGGAAGGTCGGGAACCGGAACTTCTTGGCGTAGGCCTGCTGGAACAGAGCCTTGATGTACTCGCGGGAGTACTGGTCGAGCACCTCGGTCTCGTAGTAGTTCTCCTTGACCAGGTAGTCCAGCTTCTCGTCGAGATTGTGGAAGAAGACCGTGTTCTGGTTGACGTGCTGCAGGAAGTACTGGTGCGCGGCCTCGCGGTCCTTGTCGAACTGGATCTCGCCGTTCGGGCCGTACAGGTTCAGCATCGCGTTGAGAGCGTGGTAGTCCAGAACCTCGACCGCCTCGCCGCGGGCGGCGGACTGCTCTAGGCGGGCTGTCTTGCCTGCCGGTGCTGTGGTTGCTGTTGCCAAAACAATCCCAATCCCTCTCGGACGCGCGCGACGTCCTCAGCGGTTCCCATGAGTTCGAAGCGATACAGGTACGGCACCCCGCATTTGCGCGAGATGATGTCGCCCGCAGCGCAATAGGTATCGCCGAAGTTCGTGTTGCCGGCCGCGATCACCCCGCGCAGCAGGGCGCGGTTGTGCGGGTCGTTGAGGAACTTGGCGACCTGCCGCGGTACGAGGTCCTTGTCGGACCGTTGTCCCCCCATGACGTGCCGACCACCCCCGTAGGTGGGAGTGATCAGCACGTAGGGTTCGTCGACGCGCAGCGAATCAGCGGTGTGCAGTGGTAGCCGAGTAGCCGGGAGACCCAGCTTCTCGACGAAACGACGAGTGTTCTCCGAAGCGCTGGAGAAGTAGACCAGCCCGCCCGGAGTGATCCGCTCGGGCATGACGCCTCCTTCCGGCGAAGTCCTAGGCGGCCGCGACCGCGAGCGACTTGATGCGATCGGGACGGAAGCCCGACCAGTGATCGTCACCGGCGACGACGACCGGCGCCTGCAGGTAGCCGAGGGCCATGACGTAGTCGCGCGCCTCGTCGTTCTCGGAGATGTCGATGACGTCGTAATCCACCCCGGCCTTGTCGAGCGCCTTGTAGGTGGCGTTGCACTGGACGCAAGCGGGCTTGGTGTACACGGTGATGGTCATCTGAAGTCCCTCTCTCCTATGCCTGATCCACAGCCTGTGATCCGTATGCAATGCACGAACGGTGATGCTGCGCAAACTCCTGGATCTGGCGAAGAAAGCCCTGCTCGTAACCCCTTCCCTTGGGCCCGATCAGTGGTGGCTCGACACCGTGTTCCAGTACCGAAGACACTACACCTAGTGGCCGACAGATTGGAACAACACAAGGTGTTGCGAGTCGCACAGATGTAATTTCGACGCGGTAAGTCCCAGGACGCGCCATCGACACGCTGGGGAAACAGTGGCCCAGATCACGATTTTGCATCCCGGCGAGTCTTCAGCAAACTCCACGGACAGCACAGGGGCGCCGCACCCGCGAAGGATGCGACGCCCCTGGTCGAGAAGGCAGCTTACGCCGAGACGAGCTTGCCGTCAGCGGCGGCGACCAGTTCGTGCACGGTCGCGCCGAGCTGGGTCAGGGCCTCGGCATCCTCGGTGGGGTGGGTCTGGCCGAAACGCTCGCCGATCGTGCCGAAGCGCGCGTGCGCCGCCTCGACGACGACGCCGCCGGCGACACCGACGGACTTCACCGCGTCACCATGGGCCCACTCGGCCGCGCGGGGGCTGATCGAGGCGCTCACGACCGCGACCGGCTTGCCCTTGATCGCACCGGCGCCGTACGGGCGCGAGGCCCAGTCGATGGCGTTCTTCAGCACGGCGGGCAGGGTGCCGTTGTACTCGGGGGTGACCAGGAGGACGGCGTCGGCCGCGGCGACGGCGGCGCGCAGCGCCTCGGCCTGCGCGGGCACCGAACCGGGGACGTCCAGGTCCTCGTTGTAGAAGGGGATCTCGCCGAGCCCCTCGTAGATGCTGATGTCGACACCGGCGGGGGCGGTCTTCACGGCGGTCTCGGCCAGCTGGCGGTTGATCGAGCCCGCGCGCAGGCTGCCGACCAGGGTGAGGATGCGGGTCTCGGCCATTATCGACTCCTTGTGTGTTCAATGGGATGATCGGAAGTTCAATCACCATAACCGGACCGCAGTCCGATTACTTCCCCGGAGGACGAGTGAGCGGCGTGAGGTACAGCACACCCCGGCCGGACGGCGCGCCCCTGCTGCGCATCGGGCCGACGCAGCCCGCCGTCGCCGAGCCGAGCGAACGGGCCGACGCCGCCCGCAACCGGGCCCTGCTGCTCGACGCCGCCCAGCAGCTCGTGCGTGAACACGGCGCGAGCGGGCTGACCATGGACGCGGTCGCCAAGCGCGCCGGCGTCGGCAAGGGCACGGTCTTCCGCCGCTTCGGCAATCGCACCGGGCTGATGCTGGCGCTGCTCGACCACTCCGAACAGAAGTTCCAGGCGGCGTTCATGTTCGGACCGCCCCCACTCGGCCCCGAGGCGAGCCCGGTAGAGCGGCTGATCGCCTTCGGCCGCACCCGACTGCTCGACATCGAGGTCGAGGGCGACCTGCACCGGGCGGCCGAGGAGAAGGGCCGCTTCGGGGCCGGGCCCTACGCCCTGCACAAGGCGCACATCACGCTGTTGCTGCGCGGCGCCGAGGTCGACGGCGACCTCTCGCTGATCGCCGACACGCTCATGGCGACCCTGTCGGCGGCACTGGTCATTCACCAGATCGACATCCTCGGCTACTCGCCCGCTCAGATCGGCGACAACTGGGAATGGCTCGTTCGCCGGGTCGTTTCCCCTGCCGCGCAAGTAGAGTGAGACGGCATGGGGACACTGCGTGAACAGATCATCGCCGAGTTGGGCGTGCTGCCGGAGATCGAGCCGAAGCAGGAGGTCCGCCGTCGCGTCGACTTCCTCAAGGACTATCTGCGCACGACCCCGGCCAAGGGCTTCGTGCTCGGCATCAGCGGCGGCCAGGACAGCTCGCTGGCAGGCAGACTGTGCCAGCTCGCCGCCGAGGAACTGCGCGCCGAGGGCGCCGAGGCGACCTTCCTCGCGGTGCGGCTGCCCTACGGCGTGCAGGCCGACGAGCACGACGCGCAGGTCGCCCTGAACTTCGTCGACCCCGACCGGACGGTCGTGGTGAACGTGCGGCCGGGCGCCGACGCGGTCGCGGCCGAGGTGGCCGGCGCGCTCGATCACGAGCGGCTGCGCGATTTCGTGCGCGGCAACATCAAGGCGCGCGAGCGCATGGTCGCCCAGTACGCCCTGGCCGGACAGGAGAACCTGCTCGTCGTCGGCACCGATCACGCGGCCGAGGCGGTCACCGGGTTCTTCACCAAGTTCGGCGACGGCGGCGTCGACCTGACCCCGCTGACCGGCCTCACCAAGCGCCAGGGCGCGGCCCTGCTGCAGGAACTCGGTGCGCCGTCGAGCGTCTGGTCCAAGGTCCCCACCGCCGACCTCGAGGACGACCGCCCGGCGCTGCCCGACGAGGAGGCCCTCGGCCTGCGCTACGCCGAGATCGACGACTATCTCGAGGGCAAGGACGTCACCGACGAGGTGGCCGCCCGCCTCGAGTCGATCTTCACCAACACCCGCCACAAGCGCACGGTGCCGGTGACCCCGCACGACACCTGGTGGCGCTGAGCTCAGCAGATGACGGCGCCGTCACCGGAAGCGGTGGCGCGCAAGAGGTCTCGTAACAGGTCGTAGTCGACCTGCGCCGGGTCGCGGAAGCGCAGGCAGCCCTTGCCCATGTCGTGGTGGGCAAGGCGGTCGGCGAAGGCGGCGCGCACGTCGGAGCGCAGCAGATAGAAGGAGATGTACTGCTTCTGGCTCGCGAAGGCGATCTCGCCGATGCCGTCGCGTTCGTAATTCGGCATGCCGTAGGCCATGACCTCGGTGAAGCCGGGCAGCTCGGCGCGGCACAGGTCGCGGACGCGGGTCAGCGCCGCACGGCGCTCGTCCGGCAGTTCGGCGAGGTAGGTGTCGACATCGGGTGCCGCGCTCCGCACCATCGCTGCTAGCCGCCCGCGAACGGGGGCAGCACGTCGACGCGGTCACGCAGCATGGCGGCCGGGTCGCGGGTGAGCTCGTCGCCGATCAGGAAGGCGCAGACCCCGACCAGCGTGTCGATCTCGGAGCCGTAGGTGGCGGCGAGGGTCGCGCGCAGGTCGGCGACCGTCGCGCCGGGTGGCAGGTCGAGTGATTCGGTGTTCTTGCCGACCGCGTCGGCGATCGCGGCGAAGTAGCGGACCTCAACCACCGATGGCTCCCATCGTGCGTTCCGGCGGGACGAAACCCGCGGCGTCGATGCCGTGACCGGCCCATTTCTGCCACATCGCACCGCGCCACAGCTCGGCGACCTCGTCGTCGTCCGCGCCTGCGCGCAACGCCGTCCGCACGTCGAACTCCTGGTCGCTGAACAGGCACGAGCGCAGCATGCCGTCGGCGGTGAGGCGGGTGCGGTCGCAGCTGTCGCAGAACTTGCGGGTGACGGTCGCGATGATGCCGACCGTGGCCGGACCACCGTCGACGAGCCACTTCTCGGCGGGTGCCGAGGGATCGGACCGGCCCGCCTCGGTGAGGGTGAACCGCTCGCCGAGCACGTCGAGCAGGTCGGCGGCCGTCACCATGTTGGCGCGGGCCCATTCGTGGTCGGCGTCGAGCGGCATCTCCTCGATGAACCGCAGTTCGCACTCCTCGGCCAGACACCACGCGAGCAGGTCTGCGGCGCCGTCGAGGTTCTGGCGCATCAGCACCGCGTTCACCTTCACCGGGGCCAGCCCGGCGTCCCGGGCGGCGCGGATGCCGTTGAGCACCGATTCGAGCCGGTCGCGGCGGGTCAGGCGGGCGAAATCGAGCCGGTCGACCGTGTCGAGGGAGACGTTCACCCGGCTCAGCCCGGCCTTCGCCAGGGCGCGCGCCCGGTGTTCGAGGCCGACGCCGTTGGTCGTCATCGCCAGCGGGGTCTCGGGCACCGCGGCGTGACAGCCCGCGATGATCTCCTCGAGCTCCCGCCGCATCAGCGGTTCACCGCCGGTGAAGCGCACCTCGCGCACGCCCAGCTCCCGTACGGCGAGGGTGACCAGCCGGATGATCTCGTCGGCGCTGAGCAGTTCCTCGCGCGGGATCGGCGGCAGCCCCTCCTCGGGCATGCAGTAGGTGCAGCGCAGCGAGCACTTCTCGGTGATGGAGACGCGCAGGTCGCGGGCGACCCGGCCGAAGCGGTCGACGAGGAGCGGCGTCTCGGGCCGGCCGTCCAGGGATGGCCGCTCCGATCGCACAGCGGGTATCCCCATTTGGACCAGCGTCATTCCTTCAGTATGCCCCGTGGGGGCGAGCGGGAACGGCCCGGAGCGCCGAACCGTCACGATCTCGTCGCTCACCGGATCCGGGCCCGCGCGGTGAGGCGTCCGGCACGTTCGCGCCGGTCCCTGGGCGATTAGGCTGACAGCATGACTTCCCGGCCCGCCACCGCGTCGGCGCGCAGCGTCGACGAGTACCGCGACACCGTCGCCGCGCTGCTGGCCCCCCTCGCCGATCGCCGCGACGACACGGTGCCGGTGCCCGACGCGCTCGGCCGGGTGCTGTCGGCCGACGTGCTGTCCCCGATCGATCTGCCGGTGTTCCGCAACTCCGCGATGGACGGGTACGCGGTGCGCGCCGCCGACGTCGCCGTCACGCCCGTCACCCTGCCGGTGGCCGGGGTGATCGCGGCGGGCAAGCCGGGTACCACGCCGCTGCCCGGCGGCGCGGCGCTGAAGGTGATGACCGGCGCGCCGATCCCGCCCGGCGCGGACTGCGTGGTCCCCGTGGAGGACGTGCGGGCGGACGGCGACCGGATCGTGGTCGAGCGCGGCCGCGGCCAGGGCGAGTTCGTGCGCGAGGCGGGCACCGATGTGCGCGCCGGTGACCTCGTGGCCCGCGCCGGGACCGTGCTCGCGCCCCGCCATATCGCCGCGCTGGCGGCGGTCGGGCTGCCGAGTGTGCCCGTGCTGCGGCGCCTGCGCGCGGTGTGCGTCACCACCGGCGACGAGCTCCGGCCCGCCGGGACCGCGCTGGCGCCGGGACAGATCTACAACTCGAACGGGATCGCCCTGGCCGCGGCGCTGCGGGCCGACGGGGTCGAGGTGCTCGAGGTGGCGCACAGCTCCGACGACGCCGCCGAGTTCACCGCCGTCCTGCGCGCCGCGGTGGCCACCGCCGATCTGGTCTGTACCTCCGGCGGGGTGTCCAAGGGCGACTTCGAGGTCGTCAAGGAGGTGTTGCAGCCGCTGGGCGGGGTGTTCGGGTCGGTCGCCGTGCAGCCGGGCGGGCCGCAGGGGTACACCGTGGTCGACGGCGTTCCGGTGCTGAGTTTCCCGGGTAATCCGGTGAGCACCATGGTGTCCTACGTGGTCTTCGCCCGCGACGTCGTGCGCGAGCTGGGCGGGCTGCCCCCGGCAGGCACCGCCGAGACCACGCTGCTCACCCCGGTGCGCTCCCCCAGCGGCAGGCGCCAGTACCTGCGCGGGCTGCGGACCGACGACGGCGTCGAGGTGATCTCCGGGCCAGGTTCCCATCTCATCGCGGGCATGGCGTGGGCCGATGTGCTCGTCGAGGTGCCCGCCGAGGTCACCGCGCTGCCCGCGGGCGCCACTGTGCGAATCTTGACGTTGTGAGGAAGCCGAGCATGGGTATCTGGGCCGGGCAGGAGCCGAGCGGCGGGGTGGTGCGGGCGTGAGCGAGTTGTCGCATGTCGACCGCACCGGGCGGGCGCGCATGGTCGATGTCAGCGCCAAGGCCGACACCACCCGGATCGCCGTGGCCGCGGGCGAATTGCGCACGACGCCGGAGGTGATCGCCCTGGTGCGCGCCGACGACATGCCGAAGGCCGACGTCCTCTCGACGGCGCGGCTGGCCGGGATCTCCGGCGCCAAGAAGACCTCGGAGCTGATCCCGCTGTGCCATCAGCTGGCGTTGTCGTCGGTGAAGGTGGACTTCGGGTTCACCGACGACGCCATCACCATCGAGGCGAGCGCCAAGACGACCGGGCCGACCGGGGTGGAGATGGAGGCGCTCACGGCGGTCGCCGTCGCCGGGCTCACGCTGCACGACATGGTGAAGGCTGTCGACCCCGCCGCGGTGCTGACGAATGTCCGGCTGCTCACCAAAGAGGGTGGCAAGCACGGACTGTGGGTGCGACCGGAAACAGGCGCCGACGCGCCGGCCACGGTCGGCTCGGTCCAGCCCGACACCGCCGACGCGGAGGTTCCCGGGCCCAGCGGCGGGCACTCCGCCGATGCGCGTGCGGAGCAGGTTTCCGGTGCGGTGGCCGCCGATGCCGCTGTCGCCCAGGATGTTTCGCGGCGCGCGGTCGTCGTGGTGGCCTCCACCGGCGCCGCCGCAGGCACGCGCGTGGACACCACCGGACCCGTGCTCGCCGATTGGCTGACGGCCAGGGGCTTCTCGGTGCGCGGTCCCCTGGTGTACGCCGACGCCGACATCGAGGCAGCCCTCGCCGACGCCCTGCTCGGCGGACCGGCACTGGTGATCACCACCGGCGGCACCGGCGCCTCCCCGACCGATGCCACCCCCGAGGCCACCAGGGCCGTGCTCGACCGGGAGCTGCCCGGCGTCGCCGACGCGATCCGGCAGCGCGGCACCGCGAAGTTCCCGCTGGCCGCGCTCAGCCGCGGGGTCGCGGGGCTGGCCGGACACACCGTGGTGGTCAATCTGCCGGGGTCGCCCGGCGGGGTGAAGGACGGGATCGCCGTCCTGGAACCACTGCTCGATCACCTGCTCGCGCAAGTAGCCGGAGGCGGCGCTCATGAATGACCACGGCACGGTCCGGCTGACCGCGATCAGTGACCAGGACCTCGATCCCGTCGCCGTCGAAAAGGCCGTCGACGGACCGGAATTCGGCGCCGTTGTGGTGTTCACCGGCAAGGTCCGCAATCACGACGGCGGGCAGGCCGTCACGGCGCTGGAGTACTCGGCGCATCCGCAGGCCGAGCGTTTCCTGCACACGATCTGCGCCGAAGTCGCGGCCGCGCACGGGCTTCCGGTGGCGGCGACGCACCGGATCGGGTCGCTCACCATAGGCGATCTGGCGATCGTCGTCGCGGTCGCCGCGCCGCACCGGGCCGAGGCGTTCACCGTGTGCGCCGAACTGGTCGACCGGATCAAGCACGAGGTACCAATCTGGAAGCGGCAGCTTTTCGCCGACGGGCTCTCGGAATGGGTCAACGCCTGCGGCTGAACCGCTAACGCGGGGTGTAGCGCCAGACACCGAGCATCGTCTGGTCGTCGAGCGGCTCGTCGCCGTCGAACACGGTGGCGTGCAGGCGATCCAGAGCCGCCTCGGTGTCCAGACCCGCGCCGATCAGCACGAGGTTCGACACGCGTTCCTCGCCGCGCGCCCAGGTACCCGGCGTGAACACGACGTGCCTGCCGACGACGTGCAGCTCGAACTTGCGGCGCTCCCCCACCACGGCGAAGGCGACACAGCCCTTGGCGCGGAACAGGCCGGGCGGCGGATCCTCCAGGAAGGCGACCAGGGCGCGCGGGTCCAGCGCCCGCTTGCTGGTGAACGACACCGAGACGTAGTCGTCGTGCAGGTGCCGGTGGTCGGGATCGTCGTGGTCGTGGTCGTGATCGTCGAGCAGCGCGTCGAAGCTCAACTGCTGCGCCACTTTCGGTTCCTCGCGCACCCGCTCGTCGAACAGCAGGCCGGGGTCGACGCGACCCCGCGTCGTCGCGTAGACCGGCACCTGGCCCACCCACTCGGTGATCCGCGCGCGCAGCGCGGCCAGCGCGTCGGGCTCGACGCGGTCGGCCTTGTTCACCAGCACCAGATCGGCCAGCCGCAGATGCGTCAGCAGTTCCGGATGCAGGGCGCTGGTGGTGTCGAACTGTTCGGCGTCGACGACCTCGACCAGGCCGCCGTAGGCGATGCGCGGGTTCGGGTTGGCGATCACCATCCGGATCAGGTTGCGCGGCTCGGCCAGCCCGCTCGCCTCGACGACGATCACGTCGACCGCGCTGCGCGGCTGCGCCAGGCGACCGAACAGGTCGTCGAGTTCGGAGACGTCGACGGCACAGCACACGCACCCGTTCCCGAGCGACACCATGGCGTCGACCTGGCCCGCGACGAGCATGGCGTCGATGTTCACCGCGCCGAAGTCGTTGACCACCACGCCGATCCGGGTGCCCCGGTTGTTGCGCAACAGATGGTTCAGCAGGGTCGTCTTCCCCGAGCCAAGGAACCCCGCGACGATCACAACAGGAATCACTGTTCTCATCTTGCCGCGCCGGTCCGACGCGGCGGCAAGGCCCCCTCGCGTCGAGACCGACCGCGGCGGCCGCCGTCCCGGGTGTGCGGGACGGCGGCCGCCGCGGTGGTCGCTGCTACTTGGTGGGGCCGAAGACCATGCCGACCAGGGTGTAGGCCAGGTTGATGAGCTGGTTGGTGATCATGGTGTTGTCCATGCCGAGGGACTGGGCCAGCGGCATCAGCATGTCCATGACCTTCAGGATCGGGCCGCCGAGGGCGCTCAGATCGGGCAGCTCCTCCTCGGGAGTCGCCTGGGTCTTCGGCGTGGTCTCCCGCTTGCGCGGGCTGGGCGCGGCGGGCGCGGCAGGCTCGCCGGGGGCCGCGGTGCGCACCTGGGTGCCGGTGCCCGCGCGGGCGGGCGCCGGGCTGGGCGGTACCGCCAGCTGACCGCCGGAGCCACTCGGCGGCCGTCCCTCGTTGCCACCGGGGACCTGGAAGTGGCCGCTGGATCCGGCGGGTGGCTTCGGGGCCGCCGAGACCGGACGGGCCGGGGCGGCGACGGTGGTGGTCGGCGCGGTACCGGTCGACTGCGGCTGCCCTGGTGTGGGCTCGTCGGCGGCCGGCGCCGACGTAGTCGTGGGCGGCGGGGTCGTGGTCGACACGGCTCCGTCCTGCGCGGGCTCCTCCGGGAGGTCTGTCGGGTTCGCGCCCGCGTCCGTGGGTTCGGCTCCGGTGGAGCCCGGCGTCGAACCGGCCTGTCCGGCCGAAGCGGGTGCGCTGGTCGTCGTCGGCGCGGCGGGGCCGGACGGGTCCGCCGCGTCGGCGCGTGCCGGGGGCGTCGTGGTGTCGGACGGGTCTGCGGCGCCGGCGGGCGCGCTCGGTGTAGTGGTGCCGCGCGCCGGGTTCGTGGGGGTGGGCGTCGCGGTGTCGGACGGATCGGCCGCGTCGGCGGGCACGCTCGGCGTCGAGGTCGGCGCCGGCGCTGCGGCTTCGGGCCGGTCGGCGGCCGAGCCCGAATCGGCCGGAGCCGGAGCGCTCTTGGTCGTGGTCACCGTGTCGGACGGGTCGGCAGCCTCGGCCGGAGTCGAGGTGGGGACGCCGGTCGAAACCGGGACGCGGGCCGGGAAGTACGCCGCGGGACGGTCGGACGCGGAGCCCGAATCCGCCGGAGCCGGAGCGCTTTTCGTCGTGGTCACGGTTTCGGACGGCGTGCTCGGATCCGCCGCGTCGGCGGGCGCGCTCTTCGTCGTCGTTGGCGTGCCCGAGGTGCCGGGCGCGCTCTTGGTGGTGGTGCCGCCCGCGGCCGGTTCGGTCGCGGGATCGGCGGGCGCTCCCGTGGTCGGTGCCGCACTACCGGACGGCTCGGCGGCGCCGGGCGCGGGCTTGCCCGTCGCGGTCGCGCTCGGGTCCGCCGAGGTCGAGACCGGGACGCGGGCGGGAGCCGGGCTGAAGGCGGCCGGGGTCGCGGTGACCGGCTTGTCCAGCAGGTAGCCGACCACACCGGTGGCGATGGCGACGGCGTGTTTGAGCTGACCCTCGCGGGATTCGAGGAGCGCGGCGTCCTCGGGGTTGGCCCCGTTGCCCATCTCCACGAACACCATCGGCACCTGGGTCAGCGCCGGACCGGCGATGTCGTCCCTGGTCTGCAGCCCGTTGTCGACGCCGGCGTAGGTGGCGGCGGGGAAACCGGAGGCGAGATAGGCGTCGCGCACGACCGTCGAGACGGCCCGGCCCGGCCCGGATTGCGCCCGGTCGGCGGCGGGATCGGGGATCGGCAACGCGGGCACGATCAGATGGAAGCCGCGCTGGTCGGCGGGCGCGCTGTCGGCGTGGATGCTCACCGCGACCTCCGCACCGGACGCGTTGGCGGCGCGGGCGCGATCGTCGACGCAGCCGCCCCAGCCTGCGTCGTCGGCGCGACTGAGCACGACCTCGGCGCCGAGGGCCTCCAGCGAGGCCTGCACGAGCTGGGCGACCTGCCAGTTGATGGTGTGCTCGGGGATGCCGTTGAGACTGGTCATCCCGGTGGTCTGGCAGTCCTTGGTGCCGCCGCGACCGTTGTCGACCTGGCGGGACAGATTCTCCGAGTGCGCGGACCCCTGATGACCCGGGTCGAGGAAGATCGTCTTGCCGGCGAGCTGATCGCTCACCGCCGGTTCGGGCGTCGCATTGGCCTGCACGGGCACCAGCCCGGTCAGCGAGACCACGACCGCGGCGGACACAGTGGAGCAGAGACCGGCCTTCATGATGTTTGGTTGCATGTTCGGTCGGCACCCCGGAACGGAGCACCCCTCCCTTCCCATAGGTAACACCAAACCCAGTGGTTCACTCTTGCAACACGAGCAACCACAGAGCAAGCACCGTTACCGAAATGTGACAGGCGGGAATGCCCAGATCAGCGCTGGTCAGACGCCCAAAACCGGCCCCGACGGGGCGATCAGGCGACGTCGGGCAATTGGCGCAGCGAACGCAACGCGTAGTGCACGCGTGTCTTGACCGTGCCGACCGGAATGCCGAGGTCCGCGGCCACCTCCCGGTACCCGCGATCACGCAGGATCACCTCGACGACCGCCGCGCGCTGCGGCTCGGGCAGGTGCGCGAGCAGCTGGTCGACCAGCAACCCGTCGACGAGCCCGTCGGCGAAATCGCGACAGGCCACGTCGGTGACGTCGTCCCAGCCCACATCGCCGGGGCGGGCGGCGCGCGCCCGCACGATGTCGACGACGACATTGCGCTCGATGGCCAGCAGCCAGGTCCGCACGCTCCCCTTGCTCGCGTCGAAGTCACGACACGCGCGCCAACCGCGCAGCAGCGTCTCCTGGACGGCATGCTCGGCCAGACCCGGATCGCCCAATCCGCGCAGCGCCCGCCAGTGCAGGAGTCCACGGTCGGCGGCCAGCACCTCGGCCAGGCCTTCGGAGGTACACAGGCGCGCGCAGTGGGCACCGCAGGGTTCGTCGGTCATATCCGGTTATCGCCGCGAGCGGCGGCGATGACAACGCCTTAAGCGACTCTTCAGGATCCTGCTGGCCCGCCACGCGACACTCTTTTCGCGAGCCCGGGCAGGGCCTGCTCCAGGAGGGGGGAGCAGGGCCACCGGGCTCGTTCTTTGTCCACATCCGGCCGATCCCGCGACACAACCGGCCGTCGAGGACGACAATCGCGGCGAGGGGAGCGAGAAACGTGGACATCCATGCATACCCGACCGACGCCAGGACGCCGGTCGATCAGACCGAGGCCACCCGCATCGCGGAGGCCCGGCTCCCGGCGCCGGAGCCGGGCACCGAGCGGCACGTCGTCGAGTTCGACGACGGATTCATCGTCCTCGCCGTGCGGCCGATCGCCACACCCGCCGGCCGAGCACGGCCGGTGGGCGGTTCGGTGCACGTCATCGACAGGGAGACCGGCGCGGTGTCGTACTGGCCCACCTATCCGTACGAGCTGATCGCCCCGCTCTACGCGACGGGCCGGTTGATCGTCGAGGACGGGTGGCCGGATCAGCAGGAGTGACTCCTCGACTCCCGCCTACGCGTCGAGCCGGGCGCTGATCCGGGCGCGGTCGTCCTCGGTCGCCGGGAGCTGGACGACGAGCAGCAGTTCCGGATTCTCCACCACGCGCAGCTGGAACAGCTCCAGATCGATCCGGCCCACCTCCGGATGGTCGATGCCGATGACCGAGGGCCGGAAGTCCTGGAGCGGGTACTCCGACCACCAGGCGCGGAATTCCGGACTGTCCGCGCTCAATTCACTGACCAGGCGGGTGAGGCGGGGGTCGCCCGGGTTGTTGCCGACCAGCACGCGGAACTGACTGAGCAGGGCGCGGGCGGCCGCCTCCCAGTTCCGCATCACGGCGCGATTGCGCTCGTCGGTGTACATCCACCACAGCAGATTGCGGCGACCGGGCGCCAGCGCGGCGGGGTCGGTGCGCACCAGCGCGAACGCGTCGTTCCAGACCACGAAGTCGAAGCAGCCGTCGTGGACCGCGGCCGGAGCCGGGGACATCGCGTCGACCAGCCGTCGCAGGCGCGAGAGCTCCTCGTCGAGACGAGCGGGCACCACCGGATCAGCCAGGCCCGCGAGCCTGCGCAACTGCCGGTGCTGCACGGGATCCAGGCGCAGCGCGCGAGCCAGCGCGTCGATCACCTGGGTGCTGGCCGTGATCTTGCGCCCCTGCTCCAGCCACGTGTACCAGGTGAGACTCACCCCGGCGACTGTCGCCATTTAGGCACTACGTGGCCTCGCACCAGGAGGTATAACCGGTGCTCAGAGCGCCGGGATCGACTCGATCAGGAATCGGGCCACCTCCCAGCCCACCCTTGTCCCTATCGAACTCGAATCACATACGACGAATCATGTCAATTCGGGTAGGTACCGCAGTTGGGCGATCCTGCGCCGGCTGGCCTCGGGTTTGTCCCGCATCAGTCGATGGGACGACTTCTGATTGCTATTCTGGTATCACAGATTTTTCGTTTCCCGCTTCCATAGAGAACGGCGGTGGTGTTGATCTCGATCCAATCCCCGTACAGTTCTAGACGGGCAGGGTCTGCGGGAATGAGCTGTTTTTCGCCGAGCCGACCGAAAACGACCGACCACGAGTTCTCCGCGAGAACTCGTATCAGCCAATCGGATCTGACGAGCAGCGCACGATGATCGGCTGTTTCCCGATATTCGGCGACAACCTGGTTGTTCGAGTCGCTCCATCGCCTGGTATACGGTATCCACCGTAGCTGCCCGGCCTGGAACAACTCCAGCGCCGGCATCCACGCATGAACGGCTTCATCAATCGAGCAGTCCCGGGTACCGCTCTCCCAAACGTACTCGTTCCAGGCGGGATAGACAGCGCAGGGAGCGACCCGGCCTGTTTCGCCACGCTCCCATTGTTGTGGATATTCGTTAGCGGACACCGCCCAGGGCATCTCACCGAGGTAGACAGTACTGGTGGAGCTGCGCCCTTCCGGCATCCATCTTCCGAACAGTGAGTTTTCCCCGAGGTGGTTTACAAGCTTGGCGGTGTCCCGACGTTGAACCAGCCAGCCGAAGATGTGGCTCCATTGCTCCCGGCGGGATCGGCTCGTGACGAAGTTGTCCGGGTTCTGCTCTTTCCATTCGTCCTGGGAGTGCAAGACGATCCACTCCGATCCGTCCTGGGCGAACCGTCTCAGGAGGGGTTCCATCTCGACGACGTCATCGCCGCAGGTGACCCAGTCGTCGGGCACTATGGGATCGGTGAGCAGGTAGGTGGGTCCGGGCGGTACCCACCACGCGTCGCGTGGCTCGGCCTGGAATGGAGGCCCGAACTGAGCCGATGAAGCACGCGTCCCGGGATCGGGCAGGACAACTGCCGGTTGCAGTGTCGGATCGATGTCACGCTCGTGGAACTGCCAGGGACCCAGATACCGCCGCGGCGGCTCGCCCCATTCGGGTCGCATATGATAGTTGTCCGCGATACGAGCGAGAAGCTCGTGCAGCGCGATCCATTGATATTTCTTGCCGAATCGTTCGGGTTTATGTGCCTCCCGGCCCACGGCGGGCACCGTGGCATCGAAGTCCGCGAACAGATCCGGTGTCCACCCCAGTTCGATGACACGCCGAAAAATCCACACACGGGCACGCGCTGCCGGGAACCGATCAGGATTGTCGCCGGTCTCGGTCGGGCCGGCGACACCGCTCTCCTGCACGGGGTCCTCGACTCGGTCGCCACCGGTGGCGGTGCCCGCCAGCATCTGCTCCAGCTCGGCCTCGTCGAGCGACAGCAGCTCCACGATTTTGCTCACGTCGATGACGCCAAGCGGCGATGCGGTTTCCACTGCGGTGGGATACGGCTCGTCGATGGGGTGGAAGCTGAAAGTTCCGACGTCGGAGTCGACGACCTTGATGCCGAAGTCGCCCAATCCGAAGATCGAGTGCAGAAGCGTTCTGTAACCGGGTGCTGCCGATCCAGTGTCCGATCCGTATGCCTCCCGGATCTGCTCTTCGGTATCGCTGGGAAGGTCGAGTCCGGTTCGGGGCATGACCGACAGCGCTTCAGTGAGCTCTGCGTCGATGAACCCTCGGCGTTCGCATGTTTCGAGGCTGCCCCGCAACGCATCATCGACGAGAAGGTCCGGCGTAGGCCGTCGACGTCGGACATGTTCAGCAAGCGTCCGGACAGCCTGTGCCGCGGCATCGGCGGCGTCGGAATCGGCTGCGATCAGCGCGCCGTGAGTGATCACACACAGCCGCTGGAAGATATAGGGATCGTCGATCTCGGCGAACCGTGTCAGAAGTTCCTCCAGAACCAACAGTCGAGGTGTCAGCAGTTTCACCAGGACCTTGGTGACGTGGTCACGCGTGGGCCGGTGCGGAGTACTCAGCGTCCACGCTAGGACAATCGCTGCTCGCCGCGCTGCGTCTACGTCATGACCTGCGGGGTCGTCGAGCCCGGCCCAGCGGATCAGCGCGGCGAGCGGACCGTGCTGGAAGCCGCCGTAGATGGCGATTCCCCACGTCGCGTCGCGCTGTGGCATAGCCAGCGCCGCAAGATCGCGATGCAGGTATTCGACATCGAGGAGATGACCCGGGCGGACCGCCAATTCGACGAGCGCCGCGGCTGAACGGGCGAACAGCCCGGCGGCGGTGGCACGGATTTCTTCGAACAGCGCCACGGTGTTCGCGGTGATGGCGCTCGATCCACGGTTCGGCAGGCTGTCGACGAACGCTCGCTGCCACCGCACGCGGTGCTGGTCGCCCAGTTCCCACGGCGCGGCAGGGAGCAATTCGACATCGAACTTCTCGGGAACCAGCACCGACAGAGCCTCGATCACACCGGCTGACGCATCTGCGATCCGGGCACGGGTCGCCTCGGCGCCGGGCGCGGCCAGTGCGATGCCATCGGAGATAGGCTCCAGAAGATGTTCGGCGATCTTGTAGTCGGCGAACCTCTGGTAGGCGAACCGCACGACGTCGACCGGGACGCTCCGATCGCCGGTTCGGGCAACATCGGTGATGATCAGCCCCTCGGACCGCAATTGCTCGAACAACGTCTTCGGCCACTGGGTTAGATGCGGGGCGAGACTCGTGATGTACTGCTTGGCCGACGGCCTGTCGACCCACTCCTTGCCGGACCCGGCGAACTCCGATGCCAGATACGCAACACAGGAGTGCACGAGGCGGTCTGCAGGATCCAGCTGCAGGGTCTTACAGACCGCCTTGTTGACGGTGCTGACAAAGCTGTCGAATACGGCACTGACGTGGGCTTTCTCGGCCGCGGAGGCCGACAGGAATCCGCTAGCACGGCTCTTGCAATACAGGGTGAGAAACAGCGGGTTGGACATCGCCTCACCGATCGGCGGCGTCCGCGGCACCCCCAATCCGTAATGCGTGAAGAACGCTTCCACCGCCGCAGCCTCCCTACCCGCGAACCCTTCGTGCACGACGTGGGGGCTGATCGGGACAACCTCGGGCAGGGCGACGTCGAGGTAGGTGCTGCGAATCGATGCTCCGATCACCACCCACGGTGAATATCGACCGACCTCACCAACCACCGCCGGAAACTCCTCACGCCAGCGAGTCGGCTCGTCCGCTTCGTTAAGCGCATCGATCAACAGCACGAACGGCCGACCATAGGCTTCGCCCGCCGCCGCCATCGCGCCCAGCATGGCGTCCCAGTTGTTGCTGCCGATACTCGTCTCGGCGATCTCACCCAGAGCGTTGCGCCCAGACAATCGCCCACCCATGATCACCACCGCCGGGTGTCCGGCAGTTACCAATCCATCGGCAACCTCGATGAACAGATGGGTCTTTCCCTGCCCGGCCTGCCCGGACACCAACAACGTGCCGCTTTCGGCTGCCTCGGCAGCCTCGGACGTGATGAACTTTTCCAATTCCGAGAGGCGTGCGGTTATGCTCCACACCGCAGGCGACGGATCCTCCGTGCGCAGGCGCGGGTTCAGCGCTGCAAAGCATGCGCTCAACACAGAATGTAGTGCCTTCGGCACCGTCGCGAACTTCGACCCGGCATAGCCACTGAGCTGAGCGCAGGCGGCCTCGACCGCGGTAATCGCTGCCGTGTCGGGATCCGGCGAGGTGTCTTGGGTGCGGAAATAGCTGCGGGCCGCGGCGACGACCGCGTCGCACAGCCGGGCGGCACCTGTCTCGAACTGCTCGCTGCGGGCCAGTCCGGCGAGGGTGTCCGCGATCGGCAACTCGACATTGAGATTCTCGGTATAGCGGGGCCCGGCCACCTTTTTGGCAATGTCGAGCTTCTCGCGGCACCACGCTAACGTCAAGACGTTCTCGTCCCAGAAGAACCACGCCCGGCCGCGGTTGTCCGGAGTGTTCAACCGCCTCAGCAGATCGCCAGCAGACCACAGCTGGATTTCGATACTCTCTGACCCCGGAACTCTGGTTCCGCGCTGCTCCTTCCATTTTTCGTATTTTTCCCATGCCGACGATCCAGTACGCACACCACTCTTCTTGGGCACGACATCCGGCAGGTCGAAGGGAATGCAGTAGGTCAGCCGTTCGCAGTTCGGACGCTCGGCGACAACAGTGCGCAGAGTCTCCTCGGCCAGTTTCAGAAACTCGTCGATCGTAAACGTGTATTTCGCCTGCCAGCCCCACTCCCGGCCATCGGAGTGCAACTCGTACCATTCGTATCCGCGGTCCGGATTGCCCGTCTTCCGAAGCTCAGCGCCAGCCGTCACCGGATCGCGCAACTGATAGCACAGCTCCTCGAAGGCATTGTTCTGCGAACCGTTCCAAGATCGGATCGTCTTGAAACTATCAGTGGTCAGAGCCACGCCAAGCTCCCCGCAGACGACCGCCCCTGCTGTGGGCTGTGCCCCGCCGTCGCCGACCCGTTGCCAGTACTCACGCGACAAATGGTAGTCCGTAGATCCCGTTCTCGGACAACGCTGTCGCGTCGCCGAACGACGGCTCCGCCCGCCCGGGTGCAGTTATGGTTGCCTTCGGAGGAACTTGCTGTTGTGGGTCGTGACGTTGGCGACGCGGGGCGTGGGGTGAGCTGAAAGGGGCGCGGTTCTTTCAGCGGCAGGATGTGAAGCGCCAACTCACACATCAGCCACAAGCGAAAGAACCGCCGTGTCCCACCGTAATGCCCCGCTCACCGTCGATGGTCGCCACCGGCTCGTCCAGCGCTGCCAGGCCCGCCCGATCGCCCACGTCGCCGCGGAAATGGGCATCTCCCGGCAATGCGCGTCGAAGTGGGTCAACCGATTCCGCCGCCACGGCGAACTCGGACTACTCGACCGGTCCAGCGCCCCGCACCGGTCACCGACTGCGATTTCGGTGCAGCTAGTTGACCTAGACCGCTTCGTTCCACACGTCAAACAGGGTCGTCGCCACACCCCAGGTCGCATACATGACGTGCTGGGCATTGCGCCGCTTCAGGCGAACTGCAACCGAATGCCCGTGTCCGCGGCCAACCTTGTTCCGCAGCTGGGCAACCATCGCTATCGCGTTCGATAACCCCTTGGCCTCGAACTCGCTGCACTTCGGACTGGACGGAACCAAGATGTTGGTCAGGTCGAGTTCGTCTCGGATCTTGGCGTAAAGCTCAGTCATGCCGTCCGAGGGGGTATAAGAAACTCTCCGTTCATCGAGGATGAGCTTCATCAGCGTCTCGAGCAAGTCCTTGCAGCCAGTCACCACACCGTCGTACTTGGCGCCGATCAGGTCCTGCTCGATATGGGTCAGGTGGACATCCAGGCTGGAACGATCACTCAACTTCAGCGGTGTCACGCGCACCGATGGGGGCACGGGCGGTTTGAAACCAATCTTCTGGCAGACATACTTGCCGGTCGAAACCAGATCCAGCACATAGCCATCCGTTGCCAACAGCTTATTCAACTCCCCAGCGAGCAGGGGGCCGGTCGCGCCCGGCCGGGCGCGACCGCTCACCACCAACTCCAAGAACTCGCCGAACTGCTGATCGGAGCATCCGTACAGATCGAACCGAGGGTCGGCGAACACCCACCCCGGGCCATCCCAGTCGTCGTTGTACGCCCGGTGCTTCTCGATGTCGAGGTATGCGGTGTTGAACTCCCGCCTCGAGTCGGTGCTCGGCATCCGGTGGAGGTCGTAGAGCTCATTGAGGAACCCGTGCTCACTCATCGCGCCGTTCCAGCGGTATTGAAGGGTCAGCACCTCAGCGATAGCGCGACGGTTCGACCGTGTGATCTTGAGACTCATGCCCGCGCCGCCGACTGACGGCCTTGTAGTCATAACCGCGCAGTATTCCAGCCGAGCCGACACCAATACCAGTGATTTCTTACGGTGACGAGACGCCTACCATGTTGCCTGCTCGGTGCTCACCGTAGCCATTGCCGCATCCACGACGATGAAGTGTGCTGCGGAACCGCGGTTCGCTCGTTCCCCTGCGCCCACCAGCACAGTCGTGAAGACCAGCTTCGGCGGCATCTCCAGCACCTGACTGGACTCCAGACGTTGTCTCCCTCCCAGTACGCTGGCATTTGAGGAGTGTGTAACCGATATCTCACCCCGGCCAGGTCGGCGACCTCCTCCCGGCGCAGGCCCGGGGTGCGGCGCCGGCCCGGGACCAGGTCGGCCGGGAGACCGACGTCGGCAGGCTGGAGCCGCGAGCGGTGCGCGCGGAGGAATCCGGCCAGTTCGGTGCGGCGATTCTCGCTCATGTCGCTCCCGGTGTCTTCATGAACACGGATGTTCTGGGTAGCAGTATCGGTGCCAGGACCGATGTGCGCCCGGCACTTAACGTCGTGGACACGAGGTGATCGCGAAAGGTCATCCGCGACAAGGGAGTACGACGATGGGGAACCACAGCGGGCCGGTGCTGGTGATCGGAGCCACCGGACAGCAGGGGCGGGCGACGGCGAGGGCGCTGCTCGAACAGGGCAGGCGGGTCCACGCTTTCGTGCGCGACCCGGAATCGGCGGGCGCGCGGGCGCTGCGCACCGAGGGCGCCGAGCTGGTGGTGGGCGATCTCGACGATCCGGGCAGTGTGAAGGCCGCGCTGGACGGCAGCGAGAGCGTGTTCCTGATGCTGACCATGATGGAGGGGGTCCACATCACCGCCGCCGGGATCGCCGCCGAGCAGCGCCGTGGTGAACAGGTGATCGACCTGGCCCGCGACAGCGGGATCGAGCACCTGGTGTACAGCTCGCTGCGCGGCGCCGGGCAGAACTCGGGCGTGGAGTACTACGCCGCCAAGGAACACCTCGAGGCCTACCTCACCGCCCAGGGCGTGCCCGCGACGATCCTGCGGCCGGTGTTCTTCATGGACAACTTCCAGGCCTTCAACCGGCCGGTGCTCGACGACAGCGGAACGCTGACGGTGAACCTCGCGGTGCGCCCGGAGATCCCGATCTCGCTGATCTCGGTCCGCGACATCGGCGCCTTCGCGGCGCTGGCGCTCACGCACCGCGACGAGTACCTCGGCCGCACGCTGTCGATCGCCGGCGACCGGCTCACCCCGCCGCAGATCGCCGCGACCTTCGGTGCGGCCGCCTGCGTGCCCGCGCGGCACGTGGAAGTGCCGATCGAGGCGGTGCGCGCCTTCGACGAGCAGGTGGCCAAGATGTTCGCCTTCTTCAACGCGGCGCCCGACGAGGGTGTCGACCTCGCCGCGCTGCGGGCGGCGCACCCCGGCCTGCAGGACCTGCCGACGTGGCTGCGAGCCACCGGCTGGCGGCCGTGACGGGAGGAGCTCCCCCACGACGGCCGTCGCGGGCCTAGGCTGGATTCCGACCGGATGATCGCCCGGCCCGCAGGCCGATGACCAGCGCGGATCACTCCTCCGGGACGCACGGATCAAGAACGAATTGCACACATAGCGATGTGTGCATATGATTGCGACCGATCGAACCGCACGGAGGGATGACGCGATGGGCGCAGGACACGGGCACGACCACCACAAGGTCTCGGCCGACAGCGATCGACGCTGGCTGGCCGGCGCGCTGGCGGTGATCGTCACCTTCCTCATCGGCGAGGTGATCGTCGGCATCGTGGCCGATTCGCTGGCCCTGCTGTCCGACGCGGCGCACATGACCACCGACGCCGCCTCCATCGTGCTGGCGCTGCTCGCGATCCGGCTCGCGGCGCGGCCCGCGACCGGCCGGATGACGTTCGGCTGGAAGCGCGTGGAGATCCTGTCGGCCCAGGCCAACGGCCTGACCCTGCTCCTGCTGGCGGCCTGGCTCGGCTACGAGGCGATCCGCAGGCTGTTCGAGCCGCCCGAGGTGCACGGCACGCTGGTGCTGGTCACCGCGCTGGTCGGCGTGGCGGTCAACGTGCTGGCCACCTGGATGATCAGCAGGGCCGACCGGTCCAGCCTCAATGTCGAGGGCGCCTACCAGCACATCCTCAACGACCTGTTCGCCTTCATCGCGACAGCCGTCGCGGGTCTGGTCATCATCCTGACCGGCTGGGTACAGGCCGACGTGATCGCCACCCTGATCGTGGTGGCGCTGATGATCAAGGCCGGCATCGGGCTGATCCGCGCGTCGAGCCGGATCTTCCTCGAGGCCGCGCCGGACTACCTCGATCCGGAGCGGGTCGGCCGCGACATGGCCGCCAGGGACGGCGTCACCGAGGTGCACGACCTGCACATCTGGGAGATCACCTCCGGCTCCCCCGCGCTGTCGGCGCACGTGCTGGTCGAGCCGGGCCACGACTGCCATGCCGTGCGCGAGGACATCGCGCACATGCTCGACCACGAGCACCACATCGAGCACGTCACCCTGCAGGTCGACCACGCGCGCCCGACGGTGATCGGCATCGGCGCCGACGACAGCGACAGCCACTGCGGCGAGGCGCACGGGCCCCGGCACGTGCCGAGCGGCAAGCCCGCGCACTCGCACTGACCCGAGACGACGGAAGGGCCCCACACCTGTCCAGGTGCGGGGCCCTTCTCATCGGTCACGCCAGGGGCGGACCCGGCCGTCTCATCGACCGAGGGAGCTTGTTCAGCCGCCGAAGGAACCGGTCCACAGGGTGTCGACCAGGCCGTGGAGGGCGGCGCCCAGGGTGTCGAAGAGGCCGTTCAGAGCGGCGCTACCGGTGTCGATGATAACGGGGATCATAATAATTCCTCTGTTCTCTTCCGTCCCAGCCGCAGCTGGCTTACAGAGGGCGTATCGACACCCGAACGCCGCGAGTTACGAAATTCCAGAATTAGTGACGGCGCTAACAGGTTGATGGGTAAACCTATCACCACCTGCAGTTATGCTCCGATACCTCACGTTTCTGAGGGGAATATGAGAACTCCGTGAGAGTCGTGTTGCGGCATCCGATAAGTCCGAATTTCCGATGCCACAAGAAATAGGGGCACCAATCACGAATTGATAATGAGACTTACGGTCTCACCTACTTTCCCGCCGCGGACCGGTCGTCCGCCGAGCATGGTGGCCACCAGGGTGAGGAAGTCCAGATGACCGCGCAGCGCCGTCAGGCCACGGGCCACCGACACCACGGTGCTGGTGCCCGACCGCGCCGGGCGGCCGGCGAAACGGTCGGTCAGCCAGGCCAGCACCACCGGGACGACGAGGAACTCCAGCGGCAGATGCGAGCCGCGCCGCACCCGCAGGTACTCGACGGTGGCACCGGCCGCCCGGTATCGGGCGACATGGCCGTCGATGTCGGCGACCGCGATCACCTCGTCCCGCACGCCCTGCACGACCAGCATCGGGGCGGCGGGAGCCCGGGTACCCGGCTCGATGTCGGCCAGGATGCGGCGCAGCGCCGGTTCGGCGAGCAACCCGGCCACCCCGTCGCGCAGGTGCCGGGCGACATCGCGGCGGGCGAACCGCAGCAGCAGGGCGAAGGTGGGGCGTTCCTCGGCCTCGCCGAGCAGGGCTCGGTAGGCCGCGTCGACGTGATCGTCCAGCACGGCGTCGAGGTCGGGATAGGCGCGGCGCAGCCCGGCGACGAAGGCAGCGGGAAAACCGGCGAACCACCCGCCGTTGAGCCGCACGAAGGCCGCGGCGGGATCACCGACTGGCGATCCCGCCGCCGCCCCGACGATGTTCAGTTCCGGCGCGTATTCGGCCGCCAGTTCCGCGGCCCACGCCGTCGCCAGTCCCCCGCCCGAATACCCCCACAGCGCGACCGGATCCGCCGGGCTCAGCCCCAGTGGCGCGAAACCCACCGCCGCCCTGATCCCGTCCAGCGCCCGGTATCCCGGCTCGCGTGCCGCGCCGAACCGGCCGCCGAGCCCCTCGTGATCGGGCACCGACACCGCCCACCCCTGCCGCAGCGCCATCGCGATGATCGGCAACTCCAGCGGCGCGATCGATCCCACCGTCCGCGCGCCCCGGCGCAGCGCGTAGGAGGGAAAGCACCGGGGCGCGACGGCGTCGATGGCGCACTGGAACGACACCAGCGGCCGGGACACGGCCGGATCGGCGTCCCACGGCAGGAGCACCGTGGTGACCGAGACCTCCGGCGCACCGTCGAGGTCGCAGGTGCGGTAGAGCAGCTGCCACGCGGAGATCCGTTGCGGGACAAGGCCGAACAGCGCGAGCTCCACCGGCCGGGTGCGCACCACCGTGCCGGGGGCGAGGCAGGCCAGGTCGGGCGGGGCGAGGTAGAACGGGTCGTCGGGCGGCAGCAGCGGGCCGTTGGCCCACTGCGTCAGCGCCGGGGCGGCGAGGGTCATAGGCTGCCGCCACCCCCGAAGAACCAGGGGTTGAACGTGCACGCCAGGGCGGGACTGCCCGCCGGGTCGAGAGCGCGCAGTGCGAGCGAGACCGCGCGCGGGGAGTACATCATGGTCAGGTGGTCGGAGACGTCCTGTTCGCAGCCGTCCTGCAGGGTGATGTTGTCGACGGTCGCGTCGGGCCCGGCTCGCAGGAAGGTCAGGTCGAGCGGGTTCATCACCTCGTCGTAGCGGGACCCGACGACGGTGTAGGCGACGCCGGGCACGGTGTCGCCCGCGGCGTTGAGGGTGGTGTAGAACGGCGAGCCAACGGCCTGCTCGACATTGGAGACCCCGATGATCGGCCGGTAGAAGCCGAGAATGTCGATGCCCGCGTTGTTGATCAGCCTGCCGAGGCTGGCGATGCCCATCAGCGAGGTGCCGTGATGGGTGGCGCCGAAGGTGACCAGCTTGCCGACCTTGCCCTGCCCGCCCTCGAACTTGAGGTAGTGGTTGGCGATGGTGCCGCCCTGGGAGTGGCCGACGATGTCGACCTGCTCGGCGCCGGTCGCGGCGCGGACCCGCTCGATGAACGCGGCCGCCTGCCGCGAGGAGTCGGCCATCGGCCCCACCCCGTAGCGGCCGGGCAGTACCGCGCCGAGCCCGCCGCCCTCGAGCAGCGCGGACTTGCCGAAGTTCAGGGTGAACACGCAGTGCCCGGCCTTCGCCAGGCGCGGCGAGAGATAGGAGAAGGTGTCGTAGGCGTTGAGCCAGGTGCCGTGCAGCAGGACCACCGGGCGCGGATGCTCGGCAGTGGGCTTGCAGTCCCAGCGGTTGGCGCCGGGCGGGGCCGCGTCCGGATGGAGCAGGCCGTAGGCGAAAGCGGGGAGGTAGGCCGACATCTCGGGCCCTTCGCCGACCGCGTCGGAGGATCGGCTCACCGCCGAACCCGAGCCGCTGCCCGAGGCGCTGCCGGTGTCGGCGACGGCCGTCGGCCTGCGGCCGTCCGGCGTCGCGGTGACCGTGGCGTCGAGGTAGGCGGCCAGCGACTCGACGGTGGGTTCGAGCCGGGGTTCCGCGCCGGCGGGGCCGCTGCCGAGGACCGCCGCCGCGGCCAGGCCCGCGGCGATGCCGAGGCCGCACAGCGTGCGGCGCAGGGAATGCGTCGTTGCAATCATCAATTCACTTCCGTAGAACCGCGTCGACGAGCGGTGGCCCGGACGCGCTCTGCGAATCTATGACCGGCGCCACAGTGCTGTCACTGCACCGTGCACCGAGAAAACGCGGGATCAGTTGGCGCGGAAACCAAGTTCTGTGCGTTCTCGACCGGAGCGGCCCACACTGCCCTGTCGTCGGACACAATCGGGTCATGCTCGCCGAACACCCCGTTTCCGCACCACCCGCACTGACGACTCGCCTGCTGACCCGCTGGCCCCAGATCGCCGAACGCATGCTCGCCGACGGACTCGGCGCCACCGCGCCCGCGGACCTGCCGCCCGGCCACTTCACCGCGGAGGTGCTGCCCACCATCTACGCGTGTGGGCGGGCCGTGCTGGAGGCGATCGCGGCCGACCGCGAATTCACCCAGGCCGAGGTCGCGGCCTTCGTCGCGCCGGTGGCCGAGCGGCACGCCGAGGACCGGCTGCCGCTGCCGATGCTGATGGGTGCCATCCACGGTTCGGCGCAGTCGGTGCTGGCCGAGGCGTTCGCGCTGTCGGAACCCGACGAGTTCGCGGAGATGGGCCTGGTCGGCACGCGGCTGCTGGAGTTGCTGCGCCACATCAACATGACCGTCGTGGAGACCTACATCGAGGTCGAGCAGTCGATCTATCACGCCGAGCGCGAAGCCAGGCGGGAACTGTGTTCGGCCCTGGTGCGCGGGCTACCCGCCGAGGAACTCGCCGCGCGCGCCGACACCGTGCTCGCCGAGCACTACACGGTGCTGGCGATCCATCTCAACGAGCCGCCACGCACGGGCAGCGCCGCCAATCTCGTGACCCGACGCCGGATCCGGGTGCTGCAGCGCGCGCTCGACGAGCTGACCGGTACCACCACCCCGGCCACCTTCGACGGGGCGAGCGGCATCGCGTTGCTGAGCCACAGCGCCGAGGACGACGCCGTTGACCCGCGCCGCTTCGACGACCTGGCCGCCCGCCTCGCCGAGCGGTTCGACGTTCCGGTGTATCTGGCCGAATTCTCCGGTGTCGCACGGGAAGCCATCCCGGCCGCGGCGAAGGACGCCACCGAACTGACCGAGCTGGCGCGGCTGCGCGGGCGGCCGGGCGGCTGCTACCGCCTCGACGATCTCCTGCTCGAATATCAGCTCACCCGGCCCGGCCCGGCCCGGGAACGGCTGGCGCAGCGCGTGATTCCGCTGCTCGGCAGCCCGCACCTGCTCGAGGCGCTGGAGGCGCACCTGCGGCACGGCGCCGACCGCAAGACCGCATCACGGCGAATCCACGTGCACCCCAACACCTTCACCTACCGGTTGCGCCGGATCGCCGAGCTCACCGGGCTCGATCCGGCCGATCCCACGGATTCGCGGATGCTGGCCGCGGCGCTCACCGTGTACCGCCTCGATTCGGCGGGCAGGCCCGAGGACCAGGGCTAGCGCGTCAGCCGCTCGGCCACCGCGCCGAGGCCGTCGGCGATGGCGGCGCGCTGGGCCGGGTCGAGCACGTCGAGGAACACCCGGCGCACGACGTCGACGTGGCCGGGCGCCACGGCGGCCAGCCGGGCGCGGCCCGCGTCGGTGAGCACCGCGTTCACGCCGCGGACGTCGGCGTCGTCGTCGACCCGGCGCACCAGCCCGGCCCCCTCCAGTTTGCCGATCTGATAGGTGAGGCCGCTCTTGGACGTGTAGAGCGCGGCGGCGAGGTCGCTCATCCGCATGGCCGAGCCGGGCGCCTCGGCGAGCCGGACCAGCACCTCGTACTGGGTGTGGGTGAGGCCCTCCTCCTTCAGATGCTGGTCCACCGCGCGGTCGACCAGCGCGCCTGCGGCCAGGAACCCCATCCACGTCCGCATCTCCTCGGCATCGAGCCACCTCGGTTCTCCCATGCGCTGCACCCTAATCATCGCGGGTGGAATAGCCGCTCATCCGGTATCGTTCAAATTTGAACAACTAATGTTCACGCGATCCGAAGGAGCAGCCCGTGACCACGATGCCGGTGCTCTACCTCTCCCACGGCGCCCCGCCGCTGATCGACCACGCCACCTGGCCCGCCGAACTGGCCGCCTGGTCGGCCGAACTGCCACGACCGCGGGCGATCCTGATCGTCTCCGCGCACTGGGAGTCCGCGCCGATCACCCTCGGCGCGACCAGCACCGTTCCCCTGGTCTACGACTTCTCCGGCTTCGACGCCCGCTACTACCAGCAGCGCTACCCGGCGCCCGGCGCACCCGAACTGGCCGCCAGGGTCCGCGCCCTGCTCGGCGGCGCCGTCGCCGACGCCCCGGAACGCGGCCTTGACCACGGCGCCTACGTGCCGCTCAGCCAGATGTTCCCGGCGGCCGATGTGCCGGTGCTGCAACTGTCGATCCCTACACTGGATCCGCAGGACCTGATGAAGTACGGCCGCTCGCTCGCCCCGCTGCGCGCCGAAGGCATCCTCATCGTCGGCAGCGGGTTCTTCACCCACAACCTGCGCGCGATCACCGCCGACGACCACACCGTCCACTCGTTCACCGCCGAGTTCGACGACTGGGGCCGCCGGGCGATCGACGACCGCGACGTCGACGCGCTGCTCGACTTCGAGCACACCGCGCCCGCGGCGCGGCTGGCCCATCCGCGCACCGAGCACTTCGCTCCGCTGTTCCTCACCCTCGGCGCGGGCGCCGACGACCTCGACTCCCTGCGGACCGTCATCGACGGCTACTGGTTCGGGATGGCACGACGCTCGGTTCAGATCGGCTGACCGGCTCCAACGAAAGGAATCGCCATGACCACGACGACCACCCCCACCGACGCGGGCCTGCTGGTCCTGCGCCTCGGCGTCGGCGCGACGATGGCCGCGCACGGCACGCAGAAACTGTTCGGCTGGTTCGACGGCGGCGGCCTCGACGGCACCGACCGCTTCTTCACCGCCAGCGGCTATCCGTCCGGGAAGTTCTTCCCCGTACTCGCCGCGCTGAGCGAGACCCTGGGCGGCATCGGGCTGATCCTCGGACTGCTCACGCCGCTGGCCGCGGCGGCGATCCTGGGCACGATGCTCAACGCGATCTCGGTGAAGTGGGGCGGGTTCTTCGCGCCCAAAGGTGTCGAATTCGAGATGATTCTCGCGGTGGCCGCGGCGAGCCTGGCCCTCACCGGCGCAGGCGGTTTCGCGCTGGACCGCTTCGTCCCCGGCCTGCGCGATTACAAGCTCGCGTACGGCGTCGGCGCCATTGTTCTGGCATTCGTCGCGGCCGGTGTGACACTGCTCATCCGTAATTGAGAAGACAACGAAAAGACCCGCTATTCGACGTGTGCTTCGAATAGCGGGTCATTCGTTTCCCGACAAAGGAAAGTCTTACATCAGCGCGCTTTACAGGTAGGCGCTGCAGGTCGGCCAGGCGCCGGGGCCCTGGGCCGCGAGCACGTTCTCGGCGACGCGGATCTGCTCTTCGCGGCTGGCGTTGTCGGCCGTGCCGGTGCCACCGTAGGCCTCCCAGGTGCTCTGCGAGAACTGCAGGCCGCCGTAGTAGCCGTTACCGGTGTTGATGTTCCAGTTGCCGCTGCTCTCGCACTGCGCCACGGCGTCCCAGTTGTTCGCGGAGGCGGTCGCGGTGGTCAGACCGGCCGGAACGGCGATCATCGCGCCGGCGACAGCGGCGAAACCGAGGGTACGGGTGAACTTGCGGTTGAAAGACATACGCTTTTCCTGCCTGCGCCCACCGGCACGGGAATCGAATCTTCCGTGTCCCTGCCCCTCAGGAATGTCGGGGATCCTCGAATCGCGGGGCAGGCTTTCCGGTGTTCTGCGATTCGATTCGGCTCGGGTTGTTGTTCAAGCCGTGACCGAATGTAGCCGGGATGCCAGCTGAGATCACGTCATGATCACGAGCCGTTCTGTAGCGACCTTTGTCCAAAAGAACACTGTTCCGCCCAGGTCTGCCGTTACAAATCCGTAATGACATCCGTGTCGTTACACCCTCGTGATGTGACCGGTATCACCGCGATATAGAGACCCCGGTCACGTTTCGTTCCCGGCAATTCCGGCAACCCGCGCCCGTGTAACGCCGTGGCGGGGTGGGGGAACGGTGTGTGCATGGCAGCGAAGGAGACAACCATGGCACCGCGTCGTACCCGCCGGATCGTGCTCGGACTACTGGCGACGGGGCTGGTGGCCGCCGTCGTCGTCGGCCTGTACCTGTTCCAGCCGTGGCGGCTGTTCACCACGACGACCGTCGACGAGGCGCCCGTCGCGACGGCGGTGGACGGCGCTCCGGCGCCGGTGCTGGTGACCGGCCGATTCCAGTCCCACGAGCACGAGACATCCGGTACCGCGCAGATCCAGCGCACGCCCGAGGGCACCCTGGTGTTGCGGATCAGCGACCTGCGCACCTCCGACGGGCCCGCGCTGCGAGTGTGGCTGACCGATCAGCCGGTGATCGCCGACGACTGGCACAACTTCGACGACGGCGAGCACGTGGACCTGGGCGCGCTCAAAGGCAACGAGGGCAACCAGAACTACGAGCTGCCCGCGGGCACCGACCTGTCGACGCTGACATCGGTGAGCATCTGGTGCGCGCGCTTCCACGTGTCGTTCGGCGCGGCCACCCTCACCCCGGCCTGACCCCGGGGGCTCAGCCGCGCTCGTGCCAGTCGCGGAACGCCGTCAGCAACGTGGCGCGGGCCGGCCCGGACAGCTGTTCGGGCTCGAGTGTGCCTACGTCACGGATGGTGCGACGGATCTGCTCGAGGTAGATCTCGCAGCCCTCGCAGACGGCGAGGTGGTCGCGGAAGCGCCACTCGGTGTCGGCGTCGAGAGCGCCGTCGAGGAACCGGGTGACCAGCTCGACGAATTCGTCGCAGTCCATGCCGCGAAGCTCCTCTCGTTCGCTCGGCGATGCTGTCGGTGACGTTGTTCAGAGCCCCGGGCCGCCGGATCGTTACAGCGCGGTCAGGCCAGCAGCCTGCGCTCGGTCGCCACCGCGACCGCCGCGGCCCTGGTGTCGACGCCGAGCTTGTCGTAGATGCGGCCGAGGTGGGTCTTCACCGTGGCCTCGCTGATGTGCAGCGCCTTGGCGATCTCGCGATTGCCGAGGCCCTGGGCGAGCTGGCCGAGGATGTCGCATTCCCTGGCGGTGAGCGTCGGGCCAGGATTGCGCATCTTGGCCATCACCTTCGCCGCGACCGGCGCCGACAGGGTGGTCTGCCCGCTCGCGGCGGCGTGGATGGCGGCGAAGAGTTCCTCGGGGCGCTCGGCCTTGAGCAGGTAGCCCGTGGCGCCCGCCTCGATCGCCCTGGTGATGTCGGCGTCGGTGTCGTAGGTGGTGAGCACCAGGACGTGCGGCGCCGGGGCGGGCTGAGCGGTGATGTGCCTGGTCGCGGCCACGCCGTCCATGTCGGCGCCCAGCTGCAGATCCATGAGCACCACATCCGGGCGCAGGCTCGCGGCGAGCGCGACCGCGGCCGGGCCGTCGGCGGCCTCCCCGATCACCTCGATATCGGGCGCGCTCGACAACAGCGCCCGCAGTCCGGCGCGGACGACGGCGTGATCGTCGCAGATCAACAGGCGCACGGGGGGATTCACAAGTGCCGATGCTAGCGCGGTGCCGGGCGCTCGGCCGAACGCCTCAGCCCACCGCCAGCGGGATCGCGACCGAGAGAACGGTGCCGTCGCCCGGCGCCGATTCGATCGCCCAGCTCCCGCCGAGCTGACGCACCCGCGCGCGGATCGCGGGCAGCCCGTGGCCGCGGTGTTCGGCCGGATCGGCCAGGTCGTCGGGGTCGAAGCCGCGGCCGTCGTCGGCCACGTCGAGCACGATCTGATCGTCGAGACTCGTCAGCGTGATGGTCGCGGTCGTGGCGCCCGCGTGCTCGCGGACATTGGCCAGCGCGCCCTGCGCCACGCGCAACAGGGTGGCCTCCACCCGCTGCGGCAGCGGCCCCGGCGTCCCCTCCAGATGACAGCGCACCGTCAGCTGGGCGGTGGTCTCGCGCTCGGCGAGCGCGGTCAGGGCGGCGGCGAGCGAACCGCCTGCGGCCAGGTCGGCGGGCGCGAGGTCGTGCACGAAGCGGCGGGCTTCGGTGAGGTCGCGTTCGGCGATCTCGGCGGCGGTGCGCAGGTGGGCGCGCGCGAGGGCCGGATCGGTGTCCCACACCAGGTCGGCGGCCTGCAGGAGCATGCGCTGGCTGGACAGTCCCTGCGCGAGGGTGTCGTGGATCTCCATCGCCAGCCGTTCCCGTTCGGCGAGGGTGCCCTCGCGGCGCTCGGTCTCGGCCAGTTCCGCTCTGGTGCGCACCAGATCGTCGATGAGCGCGGCCTGCTGTTCGGTGTGTCTGCGCATGCCGACGAACAGCACCGTCGTCACCGCGGCCACCGCGGGCGGGGCGAGCACGAGGTTCGGGTCGAGCCAGCCTGCTATCCGCACCTGGCTGACCACCACGAGCGCGGTGAGCGCGACGACCAGCGTCACCGCGATCCGCACCGACAGGATGCGCAGCCCGGTGTAGACCAGCGGCACCGCGCACCAGGCGAAGCTCGGCGCGAGGACGACCAGCACCGACCAGGTGGCCACCAGCAGCGCGAACCACACCACCCGGTGCGAGTTCCGCAGCTCGCTCATCGCGTACAGCACCGCGAGCAGCACGGCGAGCGTGACGACCAGCGGCGTCGAGCGGGTCTCGCTGTGCCGGATCAGCCAGCGCATCAGCGAGGCGGCGAGCAGCACATAGAACGCGCTGTACACGATGACGGTGAGCAGCCGCGTATCGTCGCTCTGGTCGCCGAGCGTGCTCCGCATCGGTACCTCCGTCCGTGACGCGCGGGTGGGCAAACTCCTCCATTCTCCCCCGCCGATCCGGCCCCCCGGGTCAACCGATCGGTTGACCCCGGTGTCGCCCGATCCGGCCGCGCAAGTACAGCCACTTCGTCGATTCGCGCGGGGCGCCGGGCGAACAGGATGGATATCAACAGGCCACGGCACCGAGCCGGCAGGCCGAGATCCGATCAGGAGCAGCCATGACCGCCAAGTCCAGCACCCGCAACCGCCTCATCGTCGCCGGCGCCGCCGCCGGTGTGATCGCCGCCGGTGTGGTCGGTGTCGTGACCGTGCAGGCCCAGGATCAGGACCCGGCCACCCGCACCCCGGTCGTGGCCGACGCCGCCGACGCCAACCTGACCCAGTCGACCCACCTGTCGATCGCGGCCGCCACCAAGGCCGCGCAGACCGCACTCGACGCCGCGGCCAAGGAGAACCAGCGGGTCAGCGTCGCGGTCGTCGACCGCAACGGCAATGTCATCGTCACCCTGCGCGGCGACGGCGCGGGCCCGCAGTCCTACGACGCCGCCCAGCAGAAGGCCTTCACCGCCGTCTCCTGGAACGCGCCGACCACCGAGCTGGCCAAGCGCCTCGAGTCCGCTCCCCACCTGGCCGACATCGACGGCACCCTCTTCCTCGGCGGCGGCGCGCCGGTGAAGGCCGGCAACGCCCCGATCGCCGGCATCGGCGTGGCCGGCGCCCCCAGCGGCGACCTGGACGAGAAGTTCGCCCAGGCCGGCGTCGCCGCCCTCGGCAAGTAAGTACCGCTCCGCCTAAACGGCCCGATGACCTCCCGACGGTCATCGGGCCGTTGTCGTCCGCCTGCGCCTACCCTGGCGCTCGGACCGCCCGCGCGACCGGCCCGCACCACCCCGTCCACCCGAAGGAGCGACCATGACCGACCTCGCCCTGGCCACCACCTTGACCACGGACTTCGACGACGCCGTCGAGCGCACCAGAGCGGCGCTGGCGGCGCAGGGTTTCGGCGTGCTCACCGAGATCGACATGCGCGCCACGCTGCACGCCAAACTCGGCCACGAGATGGAGGACTACCGCATCCTGGGCGCCTGCAATCCGCCCCTGGCACACCGCGCCGTCGAGGTCGACCGGCAGATCGGGCTGCTGCTGCCCTGCAATGTGGTCGTGCGCCGCTCCCGCGACACCGCGGGCGAGGTCATCGTCGAAGCGATGAATCCCGAACTCATGGTGCAGGTCAGCGCCGACCCGGCGCTGAAACCCGTTGCCGCGGAAGCCGCCACGAAACTTCAGGCGGCCATCGACGCGCTGTCGGCCGGCTGAGCGCGACACGCGCCGAGCCACCGGGCTGGTTCCCGGTGGCTCGGCGCGCGGTGGTGTCCGGGCTACTTCCAAGGCAGGCAGCCCGCGGCGCGCAGGCGAGTGGCCAGGCCGGTGTCGACGCTGCTGCTCGAGCCGGTCGCGGAACCTGTGGTGGCTCCGGTGAACGCGGCGGCGAGTTCGCCACCGAGCCCGGCGCCGATGGAGCAGCCGAGCACGTTGAGGTCGACGGTGATGATCTCGTTGGGCTCGGCGGGGTTGTCAGCGGCGGTGGCTGGGCCGGCGAGGCAGGCGAGGGTGGCGGCGACGGCGGCCGCGACGGCACCGACAGTGACGGAACGCATGATTCTCCTGGCTGTTGATTCGACGAGGTTCCGGCGCCGATCAGCCAGGGACGACCGTCGGCACCGTGGCAGTGCGGCCCGACCGGTCACAGCGGGGCAACTCCCCTGACCTGACTACCCACCGCCCCCGCTGTCGAAAACCCGTCTCCGGAGACCGGGGGCTAGTTCGCGTCGCGGCGGGCGCGTGCCCGCCGCTTCCCCTCGTGCATGGCCTGCACCCTGGCCACCGGAATGGTGTGCCCCTCCTCGACGAGATCCGCGGGAAGTTGTTGTGGCTCGGGCATTTCCGACTGCCAGGGATCGTCCTCGCCGAGCAGGTCCGGCACGGTGCGCAGGGTGAAGTCGGCCGGCGTCACGTCGTCGAGATCACGCCAGCGCAGCGGGAACGACACGGTGACGCCGGGCCGGATCCGCGGGCTGTAGGCCGCGGCCACCGTGGCGCCGCCGGCACGCGTGGCGTCGAGGAACACCTTGCCGTGGCGGTCCTCCCGGATGAACGCCGTCGTCCCCACCGCCGGGTCGATCCGCTCGGCCCGCGCCGCGACCGCCCTGGTCGCCGCGGCCGCGTCCTCCACGTCGACCCCGGGCGCCAGCGGAACGAACACGTGCAGCCCTTTGGAACCACTCGTCTTCACCGCGCCCGCCAGCCCGTCGGCTTCCAGGGCGTCCCGGATCAGCCGCGCCCCCGCCACCGCGTCGGCGAAGGTCTGACCGGGCGAGGGATCGAGATCGAGCACCAGGTGGGTGGGTGCGGGCGCGGACTCCGCGAGGAACAGGGTCGGGTGATACTCGACCGCGCGCTGATTGCCGAACCAGATCAGGGTCCGCAGGTCGTCGGCCAGCGCGTAGGTGATCTCGCGCCGCGAGCTCTCCGCCCACACCGTCGTCCGTGGCACCCAGTCCGGCGTGTACTTCGGCAGATTCTTCTGCATGAACGGCTCCTGCCCCGGCCGCACCCGCACGACCGACAGCGGCCGCCCGCGCAGCACCCGCAGCAACCGCTCCCCGACGAACTCCAGGTAGTCCACCAAGTCGCGCTTGGTCGCCTCGGCGCCGTCGAACAACGGCTGATCGAGATTGGACAGTTCGACCCCGTGCCGCAGCTCGCCTCCAGCCATCGCTCTACAGTCCCCGGCCACCGACCCGGCGTCAACCATCTCTCGTGCGAGCGGCTAGTAGTAAGGCCCCATCGGCGGCCGGAGAAGCATTTTCGCGTTATCGGCAATCACTACAACCGGCGAACACCACGGACAACCTTCGCGAACGACGCCGCCGTGCGCAGTCCCGCACTCAGGCGCGGATGACAGGCCCCGAGGTCGATCATCACGACGTAGGTCAGCCCGTGCTCGCGCCGTTCGGCAAGCTGGTCGAGCACCTCCGCGGGCGTTCCGACGAGCAACCAGTCACGAATCAGCGCGTCCGGTACGCGTCGGCCGTACTCCAGCGCGGTGGCTTCGTCGATGGTCTGCGGGAGGATGTCCTGCGCACCGGAGAACGTCGGACCCAACGGATGGTCCACGCCGTGGCGCGCCCATGCCCGCGCCGACGCGGCGAGCGAGTAGGCCCGGATCACCGGCGAGCCGAGAAGCTCGTCGACGATCGCGGGCGTCCTGGCCGTGACGACGAACATCCAGCCCGCGGCCCGGATCGAGGCAGGGTCGCGACCGGCGTCGGCGGCCGCGGACCGAATCACCGACAGTTTGTCGCCGTACTCGGCCGGGCTGCTCGGAAAGGCGGGCAACCACGCGTCGGCGTATCGCCCGGCGGCCCGCAACATCCGTGGCCCGTGCGCCCCCATCCAGATCTCGGGCCACGTGCCACGATGTGGCGGCAGCGCGAAGACCGCGTCGCGCAGGGGGAAGAACTCCGAATCGCGGGAGATCGGCTCACCTCTCGATGCCCACAGCGCCCGAATCGTCGCGACCGCCTCTTCGAACCGGGCCACCGGTCGGCTCCAGTCGACGCCGTAGGGCTCGTTGTTCTCGCGCTCCCCCGGCCCGATCCCGAGAATCGCCCGGCCACCGCTGAGATGGTGCAGCGTCGCCGCCGCCTGCGCGGTGACCGCGGGATGCCTGCGGCCCGCGTCGGTGACGCCGACGCCGAGCCGGAGCCGACGCCACCGGGTTCGCGCGGCCGCGTGGCCGAGCAGGGTCCACGGGTCGTAGTACGCGTCGGCGTGTGGCGCGATGCGAGCACCGCCGACACTCTCGGGCTTCCACACCGACGAGGGGAACAAGCCGATCAGATGATCGATGGTCCACAGCGAATCGGCGCCCGTGGCGGCCGCGAGGTATCGCGCATTGCGCTGGGTGAAGTCGGGCACGAACCGGCAGTGCAGGCTCGGGTCGACGACGCCGACCTCGACCCGGGGACGCCGGCGCGACAGTGCCGTCTTCACGGCAGCTCGGCTCCGGTGCGCTCGGCCGCTTCCGCGAGGCGAGCCAGGCGGGCCAGGTCGCCGTGCAGGGCGTCGCGGCGGTCGTGGTGGGCGGGGGTGCTCAGCCACGCGAGCCGGTCGAACCACAGCGGCATCGCCAGGACCCGATAGGTCTGGACGATGCGGGTGCCCGTGGCGGTGGGTTCCAGGGTGTACCGCCATTCCGTGTGGTCGCCGTAGACGCCGCCGTGGGTGGTCCACGCCAGCTCACGGCCGGGTCGCGCGACGGTGATCGTGCACTTGCGGCGCCAGCGCATGACGCCGGACTTGCTCGAACCGACGAAGCGGGCACCGACGACCGCGCCGTCCGCGCCGTCGAGCCAGCGCGCGCCACGGCACTCGTGACTCCATTCGCCGACCCGGGTGACATCGGCGAGCACATTCCAGACGGCGGCGGGCGAGGCCGCGGTCACCTCTTCCTGCCTGCCACGCAATGTCGTTCGCAGCGAGGAGAATTCGCGGCTGCGCCAGCGGCGGAAGGCCTGTCGCCGATAGCGGCGGATCATCAGGTGCAGGATGATCCAGCGCGGGATCGCGGGCACCAGCTCGGTGATCGCCGCGCGGTCGGCGCCGTCGAGTCCGTCGAGGATGAACAGGCCCTGATCGGAGAGTTCCAGCGGGCCGAGCGGTTTCACGTTGTAGCGGTCGTCCCACTCCCGCCATTCGGCCTCGGTGATCGTCTCCGACACGATCGGCATCATCCGCTCCTCCTCGCGCTCGAGATGCGGAAAGAGCAGCGCCCGAAGGTCTTCCAGTGCCCCGAGCAGCGCTTCGCGGGCATCGGCGGAGCGCCGGTAATCGGTGGCCGTCGAGGTCACCGCCGCCATCGCGGGCAGGATGGACCGATGGTCGGCGTCCATCCGGTCCAGCAGTGGCTGGACGGCTGGATTGCGGGCCCGCACGATCGGATAGAGATGCTCGTCCTCGGAATCGTGATGATGGTGCAGGAAGTCCATCATCCAGACGAGATGGTCGGCCACCGCGTGGCGTTGGTCGTCGAACGGGTACGGCCATTCGGCCAGCACCGCGTGCGCACGTCCGAGATCGCGCCGCAGCGCGGAGTGCACGATGCCCATGACCCTGGTGTCAGCCGGGCCCGCCGGATCGGTGTGGACTTTCATGATGGTCCCTCTTCTCGCGAAGATCGAGCAGCCGCACCACCGTCGCCGCCGCCCAGTCCTGGTACTGCTCGTGGGTCCAGCCGGATCGGCGCGTCAGCAACAGGTACATCTCGTTGCTGAACACGCCCTGGATCCCGTCGGCCTCCACCTCGGTGAGCGGTCGGCCCGCGAAGGCGGACACGATCGCGGTCCGTGAAATCCGCTCGTCCCGGCGGCATTTCGCGTCCAGTTCGCGCAATTCGGCATTGCCCTCGGCCGCGATGTCGAGAACGCGGCGCAGCGGCGCGGTGCGCCGGTAGATCGCCGCCACGAGCACCGCGAGTTCGGCGGCGCGCTCGTCGAGCGGGCGGTCCCCGTCCACGCCGAACCACGGGCGATCGGCGAGTGCCACCGCGGCATCGTCACCGACCACCGCCACATCGAGCAGCGCCTTCAACAGCGCTGCCTTGTTGCCGACCTTGGAGTACACCGTTTCCACCGAGCAGCCGGCCGCGCGGGCGATGTCGCGCATGGACGTGCCCTCCCACCCGCGCTCGACGAAGATCCGGCCTGCCGCCTCGAACACCGCGGCGCGCGTCCGGGCCGCCATGTCCTGACGCAGCGCGGAGTCGTATCGACGGGAAACCGCAGCACTCACAGCTCCAGTATGGAACCAGCATGTATTGAATACAAGCTTGTTTGCCAACGCTAATCTTCGGACGCGGGCCCGGCGCGCGGGTGGCCGACCAGCCGTTTTGGTCGATTGCCCGGTCGTCGGCTATCGTATGATCCGCGCGGTTCGCCCAGGTGAATCGTTGTTCTGGCCCCGTCGTCTAGCGGCCTAGGACGCCGCCCTCTCAAGGCGGTAGCGCGGGTTCAAATCCCGTCGGGGCTACCAGGAACTCCCCGGTCTTCGTGACCGGGGAGTTTTTTCATGCCCGGCACCATGCGACATATTGACAGATGTTGCACACCCCATACACTGAGGGAAATGTTGCACCGGGAGGTGACGTGACCGAACAGACCGCGCTGGGCAAACGCCTCGACGACCTCGCCGCGCGTCCCGACGCCATCACCGCCTTCAAGGCCGCCCGCTCGGGGTTCCTGGCGGGCCGTAGGCTCGAGATGAAGGAACTCGCCGACGAGCTCGGCGTGAACCGCGCGACGCTGTTCCGCTGGGTCGGCGGCCGCGACGAACTCCTGGCCGAGGTGATCTGGTCGGTCGCCGAGCCCACGTTGCGGCGCGCCGTCGCCGCGAACACCGGCCATGGCGCGCGCCGGATCGCCGGTGTCCTCGGCGATTTCGCGCTGGCGGTCAACACCTCCGATGCCTTCCGCCAGTTCCTGCGCCGCGAACCCGAACGCGCGCTGCGGCTGCTCACCACCCAGGCGGGCTCGGTGCAGCGCCGTTTCGTCGCGTTCATCGCCGAGCTGCTCACCACCGAGATCGCCGCGGGCACTGTCGATCCCCCGCTGCCGGTGCCGGAGGCGGCCCTGTTGCTGGCCCGGATCACCGAGACCTTCATCTACGCCGATGTGATCAGCGGCGAGGAACCCGACGCGGCCAAGGTCGTCCAGGCGTCGCTGGTTCTGCTGGGCGAACGGCCCGAACAGTAGGAACCGAAAGGAAACCCATGCAGCGCACCATCTACTCCGAGGACCACGAGGCCTTCCGCGCCTCGGTCGCCGAATTCGTCAAGCGCTCGATCGAGCCGAACGCCGAGCGGTTCGCCGAGGAGCGGGCCATCGACCGCGAGACCTGGCTGGCGGCAGGCGAACTCGGCTACCTCGGGCTCGGCGTGCCGGAGGAGTTCGGCGGCAGCGACGCGGGCGACTACCGGTTCGCCGCGGTGCTCGGCGAGGAACTGGCCAAGGCGAGCGCGGCGCTGTCGTCCTCGTTCGGCATCCACTACGACGTGTGCGCGCCCTACCTGGTGGAGCTGACCACCGACGAGCAGAAGCGGCGCTGGCTGCCCAAGTTCTGCACGGGCGAGATCGTCACCGCGATCGGCATGACCGAGCCCTCGGGTGGCTCGGACCTGGCCGCGCTCAAGACCACCGCGGTCCGCGACGGCGACGACTGGATCGTGAACGGCTCGAAGACGTTCATCACCAACGGTTTCAACGCCGACCTGGTGATCGTCGCCGCCCGCACCAGCCCGGAGAAGAAGGCCAAGGGCATCACCCTGTTCGCGGTCGAGAACGGCATGGACGGCTTCACCCGCGGGCGCAAGCTCGACAAGGTCGGTCAGCCCGAATCCGACACCGCCGAACTGTTCTTCGACAATGTCCGCGTCCCGGACGCCAACCGGATCGGTGAGGTCGACCGCGGCTTCATCGCCATGATGGAGCGCCTGCCGCAGGAGCGCATCGGCGCCGCGATCTCCAACACCGCCCACGCCGCGGCGATCCTGGAGGAGACCCTGGCCTACGCCAAGGAGCGCAAGGCCTTCGGCCAGCAGATCGGCAGCTTCCAGTACAACAAGTTCCTCTTCGCCGAGCTCGTCACGAAACTCGAAGTGACGCAGGCGTTCGTCGATCAGGGCATCGCGGCGCACGCCGAGGGCAAGCTGTCCGCGGTCGACGCGGCCAAGGCCAAGTGGTGGTCGGCGCAGGTGCAGAACGAGGTGCTCGACGCCTGCGTGCAGCTGCACGGCGGCTACGGCTACATGCGCGAATACCGGGTGGCGCGGGCGTGGATGGACGCCAGGGTCACCAAGATCTGGGCCGGCTCGAACGAGATCATGAAGGAACTCATCGGGCGCGATCTCGGGTTGTAGGCATAGGTGCGTCGCGCCCGGCGAAAGACCACCGGGCGCGACGCGACGCCGGTCAGTTCAGGATGATCGGCAGCGCGGCCAGATCGTTCTGCGTCAGCACCGGCAGATTGCCGAGCTCGCTGTCGGGCACGGCCAGCCGCAGGTTCGGGAAGCGGGCGAACAGCGCGGGCAGCGCGATCGCGGCCTCCAGTCGCGACAGGGCGGCGCCGGGGCAGATGTGCGGACCGTAGCCGAAGGCCAGGTGGCGGTTGGCGGTCGCGCGGGTCACGTCGAAGTCGTCGGCGGTCTCGCCGTGCACGGCGGTGTCGCGGCCGATGGCGCGGTAGGACATCACCACGCCGTCACCCTTGGCGATCACGGTGTCGCCGACGGTGATGTCCTCGGTGGCGAAGCGCATCAGCAGATGCGAGACCGGGCCGTCCCAGCGCAGCGACTCCTCGATCACCTGCTTCCATTCCACGTCGCCGGCAAGCACTTTCGCCAGCTGCTCGGGTTCGTTGAGCAGGGCGCGCACGGTGTTGACGATGAGGCTGACGGTGGTCTCGTGCCCGGCGGCGACGAGGGCCTTGATGTTGCCGATCGCCTCCTCCTCGGTGAGCGGCTCGCCGCCCTCGTCGGCGACGATGAACGCCGAGGTGAGGTCGTCACCGGGGTTCGCGATCTTCTGGCGGACCTGCTCGGTGAAGTACACGTCGAGCTCGCCGATCACCCGCAGGCGCTCGTCCTGCGGAGTCATCACCGAGAAGAACTTCTTGTACCAGTCGAGCAGCTGGGCGTGATCCGCGCGGGCGACGCCCATCAGGTCGCCGACCACCCGCATCGGCAGCGGGTAGGCGAAGACCTCCTTGAGGTCCACCGGCGTCCCGTCGGCGCCCGCGGCCGCGAGGTCGTCGAGCAGTTCGAGGGTGAGCTGTTCGATCACCGGGCGCAGTTCCTCGAGCCGGCGCGGGGCCAGGGCCTGCGCGGTCTTGAGCCGCAGCCTGCGGTGTTCGACGCCGTCGACGTTGAACATGGAGCGGTCCACGTCGACCATGCCGATCAGCGGCCACTGGTTGGTGACCACCCCGTCGGTCCACAGCTTCCAGGCGTGGATGTCCTTCACCAGGCGGGTGTCGGTGGTCAGCTGGCGGGCCACGGCGTGGTCGGTGACGGTCCAGGCGGTGACGCCGAGCAGGTCGATCTGGGTGATCGGGCCCTGGGCGCGGAGTCGGGCGGTCTCTCCGTCGAGGTCACCGACCATCGGGTCGATGGAGAAGGGGCATTGCGAACTCACGAAGAACCTCCGACGGGTCGAACAGGTGTGAAACGAACGGGCAGTGCGGTCATGCCCCGAAGGAAAGCCGAAGGTCGCCGGGTGAGCTGGTCGGCGGGTACGGCCAGGTCGACATCGGGGAGCCGGTCGAGCAGCACCTCGATCCCGGTCCTGGCGATGATCTCGGCGATCTGCTGCGCCGGGAACGGGCAGCGGTATTCGCCGTAGCTGAACGCGAAGTGGGCGTTGTTGCCGGTCGGCACCGTGTCGCCGTCGCTGAACGACTGCCGGATGTGCGGGTCGAGATTGGCGGCGGCCAGTCCGAGCAGCAGCATGTCGCCCGCCCGGATGGTCTGGTCGGCCAGGCGGGTGTCGCGCGCGGCCCACCGGCCCGCCAGGATCGAGGTCGGGCCCTCTTCCCAGAGAACCTCGCTCATGGCCTGCCCTACGCTGCGCCTGCCGCCGCCGAGCGCGGCCGCGAACCGGTCGTCGACGAGCATCAGCCGCATGGAGCTGCCGAGCCAGTCGGCGGTGGTGAGATGACCCGCGGCGGTGATCGCCATCAGGTCGTTCATGTACTCCTCGTCGGTGAACGGTTCCGGGTCGGCCAGCATCAGCGACACCAGATCGCCTGCGGGCCTTGCCTTCTTGGCCGCCACGAGGCGCGCCATGTGTTCGGCGAAGCGCATGTGGCCGGCCTGGGCGTCGGCGCCGCCGTCGGCGAGCTGCTTCATCGTCAGGGCGAGGTCGGCGGCCTCGCTGTCGGGCAGGCCGAGGATGCGGCCGAGCGCCAGCACCGGCAGCGGCTCGGCGAACTCGGCGACCAGGTCGGCGCTGCCGCGACCGCAGAACCGGTCGATCAGGCCGTCGGCGAGTTCCTCACAGGCACGGCGCAATTCGTAGTGATCGACGGCGTCGAGCGCGGGCTCCACCATGGCCAGGTGCCTGCGGTGTTCGGCGCCCGCGGTGAAGTAGATCGAGGGCATCGGCCTGCCGACCATCGGCAGCAGCGGCCAGTCCTCGGGCACCCGGCCCCACTGGTTCCACAGCGACACATCGCGCGGGAACAGCAGCGGATCGCTGGTCACCTGGTGCAGTTCGCGATAGCCGATGATCAGCCACGCCGGAAACCCGCCGGGCAGCTCCACCGCGACCACCGGGCCGTGGTCGCGACGCATCCTGCGGTAGACCTCGTGCGGCTCGATGTGGAACTCGGGACCGCTCAGCGGCACCGCGCCGGTGATCGGGCAGGCGCCGGTGGGTGTGCTCATCAGACGGTTTCCCCTTGCGGAACAGCGGAATACAGGTGTTCGACCAGCGCGATCAGCACCTGCTTGCTGGATTCGCGCGAGCGCGCGTCACACATCAGCAGCGGTACCGCGGGGTCGAGATCGAGTGCGTCGCGCACCACCTCGGGCGCGTGCGAGTCACCGAAGTCGTTGCAGGCCACCACGAACGGTGTGCCCTGGTGTTCGAGCCGGTCGATCGCGTACCACGAGTCGCTGATCCGGCGCTGGTCCACCAGCACGATGGCGCCCAGGGCACCGGTGAACAGGCGGTCCCACAGGAACCAGAACCGCTGCTGGCCGGGCGCGCCGAACAGGTACAGCACGTGCTCGTCGTCGAGGGTGATCCGGCCGAAGTCGAAAGCCACGGTGGTGGTGGACTTTCCGGGGACGGCGGTGGCGTCGTCGACACCTTCGGAGACGTCGGTCATGGTGGCCTCGGTGTCCAGCGGGCGGATCTCGCTCACCGAGCGCACCAGCGTCGTCTTGCCGACCCCGAATCCGCCGATGACCACGATCTTCAACCCGTGCATGGCCGTGCTGTGCAGCGGGGCCAGCGACCGCGTGGGCGCGGTCTCAGAGCTTGCGAAGTCCAACGAGCACCTTCTCGAGGGTGGAGGCATCCAGTGTCATCGCCGCGGACAGCGGCGGACGGATCGTGATCTTGCCCGCGTGCAGCAGGTCGGCCAGCAGCACGGTGGCGACGCCGACCGGCAGCCGCAGTTCGGCCGCCACCTCGACGACCGCCGTCGGCGCGCGGCACATCTCCAGGATCGCCACCTGCTCCGACGACATGCCCGCCGACGGCCCGGACTCGGTGACGATCAGGGTGACCAGGTCGAAATCCTCGGTGGCCGGGGCACGCCCGCCGGTGAGCGTGTAGAACCGGTCGGGATCGTCGTCGCGGCCGGGCCTGTTCAATTCGGCGCTCCGCGTCGGGGCTGGGCGGACATATGCTCGCCGAGCTGTTCGACCAGCTCGTGCATCGTGTGCCCGACCAGGCCCGCGTCGGCGTCCTCGGCGGCGACCACCGCCAGGTGCGCGCCGCGTCCCGCCTCGACCACGAACAGGATGCCGCCGTAGAACTCGGTCATCGACTGGCGCACGCCGCCACGCCCGTCACCGAACTCGACGGAGGCCCCGTGCGACAGGCTCTGGAATCCGGCGGCGATCGCGGCGAGCTGGTCGGCGCGATCGACGTCGAGTTCCGGTGTGTGGCAGATCTTCAGGCCGTCGCCGGAGAGCAGCAGGGCGTGCCGGGTCCGCGGGGTGCGGGCGAGCAGCTTTTCGAGCAGCCAGGCGAGGTTCGTCGAGGCGGTGGTGGTCATCGGTCCTCCATGTGGTCGGGAGCGGGGGCGGCCGCGCGGCCCGGTGCCGACCGCTGGAACGCGCCGAGGGCGGCCGGCTTGGCCGGTGAGGTGTCGGCGGCCTGCGTGCTCGCCAGGCCATCGGGATGGACTTTGGCCAGGGTGTCGCCCCTGCGTCGCTTGGGCAGCGCGGGTGAGGTGGACACCGTCGGCATGTCCGAGGTCCTGGCGTGTTGCGCACGCGGGGTCGGCGCGTCGAACTGGCTCAGCGAGTCGAACTGCTCCAGCGTGGTGAGCTGGGGTTCGGTGGGTCGCGGTGTCGGCGCCTGCACCTGGGTGGTCCCGCGGCTGCGGCGCTCGGCGCGGGCGGTGAGCTCGCGCGGGATCACCACGACGACGGCGGTGCCGCCGATCGCGGAGGGGCGGTAGGAGACGGTGAGCTCGTGCTTGCGGGCCAGGTGCCCGACGACCGCGAGGCCGAGCCGGGTGCCCGAGAGCGAGGTCAGGTCGGCGCCCTTGCCCTTGGGCTCGCGCCCACTCACCGCGGCCTCGGCGCGGCGCAGTGCCGATTCGCTCATCACCAGGCCGCTGTCCTCGATCGTGATCACCACGCCCGCGGGCACTTCGGCGGCGTAGACGTGCACCTCGGTGGTGGGCGGGGAGAAGTTGCAGGCGTTGTCGAGGAGCTCGGCCAGCGCGTGCATGACGCCCTCGGCGGCGTGCCCGGCGACGCCGACCTCGGCCACCGCACGCAACCGCACGCGCTGATAGCCGGCGACACGGCCCATCGCGCCGCGCAGAATCGATTCCATCGCGATCGGTTTCGCCCAGCGGCGCCCGGTCCGCGCCCCGCTGAGGACCGCGATGCTGTCGGCGAGCCTGCCGGTCTGGGCGGTGCGGTGGTCGATGTGCAGCAGGTCGGTGAGCACGCGCGGGTCGGCGTGGCGGTGTTCCATCTCGCGCAGTTCGGCCAGCATGCTGGTGGTCATGGCCTGGATGCGGCCCGCGGCGCCGGCGAAGGCGGCCAGCGCGGCGGCACCGCGGCGGCCGTTCTCCTGCGCTTCCCACGCGTAGTGGGTGGCGTGTTCCTCGGCCTGGGCGATCCGCTGACTCGCCTCGGCGATGGTGGCGGTCCGCTGTTCCTCGGCGCGGCGGGCGAGATCCTGCGCGGCCCTGGCCTTCGCGCGCTGCCGCACCGCGACGAAGATCGCGGGGCAGCCGACCAGGGCCAGCGTGAGCGCGGCGGCGAGTACCGGGATGCCGATGGCCGGTGGCGCGAAGAACGCGGTGACGCCCGCGATGGCGGCCACGGCCACGCCTGCGCCCAGCACCACGTAGCCCGTGGTCGCGCCGGTGGCTTCCGCACCTGTCGCCGCCTGCGCCATCGGCTCGACTTCCGCAGTACTCACAGGCCCCCAACCACCAATCGTCCAACCAAACACGCAGCACGGCAGCCCGTTTCGATATCGATGGGAGCATAACGAGCCCTCGCCACGCCTGCCACTCGAGCAGCGAGGGTTCATCATCTGTTCGTATGCGATTCGTTACCGAATCGGCATGAGCACCGAACGACGACCTGCGGTTATGCACAAAGCGTCTCGCCTGTCGCGATCGCCATAGCGCCATAACCGGAGTTATTGGGATGCAGGTGATCTCCGCTGTCGTAGGCCGGAGCCAGCCGCGCGCCGTCGGCCGGATCCGCCATGGCGCGAGCCAGATCGACCACGGCGTCGAACGCTCCCGCCGTGCGGATCCAGCTGTTCACCTCCTCGCGCACCCGGTCCTTGGCGGCCGAGTAGTAGGGCGATCCCGCGAACGGGAGCATGGTCGCACCGACTGCGCGGACCCCGACCGCATGCGCCTCATCGATCAGACGGCGGTACCCGGCGACGAGTTGTTCGGCCGAAACCTGCGGGGAGAGCACACCGTCCGGGCCGACCGTGTCGGCGAGCCCGATGTCGTTGATGCCGATCAGCACCACGACCGTGTCGACGCCGGGCTGCGCGAGGACATCGCGCCGGAAGCGGGTGAGCCCGCTCTCGCCGAGAACAGTCGAATCGGTGAGCAACCGGTTGCCGCTGATCCCCGCGTTGACGACCGCGCCGGTTCGGCCCGCCGCGGTGAGGTGGCGGGCGAGGTGGTCGGGGTAGCGCTGGTCGGCGTCGACGCCGGAACGGTAGCCGTCGGTGATCGAGTCACCGAACGCGACGACGACATCGCCGGCCCAATCGGTGTCGACCGCGTCGACGCCCGTCAAGTAGTACCAGGACTGAGAGGTCTCGGTGAAGGCCGCCGAGGACGGATCGGCGGTCCGGTCGCCCTGGGCGCGGTAGCTCGTGGCGGCGGCCTGGGCATGCTGGGTGGCAGGCCCGGTGAGCGCTGCGAAGTACAGCGTCACGGTGACGGCCTCTCCCGCGCTGACGGGCAGGTCCACGGCGTCGCTGGAAACCTCGGCGCCCGAAGCGATCTCGAACGCACCCGAACCGGCGAGTGTGAGGGGGCGCACCGAGTCCGCCACTACGGCCGCGCCCCCCGCGCTGCGTGCGAGGGTCACGCCCGCGACGGCGAGGGGCGCCGCTCCGTACCGATTGGAAAGCCGGATCCGGACCGCGGGGCCGCCTTCGGACAGCCGCACCACCTGCCGGACGGTCTGATCGGCGAACCCCGTCATCGACCAGTTCGGCATCGCCGCCGTGGCCGGATGCTGGGCGGCGGCCGCCCACGCCGCCGACCATTCCCGCGTCGCGGTGGTGTCACCGCAGGCGACCAGGGCGAGGGCGGCGAGCAGCACGGCGGCCGCACGAGCGAGTGTCTTCATCCCAGGGACCAGGACATGCCGAATCGGGCAAGGGTGTCGAGGAACTCGACCGGTTCGAACAGCTCGGCGGGTGCGTGCGCGCCCGGCGCACCCGCGCCGGCGGCGAGCCGGGTCGCGACCTCCACGGCCAGCTGGGCACTGTTGCGATAGGCGTCGGGTCCGCTGCCGATGCCGCGCAGGAGCTGTCCGTCGTGGCGGATGTCGACGACCATCGAGTAGGCGGCGGGCGCCGACGGTGTTTCCGGTGCGGCGGCCAGGTCGGCCTCGGTGATGGTGCCGATGACCTCGAAGATCGACTCGGCGAGCACGCCTTCCACCGAGGCCGCGCTCGTGTGCCGCGGAATCGTCACCACGGAGGGCTGCGGAAACTTGCGCACGGCAATGGGTTCGGTGGTGCCGGGCAGCAGGAATTCAGCACGCCGGGGTGCCGGGCCGGCCTGGAATCGACCGTCGGAGAAGGACAGTCCGCCGCCGGCGAAGACGTCCAGGTTGCGCAGCACGGTGCGCATGCTGCCGCGCGACCCCTCCCCGCCGGGCAGCGCCACATGACTGAGGACGATCTCGTCGGCGCCGCCGAGCCGCGCCGCGCCGACGTGGGCGAGCAGGTCGCCGAAGACGCCAGCCTCGGTGGTCGCGGTGGCGAGGGTGACGCCAGCGGCCTCGGCGAGCGGGCCGTAGTCGTCGAACACCGTGCGCACGAAGAGCTGTTCGCCCGCGACGTCCACATAGTGGGCGCCCGCCGCGATCGCGGCGCGCAGTACTCCTTCGCCGGTGCCGGTGTAGTCGGGCAGCGTGCTGATCACGGCGTCGACATCGCGGAAGGCGGTGACGAGGGCGGCGTGATCGTCTGCGGCCGCCACCCTGACCTCCGTGTCGAATCCGGCCAGGCGGACTGCGTCGCGGCCGACCACGACCGTGTCGATACCGCGCTCGCGCAGTTCCCGCACCGCGAATGTCCCGACGTGGCCGCTGGCTCCGTAGACGGCGATCTTCATGTCCCACTCCTTGTTCGTCCTGCTGATGAACTCAGCGTATGCAGAAGTGGAAAGACAGAAAATCATCCAGAATCTTGTCTGGATATCCAATCGTCTGCACCAGTATGGTTTCGGATATGGATCTGCTGAGTGACGTCTTGGCCACCGCGCGCACGGGAAGCCCGGCCTCCGGCCTGTTCGTGCGGCACGCGCCGTGGGGGCGGCGGTACCCGCGGATCGAGAGCGCCGGATTCCATGTGGTCCTGCAGGGCTCGTGCTGGTTGACGCGGCCGGGCGCGGAGCCGGTCGCGCTGGGCACCGGAGACGCGGTGTTCATGCCCCGCGGCGTCGCCCACGACCTGCTCGACCAGCTCGACAGCCGGATCACCGAAACCGCGGGCCCCGAGGACATCCGGCTCGTCGAAGGGCCCGGCGCGCCCGCGACCCTGCTGTGCGGGTCGTATCAGCTCGCCACCGACCGCACCCATCCCCTGCTGTCCGAACTGCCCGAGGTCGTGCACATTCCGGCCCGGCTCGGCACCCACCCCGCCCTGCGCGCCGCCGTCGACCTGCTCGCCGCGGAACTCACCGACACCCGCCCCGGCGCCGACGCCGCCGTTCCCCCGCTGCTCGACCTGCTCCTGCTCTATCTGCTGCGCGCGTGGCTCCTCGAGACCGACGCGACGACGGGGTGGGCCGCCGCCGTCGCCGACCCCGACATCTCCCGCGCGCTGCGCGCCGTCCACGACGAGCCCGCGCATCCGTGGACCGTCGAATCCCTCGGCGCCCGAGCGGGTCTCAGCCGAGCCGCCTTCGCGAAACGCTTCACCACGCTCGTCGGCGAACCTCCGCTCACCTACCTCACCCGCTGGCGGATGCTCACCGCGGCGCGCCTGCTCCACGACTCCGATCGGCCCCTGTCCGCAGTGGCCGAGCGCACCGGCTACAGCTCCGAATACGCCTTCAGCAAGGCGTTCAAACGTGAATTCGGCACGGCGCCTGGCCGATACCGCGCCGCCGGTGCCGACGTGCTGATAGCCGGAGCCCGCTGACGATCAGGGCAGGACGGCGGTCGCCTCGACCTCCACGAGCAGATCCGGCTCGCCCAATGCCGCGACGCCGAGCAGGGTGATCGGCTTGACCGGGTCGACACCGAGCCGCGCCGCCGCCCTGGCCACGCCCTCGCCGAGGAGGGGGAATTTGTCGGCGTTCCAGTCGACGACGTAGATGGTCAGCTTCGCGACGTCGTCGAAGGAACCGCCCACCGCGGCCAGTGCCGTCTCGACATTGAGGTACGCCTGCTCCACCTGCGCGGCGAAATCCCCGGCGCCGACCGGGTTTCCGTCGGCGTCACGGGCGACCTGCCCGGCCAGGAACACCAGGCGCGAACCGGTCGCCACCGCCATCTGCCGATACACCTCCGGCTTGGGGAGTCCGTCGGGATTGATCAGTTCCACAGCCATACGCCGCTCCCATCGTCGAGGTGCCTTCGGCAATAACATAACAGTGATATGTATTCTTGCGCCATGGCGAGGACGAAGAACCCCGCGGTGCGGTCGATGCTCATCGAGCGGGCGGCACTGCTGCTGCGCGAGCGCGAGCCGGTGACGCTGCGCGGGCTCGTCCGCGGCACCGAGGTGTCGACGATGGCGGTGTACACCTACTTCGACGGGATGGACGGTCTGTGGCGAGCGGTCCGGCAGGAGGGGTTCACCCGGTTGGCGGCGCGATTGGCCGAGGTTCCCGACACCGCCGACCCGGTGCGTGATCTGGCCGCGCTCGGCGCCGCCTACCTGGCCAACGCGATGGCCAACCCCGATCTCTACCGGGTGATGTTCGACGCGGGGTTCGACCTCGAGGACGCGCGAGCCGCCGACGCGACCTTGGAGCGGCTGGTGCGCGCCGCCGACGCGGCCAGGGCGGCGGGGCGGTTCCGGGACGACATCGATCCGCTGGAGCTGGCCACGCGGAGCTGGACCATCGGGCACGGGCTGGCCGGACTGGTCGCGACCGGCCCGTTGCCACCGACCGCGCTCGGCCACGGAATCCCGCTGCTCACAGCGCTGTTCGTGGCGGCGGGCGACGAGCCCCGGCAGTGCGCGCGGTCGGTGACGGCGGGCTGGCGGCTCAGTTGAGCGCGGACAGCGCCGCTGTCGTCGCCTCGGCGACGAGTTCGTTGGACGGCTCGGCGTGCTGGTCCGGCTTGGTGGTGAGGACCGCGAGGACGAGCGGGGCGCGGTTGAGTGGCCAGGCGATGGCGACGTCGAGGGCGGAGCCGTAGGCCGGTGTGCCCGTCTTGTCGCCGACGGTCCAGTCCGCGGGCAGGCCGGCCTTGATGCGCTTCGCGCCCGTCCGACTGGCCTTCAGCCAGGTGGCCAACTGGGCGCGCTCGGGTTCGCGCAGCGCGTCACCGAGGACGAGCGCGCGGTAGTCGGCGGCCAGCGCGGCGGCGGTGGTGGTGTCGCGCACGTCGCCGGGGATGGCGGTGTTGAGTTCGGTCTCCCAGCGGTCCAGCCGGGAGACGGGGTCGCCCAGGTTTCGCAGGAAGTCGGTGAAACCCGCTGGGCCACCGAGTAGTCGGAGCAGCATGTTGCCCGCGGTGTTGTCGGACTGGGTGATCGCGGCATCGCAGAGCGCGGTGACGGTCATGCCGGTGTCGACGTGTTTCTCCGTCTCCGGGGAGTTGGCGACGATGTCGGCGGCGGTGTAGTGGACGACCTGGTCGAAGTAGCCGGTGTCGAGGGGGTGCGCCTGGAGCAGGGCGCCGCACGCCAGGCCCTTGAACGTCGAGGCCATCGGGAACAGTTCGGCCTCGCGATAGCCGACGGTGCGGCCGCTGCCGGTGTCGATGACCATCAGGCCCAGGCGGGCACCGTATTTCGACTCCAGGTCGGCGAACGCGGGCGTGGCGGGCGCGGGCGTCGAGGTCTCGGGGGCAGTGGGCGGCGTCTCGCTCGAACAGGCGGTGAAGGCGACGGCGGACAGCGCCAGTGCCGCGGCGGCCAAGCGCCTGCGCAGGGGCATCACGGAGGAATTCACCGCTGCAGGACATCACCGACGGCGGCGGCCGGGCCAATACCCGGCCTCGGCGAGTCCGAGTCGGCATCGATATCAGCGCTGGTCGAGCGCGCATGAACCGCGGTTCGGTCGCTCGGTCCACGCTGATCGGGGATCTCGGCCGGTGCGCGCTGGTTCAATGACCGGCATGGATCTGCTGCGTCATCTCCGGTTCTTCGTCGCGGTCGCCGACGAGGGCCATTTCGGGCGCGCCGCCGCCGCGCTGCAGATGACGCAACCACCGCTGTCGCAGGGTCTGCGGCGGCTCGAGCAGGATCTGGGCCTCGAGCTGATCCACCGCACCAGCCAGGGCGCGCTGCTCACCGCCGCGGGCAAGGAGTTGCTGCCGCGGGCCCGCCTGCTCGTCGACGACGCCGACCGGCTGCGTGCCGAGGCCGAGCGCATCGCCCAGCGCAGTGGGACCGTGCGGTTCGCGGCCACCGCGGCCCTGCCCGACCGGCTGGTCACCGCGTGTGTCACCGCGTTGCGCGCGTCGGGCGCGACGGTGTCGACCACGCTCGGCTCGACTGTCGACGCCGTGGCGCAGGTGCGGGCGGGGGTGTGCGATGTGGCGGTCGTCGAGCATCCGGCGCTGGTCGACGGGGTCGAGGCGGGGCCGATCGTGAAGGTGCCGCGCTGGCTGGTGGTGCCCGCCGAGCATCGGACCACCACCACCGAACGGCCCACCTTCCCCATGTTGACCGGCCTGCACTTCGCGCATCCGGCGCGCGCGGCCAACCCGCCCGCCTTCGACACAGTGCGCGACCTGCTCCGGGAACGCGGGCTCGACGCGCCACCGCTGCCCGCCCCGGACGACCGTGCCGTGCTGGCCGCCGTCGCCGCGGGGACGAGTTTCGGCCTGACCACCACCCCGCCGACGCCGACGCCCGGCGTCGCCTGGCTGACCCTCGCGCCGCAGTCGGTCGCCTTGCGGGTCAGGATCATTCGCCGCCCCGACGCCGCCGGCCACGCGAGCGCGCTGGACCGGGTGCTGTACCGCGAGCGGCTGCGATGAGCTCGGCGCCCGATCGGATCCGGGCGGTCTTCGCCGACGCGGGCTGCACCGGCTGGCTGCACGCGCGCCGTTGCGACGACTCCGGCGACGAGGTGTGTGTCGGCGGGAGTGAACGCGTGGTCATCGCGTCGGTGTACAAGCTGCTGCTGTTCGTGGCGTTCTGCCGGGAGGTCGCCGGTGGCCGTGTCGACCCGCACGCGCGGATCACCGTCGACCCGGCCGAGTGCACCCCGGGGCCGACAGGGCTTGCCGCACTGCATGATCCGGTGACGCTCAGCCGCCGCGACCTCGCGACCTCCATGATGACGGTCTCCGACAACGCCGCCGCCGACGTCCTGCTCGGCGAGATCGGCCTGGCCGCGGTGATCGAGCTCGCGGTCGAGTCCGGCCTCATCGAGACCAGGGTGGTCGGCGGGACGGCCGATCAGCACCGCAGTCTGGTGCGCGACACCGACACCCACACCACCGCGGAGGCCTTCGCCGCGCTGGCCGACAACGACGAGGCGTGGACGATCTCGGCCTACGACCCCTCCTATGCCAGCGCCACCACTCCCGAGGAGATGACCCGCTTCCTCCGTCTGCTGTGGACCGGCCGTCTGCTGCCCGCCGAGCACACGGCATTCGCGCGCGCGGTGATGGGCAGGCAGATCTGGCCGCACCGGATCGCCGCCGCCTTCCCGCACCGTGACGTGCTTGTCGCGGGCAAGACCGGCACCATCGGCGTGATCCGCAACGAGGTGGCGGTGGTCGAGTTCCCTGGCGAAACCCCGGTCGCCGTGGCGGTTTTCACCCGTGCGGCCCGCGCCGATCCCACGCTGCCGGTGGTCGACGCGGCCATCGGGGAGGCCGCGCGGATCGCGGTCACCGAACTGCGCCGCCCGCGCTGACCGCCGCACCCGGTCCGGTATCGATACGCCCGAATCCGGCGAACGTGGCTAGCATCGGTGCTCGTGGGTGGAGATTCTTCCGGCTTCGGCCGGATGCGTGTGATCGGTCTGGTGGCGGGGGTCCTCGGGTTCGTGCTGGCGGTGGCTGCGCCGTTCCTGCCGGTCCGGCAGGAACGGGTGAGCCTGGATTGGCCGCAACCGCAGTCGCTGCAACTCAGCGCGCCGCTGGTGGACTACGTGCCGCTGTCACTCGAGCTGAGCGTGCCGTGCACCGCGCTGCGCGACATGACCGGTGGCACCGTGCTGTCAACGGTGCCACCGCAAGCGCCGCGCGCCGGGTCGAAGGGCCTGGTCGCCCGCATCGAGGACCGCCCCGACACCGGCCGCACCCTCGCGGTCGTCCTGCGGGACCGCCTGCTGCTGAGCGTTCCGGTCACCGATCTCGCCGGTGGTGCGGGGCCCGCCGCGACACCACCCGCCGGCCAATCCGGCGGACCCGCGAACGTGCCCGGCGGAGCGGCCCCGGCGGGAACGGCACCTCCCCCGGACGCGCCACCACCAGGCGCGACACCACCGAACAGCAGCGCGCCCACCGGCCCGGGCACGCCCGGTGGGTCGAACCCCGGCGGGTCCACTGGATCCGGGAATGCCGGTGGCGCAAGGGAAGACGTGGCCGCGGCCTGTGGGGCGTTGACGATCACGTCGACGGCGACCGGCACCACCGCCGAACTCACCGGGATGGCTCGGGACGACGGGACGCCGATGCGGACGACCGTCAATGCCGATGTGCGGCCACAGATGGTCGGCGTCTACACCGAACTGGACCGGGCGCGGATGGGCGACGCGCGGGTGCGCGCCGAGATCGATGCCCGGTTCTCGTCGAGCCCGAGCGGGTGGAAGCTCGCGGCGATGCTCGGTGCGGTGCTGTGCACCCTGATCGCCCTGATCTGCCTGCATCGCGGTGACATTCGCGACGGTCGACGTGCGCGGCGGGTGCTGCCCGCCCACTGGTGGCGGCCCACCGGCCTCGACGCGACCGTCGTGGGCACCCTCGTGGCGTGGCACGTGATCGGCGCGAACAGTTCCGACGACGGCTACATCCTCACCATGGCGCGGGCCTCGCGCGAGGCCGGGTACACGGCCAACTACTACCGGTGGTTCCAGGTCGCGGAGGCGCCGTTCGGCTGGCCGTACGAGGTGCTCGCACTGATGACGCGCGTCAGCGAGGCCGGTCTGTGGATGCGACTGCCCGCGTTGCTCGCGGGTCTGGTGTGCTGGCTGGTGCTCAGCCGGGAGGTGTTGCCGCGCTTGGGTTCCCGGGTGGCGGCGAGCACGCCGGCCCGCTGGACCGCGGCCCTGGTGTTCCTCTCGCTCTGGTTGCCCTACAACAACGGGTTGCGCCCGGAACCGCTCATCGCGGTCGGCGCGCTGCTCACCTGGTGTTCCATGGAGCGCGCCATCGCCACCCGGCGCCTGCTGCCCGCCGCCGTCGCCGTGCTGATCGCGGCGTTCTCGCTGGCCGCCGGTCCGACCGGATTGATCTGTCTCGCAGCCCTTCTCGCGGGGTCGCGGCCGGTGATCCGCACGATCGTCGCCCGGGCCGATGCCGGATCGGGACCGGCGTTGGTCCGCTACGCGGCGGTACTGGCGCCGATCGCCGCGGCGGGCACGGTGGTCCTGATCGTGGTCTTCGCCGACCAGACCTTCTCGACGGTGCTCGAGGCCACCCGGGTCCGGCAGCTCGTCGGCCCCGACATGTCCTGGTTCGAGGAACGCACCCGCTGGGATTCGCTGCTCTCGGTGAACCCCGACGGTTCGCTGACCCGCCGCTTCGGTGTCCTCGCCATGCTCCTGTGCCTGGTGGTCGGCGTCCTGACCGCCGTGCGCCACGGCGGTCGTATTCCCGCCACCGCGCGCGGCCCGGTCGCCCGCGTGCTGGCGGTCACCGTCATGGCCCTGCTGCTGATGATGTTCACCCCCACCAAGTGGACCCATCACTTCGGCGTCTACGCCGGGCTCGCCGCCGCCTTGGCCGCGGTGACCGCGATGGCGTTGAGCCGCACCGTGATCCGCGCGCGCACCGTTCGCACCCTCTTCGCCGCAGCGGTCCTGTTCCTGCTGGCCGTCAGCGCGACGGGGTCCAACGGCTACTGGTACGTCTCGGGGTACGGCGTCCCCTGGCCCGACCGCGCCCCCGCTCTCGGCGGCATAGAGGTCGCCACGCTGTTCCTCCTCGCCACCGGCCTGACGCTGCTGCTCGCTCTTTGGCAGTACCACCGAGCCGACGGCCCGACCCGCACCGATGCCGCGTCCACCGTGGTCGCCCACCATTCCTCGGCCTCGGCCGTCCCAGCCGAGACACCGGCTTCCGCCTCGGCCGGCAGTGCGCCCGGCCAGGTGACGCGCGAAGCGGGCGGTCGTGCGTCCCGGTGGGTCACGCTGCCGGTGGTGGCACCGCTGACCGCCGCCGCGGCAGCGATGGTGCTGTTCGAGGTGGGCTCGTTGGCCACCGCGGCGATCTCGCAGTACCCGGCCTATTCCGTCGGGCTGTCCAACGTGCGCACGCTGGCGGGTGATCGGTGCGCGATGGCCGACGACGTCCTCGTCGAAACCAACACAGCCGATTCCCTTCTCACGCCGTACACGGGCACAGTGGCCGACGGCCTCGCCGCGGCCAACACCGGCTTCACCCCCAACGGCGTGGGTAGCCTCGCCCCCGACCCCGGCCCCGGCCAATCCTCCGCTCCCCCCTCGGGTTCCGGTCCCGCCCCCGGCGGCTCGACCCCCGGCGGTCCGGGCGGGGCGCCTCCGAGCGGGCTAGGCGGCGGCAACTCGCCGACCGCACCGGGCGGTTCGAACCCCGGCGGTCCCGGAGCACCTCCCAGTGGGCAAGGTGGTCTAGGCCCGAGTGGCGGCTCCGCGAATGCTCCAGGGGCGGCGGCTCCGGGTGGGCCGAGTGGTACCGGCCCAGGGTCGGGCGGGGCTTCGTCACCAGGATCGGGTGGATCCGCTCCTGGTGGATCGGCCCCCGGTGGTCCGGCCGGCAGTCCTCAGGGCGGGTCTACGTCGACCCCCGGCGGCAGCACACCAGGCGGAACGGGTTCAGGCCCCGGTGGCCCGGCCGGCAGCACTCAGGGCGGGTCTACGTCGACCCCCGGCGGCAGCACACCGGGCGGAACGGCGTCGGCCCCCGGCGGCACACCGGGCGGAACGGCGTCGGCCCCCGGTGGCGCGCCGCAAGGTGTCTCCGGTGTCAACGGGAGCAGTGTCGCGCTCCCCTTCGGGCTGGTTCCGGAACGCACGCCAGTGCTCGGCAGCTACTCGACCGGCGCGCCACAGCGCAGCCAGTTGACGACGCAGTGGTATCGCCTGGATCTGGCTGCGGTGCAGCGGGATCCGGCTCACCGCGTCTTGGTGCTGACTGTGGCGGGGCGGATCGAGTCGACGGCGCCGGACGGTTCGACGATGCCGGGGCAGCGGTTGCGGGTGGAGTTCGCGCGCCGGGCCGACGACGGCACCGTCACGCCGCTGGGCGAGCTGGCGCCACCGTCGGTCGGCGGCGCACCAGGATGGCGGAATCTGCCGATCGGGTTGGACACCGTACCCGCGGGAACGACGGCAGTGCGGCTGGTCGCGGAGTCGGGCGAACCCGATCCGATGCGGTGGCTGGCCGTCACTCCCCCGCGTCTGCCGAAAATGTCGGCGCTGAACACGGTCGTCGGCACCACCGATCCCGTGCTCGCGGATTGGCATGTGGGACTGGCCTTCCCGTGCCAGCGGCCCTTCGACCACCGCAGCGGTGTCGCGGAGATGCCGCTGTGGCGGATCCAGCCCGACAAGCTCAACGCGCAGGTCTCCGAGACCTGGCAGGGCGAGACCGGCGGCGGCCCACTCGGCTGGACCGGCCTGCTCATGCAGTCGCGCACCATCCCCGCCTATCTCGCCGACGACTGGACCCGGGACTGGGGCGAACTCCAACGCCTCACCCGCCTGATCGCCGCCCCACCGGCGGAACTCACCGTCCGCACGGCGAGCACCTGGGGCTGGTCCGCCGAAAGCCCCATCAGGACAAGCTGATTCGCCAACCACGCCGCTGCCCCGCCGTCCACGGCTCGGCGGGCCAGCGGTGACGCTCGACCCGCCGGACCACCTACACCGCGGACCGCTCTGCCGAGATCCAGGCGCAGATGGCCGCGACCGGCAGGACCTGCCGCGAACTCCGAGGGACTCCACGCCCCCGGACAGCAGAAGACCGCCGCCCCGGATCAGAGCGGCGGTCTTCGGTGGGAGTCCTACTTCGCGGGCGGCTGACCACCGGCCGGCGGCTCACCCGGCGCGCCCGCCGGGGGCTCGCCGCCGCCGGGCGGGGTCGCGCCTGCGGGGAGCGGCTTGCCGATATTGCGGGCCATGTCCGGCATCAGGCGGATGGCGACCTGTTCCCAGGTGCCCCAGTTGTGGATACCGATGTCGGGAAAGTCGTAGCTGACATTGGTGTAACCCAGTGCGGTGAGGCGCTTTTCGAAGGAGCGGGTGTTGGCCAGCGCGATCGCCTCCAGCGGCATGCCCTGGGTGATCGCGTCCACCGAGGACAGGTCCTGGTCGGCGGGCTTGGCGCTGCCCGCGGAGATGTAGAGCCGGGTGTTGTTGGCGATCAGTTTCTCGGCGAACCCGTACGGGTCCATCCGCTTCCACTTCTCGCTCCCCGCCGGCGCCATCGCCTCGATGTTGTAGCCGCCACTGGCGATCATCGCCGCGCCGAGCGCCTCACGCATCCCCGGCATGGTCATGTGCAGGTAGCCCGACAGCGAACCGGCGTAGGTGAACTGTTCGGGATGGTAGGCCGCCATCATCAGCGCCGCGCCGCCACCGCTGGACAGTCCGACCACACCGTTGCGGGTCGCACTGAACCCGAGCCGCGACTGCAGCGCGTTCGGCAGGGTCTCGGTGATGAAGGTTTCCCACTGGTAGGTGTTGACCTTGCCCTGGGTGTCCTCCCAGCCGCCGATGGCCGACCCGGAATCGGCGCTCGGCAGCGCCGAGCCGTCCGGGTTGACGCCGTTGAAGCTGCTCGGCTGGTCCCAGTCGGCGTAGAAGCTGGACTGCCCGCCGACCGGCATCACCACGTTGATGTTGAACTTCGCGATCTTGGCGGGAATGTCGGTGTGCTTCTCCCAGCCGTTGAGATCGTTCTCGGCGCGTTCACCGTCGAGCAGGTAGACCACCCGGTCGGTGTTGCCGTCGGCCGCGCGCACGATGCGGGTGTTGATGGTGCCCATCGACGACTCGACGGAAAAGTCGATCGCGGACGGATCGGCGTCGGCAGTCGCCGGTGCCACCGACGCGCCCAGCGGCAACACCGCCGCGGCCACGGCCACCGCCACCCCGCGCCGGAGCCCGCGCGAGCCGTGTCGGCGCCGCAGCGCCCCTCCCATGGTTACGCCACGCATGATCGCTGTTCAGGCCTTTCCCGTTGTGCGGCAGTGCCGCTTCCCCACTCCACCCGGCCGCGGCACAGCCTGCGCGCGGGTCCTGCCGGGCAGCATAGCGCGCCCCGCGCGGCACGGACACCCTCGAAAACCGATGCGGGGCAGTTCGCTTGCTCAGCTCGCGGGTTCGACCTGGCTGACGCAGAATCCGTGCACACCGTCGTCGAGGGTCAGCACGACCTCGTGCGCGGCGCCGTCCGCACCGGTGACCGGCGCGTCGACCGTCGCGCTCAGCACCGAACGACGGGCGACACCGAGCGCCTTGTCCTCGAATCGGCGGATCCCCGACAGCGCGGAGCCGAGCCGGGCGCCCGCGCACACGAGCGGATAGTTCGGTTCCACGTCGGCCGGATTCACCGGATCGCCGACCACCCGGCTCAGGTACCGCTCGGCGGTGTAGCGGGCCTGTTCGTCGGAGAGCGCCCGCCCACCGGGAGCGGTGACGAACGGGCAGCCGTACTCGGACCGTAATTCACTGGGCGGCAAAGTGATCCGGATCGCGCCGCTCTCCCAGTAAGGGCCGGTCACCTCCGTCTTCCCCGGGCTGCGCAGCGCGTCGGCGATCCGGGTGGCATCGCCGTACATCGTGGGGATCTCGGCCGGTGGCTGGGTCCAGCACTTGCGGGTGAGCTCGGCCAGGTCGCCGTCGCGGACATCGGCAAACCAGGGACCGAGGACCGTCGCGGCGGTCGGGCTGCCGGGCACCGCACCGATCTGGGCGGCCGGAGCGGGGCTGCCGTCGCCCGCGGACCCGCGGTTGACCGCGGTCAGCACCCCGGCCGCGGTGACCCCGGCGACCGCGGCGGCGGCACCGGCGAGCAACAGGATCTTCCGTGTCCGTGACGAGCGCGGCGCCTCCGCCGGAGCGGGACGCGCCAGCACCGCGGTGTCCCCGCTGACGGTCCGGCCCGACAGCGCCGCCACCGCAGCGTCGGCCAGCTCCCCGCAGCTGGCGTACCGCTCGTCGGGGTTCTTGGCCATGGCACGCGCGATCACGGCGTCCAGCGCGACCGGCAGGACCGGGTTGCCGACCGAGGGCCGCGGCGGCGGTTCGAGCAGGTGCGCGCTGATCATCGCGCCCGGCGTCTCCCGCTGGAACGGGACGAACCCGGTGAGCAGCTCGTAGAGGGTGCCGCCCAGGGCGTAGACATCGGTGCGCTCGTCCAGCGGCGCGCCTTCGAGCTGTTCCGGCGCCGCGTAGGCGAGGGTGCCGAGCACCGACCCCGCCGAGGTGAGACTGGTGGTCTCACCCATGCTGCGGGCAATCCCGAAGTCGGTGACGAACACTTCGTCGGCGCCGTCGTCGCCGCGCGCGATCAGCAGGTTGGCCGGTTTGATGTCGCGGTGCAGCAGTCCCTGCCGGTGCGCGTAGTCCAGGCCCTTGGCCGCTTCGGCGACGATGCGCACCGCACGCGCCGGCGTGAGCACCGACAATCCCTGCCGCAGCAGGTGGGCGGCGTCGACACCGTCGATGAACTGCATCGCGATCCACAACCGGTCACCGTCGACGCCACGGTCGAAGATCTGCACGACATTGGGATGACGCAGGCGGGCGGCCAGATCGGCTTCCCGCTCGAACCGGGCCCGGAACGTCGGTTCCACCGCCAGCCGCGCGTCGAGCACCTTCAGCGCGTCCCGGCGCGGCAGCCGCGGATGCGCCGCGAGGTACACCGCGCCCATTCCCCCACCGCCGAGCCTGCGTTCGATGCGGTATCCCGCAAGGATCGCCCCTGGCTCGAACTCCATCGTCACTCCTTCGCACTCCCCGTGAGTGCCCTCAGGCTATCCGCCGCCGCGCGGCCCTGTCGCGACCCGGATTCCCCTGTGCCGGTTCACCTGCTCACGGCGGTGACCGGCGTCTCGTGGCAGCTCGCCGGCGCGGCGCTAGGCTGGATGATCTATTCCTGGCCGCGACCTCGGCGGGGCGGCCCCCTGCGCAGAACGGGACCCCGTGAGATTCGCTGTACGTCTGATCTTGATCCTGCTCGTTCCGGCGATCCTCGTCGCGCTGCCGTGGTGGACGCTGGTCGCGGCGCCGTCGGGCGGGACGGGCGCGCTGTTCTGGATCGGCTCCGCCGCGTGCCTGCTCGTCTATCTGTGCCTGCCCGCGGCGATGTACTTCGGGCACGGCCCCGCCCAGTCCGACCCGGCGGTGATCGTCGGTGACGTCTCGCTCGGGGTGCTCTGGGTGCTGTTCTCGTGGTCGGTGCTCGGCCTGTTCGCGCGCGGCGCGCTGGCCGTCGCGGGCGTCGACGGCGTCGTGGCCGCCAGGGCCGTGGCGATCGGGGTGTCGATCGTGTCGCTCGCGCTGCTGGCGTGGGGTGGGTACGAGGCGCGCCGGGTGCCCCGGGTCCGCACCGTCGACGTCGCGCTGCGCGGCCTGGCTCCCGGTCTCGACGGACTGCGCGTGGTCGTGGTCACCGACACCCACTTCGCGGCGCTGGACCGGCTGCGCTGGTCGGAGCGGGTCGTCGAGGTGGTCAATGCCCAGCGGCCCGATATCGCCTGCCACGCCGGTGATCTCGCCGACGGCTCGGTGGCGAAGCGTCGTGCCCAGGTCGACCCGCTCGCCCACGTCGAGGCCCCGCTCGGCCGCTTCTACATCACCGGCAACCACGAGTACTTCGGTGACGCGCAGGGCTGGATCGACCACATGGCCGGGCTCGGCTGGCAGCCGCTGCGCAACGAACACCGCGTCGTCGAGCGCGACGGCGATCGGCTGGTGATCGCGGGCATCGACGACCCGACCGGCACCGGCCTCCCCGGCCACGGACCCGACCTGCCCGCCGCGCTCGCCGGCGCCGACCCCGCGCTGCCGGTCGTCCTGCTGGCACACCAGCCCAAGCAGATCGTCGACAGCGCGGCGGCCGGTGTGGCCCTGCAGATCTCGGGGCACACCCACGGCGGCCAGATCTGGCCGTTCCACTATCTCGTGCGCCTCGACCAGCCGGTCGTCGCCGGTCTGAGCAGGCACGCGAACAACACCCAGCTCTACACCAGCCGCGGCACCGGCTTCTGGGGTCCCCCACTGCGGGTGTTCGCGCCGAGCGAGATCACCGTCCTCGTCTTGCACTCGGACCCCGCCCAGGGCCGCGGCCCTAGCAGCGTTCGTACCGGCTGACAAAGGGCTCGGACTCCGGGGTGACCTCGCGCCCCGGTTCGGGGCACCCGCCGCCGACGACGACGGCGAGATCGGGGCCGACGCGACTGATGATCTTGTAGTCGACCACGCCGCCGCGCTCGGACAGGTGGCGAAGATGCCTCTCGGCCAGTCGGGTCGTCTGTTCGGCGTCGAATTCCTCGCCGAGCGGGGGGAACACCGTGATCGCCAGCGTGCGGCCCGCGGTCGTCGGCGGGTCGAACACCGACACCTCGGCGACGAACGGAGCGGGTTGATCGGTCAGCAACCACTCCCACAGTTCGAGTTCGCCGTCGGTGGGAAAGCGCGGGCGACGGTCCATGTGGGTCACGCTCGGCGCCAGGGTCGAGTAGAGCTCGGACATGCTCTCCCCGTGCGTGGGCGACACCGTCCAGTTGTTGGCGGCCAGTTCCGGGAAGTCCCGGATGATGCGGCGCATCGCCGCCGTCGCGCGCTGGGGTTCGGCCTCGGATCCCGCTCGGACGCTGATGGATCCGGCCGGTCCGTCCGCGTCCGCGGTGGTCTTGACACCGCCGGACCAGTGGATCTCCGCACCGGTCTGGGCCGAGGACACCCGGGTCCAGTTAGCTGCCGCGTTCGCTTGCTCCGCCACGTTCCGCCCGAACGGCCAGCTCCCACGATAGGAGTCGGACACCCGGCGGATCGTGACGATGGTCGTGTCGCCTCGATAGTGCGGCGGCAGTTGCTGGGCAGCCATCACATGCAGGACCGACGCGGCGTCGGCCGGGGTGACGCCGTCCGCGAGCCGCACGTCGAGCAGGGAGGTGTAGTACGAATTGGGGCCGTACGGGTGGTATTCGAACGCGTGCGCGGCGCCGTCCACTCCTGGAAGGGCCTCGACGGCCGACTCGATCACCCGCGACCAGCTGTCCCGCTCGTCCTGGTCGGGCCCTTCCGCGAAGAGCGAGCAGCCGGTCAGCAGGACGGCCGCCGTCATCGACACGACGGCGGCCACGGTGAAACGCACGGCGTTCATCCTGCCAGCCGTCGCGGCGGGCAGACTAGCGCTGCGGCTGGGTCACTTCGCGCGGAAGTGGGCCGCTCATCACGACATTCGAGCCGTTCCAGGTGTAGTGGATGGCGACCGGGCCGCCCTGGGGCGTGGCGAAGGGCTCGTCACCGGCGAGCCACTTGTATTCCACGGTGACGACATTCGTGGTGTAGCCGACCACCGAGGTGAACGCGTACGGCTCGGAGGTGGCCGTGCCGAGCCACTGTCCGTCGTGGAAGAACAGCACATGGATCGGCGCGCCCGCGGAGTTGCCGCCGACCGCCTGTACCCAGAGCAGGTCGGCGCACTGGCCGGGGATGTCGTTCGAGCCGCGCTGGGCGTGCCAGCCGTCGCCCAGCCGGGCCAGCGCGTTCCGCACGCCGGTCGAGGTGATGTCGATGCACTTGCCCGGTCCGCTGATGTCGTCACCGGCCGGGGGCTGGGACACCTGCGTCGTGTCCGGCGTCGCTCCGCCGTTCTGCCCGCCCGAGGAACCCTGCCCACCGGTCGAACCCTGCCCACCGGACGAGTCCTGCCCGCCGGTCGCTCCCTGCCCACCCGTGGGCTGCGCACCACCGGTCGGGGCCGGAGTCGTGACAGCGGTTTTCGCCGAAGTCGGCGCCGAACCCGTCGAACCACCGTCACCGGTGCAACCCGCGACCGCCGCCGCGGCCGCGACGATCAGCGCGCTCATCCGCACTACGTTCTTCATGACGTCCTCGATTCCGTGTCGCCGCGCCCGTTCGCGCGTTCTGCTCACTCCATCGGGGCCCCACGAAGCCCTGTTAGGCCGTTTTCGACGATCCTCACCCTAGGGTGACAAACCATCACCCTCGCCCACGTATCAGCGAGATCTCTTGCACCCCTTGACATTACAACAAAACGGCCGAGGTCGCCCGCGACACGGGCGACCTCGGCCGAACAACGGCACGCTCGCTCAGAGAATGTCGGTGGTCCCCGAACAGTTGACCGGCGGGACCGGAACCAGGCCGGTGTTCACGATCGACAGGTCCAGGCGCACCGGGCCGGTGCCCGTGGGCACATCGGTGAAGTAGACGTTGCCGCCGGTGCCGAACATCGAGGAGATGTTCGTGTGCCCGGACAGCGAACCGGAGGCTCCGGTCGCCAGATTCGTCCAGGTGAGCGTGGGATGCGACTGGTAGCCCCAGATGCTGGCACCCGAATGCACGGTGAAGGTCGGCAGGCCCGATACGTCGCGGATATAGGAGACGATCACCTGGTTGCTGTACGGCACGTCGACGATATTGGGGCTGATCGCCATGCAGTTGATGCCCACCAGGCTGCTGGGCAGGGCGCTCGCCGTGCCCGCGCCCGCGACCATCGTCCCCGCCACCGCGGCCAGCGCGGCCGCCATCCCGGCGATCTTCGACTTGGTCAGTAGAGCCATTCGCGTTCCTTCCACTCGTGGTGAAATACCCACCTGCCGTATCGATCCGGCACCCTCGGATCGTTACTGAACACAAGCATCATCCGTCGCCATACCTAGATCTGCTAGGTTATGACCTAGAGGTTCTAGGTATAGGAGTCCGATGCGGATAGACAAAGATCTCGTAGCGGCCTCGGCGACACCGCTGGTGCTCGGCATCCTCGCCGAGGGCGAGTCGTACGGGTACGCGATTCTCGAGCAGGTCAACGAGCTCTCGCGGGGGCGGATGCAGTGGACCGACGGCATGCTGTATCCCCTGCTGCACCGGCTCGAGCGGCTCGGCCACGTCACTTCGGCCTGGCGCACGTCCGAGAGCGGCAGGCGGCGCAAGCATTATCTGATCACAGACTCGGGCCGCGCGGCCCTCGCCGAGCGGCGCGCGCAATGGGCCGTGGTCGCCGAGGCGCTGGACCAGGTGTGGCGCAGCACGGTGCTGCCACCGACCGTGGCGAAGGGATGGGCATGACGGACACCGAACCGGAACTGCAGGCCCACATCGAGCAGTGGCGCGGCTACGTCCAGCGGCACCGGGCGATCTCGGTCGCCGATGTCGACGAGATGGAAGACCACCTGCGCGAACAGGTCTCGACGCTCCAGCGGGGCGGGCTCACCGGCGACGAGGCGTTCCTCGTCGCCGTCAAGCGGATGGGCAGCCTCGACGCCATATCCCGCGAGTTCGCCCGCGAGCATTCCGAACGCCTGTGGAAACAGCTCGTTCTCGTGCCCACCGAATCCGAAGAGGCCGAGCGGCAAGGCAATCGGGAGCTGACCGTCGTGCTCGCGCTGGCCGTCGGCGCGGGACTGGCCGTGAAGGCGGGCTTCGCGCTGCTGTCGGAATCCGCGATCGGCCTGAACATCAGTCTGCTGATCCTGCCGTTCCTGGCCGCGTATTTCGCGTGGAAACGGCAGGTGAGCGCGAGAGTCGCGGCGGCGCTGATCGTTCCGTTCGCGCTTGCCGCGCTGGTGCTGAATCTCTACCCCTTCGAGCGCGACAGCGCCACCGAGGTGATCGCCGCGATCCACGCGCCGATCGCGCTGTGGTTCGCCGTCGGCCTCGCCTACGTGGGCGGTGACTGGCGTTCGGATCGCCGCCGGATGGATTTCATCCGGTTCACCGGCGAATGGTTCGTCTATCTCACCCTGCTGGCCCTGGGCGGCGGCGTGCTGATCGGGTTGACGGCAGGCGCGTTCGGCACCCTCGACATCGATATCGAGCCGGTGCTGGAGGACTGGGTGCTGCCGTTCGGCGCGGCGGGCGCGGTCGTCGTCGCGGCGTGGCTGGTCGAGGCGAAGCAGAATGTGGTCGAGAACATCGCTCCCGTCCTGACCAGGGTGTTCACCCCGTTGACGATTCTCATGCTGCTGGCGCTGCTCGTGGCGTTCGCGACCACGCGCAGCGTGCTCGACGTCGACCGGGAACTGCTCATCCTCATGGACCTGATCCTGGTGCTGGTCCTCGGCCTGCTGCTCTACACGATCTCGGCCCGCGACCCGCTGGCCCCGCCCGGCTTCTTCGACCGGGTCCAGCTCGTCCTGGTGGTGAGCGCGCTGGCCGTCGACGTGGTGATGCTGGCCGCCATGCTCACCCGCATCGCCGAATTCGGTTCGACGCCGAACAAGGTCGTCGCCCTCGGCATGAACGTGGTGCTGCTGGTCAACCTCGTCTGGTCGATGCGCCTGACCTTCGGTTTCCTGCGCGGCACCCACCGCTTCGCCGATCTCGAACGCTGGCAGACCCGCTACGTCCCGGTCTACGGCAGCTGGGCCGCCGCGGTGGTCCTCACCATCCCGCCGCTGTTCGCGTTCGCCTGATCACAGGTACGCGAGAACCAGTGCGGCACAGCCGATCAGCGGCGGAACGAGCTGGATGAGGGCGGGGCGGGCCTTGGCGGGCGAGGACGCGAGCAGCACCACGCCCGCCGCGACCATCGAGCCCGCCCCGGCCAGCACCAGCGCGAGACCGACCCCGGCGTCACCGAACATGGTGAAGCCCATGCCCACCGCGGCGACGATCGCCAGGAAGAGGTTGTAGAAACCCTGGTTGAACGCCATCTCCCGGGTCGCCTCGGCCTGCGCCGCGGAGATCCCGAAGGTCGCCCTGGTCCGCGGGTGGGTCCACCGCAGCGACTCCATGACGAAGATGTAGCCGTGCAACAGCACGGCCACGCCGACGAAGATCAGCCCGACAACCGTCATCGCTCCACCTTCCACCGGCCCGGCGAGCACCGGGCATCCCGCGATTATCACCTGACGCGGGCCGCTGATCAGCGCGGTGCGGCGGCGTGGCGGCCCACCTCGTCCAGGTGGGCGAGCGCCTGGGCATAGGACTCGAACAGGCCCGTCTCGCAATAGGGCACGCCGATCTCGCGGCAGAACTGGGCGACGATCGGCTGTGCCTTGCCCAGGTTGGCTCGCGGCATGGACGGGAACAGGTGGTGCTCGATCTGGTAGTTGAGGCCGCCGAGGGCGGTGTCGACGAGCAGACCGCCGCGGACATTGCGGGAGGTGAGCACCTGCCTGCGCAGGAAGTCGGTGTTGTCGCCCGCCGGCAGCACCTCCATGCCCTTGTGGTTCGGCGCGAAGGTGCAGCCCATGTAGAACCCGAACAGGCCCTGCTGAACGGCGATGAACGCCAACGCTTTCCCCGGGGAGAGGACGAGAAAGGGAGCGCCGAGGATCAGTACGCCGTGCGCGGCGAGCAGCGTGCCCTCCAGGACCCGATTGGGGATGGGCCAGCGCAAGACCGCGCGCACGCTGGAGCGGTGGAGGCTGCCACCCTCGAGCAGCAACATCGGGAAGAACAGCCAGGCCTGGTACCGGAAGACGAATCGGCGCCAGCCCCGGCCCGCCGCGGCGCGTTCCCCGGAGAAGGCCAGCACGCCCATGGCGTCGGGATCGGCGCCCTCGGTGTTGGGATGGGCGTGGTGGCGGTTGTGGTTGCTGGTCCACCAGCCGATGCTGAGCCCGATGGCCAGGTTGCCCGCGATCAGCCCGTAGAGGTAGTTGGCCCGCCGCGAGGAGAAGATCTGCTTGTGTCCGGCGTCGTGGCCGAGGAAGGCGCACTGCGCGAACACCACCGCCAGGAACGCCGCGACCACGAGCTGCCACCACGAATCACCGATCACCGCGAACGCCGCCCACCCGGCGACGAACGCCGCCGCGGTGAGCGCGCTCTTCCACGCGTAGTACGGCACCCGCCGATCCAGCAGACCCGCCGCCCTGATCCGGCGCAACAGAATCGAATACTCACTGCCGCGCACCGGCGCGACATCAGACACAGTCACGCGTCCAGCATGGCGGACGGAGACCACCATCAGGTGAACTCGGTCCCTCCGAAGGGGGCTAGCTCGCCTTCGCGCGTGGTCGTTCGCTGTCGAGGGCCGTGAACGCGGCGGCGGCCAGGATCATCACCGCCGACACCAGCAGGGCCACGTCCAGGCCGTGATGGAAGGCGACCTTGCCGGTGGCGAGCACCTCGTTCACCTTCGACAGGTACTGCAGATACGGCCCGATGTCGACACCCTCCGGGATGCGGCCGCGCTCGACCGCCTGGATGGCGTCGGGCTGCAGGGTGGCGGGCAGGCCCAGTTCGGTCATCCTGGCCTTCAGGTCGCCGGTGAGGAACGAGCTCACCACCGCGCCGAGGACCGCGACGCCGAAGGCCGCGCCGACCTGGCGCATCGTGTTGGTCACCGCGGCCGCCATGCCCGAATGCTCGGCGGGGACACCCGACATCACGGCCGAGGTCAACGGCACCACCGCGATGCCGAACCCGATGCCTGCCACGGCCATCGCGGCCGCCAGCGACGGATCGTGCAGCGTCCCGGACAGCTCGTAGCGGGTGAGCAGGATGCCGATCGCGCCGACGACGCAGCCGACGATCATCGGTATCCGCGCCCCGCGCCGCGCCACCCAGTACCCCGCCGCCAGGGATCCGATCACGATGGTGACGGCCATCGGCGTGAAGACCCCCGCCGTGCGCGCCGCCGAATAGGACTGCATCACTTGCAGATACAGCGCGGTGAAGAAGAAGATCGAGAAGATGCCGAAGTAGACGGCGAACGACACCACCAGCGCCCCGCGCACGACGCGCAGTCGCAGATAGGCGAATTCGAGCATCGGCGCCCGCGCGCGCCGCTCGACGAACACGAACGCCACCAGCGCGAGCGCACCGAGTGCGAACAGGCCGAGCACGGTGGGCGAGGTGTACCCCTCGTCCTGCCCCACCGTCGCGGCGTAGATCAGCGACCCGAAAGCCAAGGCCCCAAGCAGCGCTCCGGCCCAGTCGACCGGTTCCTGGCGCGGATCGGCGCTCTCCGGCACCGACCACAGCGCGACCACCAGCGCCGCCGCGCCGATCACCAGGTTGAGCCAGAAGATCGAACGCCAGCCCCAGGTGTCGACCAGCACGCCGCCGAGCACCGGGCCCGCCGCCAGCGCCAGCCCCGAGACCGCCGCCCACACCCCGACCGCCTTCGCCCTGGACCGCTCGCCCGGGAAGATGTGCCGCAGCACCGACAGGGTGCCCGGTTCCGAGGCCGCGGCGCCGAGTCCCATGATCGCGCGACCCGCGATGATCACCGCGACGCTGCTCGCCAGCGCCGAGACCACCGATCCGGCGCAGAAGATCACCAGGCCGACCATCATCACGCGTTTGCGGCCGAACCGGTCCCCGAGCGAACCACCCGCCAGCATCAACCCCGCGAAAACCACGGTGTAGGAATTGACCACCCACTGCAGCAACGTGACGTCGGCGCTCATCTCCCGCCGGATCGCGCCGAGCGCGACGCTGACCACGGTGGTGTCGAGGAAGGTCACGAAAACCACGGCGACAACCGCCGCCAGGGCGACTCCCGGCCGTGCGGGCGCCCCCGGCGCCGTGTCCATCGGTCTCACCGCCACAGGCTACTTGCCGCCGCGACCCCGCCGGCGGCCGAACCTGAACCCGTTGTCAGAAGTTTCTTTCGACGACATCTCACGAAACCGTCACCGGCGGCGTCTACCGGGTGAGGAGCCGTGCAAACCGCTCCGCACTCCGACCGAATGATGAAGGGGCACAAACCATGTCGACCGCAGTGATCACCGGAAGCAACCGTGGACTCGGCTTCGCGACGGCCGAGGCGCTGGCCGCCACGGGCACCCGCGTCCTGCTCACCTCGCGCCGCGAGGCCGACGCGAAGGAGGCCGCCGCGACGCTGACCGCGAAGGGGTACGAGGCGTACGGGATCGAGCTGGACGTCACCGACGCCGACAGCGTCGCCCGCGCGGCCGAGTGGGTGCGCCAGAATTTCGGCACCCTCGACATCCTGGTCAACAACGCGGGCATCCTGCCGGAGGCCACCGACGCCGAGGAGCACGAGTTCGCCTCGCTGCCGCTGTTCCGGGAATCCTTCGACACCAACGTGTTCGGCGCGGTCGCGATGATCGAGGCGCTGCTGCCGATGCTGCGTACGAGCGCCGCGGGCCGCATCGTCAACGTGTCGACGACGATGGGCTCGCTCGCCGAGCAGCTGAACCCGGAGTCCCCGTACTACGGGATGGTGCTGCCCGCGTACCAGAGCTCCAAGGCGGCGCTCAACGCCGTGACGATCGCCCTGTCCAAGAAGCTCGCCGAGACCACGACCAAGGTGACCTCGGTGTGCCCCGGCTTCGTCCAGACCGACCTCACCCCCATCAACCGCGACCAGGCGCCGCTCACCGCCACCGAGGCCGCCGCGGTGGTCGTCCAGGCCGCGACCCTGCCCGCCGACGCACCGTCGGGTTCGTTCTTCGACATGAACGGCACCGTCGCCTGGTGATCGGCCCTCCGGCGGTGCCCCGGTTCCGCCGGAGTCAGCGGTAGTACGAGCGGACCGAGGGTTGCCCGGTGTAGCCGGGCCCCTCGGTGTCGTCGGCGCCCAGGTAGGTGGCCGCGAAGCGTGGTGGCCGCGGTCCCGTCCCGTGTAGCCGATGTGCGCGCCGGTCGTAGGTCAGACCGCAGGCACGCAGTTCGTCGAGCACCGTGGTGCGCTCGATGCCGCGGATCTCGTCGAGGTCGACATCGGCGGCGAGAAGACCGCTCGGCGCGGTCCACTCCGCCATCGCCCGGATCATGGCGAGCTTGTCGCCGAGATAGTGCAGTCCGTGCACGCAGGTCACCAGGTCGGCCGGGCGATCGGGGGTCCAGGTCGTGGCGGAGGCGGCGATCAGGCGCAGGCGCGGTGTGCGCGGCCGGGCGGCGAAGTAGTCGACCAGATCGATGCCGATCAGCGTGACATCCGCGTCCGGAAACTCCTGGGCGACACGGGTTTCGGCTTCGAGGAGCGCGCGACCCGAGCCACAGCACACATCGATCCAGGTGACCGCCGCCGTGGGATCGTGCCGCAATCGCCCGGTCAGCCGCTCGTACGGATCGAAGCCGAGTTCACGGGCGTAGCTGTTGACGCCGGAGAGTCCGCGCTCCCGGTTCATCGCGTTGTTCGCCACCACGGCGGAGCGTTCGAGGGCGGTGTCGTCGAGAAGTTCGGTCACCTGACCATTCTGGTCGCGGCCGGGGAGCGCGGCCAGTCGCCGGATCACGGTGCGGGAGTATCTGACCGGAGGCCGTTCGGTTCCGACAGGCACGCCGGCATTGTCTGCTGCGATAGCGCGAGGATGGCGGCACCTGGTGGCGCGATCAACGGGCCGAGAGTCGGCGGCAAGAAATTCGCGCGGACGCAGTCGGCGTGCCGCTATTCTGCATGGCCGTGTCGGAGCCGACCGTCGGCGTGGTGCTGTTCGCGGGCTGGGTGGTCGGGCGGGACCGGGGTGCCGTGGCGAACGCGGGCGAACGCGTCTATGCCGCCGGCGATGTGACGCAGGGTGGCCCGGAGCGAGCCGGCGAATCGTGGGGTCTCTGTGGTGACTGGCATGACTCCACGATCGCAGTGGACGGCGCCGCGCGGGAGTGGCAGGATCGACATAAACCGATTGGATCTTGCCATGGCTCAGCACCGACCGACCATCGCGGTTCCGCTGATCGACGGGATGACCCTGTTCGAGATCGGCATGCCGCTCGAAGCGCTCGGCTACGACTGGGATCCGGGCGCGCGACCGCTCTACGACGTGGCACTGTGCGGTGACCTGCGCGGCGTCCGCACCCACACCGGCGCCCGCCTGCACCCCCAGCGGTCACTGCGCGCGCTCTCCACCGCCGACACGATCCTGGTGCCCGCCGTCCCGCCCGGACGCCCGGTCGGCGCACCCCTGCTGCGGGAGCTGCGCCGAGCCGCCGACCGCGGCGCCCGCATCGCCGCCCTGTGCACCGGCGCGTTCGCCCTCGCCGAGGCGGGCCTGCTCGACGGCCGCCGCGCCACCACCCACTGGCGCCACGCCCCCCTGCTCGAGCGGATGTACCCGGAGGTCGAGGTGGACGCCCGCGCGATCTACGTCGAGGACGGCGACATCCTGACCAGCGCCGGTTCCGCCGCAGGGCTTGACCTGTGCCTGCATCTGATCCGGCGCGATCACGGCGAACGCGCCGCCAACACGATCGCCCGCAATCTCGTCATCGCCGCCCACCGCGACGGCGACCAGGCCCAGTACGTCCACGCCGACCCCCTCACCGATGCCGCCGGCTGGCTCGACGACCTCCGCACCTGGCTCCGCGACCACCTCTCACACCCCGTCTCCCTCGCCGACCTGGCCGCCGCCGCGAACACCTCCCCGCGCACCCTCGCGCGCCAGTTCGCCCGCGACGTCGGCACCACCCCCATGCGCTGGGTCACCACCGAACGCCTCGCCGCCGCAAGGGAACTCCTCGAATCCACCACCCACCAGATCGACCGGATAGCCACCGAAGTCGGCTTCGGCTCCCCCGTCACCTTCCGCGCGGCCTTCACCCAGGAACTGGGAGTCTCCCCGCATCGCTACCGAACCCGATTCACCGCGCGCGGCTCATCGGCCCGTCAACCGTCCGCATCCTGACCTCCGCCCCTGCTTTTCGGGCTACCGGCCCGGCGACGGCTGTGGAACGCTTCCGCTTCAAGTGGTTCCCGAGCGAGTGCCGGGGGCCGGCCGACACCGACACAGAGGACACCGACACCATGCGAATGGCAGGACTGACCGCCCTCACTGCGGGCGCCGTGATCCTCCTGGCACCCCTGGCTCCCGCAGCTTCGGCGGAGGTCGAGGACATCACCATCTACGCCTGGGGCAACAGCGAAATGCCCGTCGCCTGCGATTATGTGGGCGCCAACTGCAGCATCATGGCCCGGATGTTCGGCGCCGACTACGACTTGCCCGCCACCGTGACGATCAACGGCCGCGAGCTGAGCTCGCCCGAGCGCCTCGACTACCCGGACCGGGAGCGCAGCGCGATCCGCGGCACCTGGCGTCCGCCGGCCAAGGGCACCTACACGATCGTGGCCACCCAGGGCTCCTCCACGAAGACCCTCGTCGTCGAGATCACCGGCGACGCCCAACTGGGCAGCGGCTCAGCGAGCCTGCTGCCCAGCGGTTCCAGCTGACCGGTCGACCGTAGATTTCCCACCCAGCTCACGACCATCGCCGGGCCCGGTGTCCTGTCGACGCGACGAACACCGGCGCCCGGCGATGACGCCTGAGCAGATCAGGAGACGGCGTGGCCGTCCCAGGAGACGAGCTTCCAGCCCTTCGCCGGGCTGCCCTTCACGACCACGCGGCCGGTGTTGTGCAGCGGATCGGACTGCAGCTTGCTCATGTCCGGGTTCTTCACCGACATGAGTGCCCAGATCATGATGGTGCCGCCGTGGGAGAAGATCACCGCGCGCTTGTCGCCGCGGTCCTGGACATCCTGAATGGAGTCGTCGACGCGCTTCTTGAACTCGTGGCCGTTCAGGGAACCGGGGATCCGGGCGTCGAGGTTGCCCTGCATCCACTGGATGGGGGCGGCGAGATAGCCCTTGGTCGCGTCCGCTTCCGGAGTGCCCTCGTAGTCGCCCGCCTCGATCTCGTGGAAGCCCTCCTCGACGATGGTGGACTCGCCGCACCGCGCCGAGGTCGGCTCCGCCGTCTGCTGGGTCCGGATCATCGACGAGGCGTACACACCGTCGAACTTGCAGTCGCCGAGGAACTCCGCGACCGCCGCGGCCTGCTGCCGACCGAGGTCGGTCAGGCCGGGCCCCGGGATCGACGTGTCGATCAGCCCCGAGGCATTGCCCGCCGACTGGGCGTGCCGGACGAAGGTGAGAAACATTTCACCGGTCTGCGGCTCGGCGACCGCACTTCCGCTTCCGGCCGCGACGAGCGCGGCCACCGAGACGATCGCACCGGCGATCGCGGACAGGCGAGACTTCATGAGACGCATCGGGGGTGACTCCTTAGTGGCGGATCGTGTGATCCGGGACACTAAGCCCGGCTCGCCGGCTCCCCTCGCCGCTCTCCCGGTGATCGGGAGGCCGGATGCAGCGCCTGGGCGATGCGGCCGAGTTTCGCGGGGTTGAACACCCAGTAGAGCCGGTCGATCGTCTCGTCGTCGGCGGCACCGACTCCGAGCCAGGCGATCGGGCTGCCGTCGCGGCTGATCACCACCGACGCGCGACCGTTGGCGTCGATCCAGTCGATGGCGACCCCGGTCCAGAAGTGGGAGGAGAACGCGGCCACGTACTTCGCGACGCGCGTCCGTCCGAACACCGGAATGCGCGAGGCATTGCGCACCACGCCGCCGCCGTCGGAGTAGCTGGCGACATCGGTCGCGAAGAGCGCTTCGAGGTCATCGAATTCACCGGCGCGCGCGGCATTGAGAAAGGCCGCGAGCAGGCGTCGCTGATGCACGGTGTCGACGGATACCTGCCGGTCGGACTCGATGGCCTGGCGAGCCCGGCTCACCAGCTTCCGGGCGGCTGGTTCCTTGATGTCGAGCACTTCGGCGATCCGGCCGTAGGGGTAGTCGAACGCTTCCCGCAGGACGAACGCCGCCCGCTCGGTCGGTGTCATCTTCTCCAGGACGACCAGCACCGCGGTCTCGAGTGCCGCGGCGCGCTCGGCGCCGAGCGAGGGATCGGCGCTGGTGTCCACCGGCTCGGGCAGCCACGGACCGATATAGGTTTCCCGGCGGACCCGCGCCGTCTGCGTGGCATTGATCGCCTGCCGGGTGGTCATCGTGACGAGGAACGCCTCCACATCACGCACGGACTCGCGGTCGGCGTAGGACTGCCATTTCACCCAGACGTCCTGGACGATGTCCTCGGCGTCGGCGACGGTGCCGAGCATCCGGTAGGCGATGCCGAACAGCCGTCCTTTCTGCGCGGAGAAATCGTCGACCGCTTTGTCCAGATCAGTCCCCGCGGGTCCGCTCATCGCGCGGTCGTTCCGACGCCGCAGGCAATCGCGTGATTCATATCCCCGCCTCTGTTCGGACACCATCCGCCACGACATTACTCGCGCCAACGCGACGCCCTCATTCCACCAATTTTCCTTCCGTCGAGACGTCTCGCATGAGCCGGGCGATCTCGTCGGGGATCGCGGGGATCTCCTCGCGTTCGAGTTTGCCGGGCCCGGACCACACGAGGTTCACTCGCAGCGCCGGATCCAGGTCGGGGTAATCGGACCGATTGTGGCAGCCACGGGTTTCGCGGCGCTCCAGCGCGGCCTCCAGGGTGGCGCGTGCCGCGAGCACCGCGGACTTCAGGTCGAAGGCGTGCGCCAGATCCTGGAACCCCGCGGCGTCGGGGTGCACGCCGATATCGGTCATGCGGTCCTCGATCTCGTCGAGTTCGGCCAGGCCTGCCCGGATCCCGGTCTCGTCGCGTACCACGCCCGCGTGCTCGGTCATGGTGTCGCGCACGGCGCGTTGCAGGGCCCGGACGTTCTCCCGCCCGTCGACCGCAAGCAGCTCATCGATCTCGGCGCGAGCCTCGGCCAGCGCGCTGTCCGACCGGCGCTGCGCGTCCAGCTCGGCCGAGTACCGCGCCGCCGCCTCGCCGACTATCCGGCCGTAGACAAGCAATTCGATCAGCGAGTTTCCCCCGAGCCGGTTGGCGCCGTGCAGTCCGCTCGATGCTTCGCCGATCGCGTACAGCCCCTCGACGCCGGTCCCGTGATCGTCGGGGCGAACCCACACTCCGCCCATGGAATAGTGCGCCGTCGGCGCGATTTCGATCGGCTCGCGCGTGATGTCGAGCATCTGCAGTTCCAGCAGCGTCTGGTAGACGCGCGGCAGCCGTCGCATGATCGTTTCGCGGGGCAGGTGCGAAACATCCAGCCAGACAGCGCCGTTCGGTGTTCCTCGGCCCTCCTTGATCTCGGTATAGGCGGCCAGGGCGACCCGGTCGCGAGTCGAGAGCTCCATGCGCTGCGGGTCGTAGCGCCGCATGAAGCGCTCTCCCTCAGCATTGCGCAGGATGCCGCCTTCGCCCCGTGCGGCTTCCGATACCAGTGTCCCGGCGGCGTTCCCGGGCTCGATGAGCCCGGAGGGGTGGAACTGCACGAGCTCCGGGTCACGAATCCGGCCACCCGCGAGGACGGCGAGGCGGAACGAATCACCGGTGTTCTCGTCACGCCGGGAGGAGGTGCGCCGCCAGATGCGAGTGTGCCCGCCTGCGGCGAGGATCACCGCGTCCGCTCGGAAGACGTAGCGCTCGCCACTGTCGAGGTCGAAACCGTAGGCGCCGAAGACCACGTTGTCACGCACCAGGATTCGGGTCACGTAGCAGGTGTCGACGATCTGGATGCCGAGCTGCGCGGCCCGGTTCACCAGGGTCCGCTGGATTTCCAGGCCGGTGTAGTCCCCGGCGAACGCGGTGCGCCGGTAGGTGTGCGCGCCGAAGAATCGCAGCGAGATCCGGCCGTCGGATTCGCGCGCGAACGGCATCCCCCACCGCTCGAGGTCCGCGATTCCACGCGCGGCGTTCTCGGCGACCACCTGGACGGTGTCGGGCCGCGCGAGCAGATAGCTCTCGGTGATCGTGTCCGCCGCGTGCTGCTGCCAGCTGTCCTGCGCGTCCATGGTCGACAGCGCGGCATTGATGCCGCCGGCAGCGAGGGTGGTGTGCGCGTCCGCCTTCGGCCGCTTTCCCACCACCACGACATCGATTCCGCGCTCGGCCAGTTCGATCGCCGCACGGAGGCCGGACCCGCCGGTGCCGACGACGAGTACCGACGTCGCGATCTGGCGTTCGTCGGATGTGAGCATCGCTTCGTTCCCTTCGAGGGGCAGTTCGCGCGGGCGGGCAGCGCACCGCCCGCGCGAAGTGCTCAGTTGCTGGTCAGCCACTCCGACAGCCGCGTCTGCGCCAGTTGCGCACCGCTGCCGGGCAGCAGCTCGTGCTGCGGCACCGCCCCGAAATAGCGGGCCTCGGGATCGGTGACCACCGTGCGCGCGTCCGACCGCGCGCTCAGCACGGTGCGGATCCACGCGTCGAGAGCGATGACCTCGGGGCCGCCGACCTCGATGGTCCCGTTCTTCGGCTCGCCCGCCGCCGTACGCCCGACAGCGGCGGCCACATCGTCGGCGGCCATCGGCTGCATACTGGAACCAGGAAGCCGCACCTGACCGTCCACGGTCGCGGAATCCGCGATACCACCGGCGAATTCGAAGAATTGCGTGGCGCGCACGATCGAGAACGGCAGGCCCGATTCCGCGATCAACTTCTCCTGCGCCACCTTCGCGCGCAGGTACCCGGAATCCGGCAACCGTTCCGAACCCACCACCGACAGCGCGACGTAATGCCCGACACCGGCCGCGGCGGCGGCCTCGAGCAGGTTCGTCGTGGAGGTGCGGAAGAACTCCAGCACGTCGTTGTCGGCGAACGACGGCGAATTGGAAACGTCGATCACCACGTCGGCGTCCTGCAGTACTTCTTTCACTCCCTCGCCGGTGAGGGAATTCACGCCGGTATTGGGTGCGGCCGGAACCGCCTGGTGGCCGTGCTCACCGAGTCGTGCGACGAGCTTGGAGCCGATCAGGCCGGTACCGCCGATGACGACGATCTTCATGCTCATTCCTTTCGTTCGAACGTTGCCGCGGGGCCGGCGAGACTCCGCTGTACCAAGGACAGGGCGGGCGGTGATTCTGTGACAGACCCGGTTCGCCTAGGCCCGATCCTGCGGCGCCACGTATTCGAATGTCGGCCCCGCGGTCGTGCGACCGTCACCGCTGGGCATCTTCATGAGCGCTCGAGCTTGGGACTTCAACGCGTACATCGTCCCCACCGCCTCCCGCATCTGCGACGGGCTGCCGTTGAACGTCTCCTCCAGCAGATACAGCAGCAGGCAGTAGGTGTTGTTGAATTCCACCTGCGCGCGACGGACCGCGCTGCCCTCCGGATAGTCGGCGGTGCGAGGGTTGGGGCGCATCGGCAGCACTGTGCCGGGGTCGAACGGGATCGGTTCACCGGTGGGCCCGGACTGCGGGGTGTCGCCGAGCTGGAACCGCCTGCCTTCCTTCAGTTCGAGGAAGCGATAGTAGTGGGCGACCTCGTCGCGATCGGGATGGAAGACGTCCTTCTCGCCGTCCCACACCTCGGTCCGCGCCGCGCCCTCGCCCTGCTCGACGATCTCGGCCAGCGCCGCCAGCGCCGACTTCAGATCGTGCACCGGAACGACCTGTCCGCCACCACTGTTGAAGTGCATCTCGTCGAGCTGCCGGGCGGGGTCGCCGCAGAAGACGGCCTCCTCGCCGAGGGTGTCGACCAGCGAGACGAGACCGAGTTCGACAGCCGCGTAGAACTGCCCGATCGTGTGATAGCCGTCGGATTCGGGTGGCGCATCGACCGAGGCGGGCCGTTCGATGGCCAAGAACAGGTCGAGAGCTTCGGAACCGAACGGCGCCAGCTGTATTTCCACGGATCGATCACCGTGCGGCAGCGGGTGCGGATACGCGGGGAGCAGTTCGGGCGCGTCGAACCTGGGCTCGCCACCGACCGCGTTGAGCAGATTCGCCGCCAACGCCAAATGCAGCATCTCCTCGACGAACACGCTGCTGATGACCTGTGCCGCTTCGGCATTGGTGCCCGGCTCCAGCGAATACAGCGCGCACAGGTACGGCGGTATGGTCGCGTGCTCGAGCTCGATCGCCCACTGCAGATGGCGCCGCAGATCCGCCATGGTCTCGATGCCGTGCCCCGTACTGATGTCCATGCTCGAACCTCGTCTCGACAGGTGTTCCTGTGGTGTCGAGAACAAGGACAGTGCGCGGGGCCGAATTGTGACAGGGGGAGCCTGGGTACCGCGGGTCGGACACGTCCTACGAATCGTTGCCGAACTCGGCTCGGAGCCGTCGTGTCAACTCGCGATAGTCGCGGCCGAAGGTGCACAGCGCAGAGTGCAGGGCTGTCAGTGTCTGCCAGGGTTCGATCGCGGGATTGCCGATGTAGTTGTATACCCCGATCGCCGAGTACTGCGGGATCAGGTCACCGACTCCTTCGAATCCGGGAATCACCGTCAGCGGGATATCCGGGTCGGTTTCCAGACGACGGTTCAGCAGAGAGAAGTTCGCTCCGGTCCAGGGCGAGCACCTCATCGACCAGATCACGATCCAGATGAGCGATCCCCTGCGCCGCGCCCTTGACGGAAAGGTTCAGCAGTGCCAGCCCGGTCGGCGGCCGGCTTCCGAACCGTTCGCGGCGATCGTAGAAGGCGTAGGCCTCGGGCCCGAACCGGTCCACTTCCACATAGTGTCCGTCCTCACCTTTGAGGTAGATCATGCTGGCGTCGAGCTCGGGCCGTTGTTTCGGCGCCGTGGCGGTCTTGATGTTCGCCTCGTCGCCGGGTCCTCGCAGGCTGACGATCCCGTCGACCGGTTCTCGGGTGGACCTCGAGCTCAGGAGATAGGTTTCGGTGGGTTCGGCGACCGCAAGGTCGTAGTGGGTGTCACAACCCCGAGCACAGAACCCACAGAACCTATCGCCATCGAGGGCGACGCGAGCGACCGCCTTGCACTCGCGAAAAGCGGTCCGCGGCCGTGGTCACGACTGTCTCTGCCACACCACCCGCAATAACAGAAAACACAAGCAATACGGGGGTGAACGAAGCGACGGACACAAAAAACAGGTTAGCCCGGTCATCGACCGGGCTAACCTGTTATTTCTGTGGAGCTAAGGGGACTCGAACCCCTGACCCCCACACTGCCAGTGTGGTGCGCTACCAGCTGCGCCATAGCCCCTTGTTCTGTTGTTTCAGCCGCTCTCGCTGCTGCCTGAATGAAGTTACACCATGGTTCTCGGCGACTACAAATCGGCTGGTAGGGGGCGAAAAAGTGGGGTTTGGGGCGGGGGTGGTGGGTTGGGTGGGGCGGGCGGGAGAGGTGATGGCGGACTAGAATGTGCCGAACCTCACGCGGGGTCAGGGGGCGAGGGTGGTGACCCAGGTGTCGTCGCGCCAGTCGATGGCGGTGGTGCCGTCGTAGATGGCGGGGGTGGCGGACTTGTTGCCGGTGCGGGCGTCGAGGTCGGCCAGGTTCTTGCCCGCGACTGTGCGGGCCGCGTCCAGCTGGGCGCCGCCGGTGATGCAGGAGGCGACGGATTCGGGGGCGCCGGATTCGGTGGCGAGGGTGGCCAGGGCGGGGTTGCTCAGGTCGGCGCCGCCCTCGTCGGGCTGCTTGGTGGTGAACAGGGCCTCGTGGAACTTGCCGAAGGTGGGGCCCGAACCGGTCTGGGCGACACAGAGGTTCGCGGCGACGGCGCGGGTGGAGTAGTCCTTGCTCTTGGACTGCTCGTCGAGGAAGGCGACGAAGTGGTAGTTCACCGCCAGTTTGCCCTCGTCGATCTTCTGCGCGAGTTCCTGGCCGAAGGCGGTCTCCATCGCGCCGCACGCCGGGCAGAGGGGGTCTTCGAAGATGTCGACGGTCTTCGCGGCATCGGGGCGGCCGAGGCGGATGACGCCCTCGGGCGTGGTCGTGACCTGCACCGCGGCCTCGCGCACCGCGCCGTAGCCGTCGTTGCGGACCTCGGTCGGCGTCTGCTTGTTCCACTTGAACGCGGCGAACACGAGGAGCCCGATCACGACGACAGCCACCGCGGCCAAGGCGTAGGTGCTGTTGCTCGAAACGGGACGGGGATTGTGCTGGGAACCGGCGCTGCTCACCCGTCCACTTTGCCTCGAGATGACGAGGCCCTGTCGCCTGGCCCGCACAAACAGGCTCTGACCTGGGGATCTACTTTCTGAGTGTGTCGAAGTCGACGGGCCGCGGCGCCAGTCCGTTGCGCACCACCGGCACGCCGTCGGGACAGCCGTCGCCCGTGCACTGCGGGTCGATGCCGTCGCCGGCGTGATCGGGGTGCTCCGGGTCATCGGGATGCCTGATCCGCGACGGTTCGGGCGTCACCAGCCACAGGGCCGCCGACACCGCGAGCACGCCGCCGGTGACGGCCATGCCGATGCCGAACGAGGTGCGCTCGGCGATCCAGCCGATCACGATGGGACCGAGGACGGTGCCCAGGTCGGCGGCCATCTGGAAGGCCGCGAGCACCGGTCCGCCGCGGGCCCGCGCGCCGATCACGTCGGCCAGCGCGGCCTGCTGGGCGGGGCTGAACATGCCGGAACCCACCCCGGCCACGAACGAGGCGACCAGGAACCAGGGCAGTGAGGGCGCGAAGCCGAGCACGCCGGTGCCGACCGCGCAGATCGCCGACCCGGCGATGAGGAACGGTTTGCGGCCGAACCGGTCCGACAGCCGGCCGGAGGCGAACAGCACGGCGGCGTTGCCCGCGGCGAACACCGTCAGAGCCACGCCCGCCATGCCGGATTCCTGCTTCAGGATCTCCACCACCAGCAGCGGGACGAACGCCATGCGCACGCCGAACACGGCCGCGCCGCCGGCGAAACTGGACAGCAGCACCGCCCGGTACGCGGGTTCGGACCAGGCCTGACGGAAGGTGAACACCGGTGCGTCCGAGCCCTCCTCGACGCGCAGCACCGGTGATTCGCGCAACCCGGCGAACACGATCACGCACACGATGAGCAGCGCCGCGGCGTAGATGAGGAAGGGCGCGCGCAGGCCGAGGCCCGCCAGGCCGCCGCCGACCAGCGGGCCGAGCAGCGAACCGATCAGGAAGCTGGTCGAGTAGATCCCCGAGACGCGCCCGCGCGCAGCGGGCGGGGACACCCGGATGATCAGCGCCATCGACGACACCGTGAACATGGTCGACCCGACGCCGCCGAGCGAACGCAGTACCAGCAGTTGCCAATACGTCTGCGCGAGCGCGCACGCGCCGGTCGAGAGCGCGACGATCAGGATGCCCGCCAGATACACCCGGCGCTCGCCCAGTTTCTGCACGAGCCGGCCGCTGGCCGGCGCGAAGAGCAACCGCATCAACGCGAACGCGCTGACGATCGCCGAGGCCGCCGCGATGCCGACGCCGAACTCGCGGGCGTACTGCGGCAGGACCGGAGCGACGAGACCGAAGCCGAGCGCGATGACGAAAGCCGCCGCGATCAGGACCCAGATCTCGGCGGGTAGCCGTACCTTGGCCGGAGCGCTCACTCGCTCAACGCCTGATTCACCATCTCCTCGGCCGCGGCCTGCACCTGGGTGAGGTGCTCGGGGCCGAGGAACGACTCGGCGTAGATCTTGTACTTGTCCTCCGTGCCGGACGGGCGCGCGGCGAACCAGGCGTTCTCCGTGGTGACCTTCAAACCGCCCAGCGCCGCGCCGTTGCCGCGCGCGGTGGTGAGGATGCCGGTGATCTCCTCGCCGGCGATCTCGGTGCCGGTGATGGCGTCGGGGGTCAGGGCGGCGAGCTTGGCCTTCTGGGCGCTGGTGGCAGCGGCGTCGACGCGCGCGTAGGCCGGGCTGCCGTACTGACGCTCCAGTTCGCCGTAGCGGGCCGACGGGGTCTGCCCGGTGACGGCGGCGATCTCGGCGGCCAGCAGGGCCAGCAGGATGCCGTCCTTGTCGGTGGTCCACACGGTGCCGTCCATCCGCAGGAACGACGCGCCCGCGCTCTCCTCGCCGCCGAATGCCAGGCTGCCGCTGAACAATCCGGGCACGAACCACTTGAAGCCCACCGGGACCTCGTAGACGTCGCGACCGAGCACGTTGACGACCCGGTCGATCATCGACGAGCTGACCACCGTCTTGCCGATCTTGGTGAGCGCGTCCCACCACATCCGGTTCGCGACCAGGTATTCGATCGCGACGGCCAGGAAGTGGTTGGGGTTGAGCAGACCGCCGTCGGGGGTGACGATGCCGTGCCGGTCGGCGTCGGCATCGTTGCCGGTGGAGATGTCGTAGTCGTCCTTGATGCCGACCAGGGCCGCCATGGCGTGGCGCGAGGACGGGTCCATCCGGATCTTGCCGTCGCTGTCGAGCGTCATGAAGCGCCAGGTCGGGTCGACGAACGGGTTGACCACCTCGAGCTCGAGATCGAACCGCTGGCCGATCTCCTCCCAGTAGTCCACGCTCGCCCCGCCCATGGGGTCGGCGCCCATCCGGATGCCCGCGCCGCGAATCGCGTCCAGGTTCAAGGCGTTCGGCAGGTCGGCGACGTAGTGGTCGAGATAGTCGTAGCGCTCGACGTGCGTGCTCAGCGCCTGCGTCAGCGACACCCGCTTGACCGCCGCCAAGCCACCGACCAGCAACTCGTTGGCACGGGCCGCGATCGCGTCGGTGGCCTTGGTGTCGGCGGGACCGCCGTGCGGTGGGTTGTACTTGAAGCCGCCGTCGCGCGGCGGATTGTGCGAGGGGGTGACCACGATGCCGTCGGCCTGGTGCTTGGTGCCGCCCCGATTGTGGCGCAGCACAGCGTGACTCAGCGCGGGCGTCGGGGTGTAGCGGTCGCGGGCGTCGATCACCGCGGTGACGTCGTTGCCCGCGAGCACCTCGAGCGCGGTGGTCCACGCGGGCTCGGACAGGGCATGGGTGTCGCGCGCGAGGTAGACGGGGCCGGTGATGCCACGGGTGGCGCGGTACTCGACGATCGCCTGGGTGATCGCCATGATGTGCGCCTCGTTGAAGGCGCAATCCTCGCTGGAGCCACGGTGGCCGGAGGTGCCGAAGACCACCCGCTGCGCCGGTTCGGCCGGATCGGGGACGTGGCTGTAGTACGCGGTGACCAGGTGGGCGATGTCCACCAGGTCGGTCGGGCGTGCTGGCCGTCCGGCGCGATCGTGGGCCATGGTGGGGGTTCCCTTCCGTGTCGGCTGCGCGCGGCTGGTCATGAGGATCATGCGCACAACCACTGGGTGAGGGACGCCGCGGCGTATACCGCGGCCAGGCTCGCCGCGACACTGATCACGACGTTGCCCACGGCATACACAGCGGCGCCCTCGGTCACCAGACGAAATGTCTCGTAACCGAACGTGCTGAATGTGGTCAGCGCACCGCAGAAGCCGATTCCGGCGAACGCCAGCAGCGAACTACTCGCGCTCGCGCCGATCAGACCGCCGAGCAACGCCGAACCGACAATATTAACGGCAAGCGTGCCCCACGGCAGCCCCGCCGGAAACCGGGCGGACACCGCCCGATCGAGCAGGTAACGGGCGGGAGCGCCGAGCATTCCGCCCGCCACCACCAGTGCGGTCGTCATCGGCATTCTCCCCTCTCGACCATCGGATGGCACCCTTCCGTCCTCGGATTCATGTCCGCCGCCATCGCGCGCCCGCCGCCCATCTGGTCGCGCTCACCGCCACGACCACGGCACCCAGCCCGGCGAGAACCGACAGGCCGAGATAGGTCAGTGCCGAGGCCGTCGCACCGGTATCGAACAGTGTACGAAGCTCGAGACTGTAGGTGGAGAAAGTCGTGAACCCGCCCAGCACACCGACTCCCAGGAACGGGCGCACCAGCTTCGGCGCCTGCCAGAGTTCGGTGACCGCCACCATCAGCACGCCGATCGCGAAGCAGCCCGTCACGTTGATCACAAAGGTCGACCACGGGAACGCGCCGGGGCGCACCGGCCACCAGTGCCCCACGCCGAACCGGGCGCAGGCGCCGAGCCCGCCACCCACCGAGATCGCCGCGAGGACCGCCGGATCGAGTGCCGCGGGCCGCGATGTCATGGCGCTGCCCTCCCCTGCCGATCCGATGATGGTCGTTGCTCATGGTATCGAGACGCACCGACAACCGGGGACCCAGGCAAACCTTCAGCACTTGGCGCCGCGCGGCGAGCGCCCCGCAGACGCCGATGGCCCGGACCGAGTTTCCGGTCCGGGCCATCGGGGCGTTCATCAGTGCGCGAGCACCGGCTCACCTTCGGCCGGGGCAGGCACCGTGTTCGGCATCAGCACGCCGATCACGATCGCGCCCAGGACGAATGTGGCTGTCGCCCACCAGAAGCTGGTGGTGTAGCTCTCGATCGCGCCCTGGGCCATGGTCAGCGGGCCCGGCTGGTGCGAGGAGACGTAGTCGGTCATCGCCGAGGCCGCGATCGTGCTCAGCAGCGCGGTGCCGATGGAACCGCCGACCTGCTGACTGGTGTTGACCATCGCCGAGGCGACACCGGCGTCCTCGTGCTGCACACCGGCGGTCGAACCCTGGAAGGCCACCGACATGGCGCCACCGAGACCGAGGCCGAGCAGCACCAGCGCGGGCAGGATGTGCGTGACGTAGCTGGTGTCGAGGCCGATGCGGGTCAGCCAGAGCATGCCCGCCGCGGCGACGAGGAAGCCACCGCTGATGACGACCTTGGGTCCGACCTTCGGCAGCAGCAGCGAGGGCGCGGTGGTCGAGGAGACCACCATGCCCGCGACCATCGGCAGGAACGCGACGCCGGTGATGATCGGCGTGTATTCCAGGGTCAGCTGCATGTAGTAGGTGAGGAACAGGAAGATCGCGAACATGCCGATGCCCATGATGAACACGGTCAGGTAGGCCGCGCCGCGGGTGCGGTCACCGACGATGCGCAGCGGCAGCAGCGGATGCGCGACCCTGGTCTCGATCCAGCCGAACGCCGCGAGCAGCACGGCGCCGCCGATCAGGAACGCCAGGGTGGACGGCGCGGTCCAGCCCTCGGTCTCGGCCTGCGAGAAGCCGTAGACGATGCCGAACAGCGCGGCGGTGACGGTGATGGTGCCCGGCCAGTCCAGCTTGGGCCGCGCGGCCGAGGTGGTGTGCTTGGCCAGCAGCAGCACCGCGCCGACGAGCGCGACGGCGGCGAAGATCAGGTTGACGTACATCGCCCAGCGCCACGAGGCCCATTCGGTGAGCGCGCCACCGAGCAGCAGGCCGATCGCGCCACCGGCGCCCGCGACGGCACCGAAGATGCCGAAGGCCTTGGCACGTTCACCGGGTTCGGTGAAGGTGACCGTCAGCAGCGAGAGCGCGGCGGGGGCGAGCAGCGCGCCGAAGACACCCTGGCCGACGCGGGCCGCGACGAGCATCTCGAAGGACGTGGCCGCGCCGCCGACGGCGGAGGCCACGGCGAAGCCGACCAGGCCGATGATGAAGGTGTTGCGGCGGCCGAACAGGTCACTGAGCCTGCCGCCGAGCAGCAGCAGGCTGCCGAAGGCCAGCGCGTAGCCGGTGATGACCCACTGCCGGTCGGCGTCACCGAAGCCGAGGTCGGCCTGGGCCGCGGGCAGGGCGATGTTCACGATCGTCGCGTCGAGCACGACCATCAGCTGGGCGATGCCGAGCACGGCAAGCACCCACCAGCGCAGGGCGTGGGACCCGCGGCGGCCGGTCTGCGCGGCCGCGGGACTCTTCGTCCCGGTGTCGAGTGTGGTGGTCATAACTCCCCTTGTGAGAAGGCCGGCGGTCGAAGTGGTGGCACAATCGGAGGTAAGCCCTCCGCTTCCATCGAAGCTACCAGAGTAACGGAGAAAGCACCTCCACTTAATCCCCGGATTGATAGGATGTAGTTGTGAATCACGCCACGACGACTGCCACACCGCCCCGCCGACTGCGCGCCGACGCCGCGCGCAATCAGGCGCGCATCGTCGCGGCCGCCCGCGAGCTCTTCGCTGATCACGGACTGGAAATCACCCTCGACGACGTCGCCGAACGGGCAGGCGTCGGCGTCGGCACGGTCTATCGGCGCTTCGCGAACAAGAAGGAGCTCATCGCCGAGGTCTTCGACCAGCACATCGTCGACTTCGCCGACGCGGCCGACGCGGCGATGGGCAACCCCGATCCCTGGCTCGGCCTGGTCGAGTTCTTCGAGCACGCCTGCCAGCACATGGCGACCAATCGCGGCTTCGGCGAGGTGATGCTCGAGCTCGAGGAAGACCCGGCCCGCTTCGCCGAACTGCGCGACCGGATCCGCCCCACCGTGTCCGGGATCGTCGAGCGCGCCCGCGCGGCGGGCGCGGTGCACCCCGACGTCACCACCACCGACTTCTTCGCGCTGATCCACATGGTCGCGTCCTTCGCGGAGTTCGCCGCGCCGGTGAATTCGCAAGTGTGGCAACGGTATATGGCCATCACGCTGAACGGCGTCCGCACCGACTCGGTGCCCCGCGTCCCCCTGCTCGTCGAGCCGCTGACCGACACCGAGGTCGAGCAGGCCAAGGCCGCGGGCTGCCTCGGCCGACGGCGCTGAGCAGCACTTCTCCCCCGGTTCAGTAGCGCGCGTCACAGCCGATCCTCTACAGTTGGACGCATGACCAAGAACACCTGGGTGAACTGGGCAGGCGAGCAGCGCTGCGCACCCGCCGTCGTCGCCGCCCCGCGCGACGTCGAGGAACTGGCCGAGATCGTCACCGCGTCCGCCGCCGCGGGCCGGACCGTGCGCGTCGCGGGATCGGGCCATTCGTTCACCGATGCCGTCCTCACCGACGGCACCCTGCTCGACCTCGGCGGCCTCGACCGCGTGCTCGACGTCGACACCGCCACCGGCCGGGTGCGGGTGGAAGCGGGCCTCACCCTGCACGCGGCCAGCCCGCTGCTGCACTCGCACGGTCTGGCCTTCCCCAACCTGGGCGACATCGACACCCAGTCCATCGCGGGCGCGACCGCCACCGGCACCCACGGCACCGGCGCCCGGCTGCGCAACATCTCCGCGGCACTGCACGCGGTGGAGGTGCTGCGGGCCGACGGCACCCGCGTCGAACTCGACGCGCAGACCGATCCCGACGGCTGGCGGGCCGCGCGGGTCAGCATCGGCGCCCTCGGCGTGGTCACCGCGGTGACCCTGCAGCTCGAGCCCTCGTTCGTGCTCGACCTCGTCGAGCGGCCGGTCCCGCTCGCCGACGTCCTCACCGATCTCGACGAATTCGTCGACGGCAACGACCATTTCGAGTTCTTCGTCTTCGCGCACAGCGGCGTGGCGATGACCAAGGCGGGCAACCGCACCGACGAGCTCGAACAACCGCGCGGACAGTTCAGCGCCTGGCTCAACGACGTCCTGCTGTCGAATCACGTGTTCGACGGAATGTGCAAGGTGGGCAAGCTGATTCCCGCCGCCATCCCCACCGTCCACCGCATCGCGACGCAGGCGGGCAGCCACAACCGCAAGGTCGACCGGTCCTACCGGGTCTTCGCGTCACCGCGGCTGGTGAAGTTCACCGAGATGGAGTACGCGATCCCGCGCGCGCACGCGGCCGCCGCGGTCCGCGAGATCGTCGAGATCACCAAAGATTTCGGTACGCCGATGCCGATCGAGGTGCGCTGGGTGGCCCCCGACGACGCCTTCCTGTCCCCCGCGGGCGGCCGCGACACCTGCTACATCGCCGTACACCAGTACCAGGGCATGGAGTGGGAGCCGTACTTCCGCGCCTGCGAGGCGGTGTTCGACCGGTACGCGGGCCGTCCACACTGGGGCAAGCGGCACTTCCAGACCGCCGAGACCCTGCGCGCCCGCTACCCCGAGTGGGATCGCTTCACCGAGGTCCGCCGCCGCTTCGACCCGACCGGCGTGTTCGCCAACGACTACGTGCGTCGGGTCCTCGGCACCCTGGACTGAGGTCAGACCGCCGCGTAGGCGGCCAGGAAGGTGCGCACCGCCGCGTCGGCGATGACTTTCAGTTCGCTCACCGGCGTGGCCTTGGTGCCGAGGTGGCTGCGCGCCTCGAGCGGCCCGGAGAGCAGGGCCAGGAATTGTTCGGCCGCGATCTGCGGATCGTCGGTCCGTAGCCGGCCCGCCAGCGTGAGCCGGGCCAGGCGGTCGGCCAGCGCTTCGGCGAGGCGGCGGGAGGTGCGCTCGCCGACGGTCTCGGCCAGGTCGGGGAAGGCGCTCAGCTGCGCGAAGGTCAACGCGCGCAGGGCGCGGGCCCGCTCGCTGTTGCAGACCTTCAGCATGCGCAGCGCCGAGGCGCGCAGTGCCGCTTCGCAGTCGGCGTCGGTGTCACGCAGTCCCGCGATCGCGTCCAGGCAGTCGGCGCCGACGATGCCCGCGGCGGCCTCCACCGCGTGCCGCAGCAGCGTCTCCTTGTCGTTGAGGTGGTTGTACACCGTCGGTTTGGCGACTCCGGCCACATCGGCGATCTCCTGCACACACGCCTGCGCGTAGCCGCGCCGCGCGAACACCGTGAACGCCGCGTCGAGAATCGCGCGGCGCTTGTCGATCCGACCGCGTCCGGTCGCTGCTGCCGTCATGAGCCGATGATAACCGGCGCACTGAACTCACCGGTTCAACCTTGCCGACTTACTGGTGTGTCCACTAACTTGAACTTATCGGTTCAAATTGGAGGTAGAGATGATCGTTCACCAGCTACGTTTCAAGTTCCGGGACGGCACCACGGAGGCCCAGCAGGAGACCGTGCTCGCGCTCATGCGACGGACGGGATCCGTGGAGTCCGCGTCGTTTTCGGTCGTCGGCCGTCATCTCGGCGACTCGGCCGAAGGTCTCACCCACGCCTACTGCGTCGGCCTGGCCGACCTCGACGCCGTCGCTCGATACATGCGCGATCCGGTCCACCTGGCGGGCGACCCGCAGATCATTCCCCATCTCGACACGCTCGTCATCGGGCCGGACGCGTCCGACGATCCGGATCCCGACCTCGCCACGAAACTGGTCGACCTGCACGAGCGCAAGCTGGCCGACTTTCCCGACTGGGCTCGGCTGATGGACTCCATCCCAACCGTCCGGATCGCCTAGGCCGCTCGGCGGTGCGGACATCGCCGGACAATTGTGCCGCCGGTTGTTCCGCACCGCCCGCGCGGGTGGCGGTGCGGATGGAATGATGGTGGCGATAACCCGAAGCGCCACAAGCACTTCGCTCCCGCACCGAAAGGGCGACCATGGCCCACACTCCCAGCGTGTTGTTCGTCTGCGTCCACAATGCGGGTAGATCGCAGATGGCTGCGGGATTCCTCCGGGCGATGGCCGGTGACCGGATCGAGGTGCGCACCGCGGGCAGCGAACCGGCACCCGCGCTGAACCCCGCCGCCGTCGCCGCGATGGCCGAGATCGGCATCGACATCTCCGGCGAACGGCCGAAGCCGCTCACCGACGACGCGGTCGGGCTCTCCGACGTGGTCGTCACCATGGGATGCGGCGAGGTGTGCCCCTACTTCCCCGGCATCAGCTACCGCGACTGGGTGCTCGCCGACCCGGCCGGGCAGCCGATCGAGGTGGTCCGCGGTATTCGCGACCATCTGCGGATCCTGATCGGCAATCTCATCGCCGAACTGGTGCCCGTCCCGGCCCGCTGAGGTCCGATTTCTTCAAGACGACCGCGCCACGGTCCGCCTACGCTGCGGATATGACTCCACAGCTTGATGCGATCTCCGTCGTCGTCTCCGATATGGCCGCCTCGATCGCCTTCTACCGCAAGCTCGGGCTCGTGTTCCCGGAGGGCGCGGAGAACGAAGGTCACGCGGAGGCCCAGCTCGCCGGCGGCCTGCGGTTCCTGCTGGACACCGAGCAGGTCGTGGCCTCCTTCTCCCCCGGCTGGCAGCCGCCGACCGGCCACGGGCGCAGCGGCATCGCGTTCCGCTGCGCCGACGCGGCCGAAGTCGACAAACTCTGGCACGAGCTCGTCGACGCCGGATACCACGGTGACCTGGCACCGTGGGACGCCGTCTGGGGCCAGCGCTACGCCACACTCGCCGACCCCGACGGCCAGGGCATCGACCTCTACGCGCCGTTGCCGAACGAGTAGGCCGACCAGCCGCGCGGATCACGCTGCCGCCGCTGATAGCGGCCCAGCATCTCGCCCACCTCGTCGCTGACCGGCGGTTCGCCGTCCAGCCTCGCCCACAGGTGCGTGTCGTGCTCGGTGAGCGTCACCGGGCCCGGCGCGGCCACCTCGACAGCGAAGGTGAACTGCCTGGTGCGGGCGCCGCCGCCGGACAGGTAGTCGAACTCGCCCAGGTAGTCGCCGATGCCGGTGACCTCCAGTCCCGTCTCCTCGGCGACCTCGCGGACCACCGCGTCGTCGAGTGCCTCACCGGGCTCGACGACGCCACTCGGCAGTTCCCAGTGACCGCTCAGCGAATCGGATCGTCGACGGCGCAGGATGAGGACCCGGTTGTGCCGGACGATGACGGCGCCGACCACAAGTCGACGGACTTCGTCTCGTTCGGCCTCGATGCGGAGCGTGGAGTACAGCGATACGTCGATCATGGGGGTCACATCCTCTCGTCGGTGTTCGGGCTTGCCTGCTGCGACGGGGCGTGCACTGTGAGCATAACTTTCCGGCGCGGCGTTGCCGAATGAGACTTTCCGGGCGCCGACCGGCCGCTCAGCCTGGTCGGAGCGCTCGAATCGAGCATCCGCCCAGGTCACGGAACTCTCTGGACAGATGGGCCTGGTCGGCGAACCCGGTGACGGCCGCAGTCTCCGCCGCAGGCACGCCCGCGCGCAACGCGGCGAGCGCGCGCTGGAAACGCAGAATCCTGGCCAACATCTTGGGGCCGTAGCCGAACGCCGTCAGCGACCGCCGGTGCAGCAGCCGAGCCGACATCCCCACGCGGGCAGCGGTTTCCGCGACCGAGGCGCCCGCGTCCAAGGAGTCGGTGATCGCGACGAGCCGCGGATCGGCGGGTCCGCTCGTCACCGCGAAATCCCGCGCGATCGTTTCCAGTGCGGTGACGCGGTCGGGCGCGTCGTCGATCCGTTCGACGAGTTCGCGCGCCCGGCGTTCGGGGAGCAGTTGAGCCAGCGGCACCCGTTGGTCCAGCAGTTCCGTGGCCGGGACACCGAGCAGGGTCGGCGCGGTGCCGGGCGCGAACCGGATACCCACGAATTCCTGAGCCCTCGGCGCGGCCGCGTGGAAGGCGCGGCTGTCCGGACCTGCCACCATGAGCGCGCCCTCGGTCCAGATCAGGTCCATGCAGCCGTCGGGGAACACGGTGACCGGACCCGCGTCCGGCGCGACCGTGCGCGACCAGACCACGGCTCGGTCGAGCCGTGCCGCGCGTTCCCGGTATTCCGCCACGCTCTCGACGGTAGACCGCCCCACCGACAGCGCGCCGAAGCGGCCATGGCGGGCTCGGCCCGCCGCTACCCTGGGCTCACCGTCCACCCGGGCGGCGGATCGAAAGGACGTATCCCATGCCCGACGAGGACACTTCGCTGGTCGAGACCGTGAACGGCGCCATCGCCCTCACCATTCCCGCCGCGGCGAAGATGGGGGTCCGCGCGCTCGAGGTGCGCCGGGGCTACGCGCGCACCACCGTGCCGGTCGAGGGCAACGGCAACCACTTCGGCGCCATCTACGCCGGCGTGCAGTTCACCGTCGCCGAGGTCCTCGGCGGGGCGATCACCGCGGGCAGTTTCGACACCTCGGCCTTCTATCCGCTGGTGAAATCGTTCGACATCTCCTTCCGCAAGATGGCGCGCACCGACCTGACCGCCGAGGCCACGCTCACCGAGGACGAGATCGCGCGGGTCGCGGCCGAGGCGGCCGAGCACGGCAAGGCCGATTTCGTGCTCGAGGCGGTGGTCACCGATGCCGAGGGCACCGCCGTCGCCACCAGCCGTGGGCTCTACCAGCTGCGGGCGTTCGAGCGCTGAGGTTCTAGGGTCGGGCCATGTCCGTGCTGCGCTCCGCTGTGCTGTTCCTGCTCGCCGCCGTCGCCGAGATCGGCGGCGCCTGGCTGATCTGGCAGGGTGTGCGCGAGCAGCGCGGCCTGGTCTGGGCGGGAGCGGGTGTCGTGGCGCTCGGTGTCTACGGATTCGTCGCGACTCTGCAGCCCGACGCGCATTTCGGGCGCATCCTCGCCGCGTACGGCGGGGTCTTCATCGCCGGGTCGCTGCTGTGGGGCATGGCGCTCGACGGGTTCCGGCCCGACCGCTGGGACGTGCTCGGCGCGGTGGTGTGCCTGGTCGGCGTCGGCATCATCATGTACGCACCGCGCGCCGTGGGCTGACGCGGCAGTCGTAAGATCCGGCCACGACATTTCGGCTCGGCGGAGGGGTGGCTCCATGCAACCGGCAGGTTCGGCGCAGCGTCCGCGCGTCGCGGGCTTTCCCGGCCCCGACATCGACGAGGAGCCCGACGTCTGGTCGGGCGCGGCCATCGACGACGACCGGATCAGGGCACTGGCCGTCGGCGCCTACTACGGGCGCAGCTGGGGTGCGTTCTGCGACGGCGTCGCCTTCCTGCCCGAGGAGGACGACAGCACCGCGACCCGGCGCGAAACCGCGATCGAGGGGTTGCACGAGTCGTGGGGCGTCGACAACGCCGAGGACGCGCGCGACACCATCCGCAGGCTGCTCGTCGGCATGCACGCACCGCTGTTCGAGCTGGTCCATCCGCTGGCCGTCGCGGCCGCGACCGAGCAGGGCCGCGTCGACCGCTCCGGCCTGGCCGACGAGCACCGCGAGTTCCTGCACACCCTCTCCGGTTTCCGCGGCTATCGCGGGCCCGCGGGCATCGACCGCGACTACGACGCGTGGCTGCAGGCCATCAAACTCGGCATCACCGACAGCCTGCCGAGCCCGCTGCAGACCGACGCCGCCGCATGGGATCTGGCACGCCTGGTGTTCATCGCCCGCGCCGCCCACACGGCCGGATATCTCACCGAGGACGAGGCGTGGGAGCACATGCTCGGCGGCCTGGATCGCGCCAGGCAGCACTACCGCAACTGGCGTCAGCTCGGCGACGGGTTCCTCACCGGCGCCATCTTCTGGGCGGCCACCCAGGACCTGTCCTCGGCCAGGACCCAGATCGCCGAACGCCGTCGCATGCTCGCCGGCTTGCACCTGCGCCCGTCGAGCCCGTGGCGGCGGGTGGCGCTGCATCCCGGGGCGCCGGTGTTCAGCCCGGCATCGCCAGCATGATGCCGACCGCCTGACGGCGGAACGGCTCGTCGGCGACCATCCCCAGCTTGCGGCGCTCGACCAGCAGTTGCCATTCGCCGAACAGGTCCGCCGAGGACGGCAGCGACGCGGCGATCGACCCGTCGACGTGCTCGATCTCGCACGCCAGCCGCAACGCCTCGGTGACGCGGCCGAAATCGTCGGGCTCCCAGTCGAGGAAGTCCAGTTCGGTGCCTGCGCCGGCGATCCGCAGCGTCACCACCTGGCCCGGCGCGGTGCGCACCTCGGCGCCGGTGACCACCGCGACCGGCAGCTCGTAGACCGCCCACGCCGAGACGAACAGCAGCCGCAGCGTGGTGATCGCGACCAGTCCCGGCGCGCCTTCGTGCCCGGCCTGGGCCAGCTCGAGCACGTACTCGTCCGGCCGGGCGCAGCCGTGCAGGATCTCGATCTCGCGCACCGAATTCCCCGCGTTGCGCATGCGCGCCGCCGCGGCCGACACGTCGGCGCGCTGTGCGCCGTTCGGGCCAGGGACTGCCGGCGGCGGGGTGAGATCCGGCCGCGGCGGGAACACCCGGCGCAACCCGACCAGCTCGCGTTCCACCGCCCGGACCAGCACCTGCGCCTGCACCCGCACCCCGGTCTCGAGGAACACCGGCACCGGATGCCGATCCGCCGCCGTCTCGTCCGCCCCGACCCGTGCGGACCGGAAGAACAGCAGCAACGCCAGCTGATCGTCGTCGGTGGTCGCGAGCGCGATCTTGGACAGCTCGGCCACCGCGATGTCGAGCGCGGCCTCGTTGTTCGCCCGCAGCGGCGTCGTCACTAACCGCCCGTCCGCGTAGCGAACCGCGACCCGCGTACCCCACACCTCGATCACAGCCACCTCCTGGCCAGCCCCCGCTGGGCAGGATCCTACTGAGACCGGCCGCGGATCGGCGTGGCGGCACCCACGCCGACGGCACGAATGCCCCTGACGCGGTCAGCGGGTCCAGTCGACGCGGGCCGCGGCGGCGAGGAGCTTGTCGCGCCGGACGGGGCTGGTTTCGCCGATCCAGGCGATGCGTCCGTAGACGTGGGCGCGGAAATGCGGGTGAGCGGTGTGGTTCTGGGCGGTGGGGCCGGTGCGCAGACAATTGTGGAGCAGGGCACGCAGGGCGTCGTACTCGCCGCGGGGGACGGCGGGACTGGTATTGACGACCAGGCCGGCGAGGACCTGGCGCTGGTGCGCGCGACGGACCCGCGTCTTCGGCGGGTTCACGGTGAAGCCCTCGGCGCGGGCGATTTCGGTGACCGACCAGACGAGGTGGTCCACGGCGGTGCTCGCGGGGCCCGAGAAGGCCAGGTCGTCGGCGTAGCGGGTGTAGGTCAGACCGGCCTTGGCGGCGTACCCCGTCAGGCGGCGGTCGAGTCCGCGGGCAACGAGATTGGCCAGCGCCGGTGAGGTCGGCGCACCCTGTGGGAGATGACGCAGGGCCATGCTGACGCGCTGCGACGGGGCGAGCGCGCGCAGTTGTTCGACGGGAGCCGCGGTCGTGCACAGCTCGGCCAGGACCCGCGACACCGGACGCGCGTAGCCGCACGCGGTGAACACGGCACGCACCCTGGCGAGCGGGATCGACGCGAAGAAGTCGCGCAGATCCAGTCGCACCACGACATCGGCGCCGGCGTGAGGTTCAGCGAAAGTCGCCGCACTACAGCCTTTCTCGAAACCATGACAGGACGGATGCGCCGGAATGCCGTCGAGTGCGTGACGCAGGATGCGACGCTGGATCTCCCGCAGACGCACCTTCGGCGCCTCGACGAGACGCACCCCCGTTTCCTTCGGCAGCAACCGATACCGGTAGTGCGACAACGGCGTCGAGGCCCGGCGGAGCCACTGGCCCCGATCGGCGAACCACTCGAGCTCCGACGGTGTGAGATCGAGGAAGCCGGCCAGGGCCGCCAGGTCGGCGATCTCGATCGCGCCGAATCGCATGCGCGCGATCAGCTCGAGCGGCGCGACGACCTCCGGCAACGACGGCAGGTCCACCAGGATCCGGCCCAACGTCGCCGCCCCACCGACCGGCTCGGTCGGCACCAGATCGATGACGCGCCTGGCCAACTCGTCAGCGGCCGGTGCGGGCACCACCTCGGCGAACGCCTCGGCCATGGCCGCTCGCGACCACGCGGCGTCGAGGTGGCCGAAAGTGCGGGCCAGTGCGTCGGCCTGCTCGCGGGTCAGCGCCCGCGTCATCGAGGCGCGACGGGTGCGGGGCGACCAGAATCCTTCGTCCGCGGTGCCACCGTGCACGCGGAGCGTGCCGACTGGCCCCAGACGCTGTGCCCAGCTGAGATCACATACCCAGGGGTTGCCCCTGAGACGGGTCCTACCGACCCACACTCGCCCCGCACCCGTCGCACCACGCCACTTTCGCACACCGCAGCCACCCTCGCCACCGACGAGCCGCCGGTTTGCGGCACTGTTGCCCGTCGATGTGGAGGCGTAGATTCGGATGCGCTGATCGGTGTGTTCTCCGCCAGGGAAGGATTGCCGTCATGGGTGCGTCGCGTCGCGTATGCGTGATCGTCGCAGTACTCCTCGGCCTGGCCACCGCCTGCGGTTCCGACGACGACAGGCAGCCTCCGCCGCCCGCCGACGCCGGGCCGATCACCGAGATCGTGCGCACCAAGATGGCCGAGCTCGACCTCAGTTCCGCGGTGTACGGCGTGTGGCGGGGCGAGGAGCGGATCGCACTCGGCGCGCTCGGTGGCTCACCGCTGGGGGTGCCCGCGCGACCGGAGATGAAGGTGCGGGTGGGGCAGCCGATGGAACCCATGTTGTCGACGGTGCTGTGGCGTCTCGACGGCGCGGGCGTCCTGAAGATCGACGAACCGATCGCGCGCTGGCTCCCCGGCTTCCCCCGCGCCGACGCCATCACCCCGCGCATGCTCGCCAACAGCACCTCCGGCATCGCCGACTACGTCACCGAGCCGGAATTCCTGAAGATCTTCGGGGAGAACCCGATCCGCGCATGGACGGCGAGCCAGCTGCTCGAGCGGGCCAACGCGCGACCGCCCGTGTTCGCCCCCGGCACCGACTTCGGTTACGCGCACAGCGATCTCGTCGTCCTCGGCGAGGTGCTGCAGAACGCGACCGGCAAACCCCTGGGCGAGTTGATCGCCGAACACATCCTCACACCGTTGGGCATGCACAACAGCGAGGTCGTCCTCGATCCCGCCATCGACGCGCCGTACCTGCACGGCTACACCAACGAGCGAAAGTTCTTCGAGGACTCCACCTTCTGGAACCCCACCGCCTTCCTGCACAGCGGCAACATGAACGCCCCCGTCACCGACATCGCCCGCTGGGTCCGCGCTCTCGCGACCGGGGAACGCCTGACCACCGACCAGTTCCACCAGATGATGGGCCCCTCCACCGCGGGCCTCGGTCCCTTCACCACCGAGAGGTATTTCGCCTTCGGCGTGGTCCACCTCGCCGACTGGCTCTACATGAACCCGTCCTACGGTGGCTACGACGGCGTCGTCCTGCACGACAACCGCACCGACACCACCGTCATCGTCTACACCACCCTCGGCCCCACCTCCCCCGGCGACAACACCGCCATCCCCCTCGGCACCGCCATCGCCACCCACCTCGTCCCCGACCGCCCACCAGCCCTTCCGGCCGGCTGAACCACGCGGACGCCGCGGAGATGGCAGGCTGTGGGCATGGCCGATCAACAGGGAAGCGCCGCCGAGGACGCGGTGACCGAGTCGCCGGAAGAGGCGACGAAGCGCAAGTTCCGGGAGGCGCTGGAGCGCAAGAGCGCGAACGTGAAAGGTGGTGCGGCCGCACGCGACTCCGCGAAGGTGCGGGGAACGCAGTCGGCCGCGGGCGGCAAACGAACCTTCCGCCGCAAGGCAGGCGGCTGACCGGGCCACCCGCCCACGACGATCAGGTACCGCAATCGAGCCAGGAGAGACGATGACCCGAATCCTGTCCACCACCGTTGCCACCGCCGCGATCATCCTGGCGATCGGCACGGCCCCGGCCGCAGCCACCGCCACACCGGCCACCCCCTCGGCCGCCCCCATCATCGGTGGCCACCCGACCCCACCCTTCGACCCGATCTGCCCGCTGTGCTTCATCCGCGAGGCGATCGAAAGCCTCTCGGCGCAGTAAGCGCGCACGCAGAAGGCCTCCACCTGGCCAACCGGTGGAGGCCTGACCTGCCTGATCGAAACTCCTTGCGAGAACTACGAACTCGCCGGCTCACCACGCCGGTCGTGTAACGGAACTCACCACGCCGACGGTGTGCAGGCGTGAAACTCTCCAAAGGCGAGAATGCGGCGGTCACCTCGCCCGCAGCGACCGTGGTGTTGACGTGGAAATCGCAGCACGAGGTCGATCCCCAAGCACTACTCTTGGCCGAGACCGGAAAGATACGCAGCGACGAGGACTTCGTCTTCTACAACGCGGCGCGCCATCCCTCCGGAGCCGTGGCACTCACCGAGTCGCGGGCGGGTCGAGCCGTACTCGCAGTGTCGCTGACAGACGTCGAAACGACCGTTTCTCGCATTGTCATCTCGAGCTCGGTCGCGGTGGCGCGACAAGCGTGGCCAACCTCCAGATTCTCTGCCGCAGGTGCAATCTCGAGAAGGGTGCCCGCCTCTGACCTACGAAAAAGCCCCTCACCTGGGTTCAGGTGAGGGGCCTCTAGTGGAGCTGCCGGGAATCGAACCCGGGTCCTCCGCCGCGTCTTCAGGGCTTCTCCGTGTGCAGTTCGCTAGGTCTCTGCTTGGATCTCCGGGTCTCGCGAACAAGCTCGGATGACGATCCCAGTCACTGTTTGATGTCCCATCCGACCCCGTGACCGAGCCGGACGGTGATTCCCTCTAGCTGATGCCAGGGTCCGGGTCGAGGGACGAACCCGGTCTGACAGAGACGACCTGCTACTTAGGCAGCGAGGGCGTACTCGCGCTGATTGGAATCGGCGCTTAATTGGTTGCAACGACGCTTACGGTGGTCTCTTGCCTGCACCGACACGCTTCCCCTGAATCAACGTACGCAGTCGAAACCGTTCAGCCCCGTACGTGCCCGCACCCTGCGGGCTAGTCATGATAACACTCCCCCTGCGCGGATTCTTCCCGTTATTTCCGTGCCAGTGGGCGGTGTCCGCGTTGTGACACCGCAGCGAACCACACCGTGCGGAGTTGTGAGATCACGGCAGACACGCCGGTGCGGAGGGGTACTGTTCTCGATCGGCCGGTTCGGGACGAGCGTGATCCCGTGGGCGGCTGGAACAAGGAGTTACCTCATGGCATTCAGCAGTCGGCTGCGGCGCGCCGCGGCGATTCCCGTCGCGGCCGGCCTGGTTCTCACCGCGGCCTGCTCCTCGGGCGACTCGGGCACCGAACCCGGCGTGACCAGCGCCCCCTGCCCCGGCTCGACGAACAAGGACCGGGGCTGTATCTATCTCGGCGTCCTTTCCGACCTGGCGAACGGGCCGTTCACGGCGCTGGGCGCGTCGATGAACGAGGGCCAGCTGGCGTTCTGGAACGCGGTGAACAAGGCGGGCGGCATCGGCGGCTACGACATCGACATCACCACCTACACCCGCAACACCTCCCTCGACCCGCGCACCCACCGCACCGCCTACACCGAGATCGAGCCGCACGTGCTGGCGCTGGCGATGAGTTTCGGCACCGGGCAGACCATCGCGATGCTGAATCAGATGGACGCCGACGACATGGTCAGCGTCGCCGCCACCCAGTGGTCCGGCTGGAACTACCGCAGCGCCGACCGCAACCTGGTGCTCAGCGCCGGCTACTCCTACTGCACCGAAGCGGTGACCGGGCTGGACTGGTTCGCCCACGCCCACTACGCGCCGCGCAACATCGCCGTCGTCGCCTACCGCGGCAACTACGGCGGCGACTACGCCAGCGGCGCGCTGAAGTGGGCGATCGCCAACGGCGCGACCATCGCCGACCGGATCGACACCGGACCCAACGGCGAGGTCGGCAACCAGGACGGGCCCGTCGAGGAGATCCTCGCCGCCGCACCGGATCTGGTGATGCTCGCGACCGGCCCGGCCGAGACCGCCGAGATCGTGGGCAAGCTGGTGAAGTCCGGCTACACCGGGCGCTTCCTCGGTTCGCTGCCCACCTGGAACGCGGCCCTGCTGCAGACCGCCGCGGCGCCCGCGCTCACCGCGCTCTACAACTACACGACGCCGGTCGACAGCTGGAGCGGCAACAGTCTCGGCGCGCAGCACGCGCGGGCCGCGGTCGACAGCGAACCGTCGAACTTCGGCTATTCGCTCGGCTGGGCCATCTCGTATCCGCTGAAGGCCCTGCTCGAGGATGCCGCGAACGAGGGTGAACTGACCAGGCCCGGGCTGCGGCGCACCATCACGGATCTGCGCCCCGACGGCGAGGGCATGGTCGCGATCCATCCCGCCGGCGCGGCGGGGCCGGATCTGGACCTGGAGTGGTCCTCGGTGTTCGAGCCGGACAAGCAGGCGCCGATGGGCGCGCGGGCGGTCGAGGTCGGGTACCAGGGTTCCACGCTGGGCAAGCTCAGCCTGCACGAACCCTGCACGCGGCTGTAGCTCAGTTCGCGGCGATCATGCCGACCGCCGCGAGCGCGAGCACCATGCCCACCTTCTGGGTGGGCCCGATCCGCTCGCCGAGTAGCACCATCGCCAGCAGCACCGTCGCCGCCGGATACAGCGAGCCGATCACGCTGACCACCGACAGCATCGAGCCGTGGAAGGCGTAGAGCAGCGCCGCGTTGGCGATCACGTCCAGCACGCCGATCGCCAGCGCCAGCCGCAGCGGTTCCCCGTGCAGGCCGCGGAACTGACCGGCGGCCAGCGCCGAGGTCCACACCACGGCGGTGGCCGCGGCGCGCTGGCCGAGAAGCGGCCACAGCCCGGCGTCGGGGCTGGTCTCGTGCAGGAAGTAGAACGCGAAACCGAAGGCCGCGCCGGAACCGACGGTGAGCAGCGCGACCCGGCGGCTGAACCGCAGCTCACGCCCGCCGATGATCTCCTCGGTCGTCTCGTCGGGCGCCTCCCGGCTGACCAGCACCACCGCGACCAGCGCCAACGCGATCCCGACGACAGCGAGCGGGCCCGGCCGCTCGCCGAGGAAGAACCCCGCGATCACCGGAATCCCGGCCACCAGCACCGCGGTCACCGGCGACACCACCGCCATCGGCCCGTCGGCGAGCGCGGCGTAGAACCACCACACCGCCAGCCCGCTCGCCACGCCGGCGGCCAGGCCCCACAGCATCGACGCCAGGTCGGCGTGGCCGCCGACCAGCGGCGCGATCAGCAGGACCAGCAGCACCGAGAACGGATATGAGACGACGACCACCCGCAGCGCGGTGACCCGCCGCGCGGCGATCCCGCCGAAGAAATCACTGACCCCGTATCCCGTCGCCGCCACCAGAGCGAGCAGGACCGAGATCAACGCATGCCTTTGACCCGCCGACCGATCTCGCGCGTGACCTCACGCTCGGCCTGCCTGCGGGCGAGGTCCTGGCGCTTGTCGTAGTCCTGCTTGCCCTTGGCGAGGGCGAGTTCCACCTTCACCTTGCCGTCGGAGAAGTACATCGACAGCGGCACCAGCGTCTGGTTGCCCTCCCTGGACTTGCCGACCAGGTGCTCGATCTCGCGCTTGTGCAGCAGCAGCTTGCGGGTGCGCCGCGGCGAGTGGTTGGTCCAGGTGCCGTGGCTGAACTCCGGAATGTGCAGGCCGCGCAGCCACACCTCGCCGTTGTCGACGGTCGCGAAGGCGTCGACCAGCGACGCCTTGCCCTCGCGCAGGCTCTTCACCTCGGTGCCGACCAGCGCGATCCCCGCCTCATAGGTGTCGAGGATCGTGTAGTTGTGCCGCGCGCGGCGGTTGGTCGCGATGACCTTCCTGCCCTTTTCCTTCATAACGGTCAACTCTAAGTGACCGCGCCACCCGTTTATTCCAAGGACCGGCGCTCCCCCCAGCTCGCCGCGCGTTCGGCGGCGCGGGCCAGCGCGCGGTCGCGCTGTTCCTCGAAGCGGGCGGCCTTGATCTCCAGGTCGAGCAGGTAGGTGTGCAGTTCGTCGCGGGCGCGTTCGCCCTCGGCGCCGAAGTCGGAGCGTTCGAAGACGCGCCAGGTGCGCAGGACGGGCGCGAGCACCACATCGAGGTGCTGGCGCAGGTCGTAGATGCCGTGCTTGGCCAGCAGGACCGCGTTACGGCGGAAGTTGGGCTGGTTGAGGCCGGGCATCTGGAACTGCAGGACCACGTCGGTGATCGCGCGCATGCTCGCATCAGGCGTGAGGTCCAGTGCCGCGCCGCAGAGCTTGCGATAGAAGATCATGTGCAGGTTCTCGTCGGTGGCGATGCGCGCGAGCATGCGGTCGGCGATCGGGTCGTCACACACGCGGCCGGTGTTGCGGTGGCTGATCCGGGTGGCCAGTTCCTGGAAGGTGACGTAGGCGACGCCCTTGAGGAACTGCGAACCCTTCTCCGGCTTGGCGATGCCCGCGGTCATGTGGGCCATCCTGGCTTCCTCCAGCGCGACCGGGTCGACGGCGCGGGTGACGACGAGGTAGTCGCGCATGACGATGCCGTGCCGGTTCTCCTCGGCGGTCCAGCGGCCGACCCAGGTGCCCCACGCGTTGTCGAAGCCGAAGGTGTCGGCCAGTTCGCGGTGGTAGGAGGGCAGGTTGTCCTCGGTGAGCAGGTTGGTGATCATCGCCGCCTTGGCGACCTCGCTGAGCCGGGACTGCTCGGGGTCCCAGTCGATCCCGCCCATCGCGGCGAAGTTGCGGCCCTCGTCCCACGGCACGTAGTCGTGCGGGTGCCAGTCCTTGGCCTTGGCCAGGTGGTCGTTGAGGTTGGCTTCGGCGGTCGGTTCGAGCTCGGCCAGGATGTCGCGGTCGGTCAGCTGCAGCGTCATGGATTGTCACCTCGGTGTTGCGGACGGGCCCCCTGTGCCAACCATGGGCGCTGGTCGCGGTGCCGGGACCACACATGACGAAACCTTGTGTGCGGTCACAGGACAGCGTGGCCGCGGCTAGGCAGGCGGGAGTGCGGGACCGAACTGATCGATCCGCAGCGGCAGGCTCGGCCACGGCGTGAGGTCCGGGGTCAGCTGGCCGACGACGCTGACACCGGCGGCGTCGAACGCCGCCCTTGCCCGGTCGACGTGGTCACTCGAGGTGACCAGCACCGCCGAGCGCAGATCGTGCTCGGACATCAGGACGGCCGTGTTGCGGGCGTTGGCCACCGTCGACTCGGCGTGCGGCTCGCGCAGGATCCGGGCCGGGTCGATGCCCGCCGAGACCAGCCAGTCGGCCATCGCGTCGGCTTCGCTCAGGCCCGCCCGCGGATTGCCGCCGGTGACGATGATCGGCGACCACGGCGCGAACATCGCCTGCACGAATCCGGCCCGGAGCCGGCGGACCAACTCGGCGCGCATCGTGCCCTCCGGCGTCAGCCCGTAGCCGAGGATCACCACCGCGGTCTCCCTGCCGTAGGTGGCGGGCAGGCCGGGCGTGAGCACCCGCTGCAGATCACGGACCGCGGTCGGCACCGAGGGCTCGGCGATGCCGGCTTGTGGTGCGGCACAGACGAATCCGGCCGCCGTCAAGACCGCGCACACCCCACGCCTCGCCCAGTTCACCCGCACCATTCCCGTCGCCTCCTCGGACCGGGACCGATCGGCTCGATCGGTCGGAGGAGGCCAAGAGTGCGCCGGGAAGCACAGTGCGGGAAGGGCTTCGACCTGCGGCTACCACAGGTCACATGGGACGGCCGTCAGATGCTGGGGCGCGGCATCGCAAACATTCCGGAACCGCGCGGGTACCGGATCACAACCGCCGTGCTGTCCCTAGCGCAGCGCCAGGTACAGCACGAGGGCCGAGGCGAAGACGAGGACCAGCGCGATTGTCGACCAGCGGGGGCGGCCGCGGTGCGTCACCACATGGTGACTGCCGAGCAGGGACGGGGCGACGGAGGGGTCGGCGTGCCGGTGCGGCATCGGAGGCAGCGGAGCATCGGCGCCGCCCGAACTCGCACCGCCCGACGGTTCACTGTCAGAGCCTTCACCGTTCGCCATGGGACCGACACTAACGCGCGGCCCCACGATCCGTCGCGGGTTCCTTTCGCCCGCGCCCGCCGCTACTCCTCGGCCAGCGCGGCCAGCACCCCCTCGCCGTACTTGGCGAGCTTGTTCTCTCCCACGCCGCCGACGGTGCCGAGTTCGGCCAGCGAACCCGGTTTGCGCGCAACGATTTCGCGCAGGGTGGCGTCGTGGAACACCACGTAGGCGGGTACGCCCTGCTCCTTCGCGGTGGCCGCGCGCCAGGCCCGAAGTCGTTCGAACAGCGGCAGATCGGTGGCCGGCAGATCGACGGCCGCCTTGGCGGTCTTGGCGCCGCGGGCCGGGCGCGTCGCGCGCTCGGGTTCGCGCCGCATCGGCACCGTCCTGCCTTCGAACAGCACCTCGTTGCCCGCCTCGGTCAGCGCGAGGACGCCGTACTCGCCCTGCACCGCGAGCAAGCCGCCGGCGAGCAGTTGGCGGACCACACCGCGCCATTCGGTGTCGCGCAGATCGGTGCCGATGCCGAACACCGACAGTTCGTTGTGCCGGTGCTGGGTGATCTTCGGGTTGGACTTGCCGAGCAGGATGTCGATGACGTGGCCCGCGCCGAAGGCTTGTCCGCGTTCCCGTTTGAGCCGCAGGACGGCCGAGAGGAGTTTCTGCGCGGGCACGGTGCCGTCCCAGGTCTGCGGTGGGTTCAGGCACACATCGCAGTTGCCGCACGCCGGACCGGGCTGACCGAAGTAGTTCAGCAGCTGGACGCGGCGGCAGCCGACCGTCTCGCAGAGGGCGAGCATCGCGTCCAGGTGCAGCTGGAGCTGACGGCGGTGCGCGGCGTCGCCCTCGCTCGAGTCGATCATCTTGCGCTGCTGGACCACGTCGTTGAGGCCGTAGACCATCCACGCCGTCGACGGCAGCCCGTCACGGCCGGCGCGACCGGTCTCCTGGTAGTAGCCCTCCACCGACTTGGGCAGGTCGAGGTGGGCGACGAAGCGCACGTCGGGCTTGTCGATGCCCATGCCGAACGCGATGGTGGCCACCACGATCAGGCCGTCCTCGCGCAGGAACCTGGCCTGGTTCTCGGCGCGGGTCCGGTTGTCCAGGCCCGCGTGGTACGGCACCGCCCGCACGCCGTTCTCGTTGAGCATCGCGGCGGTCTTCTCCACCGAATTGCGCGACAGGCAGTAGACGATGCCCGCGTCGCCGGGGTGTTCGGCGCGGATGAAGTCGAGCAGCTGACGGTCGGCCCGGTTCTTGGATTCGATGCGGTACTGGATGTTCGGGCGGTCGAAGCTGGACACGAACTGCTTCGCCGAACCGAGATCGAGCCGTTCGACGATCTCCGCGCGCGTCTTCTCGGTGGCGGTGGCGGTGAGGGCGATGCGCGGGACGTCGGGCCAGCGCTCGTGCAGCAGCGACAGCGCGAGGTAGTCGGGCCGGAAGTCGTGGCCCCACTGCGACACACAGTGCGCCTCGTCGATCGCGAACAGCGCCACCGTGCCACGGTCGAGCAGGCGCAGCGTCGATTCCAGGCGGAGACGTTCCGGCGCGAGGTACAGCAGATCGAGTTCGCCCGCGACGAACTGTGCCTCGACCATGCGGCGCTCGTCCGGCGACTGGGTGGAGTTGAGGAAGCCCGCCCGCACACCGAGGGCGCTGAGCGCGTCGACCTGGTCCTGCATGAGCGCGATCAACGGCGAGACGACCACGCCGACGCCGGGACGCACCAGCGCGGGCACCTGGTAGCACAGCGACTTGCCGCCGCCGGTGGGCATGAGCACCAGCGCGTCACCGCCGCCGACGACCTGCTCGACGATCGCCGCCTGGTCACCGCGGAAGCTGTCGTAGCCGAAGACCCGGCGTAACACCTCCTCGGCCGTCTCGGGACGGGCGGGCGCCGCCGCGCGACCCGGGGTGGCCGGGGCGAGGTCGTCGAAGTGGAAGCCGCCGGTGTCGTCGAAATCGTGCTCGGAGACGTAACCACCATCGGACGGGTACGCGTCGTCGGGCGGGAAGTCCTCGGGTGGGAAGTCCTCGACATCGGGTGCTGTGGCGCCGGAATTGCTCACCGGGCCATCCTACGAGCGCGGGCCGGTCACGCAGCCCGTCCGCCGGACCGGACGACGGCGTTCACGGGGATTCCCTCACATGTGGACAACTCGGATTCAGGGCCGCAACCTGGCGAGGACCTCGTCGTGGAGCAGACCGTTGCTCGCCACTGCGTCGCCACCGTGCGGGCCGGGACGGCCGTCCAGGGCGGTGAACGAGCCGCCGGCCTCGCGGACCAGGATGTCGAGCGCGGCCAGGTCCCACAGCGACACCTCCGGCTCGGCCGCGACATCGACCGCGCCCTCGGCGACCAGGCAGTAGTTGAAGAAGTCGCCGTAGCCGCGGACCCGCCAGACCGCGTCGGTGAGGTCGACGAACTTCTCCCGCAGCCCGCGCTCGTGCCAGCCGGACAGGCTGGAGAACGCCAGGCTCGCCGAGTCCAGCTCGCCCACCGCCGACACCGTGATCGGCTTCGGGGCGCCCGGGTGCGCCTGCGCCCACGCGCCCGAACCGGCCGCGGCCCACCAGCGCCTGCCGAGCGCGGGCGCGCTCACCACGCCGACCACCGGGACGCCGTCGACGAGCAGGGCGATCAGGCTGGCCCAGACCGGGACGCCGCGGACGAAGTTCTTGGTGCCGTCGATCGGGTCGACCACCCACTGCCTGCCGGTGAACTCGGCATCGCCGCCGAACTCCTCACCGAGCACGGCGTCGTCGGGGCGTTCGGCGCCGAGAATCCGGCGGATCGCCTGTTCCACGGCCAGGTCGGCGTCGGAGACCGGGGTGAGGTCCGGCTTCGAGTCGACTTTCAGGTCGACGGCGCCGAAGCGCACCTTCGAGATCGCGTCGGCCTCGTCGGCCAGTCGCAGGGCGAGGTCCAGGTCAGCGGAGTAGGCAGCCACGCGCGCAAGTCTATTTGGCAGGTGGGTACGGCGACCGTCGCGGTGCTGCCGAGACCGCCCGCCCACGCGACCCGGCCCCCGGCTCGTCCGCGGCGCCCACGCGACGGAGGCCGAGCGGCGCGGCGAACGCGGGCCGGACGTGCCGGTCCCGCCGCCGTAGTCAGGCGGCGACCTGCGCCGATCGCGCGGTCACCAGCGCGCTCGCCCACCAGTGCAGCTGGTCCAGCATCGCCCCCGCCGCCTCCTCGAACTCCGCGGGTTCGCGCAGCCGGCCGTCCTCGTCGAAGAGCAGGTAGTAGCGCGGAAAGGAGACGTAGTTGCGCACGGTGTGGGCGTTGAGCTCGTTGAACACCTGCCGCAGATGCTCGATCGCCAGCAGGCCACCGGAGGCACCGCTGTAGCCGACGAAGCCGATCGTCTTGGCGTCCCACTGGGTGTAGTGCCAGTCGATGGCCGATTTCAGGGCGGCCGGATAGCTGCGGTTGTAGTCGGGGGTGACGACGAGATACGCGTCGGCGGCGGCCAGCCGCTCGGTGAGCTCGGCCATGCCCGCCGGTCGCGGCGTGTCGGGGTCGATCGCGGGCGGCACCGGCGGCAGCGCGGCGGGCAGTTCGGCCTCGGCCAGGTCGATGACGTCGACGTCGAAGCGATCGTCGACCTGCTCGGCGATCCAGTTCGCGACCACCGGACCGAACCGCCCTTCACGGACGCTGCCGATGATGATCGCGAGCTTCAGTGGCTGTGCGGACATGCTGTCTCCTCTGTCGTTGCTCGGCCACTCGGCCGATGCCTCCACCTTCGCGGCGCGTGAGCCGGGCAGGGAGACCACGCGGAGAGTGGTAGTGGCACGGCCACTCTCCGGCGCGCGCGGCTCGGTAGCGTCGAGTGGGTGAGCGACAACGAACTCGGCCTGTTCCTGCGTACGCGCCGCGAGGCGGTCTCCCCCGCCGAGGTCGGCCTGCCCGCGGGTCCGCGCAGGCGCACGCCGGGCCTGCGCCGGGCCGAGGTCGCGATGCTGGCCGGGGTGAGCGTGGAGTACCTGATCCGGCTCGAACAGGGCCGCGACCGGCATCCCTCGCCGCCGGTGCTGTCCGCGCTGGCCGACACGCTGCGGCTGAGCCCGCGCGAGCGCGTGCACCTGCACCAGCTCACCAAGGGCACGTCCGGGTTCAGCTGCGGCGCGGCCGAGAACGGGCCCAACCGCACGGTTCGCCCGACCATCCGCGCCATTCTCGACCAGCTCGAGCCCGCGCCCGCCGCGATCACCAACCGGTTCACCGAGGTGCTGGCCTGCACCGAGGGCTATCGCAAGCTGATGGCGCCCAGCGGCCTGTTCGAGCAGGGCGAGCCCGCCAATCTCGCCCGCTTCGTGTTCACCCATCCCGGCGCGCGCGAGCTGTATCCGGAGTGGGCCGCCGCCGCCGACAAGCTGGTCGCCTCGCTCAAGCAGGGCCCGTATCGCGCCGATCCGCTGGTGGCCGCGCTGGTCGACGAGCTCACCGTCACCGCGGGCAGCCCGTTCACCGACCGGCTGGCCGCGCTGCCCGGCCTGCCGCCCTCGGGCGGGATCAACCGGATCAGCCATCCCGAGGCCGGCACGTTGCGGCTGGCCTACGAGTCGCTGGATCTGTCCATCGACGACGACCAGTCGCTGTACGTGCTGCTGCCCGCCGACGAGGCGAGCGCGACCGCGCTGGACCGTCTCGTCGGGCGCCACCCAGGCGGCTTGCGCGCCATCGCGAGCTGACCTGCGGGGCGCGTGTTTCGTGGTGTCGGAGGCGACCGGTAACCTTGGACATCGTGCATCCTGACGTTATCGCCGATCTCGCCGAACTCGACACCACGCTCAAGACGGTCGAGTCGGTTCTCGATGTCGAGGAGCTACGCCGTCGCATCGACGAGCTCGAGCACCAGGCCGCCGACCCCGAGCTGTGGAACAACCAGGACCACGCCCAGCAGGTGACCAGCGAGCTCTCGCACGCGCAGAGCGAACTGCGCCGGGTGGAGGAGCTGCGTCAGCGCCTCGAAGACCTGCCGGTGCTCTACGAACTGGCCGAGGCCGAGGAGGGCGCCGCCGCGGCGGAGGCCACCGCCGACGCCGATGCCGAGCGCGCCACCCTGCGTGTCGACATCGAGGCCATGGAGGTGCGCACCCTGCTCTCCGGCGAGTACGACAAGCGCGACGCGCTGGTCAACATCCGCTCCGGCGCCGGCGGCGTCGACGCCGCGGACTGGGCTCAGATGCTGATGCGCATGTACATCCGCTGGGCCGAGCGGCACAAGTACACCGTCGAGGTCTACGACACCTCCTACGCCGAAGAGGCCGGCATCAAGTCCGCCACCTTCGCGGTGAAGTCGCCCTACGCCTACGGCACCCTCTCGGTGGAGATGGGCACGCACCGCCTCGTGCGGATCAGCCCGTTCGACAACCAGGGCCGCCGCCAGACCTCCTTCGCCGAGGTCGAGGTGCTGCCGGTGGTCGAGACCACCGACCACATCGAGATCCCGGACGGTGACGTGCGCGTCGACGTGTACCGCTCGTCCGGCCCCGGTGGCCAGTCGGTCAACACCACCGACTCCGCGGTCCGCCTGACGCACATCCCCACCGGCATCGTGGTGACCTGTCAGAACGAGAAATCGCAGCTGCAGAACAAGATCTCGGCCATGCGCGTGCTGCAGGCCAAGCTGCTCGAGCGCAAGCGCCAGGAGGAGCGCGCGCAGATGGACGCGCTCAAGACCAACGAGGGCGCGTCGTGGGGCAACCAGATGCGTTCCTATGTCCTGCACCCGTATCAGATGGTGAAGGACCTGCGCACGAACTATGAAGTGAACAACCCCTCGGCCGTGCTCGACGGTGACATCGACGGCTTCATCGAATCCGGAATCCGTTGGCGCATGCGGGAACAGGCCGACGCGTAGCCACCTGTTCGCTCGCCCGGTGTGACACTCCTCGCGTTTGACCGGGCACCGTGACCGCGCTGTAACCTTTCTGGTGTGTGTTCGAACGAACCGGAACTGTGTCAGCGCCAGCCCCGTCCTCGCCCGGCCGGGTCGACGCGGTGAGCGGCGTCCTCGCGATCAACACCGCCCCGGAGATCACCGGCTGGCTGCGTTCCAGCGGCCTCGAGATCGTGCTGCTGGTGGTCGGCGCGGTGCTGTTCGGCCGCTTCGCCGCGTTCGTCCGCGACCGGGTGACCACCAAGATCGACGCGGGCTTCCACTCGAGCGACGCGCTGGTCCGCACCGAGGCGGCCAAGCACCGGCACGCCCTGGCGCAGGTGATCACCTGGGTGGTGCTGACGATCGTCTACGTGCTGGTCGGCATGGAGGTGCTGCGCAGGCTCGGCTTCGCGGTGACGGGTCTGGTCGCCCCGGCGGCGGTGCTCGGCGCCGCGCTGGGTTTCGGCGCCCAGCGCATCGTCCAGGACATCCTGGCCGGGTTCTTCCTCATCACCGAACGCCAATACGGCTTCGGTGACGTGGTGCAGATCTCGGTCACCGGTTCGGCCGATCCGGCCGAGGGCACCGTCGAGGACGTGACGTTGCGCATCACCACGCTGCGCAACTCCGACGGCGAGGTCATCACCGTCCCGAACGGGCAGATCGTGAAAGTGACCAATCTGTCGAAGGATTGGGCACGCGCCGCGATCGATGTCCCGGTGTCGGCGCAGGCCGACATCACCAAGATCAACGAGGTGCTGCACGAGGTGTGCACCAAGGCCTATCAGGATCGCCGCCTGAAGCCGCTGCTGCTCGACGAGCCGTCGGTGATGGGGGTGGAGGATCTGTCGCTCGATGTGATGAACATCCGGATGGTTGCCCGCACATTGCCGGGCAAGCAGTTCGAGGTGGGGCGCGAGCTGCGCGTGCGTGTCGCGGCCGCCCTGCGTAAGGAAGGAATCAGTGAAACTTCGCAAAACAGTGGATCTCCGCAAGTCGGTGAATCTGCGTAAGTCCACGGCGATTCTCATGGCCACCTGGGTGTCCACGTTCGTCGTCTATGTGTTCGTCAAACCCACCGAGGCCAAGGACGCGGGCCCGGTGTCGTTGCTCAATGCCGTCCCGACCTGGGTGAACCCCGCGCCCTAGGCGCGACCCGCGCCTCGCCGACGCCGTCGCGGCCAGGTCACGGGCATGGCCGCTGGCTACACTGGCTCCCCGTGATCACCATGCGCAACGTGACAAAGTCGTACAAGACGTCGACGCGACCCGCGCTGGACAATGTCTCCGTCGAGGTGGACAAGGGCGAATTCGTCTTCATCATCGGCCCGTCCGGTTCGGGGAAGTCGACCTTCATGCGGCTGCTGCTCAAGGAGGAGACGCCGACCGCGGGCGAGATACGGGTCGCGGATTTCCGCGTCGACCGGTTGCCGGGGCGCAAGGTACCGAAGCTGCGGCAGCGCATCGGGTGCGTGTTCCAGGATTTCCGGTTGCTCCAGCAGAAGACCGTGGAGCAGAACGTGGCCTTCGCGCTCGAGGTGATCGGCAAGCGACGGCAGTTCATCGAACGCACCGTGCCCGAGGTGCTCGACATGGTCGGGCTCGGCGGCAAGGGCAATCGGTTGCCCTCGGAGCTCTCGGGTGGTGAGCAGCAGCGGGTCGCGATCGCGCGCGCGTTCGTCAACCGGCCGCTGGTCCTGCTCGCCGACGAGCCGACCGGCAATCTCGATCCCGACACCAGCGCCGACATCATGTCGCTGCTGGAACGGATCAACCGCACCGGCACGACCGTGCTGATGGCCACCCACGACAACCACATCGTCGACTCGATGCGCAGGCGGGTGGTGGAACTCGACCACGGCAGACTCGTGCGCGACGAGGCGACCGGTGTCTACGGGGTGGGGCGATAATGCGACTGAGTTTCCTGTTCACCGAGGTCGTCGACGGTCTGCGCCGCAATCTGACGATGACCATCGCGATGATCCTGACCACCGCGGTGTCGCTGATGATGCTCGGCGGCGGCATGCTGTCGGTGCGGATGGCCGACAAGACCGAGAACTTCTTCATCGGCAGGCTCGAGGTGCGGTTCTACCTCGACGACGCGGTCTCCGAGAGCGATCCCGACTGCGCCGCCGAGCCGTGCAAGACACTGCTGGCCGACCTCAAGGGCACCTCCGGCGTGGAGAGCGTGCAGTTCCTCAACCGCGCCGACGCGCTGGAGGAGGCCAAGGAGCTGTTCGCCGACCAGCCGGAGATGGTGCAGTACATCGCCGACTCGCCACTGCCCGCCTCGCTGCGGGTGAAGATGACCGACGCCGAGCAGTACCAGCACATCTACGACAGCTTCGCGACCAGGCAGGGCGTGCGGATCGTCGCCAACGACAAGGAGTTCGTCGACCGGCTGGTGAGCCTGTTCGACGGCCTGCGCAACGCCGCGTTCGGCCTGGCGCTGGTGATGGCGCTCGCGGCGATGCTGCTGGTGCTGAACATGGTGCAGATCGCCGCGTACACGCGGCGCACCGAGGTCGGCATCATGCGGCTGGTCGGCGCGACGCGCTGGTATACCCAGCTGCCGTTCCTTTTGGAGGCGGTGGCGGCGGCGTTCGTCGGCTCGGTGCTGGCGATCCTCGGGCTGGTGATCGCCAGGCCGCTGGTGATCGACCGGGCGCTTGGCCCGCTGTTCGACAGCAATGTCTTTCCGCGGATCACCGGCGACGACATCGCGGTGGTGGCGTTGACGATCGCGCCGATCGGCATCGTCTTCGCCGCGGTCACCGCGTATCTCACCCTGCGCTTCTACGTGCGGGAGTAGGTCCGGCTCGACGCGCCACGAGGGCGGGGACCCGCTATCGGGTCTCCGCCCTCGTCGCGAGTGAGGCGCCGAGCTGCGCACCGAGCTGCAGGCGCTGGCGGTCGAGGTCGGCGATCCGCCGGTCGAGTTCGGCGGTGCGTTCGGACATGATCCGGACCGACATCTCGCACGCCTGCACCGGACCGTCGGACTCGGCGCACGGCAACAGGTGGGCGATGTCGTCGGTGGTGAGGCCTGCGGCGAGCAGCTCACGGATCTTCGCCACGGTCGCGGTCGCCGTCTCGGGATAGCTGCGATATCCGTTGGGGTCGCGGCGCGGCCGGAGCAGACCCTGTTCTTCGTAGTACCGCAGCAGCCGCGTGCTGACGCCGGTGCGGTGCGCGAGTTCGCCGATCAGCATGTGATCACCCGCACGTTCGCCTTGACCTTGACACCCATGTGAATCCCTAACCTCCGTGACATGGCAACGATTCCCCTGCAGACCACTGTTCACGGCTCCGGCCCCGGCATCGTCCTCGCGCACGGCGCGGGCGGCTCGATCGCGAGCAATTTCGGCGACCTCCTCCCCATCCTGGCCGCCGACCACACCGTGGTCGCCTCCGACTACCCGGCCGACGACACCCCACTCGACCTCGACGCGCTGGCCGACGCCCTGGTGGCCGCGGCGGTCGACGCCGGAGTCGAGACTTTCACGATCGTCGGGTTCTCGCTCGGCACCGCGGTCGCGGTACGCGCGGCGGCCCGGCATGCGGACAAGGTCACCGGCTTGGTGCTCACCGCCGGTCTCGCGGCTCCCGACAACCGCGTCAAGCTCGCGGTCCAGGCCTGGCAGGATCTTTTGGCGCGCGGCGCGTACGAGAGTTTCGCCCGCCTGGTCCTGCTCACCGGGTTCTCGGCGGAATTCGTCAACGCGTTGCCCGAGACGGCGCTCGACGACATGGTCGCCCAGACCGCCGCCGCGATCCCCGGCGGCACCAAGCAGCAGGCCGCCCTGGTCGAGACGGTCGACACGACCGCCGATCTGGCAGGTGTCGCGGTACCGACCCTGATCGTGAACACGACCGCCGACCTCCTAGTCGCCCCGGCCAATTCCCGCGCGCTCTCGGATGGGATCCCCGGCGCCGAATACGTGGAACTGGACGCGGGCCACGTGGTCATGCTCGAACAACCCGCCCCCTGGTCCGCCCACCTCACCGACTTCCTCACCAAGCACAACCTCTAGACCTGGACCTCTGATCACCACGCCGTGGTGGCGTTCGCTTCTCGGCCGATGCTCACCTGAGAGCGTGGTGATCACTTGTCCGACACGTCATCCCAGGGTGCGGAGGGTCGGCCAGAGAGTGGTCCAGGGGGCTAGGGGGCGGTGACAGAGGGTCAGGGGTTGGCCCTGTTCGTCGTTGTCGAGGTTCATGCCGTTGTCGATGACGCCGATCGGTTCGACCTCGCCGCAGAACTCGGTGAGCCGGGAAGGATCGAGGCCGATTGCGAGCACCGTGGTCGCGGAGTCCGGTGGCGGGCCCCACCACCAATAGGCGTTGTGGCCCGAGAACGGTGTCGGCAGACCGTATTCGGCGCCGTAGCGCTCGATCGCGCCCGCTTCGCCGTAGTTCGCGGTGAGGATTTCCGCGCCGGGCGGTCGGGCCGCCGCCACCTGGGCGACGAACTCGGGCCAGCCGCTGGTCTCGCCGGCGTCATAGTTCACCGCGAGGACCGGGGAGTCGGGAATTTCCGAGACCGGGAGTAGCGGTAGGAACAACACGGCCGACATCACGGCGTTCACCACGATCAGCGAAGCCGCTGCCGCCCAGCGCTTTCGCCGCGCGCCGAGGATCGCCGCGAAGCCCACCGACCCCGCGGCGAGCAGGACCGGATACATGCCGCCGAGGTAGTACGCCTTGCCACCGGTGAGCAGGAAGAGCACGAAGAGCGCGCCGTACGCCACCACGAACGCGCGATAGTCCGACCGCCACAGACGCCATGTTCCGTAGACCCACAGGGGCACGAGCAGCGGGCCGAAGAGCCCGAATTGCAGGAGCACGAACATGATCGGGGAATCCGAGGTTCCCGAAGAACCGCCCGCGATCGCCCGGCTCAGCTCCCATTGCGGCCATCCGTGCCTGGCCTGCCACCACAGATACGGGAGCACGAGGAGCGCGGCGAGACCTATGGCGAGCGGAAAGTACTTGGTGGCGAACAGCTTCCGGCGGCCGGTGCACAGCAGCCCGAGCGTCAGCGCCGCGACCGGGACGATCAGCAGGGCCTTGTTCAGCAGGCCGACGCCGACGACGATCCCGATCACCGGCCACCACCGCGGGTCCGGCTCCGGACGCATCAGCGTCAGCACCAGCAGACAGATCAAAGACCACGCGGCCAGGTCGAAGATCGTCGTCCCGAACAGGTGCCCGGCGCCCTGCACCAGGGCCGCGCTCGCCACGGCCCCCGCGGCCAGCGATCGCGCGCCGCGACCGCCGCCCAGTTCCCCGGCCATGCGGCCCGCGCACACAACCACCAGCGTGGCGGCGGCGACAGCGGGTAGACGCAGGACCCAGAGCGAATCCGGATCAACGGCCGCCATCAGGCGCGCCAGCGCGGGCGTCAGCGGCGGTTGGTCGGGATAGCCCCATTCCAGGCGGCGACCTGCGGCCAGGAAGTACATCTCGTCCCGGTGGTACCCATAGCGCGAGGATGTGATCAGCAGAACTACGGCGAAAACCGACGCGATCACGGTCACTCGTCCAGACTGACACGGATTCGCGGATTTCGGTGCCGTCGACGAGCTTCTTACTCCAGAGTAAGATAGTCTTACCGAGGAGTAAGATAGCTGGGGTCCCAAGCGCCCCGACAGCCGAGGAAATCAGGTGATGATGAGCACTCGAGACAGCGCGACGAAGCGACGTCCGAACGACACGTCCGCGGTCGGCCTCAGCCAGCCCAAGCGGGACTGGATGGGCGCCGCGATGCGCGCTTTGACGACCATTACCGGGTCGGAGCTCGCCGAGAAGTACAACCTGCGCAAGCCCATCGAACGCGTCACCTACGAGGGCACCAAGACCGGTTTCCGGACCCTGGGCGCGGCCACTCGCACCTTCGCCAAGGTCACCGGCGGCGGCCAGCCCAAGCGGCTGCCCGACAACGAGGCCAAGACGAAGGACTACTTCGACCTCACCCCGTCCGACGAGCAGCAGATGATCGTCGAGACCGTGAAGGACTTCGCCGGCGAGATCCTGCGCCCGGCCGCCTACGAGGCCGACAACGCGGCCAAGGCGCCGCGTGACCTGCTCGAGCGCGCCGCCGAACTCGGCATCACCCTGATCAACGTCCCCGAGGAACTGGAGGGCGCGGCCAGCGAGCGCGGCGCCGTCACCAATTCCCTGGTCGCCGAGGCTCTTTCGCACGGTGACATGGGCCTGGCGCTGCCGATTCTCGCGCCCAGCGGCGTGGCCGTCGCGCTGTCCCAGTGGGGCACGGACGCGCAGCAGCAGACCTACCTGCCCGCCTTCACCGGCGAGAACGTGCCGCAGGCCTCCGTCGTGATCGCCGAACCGCGCGCGCTGTTCGATCCGTTCGCCCTGCAGACCAAGGCGACCCGCTCCCCCAGCGGTTTCCGCCTCAACGGCGTGAAGAGCCTGGTCCCGGCCGCCGCCGATGCCGAACTGTTCATCGTGGCCGCCGAACTCGACGGGCGCCCGGCGCTGTTCATCGTCGAGTCCGACACCGCGGGCCTGTCGGTGGAGGCCGACCCGAGCATGGGTCTGCGCGCGGCAGGCCTCGGCCGGCTGATCCTGGACAACGTGGCCGTGCCCGCGGAAGCCGTCCTCGGTGACGGTGACGCGAAGGCCCGCGCCGAGGAGTACGGCGACGCCGTGCAGCTCGCACGGCTGGGCTGGGCGTCGCTGGCGATCGGCACCGGGCAGGCCGTGCTCGACTACGTGATCCCGTACGTGAACGAGCGCGAGGCGTTCGGCGAGCCCATCTCGCACCGCCAGGCGGTCGCGTTCATGGTGGCCAACATGGCGATCGAGCTCGACGGCCTGCGCCTGGTGACGCTGCGGGGTGCGTCGCGCGCGGAGCAGGGCCTGTCGTTCGCCCGCGAGGCCGCGCTGGCCCGCAAGCTGGCCACCGACAAGGGCATGCAGATCGGCCTGGACGGCGTGCAGCTGCTCGGCGGTCACGGCTTCACCAAGGAACACCCGGTCGAGCGCTGGTACCGGGACCTTCGAGCCGTCGGCGTCGCCGAGGGCGTGGTGCTGGTCTAGTCGCGTCCGTCTTCGATTCCCAGGAGAATTCCATGATCAACCTCGAACTCCCCAAGAAGCTGAAGGCGAGCGCGAACCAGGCCCACCAGGTCGCCGCGCAGATCTTCCGCCCCATCTCCCGCAAGTACGACCTCGCCGAGCACGAGTACCCGGTCGAACTCGACACCATGGCCGCCATGGTCGAGGGCCTCGCCGACTCCGGCACCCAGAAGATCGGCGGCGCCGCGGGCGGCCGCGGTGACGACGCGGGCACCACCGACATCGTCGCCAATGCCAACGGCGGCAACATGTCCGCGCTGCTCAACGCGCTCGAGACCTCGTGGGGCGACGTCGGCCTGATGCTGACCATCCCCTACCAGGGCCTGGGCAACGCCGCGATCGCCGCGGTCGCCACCGACGAGCAGCTGGAGCGTTTCGGCAAGGTGTGGGCCTCGATGGCCATCACCGAGCCGTCGTTCGGTTCCGACTCGGCCGCCGTCACCACCACCGCGGTGCTCGACGGCGACGAGTGGGTGCTCAACGGCGAGAAGATCTTCGTCACCGCGGGCGAGCGCTCCACCCACATCGTGGTGTGGGCGACGGTCGACAAGAGCCTGGGCCGCGCGGCGATCAAGTCGTTCGTCGTCCCGCGTGACGCTCCCGGCCTGTCGGTGGCGCGGCTCGAGCACAAGCTCGGCATCAAGGCCTCCGACACCGCCGTGCTGCTGCTGCAGGACTGCCGGATCCCCGCCGACAACATCCTCGGCTCGCCGGAAGTCAACGTGGAGAAGGGTTTCGCGGGGGTCATGCAGACCTTCGACAACACCCGCCCGATGGTCGCCGCCATGGCCGTCGGTGTCGCGCGCGCGGCGCTCGAGGAGCTGCGCACCATCCTCACCGAGGCCGGTGTCGAGATCTCCTACGACACCCCCGCGATGAACCAGCACGCCGCGGCCGCCGAATTCCTGCGCCTGGAAGCCGATTACGAGGCTGCCTACCTGCTGTCGCTGCGCGCGGCGTGGATGGCCGACAACAAGAAGCCGAACTCGCTCGAGGCCTCGATGTCCAAGGCCAAGGCGGGCCGCACCGGCACCGACGTCACCCTCAAGTCCGTCGAACTGGCGGGCACCCTGGGCTACTCGCAGCGCCTGCTCCTGGAGAAGTGGGGCCGCGACTCGAAGATTCTCGACATCTTCGAAGGCACCCAGCAGATCCAGCAGCTGATCGTGGCGCGCCGGGTCCTCGGCAAGACCAGCGCCGAGCTCAAGTGAGCTGAGCTGTCGCGGACAGCGAGGGTGGTAGCGGGTGATCCCGCTGCCACCCTCGCTCCGTTTCGGAGGGACCCGCCGTCGCGGCGCACGGCAACCCCCCGCGTGTTTGACTAAATTTTTAGTCAGGATCTACACTCGGGTCATTCGGCGCCGACCGGCGCCGGTACCGAGACCGCCGTCTCACCCCGATCCAGGAAGCTGGTTTCCGCGATGCGTCGTCGCACATTCGTACAGACGAGCCTGGCCGCCATCGGCGGTCTGCTGGTGGCAGCCTGTGACGACTCCGCCCCGACCACACCCACCGGGAGCAATCGACACGAAGGGAGCGGGTGGATGATGCCCGACGAGGGACATCCGCACGAGCGGACCTGGATGGCCTTCGGAGCCGGCGCCCGGATCTGGGGGCGGGAACTGCTGCCCGTGGTGCAACGCGATCTGGCCACCATCGCGACCACCATCGCCCGCTTCGAACCGGTGTCGATGCTGGTCCGTCCCGGCGAGATGGAGCTGGCGCGGAGTCTCGTCGGCGGCGCGAACGTGGAGTTGATCGCCACCGAGATCGACGATCTGTGGATGCGCGACACCGGCCCGGTGTTCGTGCGCGACGGCGGCACCCTGGCCGGTGTGGACTTCAACTTCAACGGCTGGGGCGGCAAGCAGGAACATCGCCGCGACGCCGAGGTCGCCGAATTCGTCACCGCCCGTGCAGGAGTGGCGACCCTGCACACCGATCTCGTGCTCGAAGGCGGCGGTATCGAGGTCGACGGCGAGGGCACCGCGATCATCACCGAGAGTTGCGTGCTCAACAACAACCGCAACCGCGGCTGGAGCAAGGGTGACGTCGAGGAGGAACTGGCCCACCTGCTCGGCATCGAGAAGGTGATCTGGCTGCCCGGTATCGCAGGCGAGGACATCACCGACGGGCACACCGATTTCTACGCGCGGTTCGCCACCCCGGGCGTGGTCGTCGCCGGGCTCGACAACGACCCCGATTCCTTCGACTACGACGTCACCCGCCGTCACCTCGACATCCTGCGCTCCGCCACCGATGTCCACGGGCGACCGTTGCGGGTCGAGGTCCTCGAAGGCCCGTCGACGGTCCGCGAGACCTACGCCGACGACGACTTCGCCGTCGGCTACATCAACTTCTACGTCTGCAACGGCGCGGTGATCGCCCCGGAGTTCGGCGATCCGGTCACCGATCCCGCGGCCGCGGCCACCCTCGGCCGCCTGTTCCCGGACCGCGAGATCGTGCAGATCGCCGTCGACGGCATCGCCGCAGGTGGCGGCGGTATCCACTGCACCACCCAGCAGCAGCCCGCACGCTGACCCGCCGGACCCCTACTGTGAGGACCTGTGTCACCGCGTCGAACTCAGATCTTGGAAGCCGCAGTCCGCGTCATCGCGCAGCACGGAGTGCGTGGACTGCGCGTCGAACAGCTCGCCGCCGAAGCCGGGGTGTCGACGGCCTTGATCTACTACCACTTCAAGGACCGCGGCGGCGTTCTGCGCGCGGCGCTCGAGCACGTCAACCAGCGCGCGCAGGACTACACCGACCAGGCCCTGTCGACGACCGAGGAGCCGCGCGCCCAGCTCGAGAACCTGCTGCTGCTCGAGCTGCGAGACGAGACCGAGGTCGCGATGAACAGCATCGCCTGGGGTGAACTCCGCGCGAGCGCGGTCTTCGATCCCGACCTGCGCGACCCGCTCACCGCGACGACCCGCGCCTGGAACGACGACGTCGAGACATTGCTCGCCCGCGCGGGTGCCACCGCGCCCGCCCTCGCCGCCGAACATCTCACCGCCCTGGTGGAGGGTCTCAGCGAGCGTTGGCACACCGGCTCGATCACCCTCGACCGCGCCCGCGCCGTCCTCACCCACGCCATCGCCCGCGAACTGGGCGATTGAGGCAGCAACCCGGTGCCGTTGTCGGCGCGGCTCAGAGCGCGGCCGTGTCGTCGTGGTGGATGCGGCGGTCGAGGCGGTAGGGGTTGACGTCGAGCAGTTTTCGGTCCCAGGAGGCCAGGTCGGCGGCTGCGGCGTAGGTGGCGTCGAGGAAGTGGAGCAGGGTGGCGTCGGGGTCGGAGCTCTCGCGGACCACCTCGTAGGGCAGGACGAATTCGCCGAGGGTGGCGTCCCATTCGGCGCCGGCGGGGCCCGCGGGCTGCGCCGAATAACCCTCGGGGGCCGGATAGGAGTAGGCGTAAAAGGTGCCTTCGGTGCCGCCGGGCCAGAAGCCGGCGCTGGCGCACTCGCGCGAGTAGGCCTCCTCCATGACCCAGTCGGCGCAGTTGGGGGCGCCGCCGGGGTGGGTCGGCGCGGTGCGGCCGGAGAAGCGGGTGCAGGCGAGGTCGAGCGAGCCCCAGAAGACGTGCACCGGGCTGGTCTTCCCGGCGAATCCGGCGCGCCACAGCTGGAACACCCGTTCGATCTGGACGAGTTGCTGCCAGAAGAGTTCGACGGCGCCTGCGTCGTAGGAGTGGTGGGTGGTGTCCTCGGCGAAGGGGATCGCGGGGTCCACCTCGTTGGGTGAGGCCTCGATGTCGACCACGATCGCGAGGCGCCCGAGCACGTGGCCGAGCTCGGCGTAGAAGTCGGCGACGGTGCGCGGACGCAGGGCGATGGTGGCGTGGCGGCCGTCGCTGGTGCGCAGGACGAGTTCGTGGTCGTGGAAATCGAATTCGATGTCGAGCAGCCGCCCGTCGACGGGGATCGCACCGGTCGACAACCCGCGCGCGTTCACCGCGAAGGTGACGTTCCACCAGTGGTTCACCAGCGGCGTGCCAGCCATCTTCAGCTTGCCGATGATCTGGGTCCACATGTGCAGGGTGTCGCGGGTATCGCTCCACGAGTCGACGCGCAGGCTGGGCCAGACGGCCTTCGCGGGGGTCAGCTGTGCCATCGCAATCCTCGTTTCCTAGACAGACTGGTCAACCGTCCGACACGATTCGCGCTGCTTCATCGTACGTCGGCGCAGGTGGGCGGCGCAGCAGCCGAGAATTCGGCGCCGGACAGTTGTGTGGGACCGTGAGTCTCATATAACGTGAGATCTGCGCCACCCCACGAAGGAGACATCGCCGATGCTGTCGACCACGACGAAGAACACCGCCACCGATCCCGAGTACCACGAGATCCTGCGCAATCTGTCCGACGGTTCGGTGAACCGGCATTTCGATCCCTATGTCGACATCGACTGGGATTCGCCGGAGTTCGCCGTACACAGCGACGATCCGCGCTGGATCATGCCGGAGGAGGACCCGCTGGGCCGCCACCCCTGGTACAAGGCGCAGCCGGTGGAGCGCCAGATCGCGATGGGGATGTGGCGCCAGGCCGGGATCGCCAAGGTGGGCCTGGATTTCGAGCAGCTGCTGATCCG
>NZ_JBFAHR010000005.1:0-324244 GCF_040654275.1 Nocardia sp. NPDC050717
GTCGAGCACCAGCACCCGCTTACCCAGCAGGTTCGCGGCACGCTCGGCGACGGTCAGGCCGAAGAAGCCGGAGCCGACCCGTTGCTTCGACTTCGTCGTGACGCAACGGCGCCTGATCGACGGGACGGCCGCGACCGCCGCTGACGCGGCGGACCCTCCTCGAGGTCGGGTCGTGCGGGGCCGGCTTTGTCAGATCACGCCGGGGATCAACGCCTTTCGGTTCGCCGGGTAGTCGGCGAACTTCTCGCGGTACCAGCGATGTGTCGCGAAGGCGCGGGGCACCAGGTTCCCCGCGGTGATCAGGAAGATCGCCACCCCGGCCAGCGACCAGGTGAGCAGCGCGAACCCCGCCCACGCGATCAGCTCGCCGAGATAGGCCGGGCTGCTGACGAAGCGGAAGCCGCCGCCGTGCGGGACGCGGTACTCGGCGGCGCCGGGATCGTTCTTGTCGCGCAGATTCCGCACGATGGATTCCGACCGCACCAGCAGCGCGAACCCGCCCAGATACACCACCAGCCCGATCAGGAAGCGCGGGTCGGTGAGCCACGCGGTGCTGTACTGATTCTTGTAGTCGTTGCTGAAGAAGGCGCCGTTGAGGTAGCCGTGCAGCGCCGTCACGAACACGCCCGCCCCGACGACCGAGACGTTGAAGGTGCTCTTCTTGCCGGGAATCTGCCGGATCGAGAGCGGGAAGAACCAGCCGCGATTGCCGTAGTGCAGCACCCAGATCGCGGCCAGCACCAGCGGAACGGGCTCGAAGCGGTCGGGGCCGCTCAGGTAGAACACCGCGAACACGACGGTCGCGGGCAGCTCCATCAGCCACCAGCCCAGCTTGGGATCGAGATTGAAGCCCACCGCGTTCGAGGCGAAGCGGCCGTACGGGCTCTGTGCGAACAACCCGCCCACGATGACGAACGCGGCGAAGGCGAAGGCGATGGCCAGCACCGTGTCGTAGGTCGTGTTCCCGGTGTACCAGTCCATCGAGATCCTCTGTCCAACAGGCGCCTGCCACGATCGGCGACGCAAAACTAGAACACGTTCTATCATGGATGGCGCAGGGGGAGCGTGACAATGGAGGACGAACATGCCGGTCGACCGGACCGCTGAAGACCTGCTGGCGGCGGTGCTGGCATCCCCGCGTGCCGTGGCAGCGCACGACAAGGCCGCCTGGGTCGGCCTGTTCGCCGACCGGGCCGCGGTGCACGATCCCTACGGCTCCCGTGAGCACATCGGGCCCGAGGCCATCTCGCGTTTCTATAACGTGTTCATCGCGCCGAACACGATCGCTTTCCGGGTCGAGCGCGACATCGTCGCCGGGCACACGGTCGTGCGCGATCTGCACATCGAGACGACCATGTCGACAGGCGCCACGGTCTCGGTGCCCATGCACCTGCGCTACGACCTGGTCGCGACCGACGGCGGCTGGCGGATCGCCCGGCTCGCCGCGCACTGGGAACTCGGCGTGATGATCGGACGGCTGCTGCGCACCGGCCCCTCGGGCGTACTCGCGGGCGCGAAGCTCGGCTCACAGCTGATCGGTGAGCTCGGCGTCGGCGGCGCGATGGGCATGATGCGCGCGCTGCGGGGCATCGGTGGCCGGGGCAAGAGGGCCGTCCGCGCGCTGTTCACGGCGGCCGCGGCCGGTGACGTCGACGGGGTGCGGGCGCTGCTCGACGAGCGCACCGTGATCGAACTCCCCGCCGGGAACCCGATCGGGGTCGCGGCATTCGCCGACCGGGCGCGGGGGATGGAGTGGGACAAGCTGATCGCCGCCGGGCGCACGGTGAGCGCCAGCGTGCGGCTCGGCGACGCGCGCGGAATCGCGTTCGTCGACTTCGCGGCCGATCGCCCGAGTGTCACAGCGGTGCGCGTTTTTCTCGACAGCTGACCGCGCTCGCCGCCACCGCGACCGCCGGGGGCGGCACTTCGTCGCCCGGCAGCGCGGCTGCCGGCGATGGTTCGCACCCCGACCAGCGCCGGGTGGGCCGCGGCGGCGCGGAGTTCCGGCGAAAGCCGGGCCGACTGCGGGGCGCGGATCGGGTGCGTGTGCCGAACCCGCGCGGTAGGTTCGGATTCAGGCCGACGTCTGGAGGTTCGTGTGCATCTGCGTGGTGTGGTTCTTCCCGGGGACATCGAACGTGACCTCTGGGTCGTCGACGGCGCCGTGACCTTCGAGCCGGTGCCGGGGGCCGAAACCCTGTGCCGCGCAGGGTGGATCGTCCCTGGTCTGGTCGACGCGCACTGCCACGTCGGCATCCGCTACGGCGGCGGGGACGAGACCCACGACGGTGCCGTCGAGCAGGCCGAGACCGAACGCGACGCGGGCGCGCTGCTGCTGCGCGACGCGGGTTCGCCGATCGACACCCGGTTCATCGACGAGCACGCCGAACTCCCGCGCATCATCCGCGCCGGCCGCCACATCGCCCGCCCGAAGCGCTACATCCGCGAACTCGGCATCGAACTCGACGACGAGCGCGACCTGCCCGAGATCGTCGCCGAGCAGGCGCGCTTCGGCGACGGCTGGGTCAAGATCGTGGGCGACTGGATCGACCGCTCGGTCGGCGACCTGCGCCCGCTGTGGAGCGACGACATCCTGAAACAGGCGATCGACGCCGCCCACGCCAACGGCGCCCGCGTCACCGCGCACGTCTTCGGCGAGGACGCCCTGCCCGGCTTGATCAACGCGGGCATCGACTGCCTCGAGCACGGCACCGGCCTCACCGACGACACCATCGAACTCATGGTCGCCCACGGCACCGCCCTGGTCCCGACCCTGATCAACATCGACACCTTCCCCGGCATCGCCGAGAGCGCCACCAAGTTCCCGGTCTACGCCGCCCACATGCGCGACCTGCACCGCCGCGTCCGCGACACCGTCGGCCGCGCCCACGAGGCCGGCGTCCCGATCTACGCGGGCACCGACGCGGGCGGCTCCATCCGCCACGGCCGCATCGCCGACGAGATCGCCGCCCTGTCCGGCGCGGGCCTCTCGCCCCACGACGCCCTCGGCGCCGCCTCCTGGAACGCCCGCACCTGGCTGGGCCGCGAGTCCGTCACCGAAGGCGCCCCCGCCGACTTCGTCGTCTACGCCGAAGACCCCCGCGACCACCCCGCCGCCCTCACCGACCCGCAATGGGTCGTCCTACGCGGCCTCGTCGTCAAAACCCCGAACCCCGTCACCGGCCACCGCTGACCCCACGCGGCCGCCCGGGCTCTCCGCGCAGGTCCGGTCGATGCTGTCGAGCCTGTCCGACCAGCCCGAACCCGGCGCAAATCGGTGCCGCGTCGCGGCTGTTCGCTGGGCGGACTCGCTACACTTGACAATGCCCGCGTCGCAGGAGCCGATGCCGTGGGGAACGTGTCGCAGTTCGAGTGGCCATCACTGGTGCACGGGGAGGTCGGACGAAATGACCATGAGTGCCGAGGTTTCGATGATCCACCCGCTGGGCCCGACGACCGTGCAAGACTGGCTCGCCGAAGAGCAGCCGGTGGATGGATCGCGACTCGAACTCATCTGGGGGTACCTGCACATGACGCCGCCGCCGGGTGGTCCGCACCAGTACGCCGCCGGTGAGTTGTTCGTCGCGCTGCGCGGAGCTGTTCGCGCGAGCGGCCGCGCGGATCTCACCGCGCTGCCCGCGGTAGGTGTTCGTATCAGCACGTCGCTCCGTATCGGGGTGATCCCTGATGTCTCGGTGGTCAGTGTTCCGCCCGACCGTGTCAACTTCGCGGCCGAGGACCTCGTTCTCGCCGTGGAGATCTGGTCTCCTGGCAATACCCGCGCAGAGCGAGACACCAAGATCGCCGCGTACGCCTCGGCCCGCGTGCCGTATCTCTGGATCCTCGAACTCCCCGACGGCCGGCCCGCGCGATTCTGGGGTTACAGCCTGGGCGAGACCGGGTACCGCCAGGAGGTCTTCGCCGCCGACGGCGAATCGGTCAAGGCGCCGGGCCCGGTCCCCGTGGTGATCGACACCGCGCGGTTGCGGTGAGGTAGCGCGGAGGCGATTTCGGGTGGGTGGGGCCGGTCTGGCACAATGGTCAACCGTCCTTCCTGGACAGTGTCAGCCCGTCTCCGGTTCCGTACCGCGCGGCGGTCACGCACTCCATGCGCGAAACCGGACCCGCAGACCATGCGGGTCGCCGAATCGCGTGGTGACCACTCCTATCGAAAGAGGCAGATCAGCATGGCTGTTCGCATCAAGCTCACCCGCCTGGGCAAGATCCGCAACCCGCAGTACCGCGTCGTCGTCGCGGACGCCCGCACCCGTCGTGACGGCCGGGCCATCGAGTCCATCGGCAAGTACCACCCGAAGGAAGAGCCTTCGCTGATCGAGATCGATGCCGATCGCGTCGCGTACTGGCTGTCCGTCGGCGCGCAGCCGACCGAGTCGGTGCAGCGCCTGCTGGAGATCACCGGCGACTGGCAGAAGTTCAAGGGCCTGCCGGGCACCGAGGGCACCCTCAAGGTGAAGGCCGCCAAGCCGTCCAAGCTGGACCTGTTCAACGCCGCGCTGGCCGCCGCCGACAACGAGCCCGTCGCCGAGGCCGTCACCCCCAAGAAGAAGGCCGCCAAGAAGGACGAGGCCGCCGCTGAGGCTCCCGCCGCCGAGGCTGCCGAGTAATGACTGCCGTTGTTGCCGATGCCGTCGAACATCTGGTTCGCGGCATCGTCGCCAACCCCGATGACGTCCGCGTCGAGCTGATCACCGGCCGCCGCGGACGCACGGTCGAGGTGCACGTCCACCCTGAGGACCTGGGCAAGGTGATCGGACGCGGTGGTCGCACCGCGACCGCGCTGCGCACCCTGGTCGCCGGTATCGGCGGCCGCGGTATCCGGGTCGACGTGGTCGACACCGACGCCTAGATGGAACTCGTCGTAGGTCGGGTCGCCAAGTCGCACGGCGTGCGCGGCGAACTCGTCGTCGAAGTGCGCACCGACGAGCCGGAGCTCCGGTTCGCGCCGGGCGCCACCCTGCACGGCAGGATGCCGAAAGCGAAGGCGACCCGCGACTACACCGTGAAGTCGGCCCGAGAGCACTCGGGCCGGCTTCTGGTGTTCGTCGATGGCGTCGACGACCGCACCGCCGCCGACGCACTGCGCGGGATGCTGTTCGTCGTCGACAGCGAATCGCTGCCGCCCTCGGACGACGACTCCTATTACGACCATGAGCTCGAGGGCCTCGAGGTCCGGCTCACCGACGGCGCCGTGGTCGGCGAGGTCACCGAGGTGCTGCATTCGGCCGCGGGCGAACTGCTGTCGGTGCGCGCCGCCGACGACGGCCGCGAGATCCTCATTCCCTTTGTCACCGCCATCGTGCCGACCGTGTCGATCGCCGACGGACTGGTGGTCATCGATCCGCCCGAGGGCCTGCTCGATCCGGAGTAATTCGTGCAACTCGACGTCGTCACGATCTTTCCGGAGTACCTGGAGCCGCTGCGCACCGCGCTGCTCGGCAAGGCCGTCGACAAGGGCCTGATCTCGATCGGTGTGCACGATCTGCGTCGCTGGACCCACGACGTGCACAAGTCCGTCGACGATTCGCCCTACGGCGGCGGTCCCGGCATGGTCATGAAGCCGACCGTCTGGGGCGACGCGCTCGACGAGGTGTGCCCCGACGACGCCCTGCTCGTCGTCCCCACGCCGGCGGGGGTGCCATTCACCCAGGCCACCGCCCAGCGCTGGTCCACCGAGCGGCATCTGGTCTTCGCGTGCGGCCGCTACGAGGGCATCGACCAGCGCGTCTTCGACGACGCCGCCCGCCGCGTCCGGGTGGAAGAGGTGAGCATCGGCGACTACGTGCTCATCGGCGGCGAGGCCGCGGTACTGGTGATGACCGAGGCCGTGGTGCGCCTGATCCCCGGCGTCCTCGGCAATCAGCAATCCCACCAGGAGGATTCGTTCTCCGACGGCCTGCTCGAGGGCCCGAGCTACACCCGCCCGGTGTCTTGGCGCGGTCTGGACGTGCCGCCGGTCCTGCTCTCCGGCGACCACGCCAAGGTGGCCGCCTGGCGGCACGAACAGGCGCTGGAACGCACCCGCGCGCGCCGCCCCGATCTGCTGCCGGAGTAGCGGCCGTCAGGTCGTGACGGACCTGGTGGTGATGCAGAACGGATGACCGGCCGGGTCGAGCAGCACTCGCCAGCGCGGATCCTGTTGCACCGGAGCGGGTTTCGCGCCGATCGCGAGGGCGTGCTGTTCACACAGGGCCAGATCGGCGTCGGCGGCGAGCTCCAGCTGCACGGCGGCGCTCCCCGGCCATTGCGGCGGGTAGTAGTTCTCGACGCGTTGCGCGGCCAGGGTCAGCCCGGACGGAATGCGGATTCCCACGCTGTGCGCGTCGTTCCACAACACGCGGCCGCCGAGCAACCCCAGATAGAAGCGGGCGAGGGTCTCGGGGTCGTCACAGTCGAGCGAGACACCGGCCAGGTGGAAAGGCTCCGTCATCGGACCGACGGTACCGGTCCGGACGGGCATCGAGATTGTTTTGTCGCAAAGGCAATTGGGTATTCACCTGGGTTGTTCGCTACGTGGAAGTCCACGCTGGGGATTGCTCGTTCCATCCGGAACGGGTCCGGCGATCGCTGTGCACCGCCGGTCGGCCATCGCGTCATCGATGCGCGCAGTTCAGGCCTTGTGTCCCTTGCGAATTCGAGGCGACGCTAGACGGTCGCGGTGAGGATGCCGCCGGGCGACCCGGGCATACCGGACATCGAGGCGACGGTCGATCCGCGCGCACCCGGCACCGGAGCGCTCGGTCGGCGCGTGACAAATCCCACATCAGGGCAGCAGTCGATGCCGCCGGGCGAGCACGACCGCCTCGTGCCTGGTGCGCGCATCGAGCTTGCTCATCGCCTGCCGCAGATAGCTCTTGACCGTCTCGGCCCCGAGTGAGAGCCGCAGCGCCGCTTCCTGATTCGTACAGCCGAGCGCGATCTGGGCGAGCACGTCGAGTTCGCGCCGCGACAGCCGCGGCACCGCCTCGGTGGACTCGCCGACGAGCACGCCGGTGAGCCGGTCGCAGAGACCGGTGAGCCGGTCGCGCAGCGCCGCGTCGCCCGCGTCGGCGGCCAGGGTTCGCAGCTCGGCGTGGATCCCGCGGAGCTCCTCGGTGACCTCCGGGGCGGCCGACGGCGCCGGGGCGGTGAGCGCGAGCAGCCGCACCCGCCGATCCACCTCGTCGCGGATCGCGATCTCGGTCGCGAGCCGCCTGCCCGCCTGCACGACCACCTCGGTCGTCCGATCGCCGAGCGTGCTCGTGCCGCGGGTCGCCGCGTAGAGCACGGCTCTCGGTCGGTCGGCCACCACGACCGGCACCGCGACCACCGAGCGCAGGCCCTCGCCGACGACCGGCCCGTCGTAGTGGTGGGTGATCGAGGAGGCGCCGCGATAGTCGGCCACCGCCGCGGGCCGGTGATGCTCCATGACCTGGCCACCCAGCCCGGACGTGCGCAGCACCGTGAGCCCGCGCAGCCCGGTGGTGACGGTGCCGACGAACTCCGTGAGCAGGAGTGCGTCCTCGTCGACGGGCCCGCCGAAGACCACCGGGACATTCGCCCGGCGCGCCACCCAGCGGATCTCGGCGCGCAGCGCATCACCGTCGCGCGGACGCAGCAGGGAAGTGGCCGACATGGTCACCCCTTTTCGGGGGTAGTAGCGAACGTGAGGTGTGCCACATTCTAAGGGAGACCTGGCGGCCCGGCCCAGGGTGTTGGAGGAGAACGACGATGACTACCGACCTGGACGCGCGCGTACGCGACCTGCTCACCCGCTACGACGCACCGGAGGCCTGCGCGGCCCACCTGCTGTGTGATCGGCATCCGGCCGAGCGGATCGCCTTCACCGTCGTCGAGTCGGACCTGAGCGCGCACGACCTGACCTACGGCGAACTGCGCGAGCGGTCGGCGCGATTCGCGGCCGCCCTCGCCGAGCTCGGCGTCGGCCCCGGTGACCGGGTGGCCACCCTGATGGCCAAGTCCGCCGATCTGGTGGTGGCGCTGCTGGGGATCTGGCGACGCGGCGCGGTGCACGTGCCGCTGTTCACCGCCTTCGCCCCGCCCGCCGTCGGCTTCCGGCTCGCCGCGAGCCGGGCCGCGGTCGTGATCGCCGACGCCGACCAGGCCCCGAAACTGGCGAGCGAGGACATCCCGGCCGACCCGCACCGCCGGACCATAGTCGTCGGCGGCGACACGGTGCCGGGCACGCTCTCGTTCGCGGATCTGCTCGCTGCGCACGAGCCCGACGACCCGCGCGCGGAGCCGGTGGCGGTCGGCGGTGACGGCCTGCTCATCCAGCTGTTCACCAGTGGCACCACCGGCACACCGAAGGGCGTGCCGATCCCGGTGCGCGCGCTCGCCTCGTTCCACGCCTACCAGGAATTCGCCCTGGACGTGCGGCCGGAGGACGTCTACTGGAACGCCGCCGACCCGGGCTGGGCCTACGGCCTCTACTACGCGATCCTGGCGCCGCTGGCCTCGGGCGTGCGCAGTCTGCTGCTGCACGCCGGGTTCTCCGCGCCGCTCACCGTGGAGGTGCTGCGCCGCTTCGGCGTCACCAACTTCGCGGCGGCACCGACGGTGTACCGTGCGCTGCGCGCGGGTGCCACGCCCGAGGGGATCACGCTGCGGCGGGCGTCCTCGGCGGGCGAACCGCTCACCCCCGATGTGGTGGCGTGGTCGGAGCAGTCGCTCGGCGTCGCCGTGCGCGACCACTACGGCCAGACCGAACACGGCATGGTCATCTGCCACGCCTGGCATCCGGAGCTGGACCGGCCCGCCCCGCTCGGGTCGATGGGCGCCGAGCTGCCCGGCTGGCGCTGCGCGGTGCTGTCCGACGACGCCGACGTGGAGGCGGCGCCGGGCGAAATCGGCCGCGTCGCGATCGACACCCACCACAGTCCGCTGCTGTGGTTCCTCGGCTACCTCGACGCCCCCGAGCGCACGGCCGACCGCTTCACCGCCGACGGCCGCTGGTATCTGACCGGCGACGTGGGTTCCCGCGACGCCGACGGCTTCTTCCGCTTCAGTTCCCGCGACGACGACGTGATCATCATGGCCGGCTACCGGATCGGCCCCTTCGAGGTCGAGAGCGTGCTCGTGCTGCACGACGAGGTCGTGGAGGCCGCCGTGGTCGGCATGCCCGACGAGCTGCGCGGCGAGGTGCTCGAAGCCTTCGTGGTGACCCGCGACGGCGGCGACGGCAGCCCCGAGCTGGCCGCTGAGCTGCAACAGCTGGTGAAAGACAAGTTCGCGGCGCACGCCTACCCGCGAACCGTGCATTTCGTGGCGAGTCTGCCCAAGACTCCCAGTGGAAAAGTGCAGCGATTCCTGCTGCGCGGCAAGGAGAACCGCTGATGTCCGAATTGAGCTACACCCATGGCCTCGCCGATGTCGCGCTGCTCGGCGACACCATCGGCGCGAATCTCGATCGCACGGTCGCGGCCTTCCCCGGCAACGACGCGCTGGTGGACCGTCCCACCGGCCGCCGCTGGACCTACCGTGAGCTGGGCACGGCGGTCGACGCCGTCGCGACCGGGCTGGCCGCGCGCGGCATCGTCGCGGGTGACCGGGTGGGGATCTGGGCGCCGAACTGCGCGGAGTGGTTCCTGGTGCAGTACGCGACGGCCAAGCTCGGCGCGATCCTGGTCAACATCAATCCGGCCTATCGGACCAGCGAACTCGAGTACGTCCTCGGGCAGTCCGGCGCGCGCATGCTGGTCGCCGCGCCCGAGTTCAAGACCTCGAACTATGTGGACATGATCGAGCAGGTGCGCCCGAACTGCGCGGCCCTGGAACAGGTGCTGATCCTGGGGACCGACGAGTGGCGGGCGGTGGCCGACACCGCCCCCGACACCGACCGGCTGGCCGCGATCGCGGCGACCTTGTCCGCCGACGACCCGATCAACATCCAGTACACCTCGGGGACAACCGGTTTCCCGAAGGGTGCGACCCTGAGCCACCACAACATCCTCAACAACGGCTTCTTCGTCGGGGAACTGTGCGGATACACCGAGGCCGACCGGATCTGCGTGCCGGTGCCGTACTACCACTGCTTCGGTATGGTCATGGGCAATCTCGCGGCGACCTCGCACGGCGCGGCCATCGTGATCCCGGCCCCGTCCTTCGACCCGGCCGCCACCCTGGCCGCCGTCGCCGCCGAGCGCTGCACCTCGCTCTACGGCGTGCCGACGATGTTCATCGCGATGCTCGCCGAACTCGACGGCGGGGCGACCCCCGACCTGTCGAGCCTGCGCACCGGCATCATGGCGGGCTCGCCCTGTCCGGTCGAGGTGATGAAGCGGGTGATCGATCGGATGGGCATGGCCGAGGTCTCCATCTGCTACGGCATGACCGAGACCTCGCCGGTGTCCACCCAGACCCGCCGCGACGACAGCATCGACCGGCGCACCGCCACCGTCGGCCGGGTCGGGCCGCACCTCGAGGTCAAGGTGGTCGACCCCGGCACCGGCCGCACGCTGCCGCGTGGCGAGGCGGGAGAGCTGTGTACCCGCGGCTATTCGGTGATGCTCGGCTACTGGGACCAGCCCGACAAGACCGCCGAGGCGATCGACGCGGCACGCTGGATGCACACCGGCGACATCGGCGTGATGGACGACGACGGCTATGTCTCGGTCACCGGCCGGATCAAGGACATGGTGATCCGCGGCGGCGAGAACATCTACCCGCGCGAGATCGAGGAATTCCTCTACACCCACCCCGACGTCGTCGATGCCCAGGTGATCGGTGTGCCCGACCCGAAATACGGTGAGGAACTGATGGTCTGGCTGCGCCTGCGCGAGGGCGCCACCCCGCTCGACGCCACCGCGATCCGCGATTTCTGCACCGGCCGCCTGGCCCACTACAAGATTCCCCGCTACGTCCACGTCGTCGACGAGTTCCCGATGACGGTCACCGGAAAGGTCCGCAAAGCCGAGATGCGCGAACTCGCCAGGGAGATCCTGGGCTGATCACCGGGAAACCGGCCTGCTTCGCTCCGCCGTGATCTTCGAGTCCTGATAGCGTTTCCGGCGAATCGCCGGGGCGCACCCGGCGAACCGAAGGTCTTGGGGGAGCGGGTGATCCGTAGCGCGGGCAGGGTGGCGGCGGTGGTCGGCGCGTTGGTCGTCACGGCGACCGGGGGCAGCGCGGGTGCCGATCCGGGCATCTTCGTGCTCCCTGCGCCGACCGGCGCGCACCCGGTGGGGACTACGACCCTGCATCTGGTCGACGAGGCCAGGTCCGACCCCTTCGCGCCCGACCGCGCCAGAGAACTGATGGTCTCGGTGTTCTACCCGGCGACCGAGGTCGGCCGCTACCCGCGCGGGCACTACGCCTCGACCGAACTGGTTCCCGGGCTGGAACAGGCACTCGGCATCGAACTCCCCGGTGCGCTGACCCATTCCCACCGCGGGGCGCCCGCACGGGCCGGAGACGGCTATCCGGTGGTGCTGTACACGCCCGGTGCCGGTGTGTCGCGCGTCCTCGGAACGGGTCTCGCCGAGGACCTGGCCTCCCGGGGCTACGTCGTGGTGACCCTCGACCACACCTACGAGACGGGCCCGGCGGTCGAATTCCCCGGGGGCCGGATCGTGCCGCCGGCGGCGGCGCCGAACGGATTCGACACCGTCATCCGGGAGAAGTACGTCGCCGCGCGACTGGGCGACTTCCGCTTCGTCCTCGACACTCTCGCCCGCATGGCGGACGGCGCGAATCCGGACGCCGAACGGGATCGGTTGCCCGCCGACCTCGGCCGTGTGCTCGATCTCGATCGGGTCGGGGCCGTCGGGCATTCCTCGGGCGGCTACACCGCGGTCGAAGCGATGCACGAGGACCGCCGCATCGACGCCGCGGTCGACATGGACGGGCAGATCGGTGTCGACGAGGCCTTCGGCCGCGCGGTGACCGAGGGCGTGGACCGGCCGACCCTGGTGCTGACCAGCGCGCAGATCGAGGAGGTCGGCGACGCCTATCCCTCGCTGGACGCGTTCTGGCGCTCGGCGACCGGCTGGAAACGGCATCTGGCCGTGGCGAATTCGGCGCACTACGACTTCACCGACATGCCGTCGCTGGTGCCGGCCCCCGCCCGGCCGCAGGCCGCGCGCTACCTCGGGACGATCGACCCGGATCGGATGGCGGCACTGGTCCGCGCCCACGTCGCGGCGATGTTCGACAAGTTCCTGCGGGGACACACCGACACCGTGCTCGATCGTCCCGTCACCGACCCCGAGATCACGACGATCCGATGACCTGGGAGTCCACCGGGTGTCGGGGGAGAGCTGTAGTCTCTGCGGACGTGACGACAGCGCCCGAGACCGACACCACGACCATCCTCGCCAGCGTGGGCAGGCGGATCGCCGACGAACTGGGGGTGCGCGAGACTCAGGTCCGTGCCGCCGTCGAACTGCTCGACGGCGGCTCCACGGTGCCGTTCATCGCGCGCTACCGCAAGGAGGTCACCGGTGGCCTCGACGACGCCCAGCTGCGCCAGCTCGAAGAGCGCCTCGGCTACCTGCGCGAACTCGACGAGCGGCGTGGCGCGATCATCGAATCCATCCGTGGCCAAGGCAAACTCGACCCCGCGCTGCACCAGCAGATCATGCTCGCCGAGACCAAGGCCCGGCTCGAGGACATCTACCTGCCGTACAAGCCCAAGCGCCGCACCAAGGCGCAGATCGCGCGGGAGGCCGGGCACGAGCCGGTGGCCGACGCGCTGATCGGCGACCCCACCACCGACCCGGCCGGCTACACCGCCGAACAGCTCGAGGGCGCCCGCGCCATCCTGGTCGAACGTTTCGCCGAAGACGCCGATCTCGTCGGCGAGCTGCGTGAACTGATGTGGAACCGCGGCCAGGTCACCTCGACGGTGCGCGCGGGCAAGGAGGAGGCGGGCGCCAAGTTCGCCGACTACTTCGAGTTCAGCGAGCCCTTCCACAAGCTGCCCTCCCATCGCATCCTGGCGCTGCTGCGCGGCGAGAAGGAAGAGGTGCTCACCCTGCACCTCGAACCCGACACCGAGGAGCCCGAGCCCGGCGCGCGCACCATTTACGAGGGCCGCATCGCGGTCGCCTTCGGCATCGCCGACCAGGGCCGCCCCGCCGATTCCTGGCTGCTCGACACCGTGCGCTGGGCCTGGCGCACCAAACTCCAGGTGAGCCTGGGCATCGACACCCGCATGCGGTTGCGGCAGGCGGCGGAGAAGGACGCGGTCGACGTGTTCGCCGCCAACCTGCGCGACCTGCTGCTGGCCGCCCCGGCGGGCACCCGCACCACCATGGGCCTCGACCCGGGCTACCGCACCGGGGTGAAGGTCGCCGTCGTCGACGCCACCGGCAAGGCCGTCGCGACCGAGGTCATCTACCCGCACAAGCCCCAGGGCCAGACCGAGAAGTCGCTCGCCGTGCTGGCCGCGCTGGTGGCGCGATTCAACGTCGAGCTCATCGCGATCGGCAACGGCACGGCTTCTCGCGAGACCGATGCCCTTGCCGCCGAACTCATCTCGCGCATCCCCGAGAACAAGCCGACCAAGATCGTGGTCTCCGAGGCGGGCGCGTCGGTGTACTCGGCCTCGGCCTACGCCTCGGCCGAGCTGCCCGGCATGGACGTCTCGCTGCGCGGCGCGGTCTCCATCGCCCGCCGTCTGCAGGACCCGCTGGCGGAGCTGGTGAAGATCGATCCGAAGTCGATCGGCGTCGGCCAGTACCAGCACGACGTGTCCGAGACGCTGCTGGCCCGCTCGCTGGGCGCGGTCGTCGAGGACGCGGTGAACGCGGTCGGCGTCGACGTGAACACGGCCTCGGTGCCGCTGCTGTCCCGCGTCTCGGGTGTGTCCGGCTCGGTGGCGGAAAGCATTGTGGCGCACCGCGACCAGAACGGCCCCTTCCGCAGTCGTACGGCGCTGCTGGAGGTGCCGCGGCTCGGGCCCAAAGCGTTCGAGCAGTGCGCGGGCTTCCTGCGGATCCGCGGCGGCGACGACCCGCTCGACACCTCCGCGGTGCACCCGGAGGCTTACCCCGTCGTGCGCCGGATCCTCGAGCACACCGGTCGTCCGGTGGCCGAGGTCATCGGCAACACCAGCACGCTGCGCGCGCTGCGGCCCGCCGACTTCACCGACGAGAAGTTCGGTGTGCCGACCGTCAGCGACATCATCGCCGAGCTCGAGAAGCCGGGGCGCGACCCGCGTCCGGAGTTCAAGACCGCCGAGTTCGCGGCGGGCGTGGAGAAGGTCGCCGACCTCGAGCCGGGCATGGTGCTCGAGGGCGTCGTGACCAATGTGGCCGCCTTCGGCGCGTTCGTCGACGTCGGCGTGCACCAGGACGGTCTCGTGCACGTGTCGGCCATGTCGCACACCTTCGTCAAGGATCCGCGCGAGGTGGTCAAGTCCGGCGACGTGGTGAAGGTGAAGGTGCTCGAGGTCGACGTGGCCCGGCAGCGGATCGGTTTGAGTTTGCGACTCGACGACGAGCCCGGCAAGCCCGCGCAGGGGGACAATCGTGGTGGCGGCGCACCGCGCGGCCAAGGCCGGGGCCAGGGCCGTCCGCAGGGCGGGCGTGGTCAGGGCTCGGAACGTGGACAGGCGCAGGGACGCGGCCAGGCCCAAGGGCGTGGCGGCAACCAGCGCAGGCAGGCGGCCGAGCCGAGCGGATCGATGGCCGACGCGCTGCGCCGGGCGGGATTCGGCGGCAAGTAACTCGACGGCAGGCGGTCGGCATGCGACGGTGGCTCGAAGACGACGTGATCGCGCACGGCCGCCTGCCCCTGCTGTGCTTCCTGCTCGGGTTCATCCTCGGGTTCCTGGTCATCCGGGTCAGCGTCCGGATGATCAGGGCGAATGTGCGGTGGTGGCCGGGCAACATCAAGGCGGGCGACACCCACATCCACCACATGGTGTTCGGTGTCATCACGGTGCTGCTGTCGGGCATCGGGCTGATCGCGACCGCCGAGGACTCCACCCAGGTCACCTCGAGCGTGCTCGCCACCCTGTTCGGCATCGGCGCCGCACTGGTGCTCGACGAGTTCGCGCTCATCTTCTATCTGCGTGACGTCTACTGGGAGGAGCAGGGCCGCACCTCGGTCGACGCGGTCTTCGTCGCCCTGGCCGTCACCGGCCTGCTGCTGCTCGGCGTGCAACCGGCCACCTTCCTCGACTACGACGACTTCCGGGAATCGCGGGGCATCTGGATCCGTATCGCGCTGCTGGCGTCGCTGGTGCTGAACCTGGTGCTGGCCGCCGTCGTGATCGCCAAGGGCAAGATCTGGACCGGCCTGTTCGGGATGTTCTTCGCCCCGCTGCTGCTGATCGGCGCCGTCCGGTTGAGCAGGCCGGCCGCCCCGTGGGCGCGCTGGCGCTACGGCGACCGGCCACGCACGATGGCCAGGGCGCTCGCCAGGGAACGTCGCTACCGGCGCCCGGTCATCCGGGCGAAGATCTTCATCCAGGACCTGATCGCGGGCAAACCCGACGTCGAGCACGCCAAGACGGCGGCCGAGGCCGAGCTGCGGCGCAGGGTCGTCGCCGCGCCGCCCGCCCCGCCGCCGCATCCGCATCTGCCGCATCGCAGGCGGGTCGACGAGCCCGTCGACTCGTGACGGGGACCGCCCGATTTCAGCCGCGGCCGCCCGGTCTGGCACAATGAACCGGTTGCCTTGGACGGGTCATGTCCGAGAGCACTCCTGTTCTGAGCATGAACCGGTCGAGCGCGCGAGTGCCGCCAGGTTCCTCTGTTCGCGCAAAGAATCCGAAAAGGTGGAAAATGAACACCCTTGATTTCGTCGACGAGAAGTCGCTGCGTAGCGATGTCCCCGACTTCCGTCCGGGCGACACCCTGAACGTGCACGTGAAGGTCATCGAAGGCTCGAAGGAGCGCATCCAGGTCTTCAAGGGCGTCGTGATCCGGCGTCAGGGCGGCGGCATCGGCGAGACCTTCACGGTCCGCAAGGTGTCCTTCGGCGTGGGTGTCGAGCGCACCTTCCCGGTGCACAGCCCCAACATCGACCACATCGATGTCGTGACCCGTGGTGACGTGCGTCGCGCCAAGCTGTACTACCTGCGCGATCTGCGCGGCAAGGCCGCCAAGATCAAGGAAAAGCGCTGATCTTGCGGTAGCTGATTCCAGCACACAGTTTTCCGGTGGCCCGGCGCTCCGACTTCGGTCGGGGCGCCGGGCTACTCTGTTCGGCGTGGCAGACGAAAGTGGGTCGGTGTCGGTGTCCGATTCGGGCGACGAAGGTGGGCGGCGCAAACGAGCGCGCGGCGCGAAGAAGCAGCGGCCGTTCTGGCAGGAGTTGCCGATTCTGATCGTGATCGCCGCGGTGATCGCCGCGCTGATGGTGACTTTCGTGGGCAGGCCCTATGTGATCCCGTCGCAGTCGATGGAGAACACGCTGCTGATCGGCGACCGCATCTACGTCGAGAAGATCAGTTACTACGGGTCCGAACCCGGCCCCGGCGATGTCGTGGTCTTCGTCGGCCCGCCGTCGTGGAACGGGCACTACAAGTCCGTGCGTTCGGACAACACCGTCATCCGCGGAGTGCAGAACTTCCTCTCCTACTTCGGCCTGGTGCCGCCCGACGAGAACGACCTCGTCAAGCGCGTCATCGCCGTCGGTGGGCAGACCGTGCAGTGCTGTGACCCGCAGGGCCGGGTCATGGTCGACGGCAAACCGCTCGACGAGCCCTACATCAAGAAGGACTACCCCTGGTTCACCGACCGCCCCAACGCGGTCTACCCGGCAGGCCGCGTATTCGGCCCGGTGAAGGTGCCCGAGGGCAACCTGTGGGTGATGGGCGACAACCGCAACGAGTCGGCCGATTCCCGCGCCCACGTCAGCGATGACCTGCAGGGCACGGTGCCGGTGGACAATGTGCGCGGCAAGACCGTCTTCAAGATCTGGCCGCCGGGCCGGATGGGTCCGGTCAAGAGCCAGAACGCGCAGGAAAACTGAGACACGGGGACAATCGAACTGTGGGGCAGGATCGGACCAACTGGCCGCCGCGGGTGGTGATGCGCCGGGCCGGGGGACTACGCACACTCGAGGCGGCGCTCATCCGCGGTGGCCTCGGCCCGGTGGCCGGTGTCGACGAGGCGGGACGGGGCCCGTGCGCGGGGCCCTTGGTGATCGCGGCGTGCCTGCTCGCGCCCAAGGCCTACGACAAGCTGTCCGGGCTCGACGACTCCAAGAAACTCACCGAGGCGGCCCGTGAGGAGCTGTTCCCGGTCGTTCAGCGGTTGGCGCTGGCGTGGAGCGTCGTCGTGGTGCCCGCCTGGGAGATCGACTCGATCGGCATCCACGTGGCCAATATCGAGGGCATGCGCCGGGCCGTGGCGGGTCTGGGGCGCACCCCTGGCTACATCCTCACCGACGGTTTCAAGGTCCCCGGTCTGCCCGCGCCGTCGTTGCCGGTGATCGGTGGTGACGGCACCGCCGCCTGTATCGCCGCCGCCAGCATCCTGGCCAAGGTGACCAGGGACCGGATGATGGTCGATCTAGACGCACAACACCCCGGATACGGCTTCGCCGCGCACAAGGGCTACAACACGCCCGAGCACACGGCGGCGCTGCGCGAACTCGGACCGAGCACCGAACACCGCCGTTCTTGGCGGAATGTGCGCGACCTCGAGGTGCCGGACGGTAGCCGAGTGGCTCCCCGCGCCGCGCATGCGCGATGATGTCAGCTATGAACGCGGCGCTGCTAGAAGGAGGACTTCCCACCCGATGAGTGCTGAGGACCTCGAGAAGTACGAAACCGAGATGGAACTGTCCCTGTACCGCGAGTACAAGGACATCGTCGGCCAGTTCTCGTACGTGGTGGAGACCGAACGTCGCTTCTACCTGGCCAATTCTGTCGAATTGCGGCCGCAGAACGCCGACGGCGAGGTCTACTTCGAAGTGCGGATGAGCGATGCGTGGGTGTGGGACATGTACCGCCCGGCGCGCTTCGTCAAGCACGTACGGGTGATCACGTTCAAGGACGTGAACATCGAGGAGCTGGAGAAGCCGGACCTGCGGCTGCCCGAGTGATGCCGCCCCGCCCGCCCGTGGTTGTCCACAGGCGGGCGGTTGTCCACAGGTTTGTCGTTTGCCCAGGTCGGCGGACCGAGGCCGACCGCGCCGGGCGGCACGCTGGCAGCCATGGCAGACAAGCAGGCGCTCGGCGCATACGGAGAGAAACTGGCCGCGCAGTATCTGCGTGAGTCGGGCATGGAGATCGTCGCCCGCAATTGGCGATGCCGCTATGGCGAACTGGACCTGATCGTCCAGGACCCGCAGATCACGGCATTCGTCGAGGTGAAGACGCGATCGGGGCTCGGTTTCGGCGTGCCCGCCGAGTCGGTCACCTTCAGCAAGCAGCAGCGGATCCGGCGTCTGGCGCTGCTGTGGCTGGCCGAACAGGAAGGGCCGTGGCGCCGGATCCGGTTCGATGTGGTGTCGGTGCTGGTCCCGCGCGGGCACCGGCCCGTCATCGACCACCTGACCGCCGCGTTCTGATGGCGCTCGGACGAGCGCTGTCGGTCGCGGTGACCGGTGTCGACGGTCAGCTGGTGGAGATCGAGGCCGATATCGGCCAGGGCCTGCCTTCGGTGAATCTGGTCGGGCTACCCGACACCGCGCTGCAGGAGTCGCGTAACCGGGTCAGGTCGGCGGTCGCGAACACGGGCGAGAAGTGGCCGGACGGGCGGGTGATCCTGGCCCTGTCGCCGGCGACGCTGCCGAAGGTGGGCTCCGTGTACGACCTGGCCCTGGCGGTCTCGGTGCTCGATGCCTCGGGCGCGGTACCGGGCGAGCGACTACCGAAGACCGTGCTGCTCGGTGAGCTGGCGCTCGACGGGCGCGTGCGGCGGGTGCGCGGCGTGCTGCCCGCGGTGATCGCGGCGCGCACCGCGGGATTGCCGACCGTGGTGGTGCCCGCCGAAGCGGTGGCCGAGGCCGGCTTGGTCGAGGGCATCGAGGTGCTCGGGGCGACCAGCCTGCGTGCCGTCGTCGCCTGGCTGCGTGGCGAGGGCGCCCTGCTGGAGCCGGACGGGGTCGTCCCCGGCGCGGCGGCGCCCAGCGGTGATCTGAGCGATGTGGTCGGCCAGGACGAGGCGCGCTGGGCACTGGAGGTCGCTGCGGCGGGCGGCCATCACCTGCTGCTCACCGGTCCGCCGGGGATCGGCAAAACCATGCTGGCGCAACGGCTTCCCGGTCTGCTGCCGCCGCTGTCGGAGCCCGAGTCGCTCGAGGTGACGGCGATCCATTCGATGGCGGGGTCCCTGTCGGCCGAGCAGCCGCTGATGACCCTGGCCCCGTTCGTCGCCCCGCATCACTCCACTTCGGTGACCGCGATGATCGGCGGCGGCTCCGGCATGGCCAGGCCGGGCGCGGTGAGCCGGGCTCATCGGGGCGTGCTTTTCCTCGACGAGTGCGCCGAGATCGGCACGAAAGTCCTGGAGGCGCTGCGTACTCCGCTCGAGGAGGGCGAAGTGCGCATCGCCCGGCGCGACGGCGTCGCGCGCTATCCGGCCCGGTTCCAGCTGGTCCTGGCCGCCAACCCCTGTCCGTGCGCGCCTGCCCGCGATGTCGACTGCATCTGCGCGCCCCTGGCCCGGCGCCGCTACCTCGGCAAGCTGTCCGGGCCCCTGCTCGACCGCATCGACATCTGGGTGCAGATGCACGGCCAGGCGGGTGCCACGTTCGGCGACACCAGGGCGGAGACCAGCGCCACGGTGGCCGCGCGGGTGGCCGAGGCCCGCGCGCGGGCCGCGCAGCGCTGGAGCGCCGACGGCTGGGCGACCAATGCCGAAGTGCCAGGGCACATCCTGCGGCAGCGGTTCCGGCTGCCCCGTGAATCGATCGCGCCGATCGATACGGCGTTGCGGCTCGGCCGGATGTCGGCTCGTGGGGCCGATCGCGCGATCCGCGTCGCCTGGACCGTCTGTGATCTGCGGGGTGGCGAGGTGCCGGGTGTGCAGGATGTGCTGTCGGCGTTGAACTTCCGTCAGCGGGGTGCGCAATGAACGGCAGGTCGGCGAGGGTGTGTCGGCGCAGGGCAATCAATCCGGGGGCCGCGGCCGCACCAGCGGCTCACCGGCGTGCACCCGGCACTCACACCGCCGTCGTGCGGATGGTCCGCGGACGGTTCGACGACCGCCACGTCGGCGTGCTTCGCCTAGACGGTGCTCACCGTCTCGCGGGGATGCCTCGACTTCGGCGGTGCGGCACATCGATTCGGGTTCTCGCTGCCGCGGAGTCGTCGCATCGCGGTCGCCGGTCGCGCTATTCCGCGTGCTCGATCGGTGCGATCGACGCCTGCGCCCTCGGCTGTCGCCGGCTGCCGCGGCACGGCGCCGAATCGGCCTCGGCCACCGTCTACGGTGATCCAGCCCGGGCTCGACGGGAACACCCGGCCCGCGAGGTGGGCAAGGCGGCGGGTACCTCATCGGCGCGGCCGGCATGTGATGTCGTCGAGCAAGGCGAACATGCCGCTGACGCCATGGTCCGCGAGGAACGCCCCGGCGGCGCGCGGCTGCGCAAGATCGTCGACCACCGGCCGGTCGCCGACGGCCGTCCGGATGAGGCGGTTGCTCAGTGCGAAGGGCTGTGCGTCCGGCTGCCCGCGTGGTCGTCGACGGGCAACGTGCGATGTGTGCCCATGTCGCCGTTGTCCTTTCGGGAGCAGGGGCCTGCCTGCCGGCGCGGCAGACATCGTCGCCGACGTAGCGACCTTCGCGCTGCTTCGGCCGTCCGTCGACGAGGCGCCCGGTGACCGGGGTGGTCGATCTCGACGGCGGGACGGAGGAGCGGCGATTGGCGTGGGTGTACCTGTCCCGGGTGGTGCAGGGGCCCTGCGCGCCGCTGTCGGCGTTGATCGCGTCGGTGGGCGTGTGTGAAGCCGCGCGCGCGGTCCGCGAGTGCGAGCTGCCGGAGGCGTTGCGCGGGCCGACGGCCGCGCGGCGCGCACTGGATTCGGCGGCGGCGGATCTGGAGACGATGGCGCGGCTCGGTGGGCGGGTCATCACACCCGATGACGCGGAGTGGCCGCAGTGGCGGATGCTCGGGCTGAGTCAGCTCGACACCGATCGGGATCGTGAGGGTGCGGTGCCGCTGGTGCTGTGGGCGCGGGGCCCGCTGTCGTTGCAGGCGGCCTCCGAACGTGCCGTGGCGATGGTCGGTTCGCGCTGCAGCACCGGCTACGGCGTGCAGGTCGCCAGCGAGATCGCCTGCGACCTGGCGGGCCGCAGCTGGACGATCGTCTCCGGTGCCGCCTTCGGCATCGACGCGGCCGCCCACCGGGCGGCACTGGCCGTCGGCGGATCGACGGTCGCCGTCCTGGCGTGCGGTGTCGATCGGCCGTACCCGGCCCAGCACGACCGCCTGCTCACCGCCATCGCCGACACCGGGCTCGTCGTCAGTGAGTATCCGCCGGGCACCAGCGCGCAGAAGCACCGCTTCCTCGCGCGCAACCGGCTGATCGCGACACTGGGCGACGGCGTCCTCGTCGTCGAAGCCGGCTTGCGCAGCGGCGCCCGCAACACGGTGAAGTGGGCGCGCCGCCTCGGCAGGCCGGCCATGGCGGTGCCGGGCCCTGTCGGGTCCGCGTCCTCGGCGGGCTGCCACCGGATGATCCGGGAGGGTGAGGCGCTGCTCGTCACGCGCGCGGAGGATGTCATCGACGAGGCGGGTCCCCTGCGCCTGCCTGCCGCCGACAACGAGGCACCGGACCCCGCTGCCCACCTGCGCGGTGTCGAAGCGGATGTCTACGCGGCCCTCCCCGCCGTCGGCGCCCGCCTCCCCGGCGACCTGGCCCAGCAGTCCGGACACGATCTGGCCACCGTCCGAGCCGTCCTGGTCAGTCTGGAGCTCGCCGGATTGGTCGGCTGCGACTCCGACGGTTGGTTCCGCATCGGATCCCGACGCACCGGCGGGCGTTGAGAGGTACCTGAGCCTGTCCGCCTGGTGAGCTGGACGGCCACCGGTGTGGCAGCGTGAGCGGTTGTCGCGTTCGATGCGAACGTCCAACTGGATGAAGGGGTTTCGAGGATTTCGAGCGACCCGCCTGCGTTTCGGGTCGGCGATGCTGTCGTGGTCGTAGTCGGACCAGATGCTGGTGTCGTGGGCTGCCTACTCGCGAGGCTCGACGACCCCAACCAGCGATCACCCGCAGGGCGCTCCCCTTTCGAACGAAGCCGCCATGCCCGCGATGTTCAACGCATGCAGGATCACGTCGGGGCGGTAGGCCAGGACCGGCCGCGACCGCTCCCTTGCCGGCTGTTCGCCTATGGTGGGGCGCGGGCGCTCACCAAAACGTGCGCGAGAGCGAAGGCACGCTCGCCGATGAGCGCGCCGAACAGCGTCGACCGCTGTGGTGGAGGCATGCGTGCGCCGCTACAGCGGCATGCTCGGCGAGTGGATCGATCGCGCCGCAGCCGATGACCTAGATGTCTAATTCCGTTCGTGTGCAACGTGTTCACAGTCGCGGGTGCCACATCGGCGGGACGGCACCCATCGCCTAGATCCCGGGGTGCTTGGGTGGTCCCATCGTGAGACGAAGCGATCGGGAGCTGGGGCGTTCGTGTTCGCTGCGGCGTGGTGGGTTGCGTGGGTGCGGGGGAGGGGCGACCGTGGGGAGATGGATGTGTTGCCCGATGATCTGACCGCGCTGCTCACCGAGTTCGGGCGGCACCTGCGGTTGGGGCGGAATCGGTCGGCGCACACGGTTCGGGCGTATCTCGGGGATGTGCGGTCGCTGCTGGAACACCTCTACGCGCGGTCGCCGGACTCAGCGGTGCGGGAGCTGGACCTGCCGTTGCTGCGGTCCTGGTTGGCCGAGCTGGCGGCGGCGGGTGCGGCGCGGACGACCCTGTCCCGGAGAGCCTCGGCCGCGAAGACTTTCACCGCCTGGCTCACCGAGACCGGACGGCTCACCGTCGACCCTGGCCTGCGGCTCCAGGCGCCGAGGGCGCATCGGGTGTTGCCCGCCGTGCTGGCGCGGGGACAGGCCGTCCAGGCGATGGATGCGGCGGAATCCGGTGCGGCCCAACAGGATCCGATGGCATTGCGCGACCGGTTGATCGTCGAATTGTTGTACGCCACCGGGATTCGCGTGAGCGAGCTGTGCGGACTCGACATCGACGACATCGACCGCGAACGCAGGCTCGTCCGTGTGCTCGGCAAAGGGAACAAGGAACGCTCGGTCCCGTTCGGCGGCCCCGCCGACACGGCACTCGACGCATGGCTGCGCGCGGGCAGGCCCGCCCTAGTCAACGAGCGGTCCGGCCGCGCCCTCCTGCTCGGCCAACGCGGCCGCCGCCTGGACCAGCGCCAAGCCAGAACCGTCGTGCACGACACCGTCGCCGCCATCCCCGGTGCCCCCGACATGGGCCCCCACGGCCTGCGCCACACCGCCGCCACCCACCTCCTCGAGGGCGGCGCCGACCTGCGCGTCGTCCAGGAACTCCTCGGCCACGCCAGCATGGCCACCACTCAGCTCTACACCCACGTGTCGGTCGAACGACTCAAACGCGTGCACGACCAAGCCCACCCACGTGCCTGAAGGAAGTGCGGCCGTGGCAGCTCGCGCTTCGGCGGTGAAAATCCGACAGTGCGATGCCGGGTGCGGAGGACCAGCTTTGGTGTCCGAGTTCGTATCGTCCGGCGGGATGCCGACATCGGGATCGGCGACGCACTCGGCTATTCGGACGCCGACGGTGTGGTGCACGTCGCCCCGGGCAAGCTGCGCGACAGGTAGCGCTCTGAGTGCGAGCGGCAACCGGTACGGCCGGCGAGGGTAAGCAGTGTTCCGCCGGCGCACCCTGATCAGCCGTCCATGGCGGAAGGTCTGGCGCTCAACGCCACCGTGCGCGGCACTCGACCGAGGGGCCGGCACTCGACCGGGGCGGCACTCGACCGGGGGCGGCACTCGACCGAGGGGCGGCACTCGACCGAGGGGCGGCACTCGACCCAGGGGCGGCACTCGACCGGGAGTGGCACCCGACCCGGGGGCGGCACTCGACCGGGGTTGGCACCCACCCTGAGGCCGCACCCGACCTGGGGTGGCAGCCGACCGGGTGGGCGGCACTCGACCGAGGGGTGGCCCCGAGCGAGGGTTGGCCCCCCATCGAGGGCGGTGGCACTCGACGATGGCACATCGCGTCCTTCCCCGGGTCCTGCGCAAAGTAGGTGGCCTTCTCGAAACCCTTGGCCGCCAGCACATCCGGCAACAGGGTCATCGCGACCTCGCCCTCGGAGGTCACGTTCGGCTTGGTCATCGGGTTGAACAGCAGGATCCGTCCCGGCCGAACCGTGCGCGGCGCGGTTGCGGTCCGCCCGGGTCGCCCAGCGGCATGATGGACCTTCGGAGGTGGTGGTGATGGTGTTGCCCGAGGTCGGGGGCGAGTCCGAGGACGGGGAAGGGGAGGTCGACTACCGGTTCACGCTCGCCAACGAGCGGACGTTCCTGGCCTGGATCCGCACCTCGTTGGGCTTGCTGGCAGGCGGGGTCGCGGTGCACACACTGGTGCAACCACTGCGCCTCGCGGGTTTCGGCGGCCTCATCGCGGTGAGCTGCCTGGTCATGTCGTTCGCGGTGGCACTGGGGGCATTCCGGCACTGGCGCCGGGTGAGTGTCGCCATGCGCGGCGGCGCACCATTGCCCGGCACCATCCTGGTCCCCGTCCTGTCCGTCGGCGTTGCGGTCGTCGCGGTCCTCGCCTGCCTGGCGGTGCTGCTCTCATGACCGCGCAGATTCCGACAGCGCAACGACCCACACCGACCTCGCGCCCGCTGGCGTCGGTGCCGACTGCGTTGGCTTGGCGGCGCACCTCGCCAGGTGGCGGGTCGCTTACCTCGCTCGGTGGCGGGTCGGGTATCTCGCCCGGTGGCGGGTCCCGCGGTGCTGTTCTTTCGTGCGGGCAGCGGCGAGGGCGGCTGGTCGGTGCGCGTTCACTTGTCGCGGTGCGGCTCGCCGGTTCGGTGGTGCTGTTGTGACGGCGCCGCCGACTCTGGTGTCGGAGCGGACTGGGCTGGCTTGGCGGTGTACCTCGCCAGAGGCGGCGGGTCGCGCGTTGCCGTTCGTCCACGAGGGCAGCGGCGGGGGAAGGCTGACCGGTGCGCGCTCACTCGTCGGTGCTGCCGTCGCGGTGCGGCTCGCTGGTTCGGTGGTGCTGTTGTGACGGCGCCGCCGACGCTGGCGTCGGAGCGGACTGCGCTGGCTTGGCGGCGTACCTCGCTCGGGGCGGCGGCGTGTGCGCTGTTGTTCGCTCACCAGGTCACCCGTGACGGCTGGCCGACGCTCGCCTTGCCGCTCGTGGCGGCCGTGGTCGCGGTGCTTGTGAGCACGCTCGGATGGTCGCGTGGGCGGTCGCTGCACCGGGGGCGGGTGACAGCGGGCGGGCGGCTCGTGGCGATCACGACCGTGGCGGTGGCGGTGATGACGCTCATCGCACTCGGCGGTGTCGTCTTCGATCGGTGGGTGGGCTGATCGTCGGGTGTCCGGCGCGGCAGAACTCGCTCGACCCTCTCTGTCACCCCGATTACCCTCGACTAGCATGACTCCCGAAGCGTCGGATCAGCTCGCCCCCGCTCTGCGTGACCGGCTGCGCGCTGCCCTGAAGCCGGCCATGAAATCGCGTGACCGTAGCGCGGTCGCGGCACTGCGCTCGGCGCTGGGAGCCATCGACAACGCCGAAGCCGTCGACGCCGCGGAGGTGAAAGCCGGTGCGCTGGAAGACAGTGCCATCGGTCTCGGCGCCGCCGAGGTCAGCCGCCGCCACCTCACCGAAGCCGACATCGAAGCGATCGTCCGCCGCGAGATCGACGAAAGGCGTTCCACCGCCAGCGAATACGAGAAGCTGGGCGCGACCGACCGCAGTAGTCAGCTGAGCGCGGAGGCCGACACCTTGGCGGCTCTGCTCCAGGACGCGCCGTAGCGGACCGAACTGCGCCGATCGTCGCCGCGGTGGACGCGTGGCCGTTGCACACGCCTCGCCGACATCAGGGGCGTGACAAAGCAGGCGGCGCGGTCCATGTAGTCACGGCATCAGGACCGTCGATGCGAGCGGACACCCCGATGCCCGCAGCGCATGTGCCACCAACGGGTCAGAGGGCGATCAGGTCAACACTCGCCGCCGAAGCCGGCACAGGTCGCTGTCACCAACCGCCGCGGCAGGCCGCCGAGAGCGCCGACGGACCGGCTCGGCGCCCCGACCCGCCGGCGCCGCCTGTACCGCTCCGAGCGCGTGGCCCGGCGCTGGGCATCGTCCGGAACTCGAGCAGGCGGCAAGCGATGGCACGCGGAGTCCGTCGTGGCGGTCCTGGTGTCAGCGATTGGTGGGAAGAGTGTTCAGGTACCGATGCGAGAACCAGCGCTGGACGGCGCGGGCTATCGGTCCACCGAGGCGGGTGTACCACGCGCCGGGGCGGGAGAACGCGGTGACGAGGCCGTAGACGTCGTCCTCGGCGGGGTCGTATTCGACGGCGAACAGTTCTTCGCCGATCTCGGGATGGCCGGGCAACGTCCCGTAGGCGAACCCGCGACGGTTCGGCTCGTGCAGCACGTAGACCACGCGGCACGGCGCGGTGATACCGATCGGACCGATACCGAGCCGGACCGTCAACGCCGTACCCGCCTCGGCGGTCTCGGTGTCGGCGTGCTGGAAGATGCCGACGCCCTTCTGCATCCCGAAGTCGAAGATGTGGGCCGCGGCCTGCTCGAACAGATCCCGACCGTGGCCGATCAACCGCCGGTGCCGGAGCTGTTGATACCCGGCGGGAAAGGACGTGCGCGTCGCGCCCACGTCGGGGTAGGTGAACGGCACTGCGTTGTCGGCCATGGTCCGATTGTCGCCTCGTTGTCGCCGGCGATGCCACCAATCCGTGCGAGCGGTTGATCACCTCAGCCGACGTCGCCGGAGCGGTGGGTTGTTCACCGGTTGGTCGGCAGCGTCCGCAGGTAGCGGTGGGCGAACCAGCGTTGGACCAGGCGGACGACGGGACGACCCGCGCCCACGTACCAGGTGCCCGGTCGCGAGAACGAGGTGATCAGTCCGTACACCGTGTCGTCGGCCGGGTCGTATTCGACGGCGAACAACTCCTCGCCGATCAACGGATGGCCGGGGAGTGTGCCGTAGGCGAACCCACGCCGGTGCGGCTCGTCGAGCACATGGACGACGCGGCAGGGTGCGATGAGACCGATCGGCCCGAATCCGATCCGCACGGTCAGTTCCGTACCGGCCCGCGCCGTCTCGCTGTCGGCGTCCCGGAGAAGGCCGAGGCTCCGCTGGATGCCGAACGCGAGGATGTGCTCGGCACCCCGGTCGAAGAGATCGCGACCGGCTCCGATCGCGCGCCGGAGTTCGAACACGTGGTACCCGGTGGGCATCTGCGCGCGGGTAGCACCCACTTCCGCGTAGGTGAAGGGCGCTGGGAACACTGCCATCTCCCGATTGTCGGTCCCGGCGCCGCGAGTTCGGGCGAGTGGTGCCTCAGGTCACCAGCGGTTTCAACCGGACGGGCACCTCGTGCAGGAGCCCCAGCGGGTCGACGTACTCGCGCCTGCCGTGCGCGGACGCTTCCCGGCGCGCGCCCCAGTGCAGGCAGGCGGCGGCCGGACACCCCTCGTGCCCGGCCACCAGTGTGCCGATCGGTGTCCCTCGGGAGACTCGCGCGCCGACCGAGATCTGGGCTTCCACCGGCTCGTAGGTCGTGCGGAGTCTGCCGGCGTGATCGATCGACACCACCGGTTTGTCCGCCACCACTCCGGCGAACACCACGATGCCGTCCCCGGCCGCCAGGACGTGCTGCCCGGCGGAACCCGCCAGATCCACGCCGCGATGTCCCGGCAGCCAGTTCCGTTCCGGCTTGTCGAACCGCCGCTCGACACTCGGCCGCGGCCGCAACGGCCACCCGAAGACCCCGGGCTCCGCGGCGTCCGCGACCACGGTCGCACCGGACAGGACCAGGACCAGCGCCAGCACCGCGACAGCGGCGCGGACCACGGCCGCGACGGTTCGTCCCGCGCGGGCCGACGGCGCCGGCGCGACACCTCGGCACCCGACCAGAGCCCGCTCCGCCCGACCGCCGAGACGCGTCGCGGGAGCCCCGGCGATGCCGTTCGCCCAGCGATGGCGGCCGGATTGCGAGCGGTGACGCCGGTGCGTGCCCATGGCAGGCCTCAGCGGTGCGGGCGCGGTGTCGGGACGCGCTGCGGCGTGGCCAGTGCGCGCACCAGGTCACGGAGCACCGCGGGCAGCTCCGCCGCCGAGCCGGTACCACCGCCGCGCACGACGATTTCGACCTCGACCGGCGCGGTCTCACCGCGTGCCGAGGCGGGCGGGGCGGTGGCCAGGTCATGGACGGTGATCCGGACGGGCACGGGTCGCGGTGTCGGCTCAGTGGTGGGAACCGTCGTCGTCGGACCGCCGGAACAGATCGGGGCATTTCGGGGGCGCTCGGCGGGGCCGGGTGGTGGGAGCGCCGGTGTGCCCGAGCACACTGGTGTCGCGGGAGCCGACTGCGCCGCGGCGGGCGCGGCCAGCGCTCCCAGGGCGCATACCAGCGAAAACGTCGAGATCAGGGTGCGTGCGAAAATGTTCATGCCCCAACTCTCGACGGCGGAGGACCTCGCCGGGCGACGCGTTCGGCGATTGGGGACAACTTCACCGGATGTGGATATCGCGCACTTCACCGCGGCGGACGGCGGGCGATGCGCGGGGGCGATTTCGGCCCTGGCCCCGGTCCGCGTAGACTGATCAACGCGGTTTGTGCTCAGCAGCATGTGCACGGCACGGACCGACTTCGCGCGCCACCTGTGCTCGTCCATCCGGTCGTCGCTCGCAACGCAGACGGTCCGAGAGGGCTGATCCGCGCGAGTTCTCCAGCGGATGAACAGTGGAATCGTCGGCTGGTCCCGGTTTTCCGATCGGGTCCGGCGGTTTCGGTGGCGCCAGGGCAGTCGATCGCCGATCGACTGCGGCAACCGGCAACGAAAGAGAGATACGGGAGCTATGGCTGTCGTAACCATGAAGCAGCTGCTCGACAGCGGCGCGCACTTCGGGCACCAGACTCGTCGGTGGAACCCGAAGATGAAGCGGTTCATCTTCACCGACCGCAACGGCATCTACATCATCGATCTGCAGCAGACGCTGACCTACATCGACAAGGCCTACGAGTTCGTCAAGGAGACCGTCGCCCACGGTGGCACCGTTCTCTTCGTCGGTACCAAGAAGCAGGCCCAGGAGTCGATCGCGGCCGAGGCGACTCGCGTCGGGATGCCCTACGTCAACCAGCGCTGGCTGGGTGGCATGCTCACCAACTTCTCGACCGTCCACAAGCGCCTGCAGCGCCTGAAGGAGCTCGAGGCCATGGAGCAGACCGGTGGCTTCGAGGGTCGCACCAAGAAGGAAATCCTCATGCTCACGCGTGAGATGACCAAGCTGGACCGCACCCTCGGTGGTATCCGCGACATGGCCAAGGTGCCCTCGGCCATCTGGGTCGTCGACACCAACAAGGAGCACATCGCCGTCGGCGAGGCGCGCAAGCTGAACATCCCGGTCATCGCGATCCTGGACACCAACTGCGATCCCGACCTGGTCGACTACCCGATCCCGGGTAACGACGACGCGATCCGTTCCGCCGCTCTGCTCACCAAGGTCGTCGCCTCCGCGGTGGCCGAGGGCGTGCAGGCCCGCGCGGGCCAGGCTTCCGGCGACGCGAAGCCCGAGGCCGGCGCCGGTGAGCCGCTCGCCGAGTGGGAGCAGGAGCTGCTGGCTCAGGCGACCCCGGCCGCCGAGGCCGCCGTAGAGACGCCCGCCGAGGCCGCGGCCGAGGTCAAGGCCGACCCGGCGCAGCACACCCCGGCCGACTTCTGAGCTGATCGGTAGCTCTACGTTCACCTTGCCGGCCCTTCTGAATTCAGAAGCGGTCGGCAAGGTGGTGTAAACCCCCAAGCACCCCACACACGAGGAGGCTCGCCCCCGATGGCGAACTACACCGCTGCTGACGTGAAGCGGCTCCGTGAGCTCACCGGCTCCGGCATGATGGACTGCAAGAACGCGCTGGCCGAGTCCGACGGCGATTTCGACAAGGCCGTCGAGGTGCTGCGCATCAAGGGCGCCAAGGACGTCGGCAAGCGCGCCGAGCGCGCGACCGCCGAGGGTCTGGTCATCGCCAAGGACGGCGTCATGGTCGAGATCAACTCCGAGACCGACTTCGTCGCCAAGAACGCGGAGTTCCAGGAGCTGGCCGACGCCATCGTCACCGCGGCCGCCGCCGCCAAGCCCGCCGACCTGGACGCGCTGAAGGCGCTGAAGCTGGCCGACAGCACCGTCGACGAGGCCGTGCAGGCGCTGGCCGCCAAGATCGGCGAGAAGCTGGAACTGCGTCGCGTCGTCTCCTTCGACGGCCCGGTCGCCACCTACCTGCACAAGCGTGCCTCGGACCTGCCGCCCGCCGTCGGCGTGCTGGTCGAGTACGAGGGTGAGGGCGACGCCGCCGCCGAGGCCGCGCGTGCCGCCGGCATGCAGGTCGCCGCGCTCAAGGCCAAGTACCTGACCCGCGAGGAGGTGCCGGCCGACATCGTCGAGAACGAGCGCCGCATCGCCGAGCAGACCGCGCGTGAGGAGGGCAAGCCCGAGGCCGCCCTCCCGAAGATCACCGAGGGCCGCGTCAACGGCTTCTTCAAGGACGTCGTCCTGCTCGAGCAGGCCGCTGTCACCGACTCCAAGAAGACCGTCAAGGCCCTTCTGGAGGATGCCGGCGTCACCGTGAAGCGCTTCGCGCGCTTCGAGGTCGGCCAGGCCTGATCCCGCCCGACGAGAGCCCCTCGGGAGCAGCACACGTCTGCACCCGAGGGGCTCTCGCCGATTCCCGGCGGCGGCCGAGGGGGTCTTGTGCGGTGAACAGAACCGGATAAGGCAGGATGGATGCCGCTTCGCCTTGCTGTGCGGCCGATTCGCGTGCCCGCAGTTCGACCGATCTCGACCTTGCCGAAGGAGACGAACACCCATGACCGACCCGGGTAACGACCGCCCTGGATACCGCCGGGTGCTGCTCAAACTGGGTGGGGAGATGTTCGGCGGTGGCGGGGTCGGCCTCGATCCCGATGTCGTGCAGACCGTGGCCGAGCAGATCGCCGAGATCGTCGAGACCGGCGTGCAGGTGGCCGTGGTGATCGGTGGCGGCAACTTCTTCCGCGGCGCCGAGCTCGAGGAGCGCGGCATGGAACGCGCCCGCTCCGACTACATGGGCATGCTCGGCACCGTCATGAACAGCCTTGCGCTGCAGGACTTCCTGCAGAAGCAGGGGGTGGACACGCGCGTGCAGACCGCCATCACCATGGGGCAGGTCGCCGAGCCGTACCTCCCGCTGCGCGCCAAGCGGCACCTCGAGAAGGGCCGCGTCGTGATCTTCGGCGCCGGTATGGGCATGCCGTACTTCTCCACCGACACCACGGCCGCACAGCGCGCGCTCGAGATCGGCGCCGACGTGGTGCTGATGGCCAAGGCGGTCGACGGCGTGTTCGACGCCGACCCGCGCGTGGAGAAGAACGCGAGCATGTACACCGAGATCACGTACAAGGAAGTGCTCGAAAAGGGTCTGAAGGTGGCAGATGCCACGTGCTTCAGTCTCTGCATGGACAACCAGATGCCGATTCTGGTGTTCAATTTGCTGACCAAGGGCAATATTGCCCGGGCGGTCGCCGGTGAACACATCGGCACCCTGGTTCGGTCCTGATCCCGGTCCCGCGACAGGACGACGATGACGACGCTGTGGAGGAATCGGTCGTGATTGATGAAGCGCTCTTCGATGCCGAGGAGAAGATGGAGAAGGCCGTCTCGGTGGCGAAGGACGATCTGGGAACCATTCGGACCGGCCGCGCCAACCCCGGCATGTTCTCGCGCGTGGTGGTCGACTACTACGGCTCGCCGACGCCGATCACGCAGATGGCGAGCATCACCGTGCCCGAGCCGCGCATGGTTGTGATCAAGCCCTACGAGCAGAGCCAGCTCGGCCCGATCGAGAACGCGATCCGCAACTCCGACCTGGGCGTCAACCCGACGAACAACGGTGACATCCTGCGCATCACGGTGCCGCAGCTCACCGAGGAACGCCGCCGCGAGATGGTCAAGATGGCCAAGGGCAAGGGCGAGGACGCCAAGGTCTCGATCCGCAACGTCCGCCGCAAGGCGATGGACGAACTGGGCCGGATCCAGAAAGATGGCGAGGCGGGTGAGGACGAGGTCGGGCGCGCCGAGAAGGAGCTCGACAAGACCACCGCCAAGTACGTGGGCCAGATCGACGAGCTGGTCAAGCACAAGGAAGCCGAACTGCTCGAGGTCTGAGCGCAGATCTCGCCAGTCCCGCTCGTGCGGGGGATGAACGGAACGACGAGTTGAGCGACGGGACAATCGTGGCCGAAGACGCCGCCGCCACGGGAGCGGCACCGGAGCCGATGCCGGATCAGGTCGACCCGACCGACGCGGCGACGCCGACACCACAGGCCGACGAGCATGCCGAGCCGCAGGCGCCTGCGTCGCGGGCGGGTCGCAACCTGCCCGCGGCGCTGGCGGTCGGTCTCGGCCTCGGGCTGTCGCTCATCGCGATCCTGCTGTTCGTCCCCAAGGTCTTCATCGGCGTGGCGGGTGTCGCGGTCGGCGTGGCGACCTGGGAGGTCGCCAAGCGGCTGCGGGAGGCCGATGTCCTCGTGCCGCGGATCCCGCTGCTGGTGGGCGGTCAGGCGGTGTTCTGGCTCGGCTGGCCGTGGGGTGCGCGCGGGGTGGTCGGCGCGTTCGCCGCGACGGCACTGGTCTGCATGGTGTGGCGGCTGTTCGATCACGGCCTCAACACCGCGCCGAAGAACTTCCTGCGCGACACCTCGATCGCGCTGTTCACCCTCACCTGGATTCCGCTGCTCGCGGCGTTCTCCACGCTGCTGCTGCTCGAACCCGACGGCAACCTGCGGGTGCTGACGTTCATGATCCTGGTGGTGTGCTCCGACGTCGGCGGCTATGTGGCCGGGGTGCTGTTCGGCCGCCATCCGATGGTGCCCGCGATCAGCCCGAAGAAGTCGTGGGAGGGGTTCTGCGGTTCGCTGGTGTTCAGCGTGATCGGCGGTCTGCTGACCGTCACGCTGCTCCTCGAAGCGAACTCGATGATCGGTGTGGTGCTCGGCGTCGGCCTGGTGGTCGTGGCGACCTGTGGCGACCTGGTCGAGTCCCAGATCAAGCGGGAACTCGGCATCAAGGACATGGGCACGATGCTGCCCGGCCACGGCGGCATCATGGACCGGCTCGACTCGATGCTGCCCTCGGCCTTCGTGTCCTGGCTGGTGCTCAGCGCCCTGCTGTAGCTCAGGGCTTCTTGGCGGCGTGGCGCAGCTGCAGGATCCGGACGCCGCCGACCAGGCCCATCACCAGCGCGCCTGCGATCACCGACAGCAGCACGGTGATGCCGAGCGGCAGCGAGAAATCCCAGAAGAACAGGGTGACCTTCGCCTGATCGAGATTCTGGATGATGAACACCAGCAGGACGATGCCGATGATCGCCGCCGCGAGCAGACCGATCCAGGTGTAGCCGGTCCGCGAGCCACGGACCCCCTTCGGGATGCGCCGCTGGGCGGGGACGTGCTCGACGCGGCGATGCTTGGCCGCTGACTCGGTTTCCGGCGTCGTCGGCTCGTGCGCGGCGGCTGACGCACCGGATTCTGCGTTGGTGGACATGGTTCGATCATGGCCGACGGCTATCACCGGTGCACGCATCTTCTCGATAACGGCGTTCGGCGTGGCGGCCCGGCCATCGGGCGCCCGTCGCCGTTTGGGACAATGGTGGAATTATGGCCACCTCCCTGCCCCTCGTGTTCGATGCCCCGCGTCGCGGTATGCCACCGCGCCACCTCGCCGATCTGGACGCGGACGAGCGCAAGGCCGCGGTGCAGGAGCTCGGCCTGCCCAAGTTCCGCGCCGACCAGCTGGCCCGCCAGTACTACGGCCGCCTGCAGGCCGACGCGGCGCAGATGACGGATCTGCCCGCCGACGTGCGCGAGAAGGTCGGTGAGACGCTGTTCCCGCCGCTGCTGTCGGTGGTCCGCCACCTGGCCTGCGACGAGGGCGACACCCGCAAGACCCTGTGGCGCGCGCACGACGGCACGCTGCTGGAGAGCGTGCTCATGCGCTACCCCGACCGCAACACCCTGTGCATCTCCAGCCAGGCGGGCTGTGGCATGGCGTGCCCGTTCTGCGCGACCGGTCAGGCCGGTCTCAACCGCAATCTGTCGACGGCCGAGATCGTCGACCAGGTGCGCGCCGCCGCGGCGGCGCTGCGCGACGGCGAGGTGCACGGTGGCCCCGGCCGGCTGTCCAACATCGTCTTCATGGGCATGGGGGAGCCGCTGGCCAACTACAAGCGGGTGGTCAACGCGGTGCGTCGGATCACCTCGCCCGCGCCCGACGGTCTCGGCATCTCGCAGCGGTCGGTGACGGTCTCGACGGTTGGCCTCGCGCCCGCGATCCGCAAGCTGGCCGACGAGGACATGTCGGTGCGGTTGGCGGTCTCACTGCACACGCCCGACGACGAACTGCGCGACACCTTGGTGCCGGTGAACAACCGCTGGTCGATCGCCGAGGTGCTCGATGCGGCACGGTATTACGCGGACAAGTCGGGGCGCCGGGTCTCGATCGAGTACGCGCTGATCCGCGATGTCAACGACCAGCCGTGGCGGGCGGACATGCTCGGCAAGAAGCTGCACAAGGCGCTCGGTCCGCTCGTCCATGTGAACCTGATCCCGCTCAACCCCACTCCGGGCAGCGAATGGGACGCGAGCCCGAAGCCGGTCGAGCGCGAGTTCGTCCGGCGCGTGATCGCTCAGGGCGTCTCGTGCACGGTCCGCGACACCCGCGGCCAGGAGATCGCCGCGGCCTGCGGACAGCTCGCGGCCGAGGGCTGAGCCCGATCAGCCCGGGTCAGCGGCTGGTGGTGACGGGCAACCGTGACAGCGCGGCCGCGGTGGCGGCGATCGCGCCGACAGGCGTGTCGACGAAGCCGTCGATCATGACCAGCGACGACAAGTAGGTCTTCCTGTTCATCCGGCACAGGCGCGCTTCCCAGGCGGGGAGCTGCCGGAGGTAGTGCTCGTCGTCGTGCAGGATGAACGCGACGACCTGACGCGGGTCGCTCGCCGTCGCGCGCAGCGGGAGCACCCTGATCTCGCGCACCGATTCCCACGAGACGTGGGCGCGGCGATGCGGGTAGTGCAGTCCGTAGGCGTCGAGGACCATGCCCCGGTCGGCCTTCGTCCCGGTCAGCAGGTAGCCCGTGTACGCGAGCACCGGCACTGCCACCAGCACGGCACCGATGGTCAACCAGGGAATCGACCACACCACACCGGCGATCAGGAAACCGGCGACCAGGATCAGGTAGGGCGCCACCATCTTCAGCGCGCCGGCCGGGGAAACCCTGATCACCAACTGTTCGGGCACCGCCGCCGGCACGGTCTCGCGCGGAGTTCCGTGACTGACGTTCAGAATCCGGGTCAGCGCGAGTTTGCGGCGGACGGCCACGACCAAGTAGCAGACGGTCGCGAGCACGAGTAGGGGCGCGAGATCGGTGATCGAACAGCCGGTGACGGAGCGCGCCACGACCAGTCCGACGCCCGCGATGATCCCGACCGGTACCGCGTACACGATCCGGCGGCCCATCGGGACGCCGAGTTCGCGTTCCGCGTGGGCTCGCGCGATCCGGTCGACCTCGGGATCGGTGGCGGGTTCGCCCCGGAGCAGTGCCCTCCGGGTGGCCGCGTCCAGCTCGCGCCAAGTGTTCATGAACTCCCTCTTCCAGCGGAAAACCTACCTGCCCCCGACCTTCCGCGCCGCTCCGGGAACGGATTCGGCGACGGCGTCAGGTGAGGATGCTGGGTGCGGCGAAGTCGTCGTAGGGGAGGGGGCCGTCGACGAAGGCGTTGACGGTCATCGAGCGGAGGGTGATGTCGCCGCCGTGGTTGTCGAGGAAGGCGATGTCGGCGGCGTCGCGGCCGGTGGCGATGCGGACCAGGCTGGAGCGGGGTGCCAGGCAGGTCGGGTCGAGGGTGAGCCAGGCGCCGCCGACCCAGGCCTCGGCCACCGCGTGGAAGTCCATGGGTACGCAGCCGGGGGCGTAGACCGCGGCCACCCTGGCGGGGACGCCGACCGCGCGCAACAGCGCCACCACCAGGTGGGAGAAGTCGCGGCAGACGCCGGTGCCCGACAGCAGCGTCTCCACGGCGCCGTCGATCGGCGCGCTGCTGCCCGCGACGTACGAGATCCTTCTGCCCACCCAGGCCGCCACCCGGGCGGCGACATCCGGATCGACGATGCCGTAACCGAATTCGGCGGCGGCGAAACCGAGCAGCTTGTCGGACTCGGCGTAGCGGCTGGGACGGCGATACAGGGCCACGTCGTAGTCGGTGGCCACGTCGGGGACGGCGGTGCCGAACACCGTCGCCTGATAGTCCAGGCGCAGGGTGCCCGCCCCGACCTCGAGGACGTGCAGCCGGGAATGGTGCGGCCCGATCAGTTCGCGCGGAACGAGGAGCTCGCCGTCGAGCGCACAGGTCAGCGATTCGACCACGTCGATGCCCGGTTGCCGGGCGACGGCGAGCTGCCATTGCAGGATGGTGTCGGCGTGCACCGCGATCTCCAGGGCGGCGGAAACGTCACGTTTCACCGCCACAGCCTGACAGGTGAACGCGGCCGCGGCGACTCGAACACGCGGGGCACGCCCCTTGCCGCCGAGGCGTTACCGGCGCGGGACCGGAACGAGGCCCGCATCCGAGATCGTTGACTATGGCGCGCGAAACAGCCTCTCTCACAGTCACTCTCGAGCTAGAAGCGGGCAATGCCTCGCTCATGATCCTCGGCAAGATGCTCGGTCCCACCGGCGTCCCACCGTTCGAGGTCAAACGCCGCTACGACGCGGCGACGGCGGATCGCCGCGGGGAGATCATCCCCGCGGTCATCACCATCGATGCCCGCAAACGCTGGACCATGCGACTCAAGACCCCGCCGACGGCATCACTGATCCGCGCGGCGCTCGGCACCGGCGGATCGCCGCAGCCCGGGCACAAGCAGGTCGGCGCGCTCTCCCGAGAACAGTTGCGCCGCATCGCCCTGCGCAAACTCCCCGACCTCAACACCACCGATGTGGAGGTGGCGATGCGGATCGTCGCGGGCACGGCGCGATCGATGGGGGTCCGCGTCGAGGAGTGACGACGGCCGCCGTCCGATACCCTGTGCCTTCGGGAGGCCGAGTTGACGGTTGCCGGTCGGCGGACGCTCGCTCGCGGCGCGGCACCGATCGGCGAGAACAACGGGGGAGACATGCTTGCAACGGGGGACATCTTCGCCGGGTACGCGATCGAGCGACAGCTCGGGCAGGGGGGCATGGGCTCGGTGTATCTGGCTCGGCATCCGCGGCTGCCGCGTCAGCTGGCGCTCAAGCTGCTGAATCCGGACCTCTTCTCCGACAGCGAGATTCGCGCCCGATTCGAGCGGGAGGCGGATCTGGCCGCGCAGTTGGAGCATCCGAACATCGTCACGGTCTATGACCGTGGTGTCGAGGACGGTCATCTGTGGATCAGCATGCAGTTCGTCGATGGTGTCGACGCGGCCGCGATCGAGCATCCGGTTCCGGTGGAGCGGGCGTTGCGCATCATCGAGGGCACCGCGGCGGCGCTCGATCACGCGCACCGCAGCGGGGTGCTGCATCGGGATGTGAAGCCCGCCAACATTCTCCTGGCCGAGGCCGATGGCAAGGAGCGGGTGCTGCTGACCGATTTCGGGATCGCGCGGCCCCGGGACGACAGTCATCAGCTGACCCGGACCGGCACCTTCACCGCCACGCTGGCCTACGCTTCGCCCGAGCAGCTCACCGGCGCGTACCTCGATCATCGCTCCGATCAGTACTCCCTGGCGTGCACGTTGTTCTCCCTGCTCACCGGGGTCGCTCCGTTCGAGGCGACGAATCCGGTGCACGTCATCCAGGGGCATCTGCAGGCGCCGCCGCCCTCGCCGCGTGCGCGTCGGCCCGAGCTGCCTGCCGAACTGGACGCGGTGCTGGCCCGCGCATTGGCGAAGCGGCCCGCCGAGCGGTTCGACTCGTGCGCGGAGTTCGCCGCTGCCGCGCGTCGGGCGCTGAGCGGGGCCGGCGCGCAGCCGACGGTGTTCGCGGCGCCGTCGATGCCGCGGCTTCCGCAAGCTCCCGGCCCCTATCGGGCGCCCTATCCGCCCGCACCCCAGTACTATTCGGCACCTCCACCGCACCTGGATCCGCGCCGGCCCCGCCCGGCGCGGGCGCCGCGGAAGGGCGGCCGCCTCGCGATCGTGCTGGTCATCGCGGTCGTTGTCGCGCTCGGTGCGGCCTACCTGGTCGCGCGGGCGGGCGGCACCTCGCTGCTCGGGCTGACCGAGACGCAGGCCCGCCGCGACCTCGCCGCGATGTCGACGGCGTTTCCCCAGCTGCTGCCGCCCGCCGAGCCGGGCAGCAGCTCCTCGTCCAGCTCGTACGCGGAAGGCAACGGCTACGGCGGCCGCGCGTGTGATGCCTACGCCGACACGAAGTATCGCGCCGAGGTCACCTGGGAGCTGACCTTCCAGGCGGCCGAGGCCAAATGGGCGTGCAAACCCGGTGACGTCACCGCCACGGCGTACTCGCTCTACGGCTTCCCGACGGTGGAGTCGGCGAAAGCCGCGATCGCGCAGTTCCAACGGGAGACCACCGGTGTGGGGAGCGCGACCGCCGGGACCCGCACCGACGACCACCGCGCGATGTACTACAACGGCCAATACTCGATGTCGGTCGTGGTGTCGACGTTCAGCGATCCCGGACGGGAACGCTGGGTCCTCGTGTTCTCCCACGGCTGGGCGATGTCGACGCTGGACAAGGACATGCCTGCCCTGCTGGCGGACATCGCGTCGTTCCCCCTCGGCTGACCTCGCTCGGGCAATGCCCGCGACGCCGCGAACACCGTTTTGATAGGGTCCAGCGCGTCGGACGACGAGCGAGATTCGGGGGTCAGAGTGGTTTCTGACGGGACGGTGTTCGCCGGATACACGATCGACCGGCAGCTGGGCCGTGGCGGGATGGGGTCGGTGTATCTGGCCAGGCACCCGCGGCTGCCGCGGTGGACCGCGCTGAAACTGCTGAATCAGGAGCTGTACTCCGACGCCGAGATCAGGGCCAGGTTCGAGCGGGAAGCCGACCTGGTGGCCCAGCTCGACCACCCGAACATCGTGACCGTGTTCGACCGCGGGGTCGAGGACGACCAGCTGTGGATCAGCATGCAGTACATCGACGGCGTCGACGCCTCGACCCTGGATCCGCGGACGCTGCCGCCGGATCGGGCGGTACAGATCATCGGCGAGACGGCCGCGGCGCTGGACTACGCGCACCGGGCCGGCGTGCTGCATCGCGACGTGAAGCCGGGCAACATCCTGCTGGCGCGATCCAACAGCCAGGAGCGGGTCTACCTCACCGACTTCGGCATCGCCCGGCTCCGTGACGATTCCGGGCATCTGACCGAGACGGGCTCGTTCACGGCCACCCTCGCCTACGCCGCGCCGGAGCAGCTCACCGGCGCCGCCCTCGATCACCGCGCCGACCAGTACTCGCTGGCCTGCACCCTGTATGTGCTGCTGACCGGCACCGCCCCCTACGAGGGCACCAGCCCGGCTGCCGTCATCACCGGTCACCTGCAGGCCCCGCCGCCGCCGATCAGCCCCCGCCGCGGCGGGCTGCCGCCGGTCCTGGACGCAGTGATGGCCCGCGCGCTCGCCAAACGGCCCGCCGACCGGTTCTCCTCGTGCGAGGAGTTCGTCGACGCGGTGCGCCGGGCGATGCGCACCCCGACGACCGGTGCCAGGCCACTCGCCCGGCCCACGTCCGGCGCGCACGCGCAGCCCTTCGTCGGGATGGGGCCGATGCGCCCGGTGAGCGCGCCGGGGATGCCGGTGGCCCCGCGGCCGACGCCGGGTCCGCAGCCGATCTATCAGCCGCCGCGGCAGCCGGTCCCGCCGCGTCCCGTGACGCCGGCCGCCTGGCAGGCGCCCGTGATGCGTCCCCCGGTCCCGCCGCCCGCTCCGGCGAGCAGCGGGTGGGGCTCGATCCTCGGCACCCTGCTGATCGTGGCCGCGATCGTGGGGTGTGTGCTCGGCGTGGTGTGGTTGCTGACGAGCCTGTGAGCGGTGCGCGGAAGCGCGTGCCTGGTGCCATATCCTGGTCAGAATGAGCGACTTCGATGTCACCGCCGCCGACTCCATCGACCTCGCGCGGCTGCGTCGCTTCGTCGCCGTCGCCGAGGAACTGCATTTCGCGCGGGCGGCCAAGGGCCTGCGGATCTCCCGGCAGAGTCTGAGCGCGACCGTCATCGAGCTGGAGAAAGAGCTCGGCACAAGGGTTTTCGTGCCCGGCGCGTCGCCGACCCAGCTCACCGAGGACGGCGCCGCCCTGCTCACCCATGCCAGGGGCCTGATCAGCGCGCGGGAGCAGGCCGAACGCGAACAGAAACCCGAGGCGCCCGCGAGCCTGCGGGTCGGGTTCGTGCCGGGCGTGACAGTGACGAAGTGGGCGAGGGTCTGGGGCGAGCGGCTGCCCGATCATCCGCTGGAGGTCGTCGGAATCGCCCAGGCCGAGCAGGAGGAGGCGCTGCGCGCGGGCCGGGTCGACCTGTGTTTCGTCCGCCTGCCGATCGACACCGCCGCGCTGCACACGATCGCGCTGTGGCGCGAGACGCCGGTCGCCGTGGTGCAGAAGGACGACGCGCTGTCCCTGCTGGACACGATCAGCCCGGCTGATCTGGCCGATGAGCGGATGCAGGACGGCGCCGATGTGGACCGGGCCGCCGACACCCTGGCTCTGGTCGCCGCGGTGGGCGGCGCGACGGTCGTGCCGCAGTCGATCGCCCGGCTGCACCATCGGCGCGATCTGGTGTACCGCCCGATCAGCGACACCGAGTTCACCGAGATCGCGCTCGCCTGGCCCGCCGGGGCCGACAACGCGCTGATCGAGGAGTTCGTCGGCATCGTGCGCGGCCGCTCGGCCAACAGTTCCCGCGGCGCGGTGGCCGCCGAACCGGCCCGGCGCGCGGCCGCGAAACCGGCGCGCAAGCAGACCGCGCGCAAGCCGGTCGCCAAACAGCAGGGCAAGGGCAGGAAGCCGAACGCCCGTCGCGGTCGCTGACCTCCGGAGACACGAAAACGCCTGCGGCGCCGGAGCGCTCGCAGGCGTGGTCGAGGGAACCGAGGACTACCTCGGAACGCGCTTGGTGAGCGAGTCGACGACCATGATCGCGGCCAGCAGGGCGGCCAGGCCGATGAGGAAGATGTCCTCGACGTGGCCCTGGTGGTTGCCGATGGTCATGCCGAGCAGGCCGACCACGACGATCCAGCCCGCGATGCGGAAGGTCTTGGGCGACTCGCCGCTCCAGCCCCATGCGGCCGAGGGCACCTCGGCGGGGTCGACGCTGGTGGCGACGGCGCGCTCGGTGCTGGCTTTTTCGAGGTCCGTGGCGGCCACGATCGCTCCTTAGGGCTCGAGTTCTGGTTGGGCGAGTGAGCATATCGTGGCATACGACCGTCCGTCGTAGCCAGCAGCCCTGCCACAATGGGCCCGTGTCCCACCCAGCAACGCGTGCCGCACAAGGCCACTCCACGTCCACCGATCGGGTGAAGGTGCTGCTCCTCGGCAGTACCGGGTCGATCGGGACCCAGGCGCTCGAGGTGATCGCCGCCAATCCCGACCGCTTCGAGGTGGTCGGTCTGGCCGCGCGCGGCGGCAACCCCGCCCTGCTCGCCGAGCAGATGGCCGCCACCGGCACCCGCAATGTCGCCGTCGCCGATCCCGCCACCGCGCAGGCGCTCGACCTCGACCTCGGCGGGCCCGACGCGGCGACCGAACTCGTGCGCCGCACCGAGGCCGACGTGGTGCTCAACGCCCTGGTCGGCTCGCTGGGCCTGGAACCCACCCTCGCGACGCTCGAAGCGGGTACCCGGCTGGCCCTGGCCAACAAGGAATCGCTGGTCGCGGGCGGGTCGCTGGTGACCCGCGCCGCCGCGCCCGGCCAGATCGTGCCGGTGGACTCCGAGCACTCCGCGCTCGCGCAGTGCCTGCGCGGCGGGCGGGCCGAGGAGGTCGACCGGCTGATCCTCACCGCCTCGGGCGGACCCTTCCGCGGCTGGACCGCCGAGATGCTCGAATCGGTGAACCCCGCCGAGGCCAAGACCCACCCGACCTGGTCCATGGGCCCGATGAACACCCTGAACTCGGCGTCGCTGGTGAACAAGGGCCTCGAGCTGATCGAGACGCATCTGCTGTTCGGCGTGCCCTACGACCGCATCGATGTCACCGTGCATCCGCAGTCGATCGTGCACTCGATGGTCACCTTCACCGACGGCTCCACCCTGGCCCAGGCCAGCCCGCCGGACATGAAGCTGCCGATCGCGCTGGCGCTGGGCTGGCCCGACCGGATCGCGGGCGCGGCCGCCGCCTGCGATTTCGGCACCGCAGCCACCTGGACGTTCGAGCCGGTCGACGACAAGGTCTTCCCCGCGGTGCGGCTGGCCAGGCAGGCAGGGGAGGCGGGCGGCAGCGTCACCGCCGTCTACAACGCCGCCAACGAGGTGGCTGTCCAGGCCTTCCTCGACGGAAAGATCACCTTCCCCGCCATTGTGCGCACGGTCACCCAGGCGGTGGAGGCCGCCGATCGCTGGCACGCCGAACCCGATACCCTGGACGACGTCCTCGCGGCCGACCGCTGGGCACGGGAGTACGCCGCGCACGTCATCGCGTCCTGAGCGGATGCGACGAAAATTGACCACCACGTTTTCGGCCGCCTCGCGTCCGAGGAGCGAGACGGAACGCCGAAGGCGCAGTATCGCTCCTCGGACGCGAGGTCACGAGGCCGAAAACCCGCGGCGCCAGCCGCCAGAGAAAGAGGCCTGATGGTATTCGCGCTGGGGTTCGCACTGTTCGCCCTCGGTATCACGATCTCGATCGCGCTGCACGAGTGCGGGCACATGTGGGCTGCGCAGGCCACCGGCATGAAGGTGCGCCGCTACTTCATCGGTTTCGGGCCGAAGGTGTTCTCGTTCCGCCGCGGCGAGACCGAGTACGGACTCAAGGCGCTGCCGCTGGGCGGGTTCTGCGACATCGCGGGCATGACGGCGCTCGACGAACTCGAACCGGAGGACGTCGACCGGGCGATGTACCGGCAGGCGACCTGGAAGCGCCTGGTGGTGATGTTCGGCGGCATCGCGATGAACTTCCTGCTCGGTTTCATCCTGCTGGTGGTGCTGGCGATCGGATGGGGTCTGCCGCAGCTCGAGCAGCCTCCGGCCACGGCGCTGGGAAACATGAGCTGTGTCGCGCAGGAGACACCGGAGAAGACCCTGGCCCCCTGCACCGGTGACGGGCCCGCCCAGCGCGCCGGACTCCAGCGCGGTGACGTGGTGAAGGCCGTCAACGGCGTGGAGGTCACCACCTGGGCGCAGTTCCAGGCCGAGACCCAGAAGCAGACCGGCACCTTCACCTACACGATCGAGCGGGCCGGTCAGACCCTCACCGTGGCGGTCACCCCCGAGCGGGTGATGCGCTCGCCGAAGGAAGGCCCGAGTCGCGAGGTGAGCGCGGTCGGCGTCGGTCCCGATTTCGCCGAGCCCAAGCAGTACGACCCGATCGCGGCCATCCCGGCCACCATCACCTTCACCGGTGACTTCTTCGTCGAGACGGTGAAGTCGCTGGCGAAGATGCCGCAGAAGGTCTCGGCGCTGTGGGAGGCCGTCACGGGTGGCGAGCGCGATCCGGAGACTCCGGTCAGCGTGTACGGCGCCAGCCGCATCGGCGGGGAGACCGCCGAGCGCGGCCTGTGGGGCATGTTCATCATGGTGCTGGCGAGCCTGAACTTCTTCCTCGGCGCGTTCAATCTGCTGCCGCTGCTTCCGCTGGACGGCGGGCACATCGCGGTGGTGCTCTACGAGAAGGTCAGGAACACGATCCGCGGGTTGTTCGGCAAGGCCCCTGCCGGCCCGGTCGACTACCTGAAGCTGCTGCCGGTGACGTATGTGGCGGTGGTGATCGGTGGTGCGTTCATGCTGCTGACCTTGGCCGCCGACATCGTCAACCCGATCCGGCTGCCCTGACCGTCCGCGCCGCTGTCGCGGCCCTCACAGGGCGGTGGGTCACCCCGCGCGACTAAGCTCGGCAGCGAGACCACCGCCTCACACCGACACGTACACGAAAGAAGGCAGCCGACCGTGACCAGCACCATCGGATTGGGGATGCCCGCCGCTCCCGCTGCTGTTCTCGCACCCCGGCGCAAGACCCGCCAGCTGAAGGTGGGCAATGTCGGTGTGGGAAGTGACTCGCCGATCTCCGTGCAGTCGATGACGACCACCAAGACCCACGACGTGAACGCGACGCTGCAGCAGATCGCCGAGCTCACCGCGTCCGGTTGCGACATCGTCCGGGTGGCGTGTCCGCGCCAGGAGGACGCCGACGCGCTCGCCACGATCGCCAAGAAGTCGCAGATCCCGGTGATCGCCGACATCCACTTCCAGCCGCGCTACATCTTCGCCGCGATCGACGCGGGCTGCGCCGCGGTCCGCGTGAACCCGGGCAACATCAAGGAGTTCGACGGCCGGGTCGGCGAGGTCGCCAAGGCCGCGGGCGCGGCGGGCATCCCGATCCGCATCGGCGTGAACGCCGGTTCGCTGGACAAGCGGATGCTGGAGAAGTACGGCAAGGCCACCCCGGAGGCGCTGGTCGAGTCGGCGCTGTGGGAGGCGAGCCTGTTCGAGGACCACGGCTTCGGCGACATCAAGATCTCGGTCAAGCACAACGACCCGGTGATCATGGTGGAGGCCTACCGGCAGCTGGCCGCGCAGAGCGACTACCCGCTGCACCTGGGCGTCACCGAGGCCGGTCCGGCGTTCCAGGGCACGATCAAGTCGGCGGTCGCGTTCGGCGCGCTGCTCAGCGAGGGCATCGGCGACACGATCCGTGTCTCGCTGTCGGCGCCGCCCGCCGAGGAGGTGAAGGTCGGCGGCCAGATCCTGCAGTCGCTGAACCTGCGCCCGCGCAAGCTCGAGATCGTGTCGTGCCCGTCGTGCGGCCGCGCCCAGGTGGACGTGTACACGCTGGCCGACGCGGTCTCCGCGGGCCTGGACGGCCTCGAGGTGCCGTTGCGGGTGGCCGTGATGGGCTGCGTCGTGAACGGCCCCGGCGAGGCCCGCGAGGCCGATCTCGGGGTCGCCTCCGGCAACGGCAAGGGCCAGATCTTCGTCAAGGGCGAGGTCATCAAGACCGTGCCGGAGGCGCAGATCGTGGAGACCCTGATCGAAGAGGCGATGCGCATCGCCGAGGAGATGGGTGAGCAGCCGGGCGCCGAGCCCGTCGTCACCGTCGGCTGAGACGGCGGGCCGCCGGGCCGGATTCGGCGGTCCCGTACCGTTCGGCGCGCATTCGTGGCAGGCTGGTGCCGTGCGGAGTCTGCTGGAGCCGACGCGACGGTCCAAGACCACCCCCGCGCGCCCGGTGTCCGTGCGAGACCTGGGCGAGGTGCTCCGCGTCCTCGACGCCGACCCCGTTGCGTCGTGCATGATCGCGGCGCGCGTGCAGGAGTTCGGTCTCGACGCGCGCTCGGGGCTCGGCGAGCTGTGGAGCCGGGGCGGTCCGGCGGATTCGCTGTGTTTCTCCGGCGCCAACCTGGTGCCGCTGCGCGGTGACCAGCAGGCCCTGCGCGCGTTCGCCGACCGCGCGGCGCGGTGGCCGCGCGTGTGTTCCTCGCTGGTCGGCCGTCAGGAACTCGCGCTGCCGATGTGGGAGATGCTCGCGCCCAAGTGGGGGCCGGCCAGGGATCTGCGCGCCGAACAGCCGCTGCTCGCGCTCGCCGCGCCCGCGCTGGCCGACCCGGACAAGGGCGTGCGCCGGGTCAGACCCGACGAGATCGACCGCTACCTGACCGCCGCGATCGCCATGTTCATCGAGGAGGTCGGGGTCGACCCGCGCGCGGGCGACGGCGGCCGCGGCTATCGGCGCCGGATCCAGAGCCTGATCGAATCCGGCAGGGCCTGGGCGCGTTTCGAGGACGGCGTGGTCGTCTACAAGGCCGAGATCGGTGCGCTGTCGCGGCGCACCGGCCAGATCCAGGGCGTCTGGGTGCATCCGGACTTCCGTGGTTCCGGCGTCGGCACGGCGGGCACCGCGACGGTCGCCAATGCCGTTGTGGCGACGGGCCGTACGGCGAGCCTGTACGTCAACGACTACAACCGCATCGCCCGACGTGCTTACAGCCGTGTGGGATTCCGCCAGATCGCCACCTTCGCGACGGTGCTCGTCGACTGATCGGCGGGCGTGTACGGCGCCGTCATCCGGGGTTTGCCGCCCGGTCGCCGCTACCATCGGTCCCGATGAGGACACCGATGGTAACCACATTCGCGGTGGCCGCCCTCGCGGTGGCGGCGACCGCCTGCTCGTCCGGTCCGCAGGGGCCGGTGCCCGCCGCGGAAGCCTTCGCCGAGGCCTTCGCCGAGCGTGATCTCGCCGCGGCCGCCGGGCTGACCACCGCGCCCGAGAAGGCCACGGCCGCACTGACTTCGACCTGGCAGGCGCTGCAGGCCGAGAAGCTGGAGATCCGCACCGGCGACGCCCGCGTGCACGGGGACACCGCGACCGTCGACTACACCTACGCCTGGACGCTGCCCAAGGGCAGGCAGTGGACCTACACCGGCGAGCTGCAGATGGGCCGCAGCGGCGGACGCTGGCTGGTGCGCTGGACCTCCGCCGACATCCATCCCAAGCTCGGCGACACCCAGAGCATGGAGCTGCGCACCGCGCCCGCGCCACGGGCCAGGGTCAACGAGTCGGCGGGCAGCGATGTGCTGGTGCCGGGCAAGGTGTCGCGGGTGCGCTTCGACGTGGCCGCCGCACCGGAGCCGGATCGGGTCGCCGGTGCGCTCGCCGCGGCGCTGAGCCGCATCGATCCCGTCGCCTACACCCCGCAGTCGATCCTGGACGCGGCGCGCCGAGCGGGCGGCACGGCCACGGTGATCCTGCTCAGCGAATACGAGGCGGAGACCATCGGCAGCGAGCTGATCGGGCTGCCCGGCGTCACCTTGACCCAGGAGTGGGACATGGTGCCCACCGACCGCAAGTTCGCGCCCGATCTGCTCACCCAGGTCCGCAAGACGGTGATCGCCGAGGTCGACGGCAAGGCGGGTTGGAGCGTGGTCACCCGCAATGCCAACGGCGCCGATCTCGATGTGCTGCACGAGGTTCCGGCCCAGCCCGCGCCCTCGTTCGCGCTGAGTATCGACCGGTTCGTGCAGAACTCCGCGCAGCACGCGGTGGACCTGCGCACCGAGCAGACGATGATGGTGGTGATCCGCCCGTCGACGGGCGCGATCCTGGCGGTCGCGCAGAACAAGGCGGCCGATCGCGACGGGCCCGTCGCCACCAGCGGCCAGTACCCGCCGGGCTCGATCTTCAAGACGGTGACCGCCTCGGCCGCGATGGCCGCCGGCATCGCGACACCGGAGACGGTGCTGCCCTGCCCGAGCCGGATCACCATCGGGGAGCGCACGATCCCCAACTACAACCTCTTCACCGTCGGCGAGGTGCCGATGGCCAACGCCTACGAGCGCTCCTGCAACACCACGTTCGCGCGGCTGGCCAGCAGGCTCGAACCCGCCGCGCTCACCGAGGCCGCCGCCCGGCTCGGCGTCGGCCAGGACTACGCGGTGGAAGGGCTGCCGACCATGTCGGGTTCGGTGCCGCCCGCCGAGGAACTCGTGCAGCGCGCCGAGGACGGCATCGGGCAGGGCCGGGTGGTGGTGAGCCCGTTCGGGATGGCGGTGATGGCGGCGACGGTCGCGCACGGCTCGGCGCCGGTGCCGTACCTGATCGCGGGCAGGCCCACCCAGGTCACCGGTGACCGGCCCGCGATCGATCAGGACGTGGTCGCGGGCCTGCGCGCGATGATGCGGATGGTGGTCACCGGCGGCACCGCCGAGCGGATCAGGGACCAGGGCGAGGTGTACGGCAAGACCGGTGAGGCCGAGGTGGACGGTGGTTCACACTCGTGGTTCGTCGGCTACCGGGGCGACATGGCGTTCGCGACCCTGCTGGTCAAGGGCGGCAGCTCGGACAACGCCGTCGCCGTGACCAGGGACATGTTCGCCGCGCTGCCGCCCGGTTACTGAATGGCCGCCCACACCACCGCGAGGGAGCCGCTGTCGGAGTGGTCGGTGGCCGCTTCGTGCAGGACGCCGTAACTGGCGACGGGCTCGGGTGCGGCGCTGGTACTCGCGCGATCGAGCAGGTCGATGGCGGCCGCGCCGCCGAGGATCATTCCGGCAGTGGTCAGAATCAGAGTGGAACGCCTCATGGTTCGTCTCCCTCGTCCAGGGTGTCGACGTGCTTTCCCGGGCAGCCTTTCGTCTGTGTTCTGGTCGTTTGCTGTGGTTGAAACCGTAGAGCGGTGGGTGCCCGCGCGACAGACGGCCGCGGTAAGCGTCACGCAATTGTTGCGTTATGTGCGGGCGCGTTCGAACACAATCGCTATCCGGCCGTGATGAAAAGGTGAATGATCGGTATCGATCACGCGAACGCGCAGCTCAGTGGCCCTGTGTGGGTAATTAACCGAATTCGGCCGTGGTCACGAACGTTGCAGAGTCGCGGCCAGATGGTGTTGGAGTGTTTCGCCCACGGCGGCCATGCGCAATGTGTAGTCGATGGTGTCGCCGGTGACGTGGAATGAGCGTCCCACGGCGGTAACCTGTTTCGCCGATCCGCTCAGCCCGATATTCGTCGAGTTCAGTTCGAGCCGAATTCCGTCGACCGTTTCGGTGATGGTGCCCTCGCAGATCTCGGTGATCCCGGTGGGATGGGCGAGCAGCAGTTCGACACGGCCGGGCGCTGGGCAGCGCAGGTAGCCGGTCTCGGCGTGCAGGGGCCTGCCGTCGTCGGCGGCCCTTGTGCGCTGCCGGTAGGTCAGGAACGGCCTGCCGAGGTGCCCGAAGGTGATCTCCTCGAGATAGTCGAACGGCGCGATCGTCGGGTACTCGCCGTGGCCGCGGCCGCGCCAGCTGCCGAGCAGCGGGGCGAGGGCGGCGATATCGGGATGCGGGGCGACGGGCGCAGCTGGTTCGACCACGGCGACAGCCTAGACCTGCCCCCGAGGTGACGGTCACGCCACGCCGACGCCACGGTCAGGCTAAGGTCAGCGTCGCCTGAAACGCCGTCCGGCGCAGGGTGAAAGGGAGAAGGAACGTGAACGGACATGTGCGGGGTACTCGCGGGGTGCGGTCCGGGCTGATGCGCGGTGTGGTGGTCGGCGCGGTGCTGGTGCTCGCCACCGCGTGCTCGGGAGACGGGTCCGGCGGCGACGGGGTCACCGCGGTCGAGGGCAACCGCTACAGCCAGACGAACCTGGCGGCCAACAAGGACTCCTATCACGCCCAGTTCACGTTCCCCGAGATGGTCAACGCGTGGGGGCTGGCCGACCGGCCCAAGGGCGCGGGCGGTCACTTCTGGGTCGGCGCGGGCGGCAAGTCCTTCCAGTTCGTCGGTGACGTGCACACCTCTTCGGAGCAGAAGCTGCAGAAGCTCGCCCAGGACCAGTTCAAGCTGGTCGGCGTGCCGGGCGCCGACGCCGACACCTCCGACAAGAGCGCGGGCAAGGTCACCGGCGTGGTGTTCAACCCGGCCCCGATCAACTCCGACCTGTTCGGCGTGCGCGACCAGTGGGTCGATGTCGACGGCGTGCCCGTGCCGCTCGGCGGTTCCGCGCGTTTCATCCTCGCCACCGACTCCGGCAAGCTCTCGGCCTGGACCGAGCAGGCGCCCGACGGGGTGACCGTGCGCCGCGACGGCGGCGCCAACCAGGTCTTCGACGGCTCGGCTCAGGGCATGTCGTTCTTCGGCATCGCGCTCGCCCCGGCCGGTGACAAGCTGCTCGCCGCCGATTTCGGCGCCGATCCGCAGATCCGCACCTTCGACAAGTTCTGGCAGCCGGTGGCCACCATCGGTTTCGCCAACCCGTTCGCCACCGGCGAGGTGATCGATCCGGCCACCCCGGAGAAGGGCAAGAAGGTGGTGCCCGGTGATCCGGCGCCGTTCAACGTCACCACCGTGGGCAGCCGGGTCTTCGTCTCCTACGCCGTGACCGAGCCCGACAGCAAGGACCCGAAGAAGTTCGCGAAGGGCGAGCCAGCCACGCTCGACGCCGCGGCCGACAAGTCCGCGGCAGGCAAGCCGGACCGGGGCAAGCTCGCCGAGTTCGACGCGGCGGGCAAGCTCGTGCGCATCGTCGACGACGGCGGCAGGCTCAACGCGCCGTGGGGCGTGGCGATCGCGCCGTCGAACTTCGGCGCGCTCTCGGGCAAGCTGCTCGTCGGCAACTTCGGCGGCCTCGGCCGCGTGCTCGCCTACGACGACACCACCGGCACCTTCGTGGACTACCTGCGCGACGACGAGGCGAACCCCGTCGAGATCCCCGGCCTGCTGGCGCTGCGGTTCGGCAACGGCGACACCCTCGGTGACGCGAACGCGCTCTACTTCACGGCGGGTCCGGCGGACGCGAAGGACGGCCTGTTCGGCAGCCTCCGCGTGCAGTGATCGGGCAGGCGGAATGACCGATTTCGTTCCGCCTGGCAACGATGTACGGGACAGTGGTGGCGGGATGATTGCCCGAGGCGCGTGACCAGCGCGGCGACGGCGTCCTCCCGCCGCACACGAGGACACCCGCACCCGTGGTGTCGTGCCCGATCGGAGGTAGCCGGATGAAGGTTTCGCGCGATGACGTCGTCGGTTCGGCGGCCGCCGGTGCGACGCGGCGCGGGCACTCGGCGACCTTGCTGCCCGGTCGCGACCTTATCCTGGCGGCGGTGCGTGGTTTGCCACACGATGACCACCCCCTGCTCGACGCCGCGGGCGAACTGGCCGTGCTGCACCAGCTGCGGGAGCGGACACCGCTGAGCGAGTCGGCCACGATCGAGCGACGGCGGACCCGGCTCATCCGGGCCATCGACCGCTGGGCCATCCTGGCGGCGCCGGTGCCCTACGCCGCGGCCGCCGAACACTGCGAGACGCTCGGCGGGCTGGTCGACCGGCTGGCCGGGCACAGCGCACAGGCGTTCGGCGCACTGTCCGGTGCGCCCGACGCGGTCTACTACGACGAGTGGGTGCGCCTCGACGACCTCGCCGACAGCTATCAGCGCCTGGTCGACGATCTGTGCGCCGGGGTGCGCCGCCTGCCCGCGCACACCTACTGACTGCCCCGGAAAGTGTTGGCACGGTGCCTGTTTCGGACGACGTATCCTGTGGTGTGAGCACGCACGGCGACACGGACGGCGCCCCGGAGGACCCGGGGTGCGGGTGGCCGCACCGTCGTGACTGTCCGGCCGCGCCCGCCGACGACCGGCGGGCAGGCTCCGCCGCGCTGTCGGTCGTGTTGCCCCTGCGCCCGCACGGCGGCGCCGTCGACGGCGCGCCCCTGTTCTGCCTGGCGGGGGAGGCCGGGCTCGCCTGGAGCTTCGCCGCCCTGCTCGGGCACCTCGACCCCGCCGTTCCGGTCTACGGATTGCAGCCCGCCCTCGCGGCGTCCGACGGCCCGCCACCGCGGACGGTGCGCGACGACGCCGCCCGGTGTGTCGCCGAGATCCGGCGGGTCGCGCCGCACGGTCCGTATCAGCTGGTCGGCTGGTCGGTGGGTGGATTCGTCGCGCACGAGATCGCCTGCGTCCTGCGCGGGGCGGGCGAGCAGGTCCGGCTCGTCGTGCTCGGCGCCGATCCTGGCAGCCCGGTCGCCGCCGGGCAATCGCCTCCGTCCGCGGGAGAATGGGCGGCCAGGTTCGGCTGGGTGTTCGGCGCCGGTGACCTGCCCTCGGCCGACGCGGCCGCGCGCGTCGTGGCCGCGCTCGCGGGAACGGTCGACCTCACCGGCGCCGACATCGACCGCATCGCGGAGGCGGCCGGGGCGACGGCCCGGCACGCCCCGGCGATCCTGCCCGGCGAGCTGACGGTCGTTGTGGCGGGCCGCGCGTCAGGGGCCGACCCGGCAGCGGTGCGGCGGAACTGGCGGGCCCACACCGAGGGCACCGTCACCGCGATCGTGCTCGACGCCACGCACGACGAGCTGCTCGATGCGGTCTGTATGCCTGCGATCGCCGAGGCGCTCGCGATGGCCGGGTCGCCGGTGCGGGCGGCCCGCTGAGCACTACTTCTGCTGCTCGGCGCGCGCGGCGATGTCGTCGCGCGCCTGCTGGATCAGCGCGGCCGAGTCGCGCGGGCTCAATGCCATGGCGCGCAGCTGGTCGAAGATCACGCCGAACCGGCGGATCTCGGAATGACCTTCCACCAGGTCGTGCACCGACATGCTCTCCACGTACACCAGTTCGGGATCGACCGGGTTGCGGAAGTCGAGCAGGGTGAACGAACCGGCCATGCCGGGATGCGCGCCCGCGTCGAACGGCAGCACCTGCAGGATCACGTTCTTGCGCTTGGTCTCGAGCAGCAGCCGGTCGAGCTGGCCGATCATCGTCGCGGGCCCGCCGACGACCCTGCGGATCGCCGCCTCGTCCATCACCACCCAGAGCTCGAGCGGGTCGTCCTTGGTCAGGTTGACCGCGCGATCCATCCTGGCCTTGGCCCTGCTCTCCATCACCGACGCGTCGAGGCGTGGCATCGAGGTGTCGATCACCGCGGCGGCGTAGTCGAAGGTCTGCAGCAGGCCGGGCACAGTCGAGGTCTGGTACTGACGCGCGGAAAGCGCTTCCGCCTCGAAGTTGATGTAGGTGGCGTACACATCGGAGAGAGCGCCTTCGTAAGCGTGTGACATCCCCGGTTTGAGTGCGTCGCTGAGCAGACTCAGCGCTTCTTCGCGCGTTTTGTCGGTGACCTGATACAGGTCGAGCATCGCGCCCAGGGTGCGCCGCTGCGGGCGGGCCTGAGCCATTTCGATGCGATAGAGCGTGGTGACGTTGATGCCGGTACGAGCGCTGACATCTTCCTTGGTGAGCCCGGCGCTTTCGCGCAACTCGCGGAGCATCGCGGCGAGCCGACGGAGCCGGACGGTCAGTGTCGTGCGCTTGCCTGCCATGGTTCCCCTTCGCCTCTGGCGCGCTTGGTGATTCGCATTATTGCGCTGTGCGGCCCGGATGTCACGCGAACGGCCCTGATGGGCTCGATGTGACCACAGGTTCTGTCAGGGTGGCTTTACTGCAGGAGTGACAACGCAATCTTGCGTTTCGCCATGGGAGCGAGCATGATCCAGATAGCCTGGTTGCGAGCAATCCGAACAGAAGACCGGGATAACCGAATCGAGAGCCAATCATGTTGGTACACAAATCTTGGGTGTCGGGTGAATTCGGGGCGTTGCGATGAGCGCGCCGGTGATGGGGGTACTGCCGACTGCGCCGCAATTGTTGTGCGCATTCCAGGGCAGGCGTTTTCAGGATCGTGAATTGTTGCGCTCAGCGCATGCGCTCGCCGAGCTGCACGAGCGGCGGGCACAGGTGCGTGACGCCGCGCTGATCGCCGAGATCGACTGCCGCCGCAGCGAACTCGTCGACGACATCAACGACTGGATCGTGCAGGAGATCCCGCTGCATCGCAGCGGAGCGTCACTGCACACCGAGAGCCTGGGCGCCGTGGTCGACCGGATGGCGCGCAGCTGGGTCGACGCCAACCAGGCCATCGATCTGGACGGGGTGCGCAGCGACAGCACGCACAAGCACTGGTACCACCTCGCCGAACTGGTCGACGGCTACACCGACCTCGTCACCGATGTGGCGGGCGGGCGGCGAAGGCTGCCGGAGCAGTAGATCCGTCACGTGTGCTCGGGTGACAGCAGCGCCTCGAAGGCGATCCTGTCACCCCGGTACAGCGAGCGCACCCGTTCGATGGGCGCTCCGTCGGCGTCGACGCTTCGCCGGTGCAGCAGCAGCATCGGCAGCGCCGTCGTACATTCGAGCAGGCCTGCCTCGCGCGGTGCGGCGAGTACGGTCTCGATCCGTTCCCGCGCGCCGGCGAATTCCACGCCGGTCGCGCGGATCGCCGCGTACAGCGAGGTGGTCGGGTCGTATCCGCCGCGCAGGTCGGCGAAGCGGTGCAGCGGCAGGTAGGTGCTCTCCAGCCCGATCCGCTCGCCGTCCGCGAGCAGCACGCGTTCCAGGTGCATGACCCGCGTGCCGGGTTCCAGGTCCAGATCGGTGGCGGTCTCCGCGTCGGCGGGGATGTCCTCCCAGGTGACCACGATGCGGCCCGGCGTCCGGCCGAGGCTGAGCGCGCCCTCGGTGTAGGAGCGCAGCGACAGCGGCTGGGTTAGCTTCGGGCGCGAGACGACGGTGCCCCGGCCGCGTCGGCGAATCCTGCCCTCCACCAGCAGCTCTCGCAGTGCCTGTCGCACCGTCTCGCGGGCGACGCCGAACCTGGCGGCGAGGTCGCGTTCGGAGGGCACCGGGTCGCCTTCGCCGAGTTCGGCCAGGATGGCGTCGATCTCGGTGCGAACGAGGAAGACCTTGGGAACTCGGGTCGTCGTGGCCGGTGCGTCCATGACTCCAGCGTACTGGATTGGTCTATACCAAACGTTAACCCAGCGTTCGCTCACGCCACACCCATCGGTCTAGACCATTTGCCACTATCAATGCCATGCGATTGGTCATCATCGGTGGAGGGATACTCGGCACCGCACACGCCTGGGCGGCGATCACCAGGGGGCACGAGGTCGTCCAGCTCGAACGCGAGCGGGAGGCCCGTGGTGCGACGGTCCGCAACTTCGGCCTGGTCTGGGTCTCCGGACGGGCAGCGGGTGAGCTCGCGCTGACCCTGCGTTCCCGCGAGTTGTGGGAGGAGATCGGCGGCCGGGTCGCCGGTGTCGGCTTCCGGCCCGCCGGCTCGATCACCCTGGCGCGCACGCCCGCCGAGCTCGCGGTCGCCGAAGCCGCCGCGGCGGGGCCGACCGCGGCCGATCGTGGCTTCACCCTGCTCGAACCCGAGCAGGTGCGCGCGCTCAATCCCGCGCTGCGCGGCAAATACCTCGCCGGACTGCACTGTTCCACCGACGCCGCGGTCGAGTCGCGCCAGGCGTTGCCCGCGCTGCGCGCCCACATGGCGGCCAGCGGCCGCTACACCTTCCACGAGGGCACCGAGGCCCGCTCGGTGCTCGACACCGGATCGGGCGCCGTCGTCGTCGACGACCAGGGCCGTAGGCACGAGGCCGACCTCGTCGTGCACTGCCCCGGTGCCGCGCACTCGGGGCTCACCCGGGAACTCGCCGGTGACCTGCCGGTGCGCCGGGTGCGCCTGCAGATGATGCAGACCGCCCCGCTGGGCGAGCCGCTGACCACCGCGATCGCCGACGGCGACAGCTTCCGCTACTACCCGGGTTTCGCGGGCGCCGAGGTGGATTCGCTCGCCGCCGAACAGTCCCAGACCGCCACCGCTGCCGAGCACAAGATGCAGCTGCTGTGCGTGCAGCGCCTGCACGGCGGCCTGACCATCGGCGACACGCACGAGTACACCGAGCCGTTCGCCTTCGACGTCGACGAAGCGCCGTACGAGCACCTCACCGAGGTGACCGAGGAGTTGCTCGGCCGCAAGCTGCCGCCGATCGTGCGGCGCTGGGCAGGCGTCTACAGCCAGAGCGTCGATCCCGACGCCATCGTCACCCGGGTGCGCGCCGACGCCAACGTCTGGGTCGTCACCGGCCCCGGCGGGCGCGGCATGACGCTCGGACCCGCCATCGGCGAACAAACCGCCGACCAGCTCGGACTGTGAGGAAGACCATGCCGGACACCACGATTCAGCTCGCCGCGCTCGATATGGCCGGGACCACCGTCGCCGACGGCGGCCTGGTCCTGCGCGCCTTCGAGGAGGCGGCGACGGCCGCCGGGATCGAGACCGAGGGCCCGCGGCGCGAGGCGGCTCGCCGCTACGTCGTCGACACGATGGGCCAGTCCAAGATCGCGGTCTTCCGGGCGCTGCTCGGCGACGAGGACGCCGCCGAGGCGGCCAACCTGGCGTTCGAAGCGGCCTACGACGCCCTCGTCGACGATGCCGACATCGCGCCGATTCCCGGTGCGGTCCAGGCGATCACGGCGCTGCGCGACGCGGGGGTGCGGGTGGCGCTGACCACCGGTTTCAGCCGCACCACCCAGGACAAACTGCTCGCCGCGCTCGGCTGGGCCGACCTGGTCGACCTCACCCTCGCGCCGTCGGACGCCGGTCGTGGCCGCCCGTTCCCGGACATGGTGCTCACCGCGGCGCTGCGTCTCGGCGTCGACGCCGTCGACCGGATCGCCGTGCTCGGCGACACCACCAGCGACATCGCGACCGGCCTCGCCGCGGGCGCGGGCATCGTCGCGGGCACGCTCACCGGCGCGCACACCGAGGAGCAGTTGCGCGGGGCGGGCGCGACGCACGTCGTCGCCTCGGTCGCCGATTTCCCCGCGCTGGTCCTGGCCCACTGAACTCGCGTCGCGGTACCCCGCCGCGGCGTCACCCCTGCGATCCACCGTCCCTGCGATTCCCCTCGACAACGAGACGAAAGTTGCTGTAATCGTGCGTACTTCCTTCACCGCGCGCCGCCTGTCCAGGGCCGCGCTGCTGCTGGCCGGCGTCACCGCCGTCGCGTTCACCGCGGCCTGTGGTGGCACCGGCACCGAATCCGCGGACGGCAAGACCGTCACCGTCTACTCCGCCGACGGTGTCGGCGGCTGGTACAAGAACCGCTTCGACGAGTTCACCAAGGAGACCGGCATCGCGGTCAACCTGGTCGAGGCCGGCTCGGGCGAGGTGGTCAACCGGGTCGACAAGGAGCAGTCCAACCCGCAGGCCGACGTGGTGGTGACCCTGCCGCCGTTCATCCAGAAGGCCAAGCAGTCGGGCCTGCTGCAGCCCAGCGGCATCGACACCGCCGCCGTCCCGGCCACCGACAAGGACGCCGACGGCACCTACGTGACGATGGCCAACAACTACCTGTGCTTCATCGCCAATCCCGCGGTCGACGCCTCGGCGCTGACCTGGGACGACCTGCTGAAGCCCGAGTACAAGGGCAAGCTGCAGTACTCCACCCCCGGTCAGGCGGGCGACGGCACCGCGGTGCTGGTGCTGCTGCAGCAGCTGCGCGGCAAGCAGGGCGCGCTGGACTACCTGACCGCGTTGCAGGCCAACAATGTCGGCCCGTCCTCGTCCACCGGCAAGCTGCAGGCCAAGGTCGACAAGGGTGAGCTGCTCATCGCCAACGGCGACGTGCAGATGAACCTGACCACGGTCAAGGAGAAGGGCTCGAAGTTCTCGGTGTTCTTCCCGGCCGCCGACGGCAAGCGCGCCACCGTGTCGGTGCCGTACATGATGGGCCTGGCCAAGGGCGCGCCGCACAAGGACGACGCCGCGAAGCTGATGAGCTTCCTGCTCGCCCCGGACGCGCAGAGCAAGCTCGGCCCCGAGGCCTTCGCGGTGTCGGCGCGCACCGATGTCGCCGCGCCCGCCGAGGGCGGCCCGGCCGCCACGATCAAGGGTGTCGAGGTCGTTCCGGTCGACTGGAACAAGGTGCTGAGCGAGCTGGACGCCGATCTGGCGGCGTACCAGAAGGCCACCGGCAGCTGATACCGGCGCTGCGACAAGGGAGTTGACGATGTCCGACGGCGAGATCCGCATGAAGTCCGCTACCGCCGCCCAGACCGGGACGGCCACGACGAACGAGCCCGCGATCGTGTTCGACCGGGTCGGGGTCAGCTATGGCAGGGGCCGCAAGGCGTCGGTCGCGCTGGCCGATTTCACGCTGCGCGTCGCCGTCGGCGAGACCGTCGCGCTCCTCGGCCCGAGTGGGTCGGGCAAGTCGACCGCGCTCAAGGCGCTGGCCGGCTTCGTCCGGCCCACCTCGGGCGCGGTCCGGCTGGGCGGCCGCGATGTCACCGATCTGTCGCCCGCCAAGCGGGGGATCGGTGTCGTCGTGCAGTCCTACGCGCTGTTCCCGCACATGAGCGTGCACAGCAATGTCGCGTTCGGGCTGAAGTCGCATCGGGTTCCGCGCGGCGAGATCGACGCGCGGGTCACCGAGGCGCTGGACATGGTCGGGATGGGCGGATACGCGAAACGTCTGCCCCGCGAGCTGTCCGGGGGACAGCAGCAGCGCGTGGCGATCGCCCGCGCGCTGGCCATCCGGCCCAAGGTGCTGCTGCTCGACGAACCTCTCGCCGCCCTCGACGCGCAGCTGCGCCACTCGATGCTCGGTGAACTGCAGCAGCTGCGTAAGGCGTTGCCGGACACGGCGATGCTGTACGTCACCCATGACCAAGCCGAGGCGCTGGCGCTGGCCGACCGGATCGCGGTGATGCGCGATTCCCGGCTGGTCGACATCGACACCGCCGAGAACCTGTGGCAGCGCCCGCCTACCGACTTCACCGCCGCGTTCCTCGGTGGCGCGAATCTGGTGCCCTGCACGGTGAATCACATCACCGGTACCGCCGCCCTGGTCACCGCGGGCACCAGCACCCTGCGCGCGGAGGCGCCCCGGCCCGGCGTCGGGCGCGCCGAGTGGGCGCCCGACGATCCCGCGTTGCTGTGCATCCGGCCGCACACCGTGGTGGTCGGTGCGGTGGGGGAGCGGGATGCACTGCGCGCCACCGTGTCCAGTGTGGTGTGGCGGGGCGCGTCGACCCGGGTCGTCCTCGCGGTCGACGGGCTGACCGAGGAGCTGGCCGCCGATGTGCCAGGGCACTTCGAGGCCGAGGTCGGCCGGGTCGTCGGCGTGCGGCTGCCGGATTCGGCGGGCGTGCTCATCCCGAATCCCGTCGGGGCGGCGGGGCAGGGCGGGGCGGCGTCATGAATCACGCTGTGCCGCACGTGGTCGTCTTGGTCGGGGCGCGTCGAGTCGTCGGCGACGCCACGAGGCGGTCGTGCCCGGTGACCGGCCGCCGCATGGCGACGGAGGCGTTGCGATGACCGCGATCGCCACCGCACCGCCGGTGCAACCGGACCATCGCGCACCGCGACGATCCTGGCTGCCGATCCTGTGGACGCTGCCGCCGGTCCTGGTAGTCCTCGGGATCGCCGGCTACCCGATCGTGCGGGTGCTCACCGAGTCGACGCAGACGGCCACCGGTCGTGGCACCGCGGTGTGGTCGGAGGTGCTCGGGTCGGCGGCGTTCCGAGACGCGTTGTGGCGCACGGTGTCCATCGCGGTCTGTTCCACCGTGGGCTGCCTGGTGCTCGGCACGTTCCTGGCCATCGTGCTGGCGTTCGTGCCCTTCCCCGGATCGGGGGTGGTCGGCCGGTTGATCGACACGATCCTGACGTTGCCGTCGTTCCTGATCACCCTCGCCTTCACCTTCCTCTACGGCACGGCGGGCGCGATCAACGCCCTCCTCGCCGAATTCACCGGCGCCACCACACCGGTGATCGACTTCCTCACCACGCCGCTCGGGGTGATCCTGGCCGAGATCACCTACTTCACCCCCTTCGTGGTGCGTCCGGTGCTGGCCGCGTTCGCGCAGCTGCCGCGCGAACAGCTCGATGTCGCGGCCAGTCTCGGTGCCTCGCCGTGGCGGGTGCTGCGGCAGGTGGTGCTGCCCGAGGCGTGGCCCGCGCTGGCCGCGGGCGGCAGCCTGGTATTGCTGTTGACGCTCAACGAGTTCGGCATCGTGCTCTTCACCGGCGCCAAGGGCGTGATCACCCTGCCTGCGCTCATCTACACCCGCGGCATCGTCACCTTCGACCTGCCCGGCGCCGCCGTGCTGGCCTCGGTGCAGGTGCTGCTCTCGCTGACGCTGTACCTGACCTACCGGTTCGTCTTCGCCCGGTTCACCCGCACCCGCTCGAAGGGGGATTGATCGTGCTCCTCTGGACTCCCCGGGGCAGAGCCCTCGTGCTCGCCGTGTTCGCGCTGGTGGTGACCGTGGTGTTCGTCGCGCCGATCGCCACCGTGGTCGCCGCCGCCCTGGCGGGCAGCTGGACCGGTCCGCTGCCCTCGGACCTCGGCTTCACCAACCTGGGCAACGCGCTCAGTGGTGAGCAGGCCGCGAGCCTGTCGGTCAGCCTGCAGACGGCGCTGCTGGCGAGCGCGGTGTCACTGGTCGTCGGCACCTGGGCGGCGCTGGCGTCGCGGGAGGCGCCGGGCTGGCTGCGCAAGATCACCGACGCGGTGTTCCACCTGCCGGTCGCGGTGCCGTCGGTCGCCGTGGGCCTCGGCGTGCTCATCGCGTTCAACGAACAACCGCTGCTGCTCGGCGGCACGAAGTGGATCGTGATTCTCGCGCACACCGTGCTGGTGCTCGCCTACGCGTTCAGCGCGGTGTCGGCGGCGCTGGACCGCCTCGACCCCGCCTACCGCCAGGCCGCCGAATCCCTCGGCGCCGGCCCGGTGCGCGTGCTGTGCCAGATCACCCTGCCGCTGCTCCTGCCCGCCCTCGGCGCCGCCGCCGGCCTGGCCGTGGCCCTGTCGATGGGCGAACTCGGGGCCACCATCATGGTCTACCCGGCCACCTGGAAGACCTTGCCGGTCAGCATCTTCGCGCAGACCGACCGCGGCGAGGTGTTCGACGCGGCGGCGGGGACGACGGTGCTCGTCGCGGTGACGCTGGTGGTACTGGTCGTGCTCGGCCGGATCCGCGGACGCGCGGCACTGCGCTGAGCGGAGCTGCCAGTCCGCAGGGAGTGCCGAACGGCCGGCACGTCGGTCGGCCGGGGCGGTGGGTCGGTCGGCCGGGGCGGTGGGTCGGTCGGCCGGGGCGGTAGTCGGGGCGAGCCGGTGGTGGTCAGGTCGCCGGCGGCGGAGGACGTCTGATCCCCGGTGGCCGGCCCAGCCCGGGCGACCGTCTTCGGTGTCGGCGATCGCCTTCGGTCACAGCATCGCTGCCGCGTCGACGGCGGTGAGGCCACCGTCGACGCGGAGGTCATGGCCGTTGACATAGGCGGCGTCGGCGGAGGCCAGGAAGGCGACCGCGGCGGCGACATCGTCGGCGGTACCGACGCGACCGGCGGGGGACAGGCCCGCCACACCCTGCTGGGCGGCTTCGGAGAGTTCGGCCCGGAAGGCCGGGGTATCGATGTAGCCGGGGCTCACCGAGTTGACCCGGATGCGGCGCGTCGCCAATTCCGCGGCGAGCGTGCGGGTCAGGTTGTGGACGGCGGCCTTGCTCGCCGAATACAGCGCCGCGCCGGGCACCCCACGGTGCAGGCCGAACGAGGCGTTGATGACGATCGCCGCGTGGTCGGGCATGATCGGCAACGCCTTCTGGACGGTGAAGAACGCGGCCTTCACATTGGCGCCGATCACCTCGTCGAACAGTGTGCCCGTCACCTGCTCGATCGGCTGGAACGAGCCGATCCCCGCGTTCGCGAACAGGACGTCCAGCCGCTCGAACCTTTCGTCCACGGCGGCGACGAGGTCGTCCACGGCGGCGAGGTCGGTGACATCGCCCGCGACGCCGTGCACGTCGCCGCCGAGTTCGGCCAGTGCCCGGTCGAGGCGCTCCTTGTCGCGACCGGTGACGACGACCCGCGCGCCCTCCGCGAGCAGCCGCCGTGCGGTGGCCAGGCCCATTCCGCTGCTGCCGCCGGTGATGAGTGCCGTCTTGCCGTCGAATCGAGAACTGTTGTGTGACATGGCTCCAGCGTGAACCGCGCCGGAAGCCGGCGGGAGTGCGCAGTTATCAGGGGTGTGTCACCACCAGGCTGCCGCGATGATCGCCTTCTCGGCAGCGCCCGCCGTCTGCCGCGTGTCCGGTCCATCGCGGACCACGAGCGGGGTTCGCCACCCGTCAGGCCGACTCGCTCAGGTGCAGACGCGGGCCGCCGGTGAGCCGTTCGGCCGTGTCGGTGCCCGGCCTCGGGTTGTACAGCACCAGCGACCAATTCGGGTTGTCGGCGACGATCAGCGTGGTCGCGTCGAAGGACAGCTCGCCCAGCTCGGGATGGCGCAGGGCGTTGACCGCCTGGACCGGGACGTCGACCTCGTGGCGGTCCCACAGCGCGGCGAACTCCGGATCGACAGCGGCGAGTTCCCGTGCCACCCGCTGGAATTCGTCATCGTGCGGGGCGAGCGCCGCGTCGGCGCGATACGCGGCCACGACACCGGGCGCCGCGGCCTCCCACAATTCGGGCAGCTCCCGATAGCGGGGGCTGGTGAAGAAGGTGACCAGGCAGTTGTGCGGTTCCCCGTCCGCACACCCGAAGACGCGTCCCGCCGAGGCGTTGAACGCCAAGATGTTCCAGTACCGATCCCGCACCACGGCCGGCCCCCGCTCCCATCCGTCGATCAGCTGCCGGATCTCCGCGGTCACCTCCGCCCCGATCGTCCCGCTCGCGGGCGGCGGATTGAGCCCGGCCAGCAGATACAGATGCCCCCGCTCCGGATCGGTCAATCGCAACACCCGCGCCACCGCGTCGAGCACGTCCCCCGACACGGTGATGTCGCGCCCCTGCTCCAGCCACGTGTACCAGGACACCCCCACCCCGGCCAGCATCGCGACTTCCTCCCGCCGCAGCCCGGGCGTCCGCCGCCGCCCCGCTACGGGCAGCCCCACCTCCGCAGGCCCGATCCGCTCGCGCCGCGACCGCAGGAAATCGCGCAGTTCCGCGCGCCGCCGAGCCGATGCCGCACTGACCATGCCCTCAACGGTAACAACGCCGGTCACCACGCCCTCCGCTGATCGCGCTCGGAGTCCGGCGCATCTGGTCGTGGCCGATCCGGTCGGTGCGGACGAGGACTCCGGGGCAAGCGAATCATCGGCCGGTGGTGCGGCTGGTGAAGTCGAAGGAGTCTCCGTCGATGCCCCAGGAGATGATGCGGTCGGGGTGGATGCGGATGAGGGCGCGTTCCTGGTGGGGGAAGGGCGGGTCGACGTCGTCGAGGGTTTCGGCGGTGCCGCGGATTTCGACGCCGCGGATCACGTAGGGGTCCAGGGAGACCTGTTCGTCGATGACGAAGGAGACGCGGCTGCCCGCCGCGACATTGCGGTACTTGCGGCTGGTGCGCATGCGCATGCCGCCGATGTCGACGGTGCCGTCGGGGTTCACCCGGTAGCCGGTGGGGTTGTTCTGGACGACGCCGTCGGGGGCCACCGTGGCCAGGCGGCCGATCCCGGCCTCGCGGAGGAACTGCTGTTCGTTGCTGGTGAAGGTCATGTCGGTACTCCTCGGTGGTGTCGATCTCAGAACAGGATGAGCGCGGCGCACAGGCCGGCCAGGGCGATGGCCTGCAGGGTGACCCGGTACTTCAGGATGCTGTCCCACTTGTCCTGCAGCGCACGGGCATCCGCCGGGATGACGCCGCTGCGCGCGGCGGCGGTCTGCCTGGTGTTGATCGGTTTGGCGACCCGGACATAGAGGCCGAGCCAGATCGCCAGGGCCGCGACCGTGATCGCGGCCGCGACGGCGGCCCCGAACTGCCCGGCCCCCAGCGCGATCAGCAGGGTGAGCACCGCGGTGACGACACCGCCGGCGCCGAACACCGGCATCCGGCGGTCGCCGTAGTAGTGCCCCCACCCCGCGCTCAGGGTCACCGTCGCGTCGTCGAGTTTGCGGTAGACGGATCGGGTGATCAGCGCGCAGCTGATGTCGGTGCCGTAGACGACGGCATTGGCGAGAACGGCGACGGCGGCGATGACCTGGCCGGTGATGACGAGCATGCGAGCTTCCTCTCCTGTGTTCTAGCATCGCTAGAAACTGGAGCAACGGTAGCATCGCGTTCGGGGCCATGTCTAGCGTTGCTAGATTTCGGCGACGGTGGCGGCTGCGGTGCGATGTCGGCCCGCGGGCTTAGGCTGAGCGCGTGTCGGTACTGCCTCTGATCTTCACCGCGGGCTGGGCCAGCGGGATCAACGCGTATGCCGTGGTGTTCCTGCTCGGATTGTTCGGCCGGATCGGGTGGACCGATGATGTGCCGCCGGGGCTCGAACGCACCGACGTCCTGGTCGCGGCGGGGGTGTTGTTCCTGATCGAGGCGGTCGCGGACAAGATCCCGTACCTCGACTCGTTCTGGGACGCCGTGCACACGGTGGTGCGGCCCGCCTCGGGCGCGGTGGTCTCGGCCTTGATCGCCGGGCAGGACGATTCACTGCCCACGCTGTTCGCCGCGGCCGTCGGCGGCACCACGGCGCTGGCCAGTCACATCGTCAAGGCGGGGACCAGGATGGCGATCAACACCTCGCCGGAGCCTGCCTCCAATATCGTCGTCAGCACCGCCGAGGACCTGGGCGTCGGCGGCGTTCTCACGCTCGCGATGTTCTTCCCGGTCCTGGCGGCGGCGATCGCCGCGATCCTGCTGGCGATCGGATTGTGGGTGGTCTACCTGTGCGCCAGCAGGATTCGGCGCTACCTGCGCCGCAGACGTGAGCGCCGGGCCGCCCGGCGGGGCGAACCGGCGCTCGAATAGTCAGCTCAGGTGCGGCGCGATCTTCGTGCCGAGCAGATCGATCGAGTGCAGGACCTGCTCGGGCGGCAGCGTGCCGACGCTGGTGTGCAGCATGAATCGGTCGAGGCCGAGGGTGTCGCGGATGTCGGCGATCTTGCCGCCCACGTAATCGGGCGTCCCGACGAACAGCGAACCGCTCTGTGAGCGCAGGGCGTCGAACTGCTCGCGGGTCATCGGGCCCCAGCCGCGCTCGCGACCGATCGTCGACATCGCCAGCGCGTACGGCGCGTAGAAGTCGGCGACCGCCTGCTCGTCGGTATCGGCCACATAGCCGTGGGCGTGCACCGCGACCGGCTGCTTGTCGTGCCCGCCCTCGGCGAGCGCCCGGTGGTACAGCTCGACCAGTGGCTTGAACCGGGCGGGCTGGCCGCCGATGATCGCGAGGGCGAGCGGAAGTCCCAGCAGACCCGCGCGGATCACCGACTCCGGGCTGCCGCCGACGGCGATCCACACCGGCAGGGGACGGTCCTCGGTGCGTGGATACACGGTGGCTTCGCGCAGGGCCGGGCGGAAGCGGCCCGACCAGGTCACCGGGTCGTCCGCGCGCAGCCGCAGCAGCAGGGCGAGCTTCTCCTCGAACAGGGCGTCGTAGTCGGCGAGGTCGTAGCCGAACAGCGGGAACGACTCGGTGAAGGAACCGCGTCCGACCATCAATTCGGCGCGTCCGTTGGACAGGCCGTCCAGCGTCGCGAAGTCCTGATACACCCGCACCGGGTCGGCGGAACTCAGCACGGTCACCGCGCTGGTCAGCTGGATGCGCTCGGTGCGCGCCGCCGCGGCCGCCAGGACGACGGCGGGTGCGGAGGCCGCGAAATCCTCGCGGTGGTGTTCGCCGACGCCGTAGACGTCCAAGCCCGCGGCCTCGGTCGCGACCGCCTCGTCCACCACCTGCCGCAGGCGTTCGGCGGCGGTCGGCGCGGGCCGGTCGCCGGTGGGGTACAGCTCGGCGAAGGTGGTCAGCCCCAGTTCCATGTGAACCTCTTTCGGGTCGCGGTCGGCTACCGGATTAAACGGACCGTGGTCCGCAATGATTCCCCGACGGAAATAGGGGTGGATGCGGATTATCTATGACAAAACTATAGTGGCCGGTATGACCGCCTTGTCCCCCGCGCGCACCGAACCCGATCTGTCCTTCCTGCTCGATCGCACCAGTCACGTCCTGCGCACGCAGATGGCCGCGGCGCTCGCCGAGATCGGACTGACAGCGCGTATGCACTGCGTACTCGTGCACGCGCTGGAGGCGGAGCGCACGCAGGCGCAGCTCGCCGAGCTCGGCGACATGGACAAGACGACGATGGTCGTCACCGTCGACGCGCTGGAGAAGGCGGGCCTCGCCGAGCGCAAACCGTCGAGCGTGGATCGGCGGGCTCGCATCATCGCGGTGACGCCGGCGGGTGCCGAGCTGGCCGCACGCAGCGCCGAGATCGTCGACGGCGTGCATCGCGCGGCCCTGGACTCGCTGCCGAAGACGGAGCGTGAGACCTTGCTGCGCGCGCTGAATCACCTGGTCGAGGGGCATCTGGCGACGGCGGTGGAGGCCGCGCCCGCACGTCGCGCCCGCCAATAGTCCGTTATAGATTGTCTGCAACGAAACTATCTAGTACGGTCATTTCTATGACCAGTACGCAACGTGTCGCGCTCGCGGTCCTGTCCGCCGCGACATTGATGACCATCCTCGACGGCAGCATCGTCACCGTCGCCATGCCCGCGATCCAGGACGACCTCGGCTTCACGCCCGCCGGTCTGAGCTGGACCGTGAACGCCTACCTGATCGCCTTCGGCGGTCTGCTCCTGCTCGCGGGCCGCCTGGGTGACCTCATCGGCCGCAAGAAGATGTTCCTCACCGGCACAGTCGTTTTCACCCTCGCCTCGCTGCTGGCCGGAGCGGCGACGAGTCCGGCCGTGCTGGTCGCCGCGCGCTTCCTGCAGGGCGTCGGCAGCGCGATCGCCACCGCGGTCGTCCTCGGGATCCTGGTGACGATGTTTCCCGGCCCGCGCGAACGTGCCACGGCCATCGGCGTTTTCAGCTTCACCGGCGCGGCGGGCGCCTCGATCGGGCAGGTGCTCGGCGGGGTGCTCACCGACGCGCTGAACTGGCACTGGATCTTCCTGATCAACGGGCCGATCGGGGTGCTGACCATCCTGGTGGCGGTCAAGGCACTGCCCGACGACACGGGTCTCGGCTGGGCGGCGGGCGCCGATGTGCTCGGGGCGGTGCTGGTCACCGCCGGCTTGATGCTCGGCATCTACACCGTGGTCGAAGTCGAACGCTACGGCTGGCTCTCCGCGCACACCCTGGGGCTCGGCGCCGTGGCCGTCGCGCTGCTCGCCGCCTTCGTCGCCCGGCAGGCGAGCGCGCGCAATCCGCTGTTGCCGCTGCGCATCTTCGGCTCCCGCACCGTGTCCGGCGCCAATGTGGTGCAGATGCTGACCCTGGCCGCGATGTTCGCTTTCCAGATCATCGTCGCGCTCCACCTGCAGAAGGTGCTGGGCTACAACGCTTCCCGGACCGGGCTGGCCATGCTGCCCGCCGCCGTCGCGATCGGCGCGGTGTCGCTGTTCGTCTCCGACCGGCTCATCACCCGGTTCGGCGGCCGCGCCGTGCTGATCGCCGGGCTGGTGTCGCTGCTGGCCGGAATGCTCTGGCTCACCCGGCTTCCCGTGCGGGCCGACTACGTCGTCGACGTGCTGCCGATGATGGTCGCGATCGCCGGTGGCGGGCTGGTCCTGCCCGCGCTCACCGGCCTGGGCATGTCGGGCGCCGCCGCCGACGACGCCGGTCTGGCCTCGGGACTGTTCAACACCACCCAGCAGGTCGGGATGGCGGTCGGGGTGGCGGTGCTGTCCACCCTCGCCGCGTCGCGGACCACCGCCGAACTCGCGGCGGGCGCGTCCGAGGCGGCGGCGCTGACCAGCGGATACCGGCTGGCGTTCACCGTGGCGGCCGGACTGCTCGCGGCCGCGCTGCTGGTGAGTCTCACCGTGCTGCGCCGCCCGGCGGACGCCGCGGCACCGGTGCCCGCGGCGGCGGTCGTGGCCTGAGCTTGGACATCGGCGGTGCGCGCGGCAAGCTGGTGGTGACGACGCGCACCGCACCACGGAAGAGGCGACCATGACCTCGATCGACGACCCCCACGACGACCTGACGGTGACCCCGCCCAAGACCTGGGCGGCGGGGGTCCCCGGTGTCGCGCACGCGCTCGAGTACGCCCTGGCGCAGACCTCGCCGGCGCGCACCGCGCTCACCCTGCTGAACATCAACCAGACCAAGGGTTTCGACTGCCCCGGCTGCGCCTGGCCCGAGCCGAAACACCGGCACAAGAACGAGTACTGCGAGAACGGCGCCAAGCACATCGCCGACGAGGCGACCACCCGCCGCGTCACCGCGGACTTCTTCGCCGAACACAGCGTGGCCGAGCTCGACGGCAAGTCCGACTACTGGCTCAATCAGCAGGGCAGGCTCACCGAGCCGATGGTGAAGCGCCCCGGCGCCACGCACTACGCGCCGATCGGCTGGGACGAGGCGTTCGACCTGATGGCCACCACGCTGCGCGGCCTCGACTCGCCCGACGAGGCGCTGTTCTACACCTCGGGCCGGGTCAGCAACGAGGCCGCGTTCCTGCTGCAACTGTTCGCGCGCGCGTTCGGCACGAACAACCTGCCCGACTGCTCGAACATGTGCCACGAGTCGAGCGGTTCGGCGCTCAACCAGACGCTCGGGGTCGGCAAGGGCACGGTCTCGCTCGACGACATCCACCAGGCCGACCTGATCTTCGTCGTCGGCCAGAATCCCGGCACCAACCACCCGCGCATGCTCACCGCGCTCGAACAGACCAAACGCAACGGCGGCGCGGTGATCGCGGTCAACCCGCTGCCCGAGGCCGGGCTGATCCGGTTCAAGAATCCGCAGGTCCCGCGCGGGGTGATCGGCCGAGGCACCGAGATCGCCGATCAGTTCCTGCAGATCCGGCCCGGCGGTGATCTCGCGCTGTTCCGGATGCTCAACCGGCTGCTGCTCGACGCCGAGGACGCGGCGCCGGGCACCGTCCTCGACCACGAATTCCTCCGCACGCAGACCAACGGCTTCGACGCCTTCGCGGCGCACGCGCGCGCGATCACCTGGGACGAGGCGCTCGCGGCCACCGGCCTCACCCGCGCCGAGATCGAGCAGGCGCACCGGCGGGTGCTCGGGGCGAAGAAGATCATCGTGTGCTGGGCGATGGGTCTCACCCAGCACAAGCACGGCGTGCCGACCATCCGCGAGATCGTCGACTTCCTGCTGCTGCGCGGCAATCTCGGCCGTCCCGGCGCCGGGGTGTGCCCGGTCCGCGGCCACAGCAATGTCCAGGGCGACCGGACGATGGGCATCTGGGAGCGGATGCCGCAGTCGTTCCTCGACGCGCTCGGCGCCGAATTCGCCTTCACCCCACCCACCGAGCACGGTCTGGACTCGGTGGGCGCGATCCGCGCCATGCGCGACGGCCGGGCGAAGGTGTTCTTCGGGGTGGCGGGCAATTTCGTGCGCGCCACCCCCGACAGCGCGGTCACCGAGGCGGCGCTGCGGCGCTGCGCGCTCACCGTGCAGATCTCCACCAAACTCAATCGCTCGCACACCGTCTGCGGGGAGACGGCGCTGATCCTGCCGACCCTGGGCCGCAGCGATCGCGACATCCAGGACGGCGTCGAGCAGTTCGTCACCGTGGAGGATTCGATGAGTGAGGTCCATGCCTCACGCGGGCGCCTGGATCCGGCCTCGCCGCACCTGCTCAGCGAGGTGGCGATCCTCGCCCGCCTGGCGCGGCGCACGCTGGGGGAGAACCCGGCGATCCCGTGGGCGGAGTTCGAGAACGACTACGACACCATCCGCGACCGGATCTCCCGCGTGGTGCCGGGCTTCGAGAACTTCACCGAACGGGTCACCCGGCCGGGCGGACTGCGCCTGGTCAACCCGGTCAACACCGGGGTGTACCGGACGGCGAGCGGCAAGGCCGAGTTCACCTGCAACGAGCTGACCTCGCTCGACGTGCCGCCCGGGCATCTGCTGTTGCAGTCGCTGCGCTCGCACGACCAGTGGAACACCATCCCCTACGCCGCCAACGACCGCTATCGCGGCATCCACCACGCGCGCCGGGTGGTCATGGTCAACCCGGCCGATCTGGCCGAGCTCGGCCTGGCCGACCGCGACACCGTCGACCTGATCAGCGTCTGGCACGACGGCGTCGAGCGGCGGGCGGAGAACTTCGTCGTCGTGGCGTACCCGGCCAGTCGCGGATCGGCCGCCGCGTACTACCCGGAGACCAATGTGCTCGTGCCGCTCGACAGCGTGGCCGACATCAGCAACACCCCCACCTCGAAGGGGATCGTCGTCCGGCTGGAGCGGGTGACAGCGCGCGCCTGACGGACATGGATACACTCGCTGCTATGTCCGTGCGCACCCGTCAGCCCCTCGTTCCCGGCATCCAGACGCCGATCCGGGACGTCCCGCGTTCCATCGAGCGTCCCGAGTACGTGGGGAAGAAGACCGCCGTGGAGGGCAACGAGCCCTGGGTGCAGACGGCCGAGACCATCGAGAAGATGCGGATCGCGAGCAAGATCGCCGCCCAGGCCCTCGCCGAGGCGGGCAAGGCGGTCGCGCCGGGCGTCACGACCGACGAACTGGACCGCATCGCGCACGAGTACATGTGCGACCACGGCGCCTACCCGTCGACGCTCGAGTACAAAGGCTTCCCCAAGTCGTGCTGCACCTCGCTCAACGAGGTCATCTGCCACGGCATCCCCGACTCGACCGTGATCGAGGACGGCGACATCGTCAACATCGACGTCACCGCCTACATCCACGGCGTGCACGGCGACACCAACCGCACCTTCCTCTCCGGTGACGTCGACGAGGAGGTGCGCCTGCTGGTCGAGCGCACCGAGGAGGCCACCAACCGCGCGATCAAGGCGGTCAAGCCGGGCCGCGCGCTCAACGTGATCGGCCGCGTCATCGAGGCCTACGCCAACCGCTTCGGCTACGGCGTCGTCCGCGACTTCACCGGCCACGGCGTCGGCCCCACCTTCCACAACGGCCTGGTGGTGCTGCACTACGACCAGCCCAACATCGACACCGTCATCGAGCCCGGCATGACCTTCACCATCGAGCCGATGATCAACCTCGGCGGTATCGACTACGACATCTGGGACGACGGCTGGACCGTGGTCACCAAGGATCGCTCCTGGACCGCGCAATTCGAGCACACCCTGGTGGTCACGGAAACCGGTGCGGAAATCCTCACCTTGCCGTGAACGCGGCGGGATCGAAGCGCACGTCGCCGGGTGAGCACGGAAACCCCGACCTTGCCGCGAGCCCGTTGCGCGGTGCCCTGCTGATCGCGGGCACGACCTCCGACGCGGGGAAAAGCGTGGTGGTGGCGGGCATCTGCCGAATGCTGGCGCGGCGGGGTGTGCGGGTCGCGCCGTTCAAGGCGCAGAACATGTCCAACAACTCCGTCGTCACCCTCGACGGCGGTGAGATCGGGCGCGCGCAGGCGCTCCAGGCACGGGCGTGTGGGCTGGAGCCGAGCGTGCGGTTCAACCCGGTGCTGCTCAAGCCGGGCAGTGACCGGCGCTCGCAGCTGGTGGTGCGGGGCAAGGCGATCGGAACAGTCGGTGCGCGGGACTATTTCACCCGTCGGCAGCAGTTGCGCGAGGTCGTCGCGCATGAACTCGCTTCGCTGCGTACTGAATTCGATGTGGTGATCTGTGAGGGCGCCGGGTCGCCCGCCGAGATCAATCTGCGTGCCACCGATCTGGCGAACATGGGGCTGGCCCGCGCGGCGGAGCTGCCGGTGCTCGTCGTCGGCGACATCGACCGAGGGGGAGTGCTCGCGCACCTGTTCGGCACCGTCGCGGTGCTGGAGCCCGAAGACCAGCGGCTCATCTCGGGCTTCCTCGTCAACAAGTTCCGTGGCGATGTGTCACTGCTCCAGCCCGGCCTCGACCAGCTGACCACACTGACCGGGCGCCCGACACTGGGCGTGCTGCCGTTCGCCGAAGACCTGTGGCTCGATGCGGAGGATTCACTCGGTACCGTCGCCGGCACCCCCGTCGGCCGTCCCGGCCCGCCGCACGGCGCCGAATGGCTCACCGTCGCCGCCATCCGCCTGCCGCGCATCTCCAACTCCACCGACATCGAGGCCCTGGCCTGTGAGCCCGGCGTGGCCGTGCGCTGGGCGGACAGCCCCGACCAGCTGGCCACCGCCGACCTGGTCATCGTGCCCGGCTCCAAATCCACCGTCTCCGATCTGGAGTGGTTGCGCGCCAAGGGAATCGACGCCGCTCTGCGCGCGCGATTGGCTGCCGGCCGTCCGATTCTGGGTATCTGCGGCGGCTACCAGATGCTCGGCCGTCGCATCGTCGACGGGATCGAGTACCGGCCACCGGGCGATTCTGTGGAACCGGACCCTGTCGCGCGCGACGAGCCAGGGGTAGACGCCGTCCCCGATCAACGAGTCGCGCTGGTACCCGCCGGCGGCGAGGACCCCGTGGCGGACGCTGTAACGGAAACGCTCGCAGCCACGGAGCCGGCCCGCGGTGTCGACGTCGCGACTCGATCCCCTGTTTCCGAGGTCGGCTCGGGAACAGGCGTGCCGTGGATCGCCCACGGTCTCGGCCTGCTCGACCTGGAGATCGAGTTCGCCGATCCCAAGATCGCCCGGCAGGTCACCGGTCACGCCGGCCCGATGCCGGTGGGTGGCTACGAAATCCATCACGGCCGGGTCGAGCACAACGGTGACACGCCTTGGCTGACCATCGACGGAGCGCCCGAAGGCAGTGTCCGCGAAGCGATCTGGGGCACGCACGTGCACGGGCTGCTCGAGTCCGACGAATTCCGTCGCGCCTGGCTCGCCGAGGTGGCCGCGCGGGCGGGCCGCACCGGCTTCCGCCCGGCCCCCGACACCTCCGTGGCCGCCGTCCGCGCCGCGCAACTCGACCTCCTGGCCGACCTGATCGAACAGCACGTCGACCTCGACGCTCTCGACGCGCTGATCGCGCGCGGCGCGCCCACCGACCTGCCGGTGATCCGGACCGAATCGGTGGGCGTCGTCCCCGGCTGAGCCTCAGCGGGTCGTGTAGCCGCCGTTGGCGAAGATCGTCTGGCCGGTGATCCAACCACCCTCGGACACCAGGAATTCGACCAGCGGCGCGATGTCGTCGATTCTGGTCAGCCTGCCGCCGAGGGCCTGGGACTTGTGGAATTCCACGCGTTCCGGGGTCTCCTGCGGGTAGAAGAACGGGGTGTCCATCGGGCCGGGAGCCACGCTGTTGACCGTGATGCCCCGGTCCGCGAATTCCTTGGCCGCTGCGCGGGTGAAGTGTTCCACCGGGCTCTTGGCGCCCGCGTAGGTGGCGTAGCCGTCGGTGAACGCCGCGAGCAGCGAGGTCACGATGGTGACGATGCGGCCGCCCTCGTTCAGGCGCCTGCCCGCTTCCCGCAGGAAGAAGAACGCGGCCTTGGCGTTGATGTCGAACATCGCGTCGTATTCGGCTTCGGTGGTGTCCAGGATCGGCTTGCGCAGCACCTTGCCCACCGTGTTCACGGCGATGTCGACGCGGCCGAACGCGTCGAACGCGGTGTCGAACATGCGCGCCACGTTCGCGGGATCGGTCAGGTCGGCCTGGAACTTCACCGCCTCCACGCCGGCGGCCCGCGCCGCCGCCACCGTCTTGTCGGCCTCGTCGGCGCTGGCGTCGCTGTTGTAGTGGACCAGGATGTTCGCGCCGTCCTCGGCGAGGGTGGTGCTGATGAGCCCACCCAGGTTCTTCGCGCCCGCGGCCACCACGGCGACATTTCCGGTCAGCACGCCTGTCATCGGTCGAATCCTCTCGTCGGTGTCTGTGTTCTCGACGCTAGGCACCGGACCTGTACCGCCTGCAGCAGTTCCTCGCCGTCGCCGACCATGCCGGATTCACCAGTGCCGCAGCGGAACTGCACCTGACGCAGCAGGCCGTCAGCGCCGCGATCGGTCAGCTCGAACGGCAGCTGGGGGTCGGTCTGTTCGACCGGAGCGGCCGCAAGCTGCGCACGACCGAGGCGGGCGCGGTGCTGCGCGAGGGCGCCCGGGTCCTGCTCGCCGCGGCCGCGAACCTGGCCGAGCGCACCCACGAGGCGGGGACGGCGGCGCCGCGGCCGTTCGTCGTCGGGCACACCCCGGCCGTCACCGCCGAGGAGGTGTACCTGCTGCTCGAGCCGGTGCGGGCGCAACTGCCCGAGGTCTCGGTGACGGCGCGCGAGGTGTTTCCGGACGCCCTGGTCAAGGCCCTCTACGACGGCGAGCTCGACCTCGCACTGCGGCGCGGGATGGCGATGCCGCCGGACCTGGCCTCGGCCGTCATCGCCTACGACCCGGTGCGGATCGCGGTGGCCGCGAGCCATCGCCTCGCCGACCGGGAGCGGGTGCGGATCGACGACCTGCGTGCGGAGTCGATCATCGTCTGGGCGCCGCCGGGCAGCTCGTTCTACACCGACTTTCTGCTGAGCACTTGTCGCAGAGCGGGTTTCGAGCCCACCTTCGTCGTCAACCGCGTGCAGGGCACCCCGCCGGTCACCGCCGTCGCCGACAACGACCACATCGCCTTCGTCACCGCGCCCGCCGGTCCGGCGCTCGGCGGTCGCGTCACCGTCGTCGACCTGGTCGACCCGCCGCTGGCGCCCACCCAGGCGCTCTGGCTGCCGCACACCGTCTCGCCGATCCGCGACCTGCTGACCGTGCGGCGCCCCACCCGCTCGCCCGGGCTGTGACAGGGTCGGCAATTTCGCCGTGAGGAGCGGGGAAACCGCAGGACACGCGGGGAAACCGACGGGCCGCGGGACGCGGAACGAGCTGCCGCGTTCAGGCGAGCCGTGTACCGTACACCGGCATGAAATCTCGGCGGATCACGGTCGGTGACCGAGCTTGGACGGTGCGGGTCGACGGCCCCCAGTCACGGCACAATGTGCTGCTGCTGCCCGACGCGGACGACCCCGCCGACGTGTTCGATCAGGTGTGCGCGCGGCTGCACGAATCCGACCTGCAGACGGTGGTCCCGGAGTCGGTCGAGGGGCTCGACCCGGCGGCGATCCACGCCATCCTCGACGAGCTCGGACTGCCCTATGTCAACGTCGCGGGTCGCGGGGCGGGCGCGGAGCTCGCCTGGCGGTTGTGCGCGGGCCGGTTCGGCCGGTTCATGAGCCTGGTGGTGGCCGATCACGGCCATCCGGCGGTGCCCGACGCCGAGGGCAACGCGCCCGACGCGGCCTGTCCGCCGCTGGAGTTGCCGGTCACCATGCTCGTCACCAAGGGCCTGCCCCGCGCGACCGCCGACGCGTCGGGCCGCTTCGTCTACGGCGAGTTCCGGGTGGTCCCGCTCGAGGTCGACAACATCGCCACCGAGGGCGCCCACGAGCTGGCCACCGAGATCGTGCTGCGCACCAGCCTCTGGTAGCCGAAACACGCCGGGCGCCGAGGAGCGAATCCCCTCGGCGCCCGGCGCTCGGTCGTGCGGCTACGACTTGCGGTAGGTCACCAGCCAGTCGAGCCAGTTGTCGGTCTCCTGGAAAGCGTTGGCGCGCACCGCCTCCGAGGACAGGAACACGTCGTGGCGGGCGCCGTCGATCGGGACGATCGTGGTGCGCTCGCCCAGGCAACCCGCCCAGCGCTGGATCTGCTTGACGTCGAGGACGGCGTCGGCCACGTCGACCGCGGCGCTGTGCTCGCGGGCGAACTTGGTCAGCCGCGAGCGCAGGATCAGCGCGGGCACGCCGATCGCCAGACCCTGGTGCAGCCGCGCCTGGCCCTGCCGGATGGCGCGCAGCCAGCCCAGCCGCACCGGCTCACCGGTGAGCGGCTTCCAGTCCAGGTTGTAGTCCCACTCGCCCGCGCGGGTGTGGTGCAGGCTGTCGCCGTAGGCGGTGCTCACGCCCATGCCGGGCAGCTGGGCGAAGGCCCGCACGCGGCCGACGGCGTTGATGATCGGGGTGCCGACGGTGCGGTAGAACGACGGACCCTGCAGATCGAACCAGGGGCTGTTGAGCACGACGCCCGCGACGCCCGCCGCGGCGCTGCCGCCCGCGGCCTCGAGCCGGTCCAGCCACAGCGCGGCCACCAGCCCGCCGGTCGAGTGCCCGACGACCAGCACGTCGTTGCCGGTCTCGGCGCGCGCGATCCGCAGCGCCTCGTTCAGCTCGACGTCGTAGAGCGCCAGATCGCTGACGAAGTGCGCGCTCTGCCCCTCGCGTCGCGAACGGCCGCATTTGCGCAGGTCCAGCGCGTAGAAACGGTGTCCGCGGGCCGCGAAGTGCTGGGCCAGGTGCTCCTGGAAGAAGTAGTCGGTGAAGCCGTGCAGGTACAGCACGGTGGGTTCGGTGGACGGCGCGTCGGCATCGGGCAGGTAGCGCACGAGTGTGGCCACCACCTCGCCCTCACCGTCGGGATCGGTGCCGAGTGGCAGCGTGCGCTGTTGGTAGTCGGTGCCGAGGACATCGGGTTGCCACTGCTCATCGGTCCGCGCGGGGCCGCCGACGGGATCGAGTGAGGTTTCGTTCGTCACACCGCTCAATCTATCGCGCGGTCATCGCGACGTGCAGTGTTGGTTTACATCACATTCGGTAGGTCGGTTGCAGAACTCCGAACGCCTGAGGTGCACAATTGGCTTCAGGTGAACGACGGGTAACCTACCCCCGGCGGTTCACCGCGAGTCGCCCCGAACACCAAGCGCCCGCGCCAAGCGATCCCACTGCCGGTGGGTGGCTGAGAAGGACAAGGAAGTCGATCTACCCGTGCCGAACGCTGCGAAGACTGAAAAGACCGATGTAGTTCTCATCGGCGCTGGCATCATGAGTGCCACGCTGGGCGCGCTGCTGCGGCAGCTGCAGCCGGAGTGGACGATCTCGGTGTTCGAGCGGCTCGACGCCGCCGCCGCGGAGAGCAGCGACCCGTGGAACAACGCGGGCACCGGGCACTCGGCGCTGTGTGAGCTCAACTACAGCCCGCAGAACGCCGACGGCTCGGTCGACGTGAGCAAGGCCGTCGACATCAACGAGCGCTTCCAGGTCTCGCGTCAGTTCTGGGCCTCGGCCGTCGACAACGGCGTCCTGGGCGACCCGAGCCGCTTCATCAACCCCATCCCGCACGTCAGCTTCGTGCACGGCGCCGACAATGTCGACTACCTGCGCAAGCGCTACGAGGCGCTGGCACCGCACCCGCTGTTCCGCGGCATGGAGTACATCGACAACCCTGACGAGTTCAGCGCGCGCCTGCCACTGATGGCCAAGGGCCGCGACTTCAGCGACCCGATCGCGCTGAACTGGACCGACGGCGGCACCGACATCGACTTCGGCGCGCTCACCAAGCAACTGCTGGCCTACATCGGCTACTCCGGCGGCGAGATCGCCTTCGGCACCGAGGTCCGCGACCTCGCCAAGCAGTCCGACGGCTCCTGGAACGTCACCGTCCGCAACCTGCGCACCTTCCGGTCCCGCACGCTCAACGCGAAGTTCGTCTTCGTCGGCGCGGGTGGCGGTGCGCTGCCGCTGCTGCAGAAGTCGGGCATCAAGGAGGCCAAGGGCTTCGGTGGCTTCCCGATCTCGGGCCAGTTCCTGCGCTGCACCAACACCGCGCTGATCGAGCAGCACGAGGCCAAGGTGTACGGCAAGGCCGCCGTCGGCGCGCCGCCGATGTCGGTGCCGCACCTGGACACCCGCGTCATCAACGGCACCCAGGGCCTGCTGTTCGGCCCCTACGCCGGCTGGACCCCGAAGTTCCTCAAGGACGGCTCCAACGCCGACCTGTTCAAGTCGATCAAGCCGAACAACATCGGTTCGCTCGTCGGCGTCGGCCTGACCGAGATGGGTCTCACCAAGTACCTGATCAGTGAGCTGCTCAAGTCGCAGACCGGCAAGGTCGGCGTGCTCGAGGAGTTCATGCCGCGTGCCGAGGGCCGCGACTGGGAGCTGATCACGGCCGGTCAGCGCGTGCAGGTCATCCGGCGCAAGGGCGCGGGCGGCGTGCTCGAGTTCGGCACCGCGGTGATCTCCGCCGAGGACGGCACCATCGCCGGTCTGCTCGGCGCCTCGCCGGGCGCCTCCACCTGCGTCACCGCCATGCTCGACGTCATGCAGCGCTGCTTCCCGCGCGAGTACGCGGACTGGACGCCGCAGCTCGAGCAGATGATCCCCTCGCTGGGTGTGAAGCTGTCGGAGAACCAGGCGCTGTTCCAGGAAGTGTGGGACTGGACGTCCAAGTCGCTGAAGCTGGATCGGGCGGCCGCCCCGGCGCCCGCGGGTGCCGAGCACTACGCGCAGGTCTGATCGGCGAGCCGCGCTGATGTCGACGGTCGTGCTGAAGCGGGCATGGGCGGCGGATCTGGACGCCGCCACCCTGTACGAGCTGCTGCGGCTGCGCGTCGAGGTGTTCGTCGTGGAGCAGGAGTGCGCCTATCCCGAGCTGGACGGTCTCGACCTGCTGGCCGAGACCAGGCACCTGTGGCTCGAGGACGAGGGCGCGATCGTCGCCACTCTGCGCTTGCTCGAGGAGCGCGTCGACGGGGAGCACGGCTTCCGCATCGGCCGGGTGTGCGCGGCGAAGACCGCCCGCGGGCGCGGCTACAGCACCCGGTTGCTGCAGGCGGCCCTGGCCGAGACCGGCTCGGCCACGGTCCGGCTGAACGCGCAGGCGCACCTGGTGGACATGTACGGCAAGTTCGGTTTCGGCATCGACGGCCCGGAGTTTCTCGACGACGGGATTCCGCACGTGCCGATGCGGCGCGGGTAGGACCGGTCGGGCGCCGCACATCCGAGCCCGGTGCCACCCGACCAGCCGTGGTCAGGGCGCAGGCGGCGAGAGTGCGGACGACGCCCGCGCGTCGGTCGTGCCCAGGCCGCGAATACAGTGGGGTCCGTGCCTGGTTTTGCTGATGTCGCCGCTGGTCCGCACACTGCCGCCCGTTCGGCGGGCGAGGCGGGTTTCCCGTTCTCGGCGGTCGTCGGGCAGGAACGGCTGCAGCTGGCGTTGATCTTGTCCGCCGTGCACCCCGGCATCGGCGGGGTGCTCGTGCGCGGTGAGAAGGGGACGGCCAAGTCCACCGTGGTGCGCGCGCTGGCGCAGTTGCTGCCGCCGGTCGTCGACGAGAGCGGCGCGCGGCCCGCGCGGCTGGTGGAACTGCCGGTCGGCGCCACCGAGGACCGCGTGGTCGGCTCGCTGGACCTCGAACGGGTGCTGCGTGACGGTGAGCAGGCGTTCCGGCCCGGTCTGCTGGCCGCGGCCCATCACGGCGTGCTCTACGTCGACGAGGTGAACCTGCTCCACGACCATCTCGTCGACGTGCTGCTCGACGCGGCCGCGATGGGCCGGGTCCACGTCGAGCGCGACGGCGTCTCGCATTCGCATCCGGCGCGGTTCGTGCTCGTCGGCACGATGAACCCGGAGGAAGGCGAACTGCGTCCGCAGCTGCTCGACCGCTTCGGGCTCACCGTCGACGTGGCCGCCTCCCGCGATGTCGACGTGCGCATGGCCGTGGTGCGCAGGCGCCTGGACTACGAGGCCGACCCGGCCGGGTTCGCGGCCCGCTATCTGGACGCGGATCAGCGTGTCGCCGAACGGATTCTGAACGCGCGCGACCGGCTGCCGGAGGTGGCGCTGGACGACACCGAGCTGCGCCGGATCGCGGCACTGTGCGCGACATTCGACGTCGACGGGATGCGCGCCGATCTGGTCGTCGCCCGCACCGCGGCCGCGCACGCGGCGTGGCGCGGCGCCGACCGGGTGACCGAGGACGATGTGCGCGTCGCCGCCGAACTCGCGCTGCCGCATCGGCGCAGGCGCGATCCGTTCGACGAGCCCGGCATCAGCGAGGAACAGCTCGACGATGCCATGCGGCAGGCGGCCGACGAGGTCGAGAAGGCGTCGGAGAGTGAGGGATTCGACGAGGAATCGCTCGGCGACTCGACGCCGGACGACGGGGCGCGGTCGCACCAGGATCTGCCGCAGGATGACCGGCCCTCCGGCGAACGCGGCGCGGACCGGGACAACGGCCGAGGTGCCGAGAGCCCCGGCGGGAACGCGCGGGACCGTGGACCCGACGGCGACGACAGCGATCCTGCGGGTGATACCGATCCGAGCGGTGGACCGACGGGCGGGCCCGACGACGACCCCGACGGCGGCGGCCCCGGCGGCGGCCCGAACGGGCGCGGTGGCCGGCCGATGGCCGAAGGTGTCTCCGGCGCACCGGCTTCGGCGGCGAAGCCCGCACCCCGCTGGGAGGTCCCCGGCATCGGCGAGGGCGCGCCGGGCCGCCGCTCCCGCGCACAGACCCGCTCGGGCCGGACAGTGCGACCCGACACCGACACCTCGACCGGTCTGCACCTGCTCGGCACCGTGTTCGCCGCGGCCCCGCGGCAATTCGAGCGCGGCAGGCTCAGCGGACCCCTGGCACTTACTGCCGAGGATCTGCGCGGCGCGTATCGCGAGGGGCGCGAAGGGAATCTGGTCGTCTTCGTGGTCGACACCTCCGGGTCGATGGCCGCCCGCGACCGGCTCACCGCCGTCACCGGCGCCGTCGTCACCCTGCTGCGCGACGCCTACCAGCGGCGCGACAAGGTGGCGGTGATCAGCGTGCGCGGCAGCGAGGCCGATCTCGTGCTGCCGCCGACCTCCTCGGTCGACATCGCCGTGCGCAGGCTGGCCGGCCTGCGCACCGGGGGCAAGACGCCGCTGGCGGCCGGACTCCTGAAGGCGCGCGAGGTGATCGCCCGCGAACACGTGCGCGACCCGCGCCGCCGCCCGATGCTGGTGCTGCTCACCGACGGCCGCGCCACCGGCGGCGCCGACCCGCTGCCACGCGCCCGCGCCGCCGCCCGGCTGCTGGCGGGCGAGGGCCACACCGCCATGGTGATCGACTGCGAGCGCGGCATGGTCCGCCTCGGTCTCGCGGCCGAACTCTCCCGCGACCTGCGCGCTCGCTACCTGCGTCTGGAGGAGCTCACCGGTGACACCGTCGCGGAGGCGGTCCGGGGCCGCGCCCCGGTCGGTCGCGCGGCCTGACGACGCGGCAGGAAGGGTCCCGGGGTCGCGCCCCGGTCGGTCGGCCGCGTGACGACGTGACCGGGAAGGGTCCGGGGCCGCTTCCCGGTCGGTCCCGCTGCCTGACGACGCGGCGCGGCGGGAATGCCCGGCGCTCTCGTCGGATCTGTCCGATGCCGGCCGCCTCGAACGCCGGAACGTCTGTGGTCCGGCGACGGTGCGCGACTGCGGTCGCTCGCGGCTCCGTCATGCCGAGGCGTGGCGAACGAGCGCGGCGTCGACGGCTCACTCGTGGGTCACGCCGGCGCCGGGACGATCAGGCGGGCACGGCGGGTCCGGTGGGCCCTGATAGAACAGTGAGCAGGCTCGGCCGATGGGTGCCGGGACACCGAACGGAGGAGATGTCGTGCCCAAGGGTGTTCCCGAGGTGGTGCCGGAAGACGGTCTGACGACGCGTCAGCGCCGCAATCAGCCGGTGCTGGCCGTGCACACCGGGCCGGGTAAGGGGAAGTCCACGGCCGCGTTCGGGATGGCGTTGCGCGCCTGGAACCAGGGCTTCGACATCGCCGTCTTCCAGTTCGTGAAGAGCGCCAAGTGGAAGGTGGGGGAGGAGGCCGCCTTCCGTACGCTCGGCACCCTGCACGAGCAGACCGGCGCCGGTGGCGCGGTCGAGTGGCACAAGATGGGCGAGGGCTGGTCGTGGACCCGCAAGCACGGCACCGAGGAGGACCACGCGGCCGCCGCCCTCGCGGGCTGGCAGGAGATCGCGCGCCGCCTGGCCGCCGAACAGCACCGCTTCTACGTGCTCGACGAATTCACCTACCCCCTGAAGTGGGGCTGGGTCGACATCGACGAGGTCGTCGAGACGCTGACCCACCGGCCCGGCAACCAGCACGTGGTGATCACCGGCCGCGATGCACCGCAGGCGCTGATGGACGCGGCCGACCTGGTCACCGAGATGACCAAGGTGAAGCACCCGATGGACGCGGGCCGCAAGGGCCAGCGCGGCATCGAGTGGTGAGGTCCGTGGCGGCGCACCGGGTGAGCGACGCTGTCGCCCCTACCGTGCGGACCAGGAGGACCGATCGTGCCCGGAGCGCGACGACGGAGGTCGCCGGGTCGCGTTGTCCCAGGGTTTCCGCGATCGGGCGGCCCGACGTCGGTGCGCTCTCGTGCTGAGCGCACCTGCTGTCGTCATCGCCGCGCCCGCGTCCGGCAGCGGCAAGACCACGCTGGCTACGGGACTCATCGGCGCGCTGCGGCGGGCCGGACATCGGGTGGCGCCGTTCAAGGTGGGCCCCGACTACATCGATCCCGGCTATCACGGCCTGGCGGCCGGTCGGCCCGGCCGCAATCTGGATCCCGTGCTGGTGGGCGAGGAGCGCGTGGTGCCGCTGTACCGGCACGGCGCGCACGGGTGCGACATCGCCGTCGTCGAAGGCGTGATGGGCCTGTTCGACGGGCGCATCGACGAGAACCGCGCCGATGCCGTGGCGGAGGGGTCGACGGCGCAGGTCGCGAGCCTGCTCGGCGCGCCCGTGGTGCTGGTGGTCGACGCTCGGGGTCACTCCCAGAGCCTGGCCGCGCTCCTGCACGGCTTCGCGACCTACGACTCCTCGGTGCGCCTGGGTGGGGTCATCCTCAACCGCGTCGGCAGCGAACGGCACGAGCAGGTCCTGCGCGCCGCGTGCGACCAGGTCGGCCTCCCGGTCCTCGGCGCCCTCCCACGCCTGGCCGAATTGGAGGTCCCCTCACGGCATCTGGGCCTCATCCCCGCGGTCGAACACGGCTCGGCGGCGACTTCCGCCGTGGCCGCGATGACCGACCTCGTCGCCGCCCACATCGACCTGCGTGCCGTGGTAGCCCTCGCCGCCGGAACCACCGCGGGCCCCGCCTGGGACCCAGCCGCCGAGGTCGCCGAATTCCTCGACACGGCAACGGTTTCGGCCGTTTCCGCGAGCCCGTCGAGTTCGACCGACGTACCCGCCACGGTCGGGCAGGTCGGCTCGGCATCGACGAGCGGCAGCGCCGCGCCGACGACCGGCTCGGTCGCCGATGCTCTCGCTGGTTCGCGTGGCCGTAGCGGGCCGCGCACGGCAGTACCGTCTGATTCCACCACCGAGCACCGTGGGTGGGATCGCGCAGGGCTGCCGGGCGGCACGGCCGAGGACCAGGGGCCGATCATCGCGATGGCAGGCGGACCGGCCTTCACGTTCGGGTACGCCGAGCACCGTGAGGTGCTGACGGCGGCGGGCGCGCGGGTGGTGGTCTTCGATCCGCTGATCGACGAATTGCCCGAGGGGACAGCCGGCGTCGTGTTGCCGGGCGGGTTCCCGGAGGAGCACGCGGCGGAGCTGTCCGCCAATGCCGTCCTCCGGGCGGCGATCGCCGAGGGCGCGCGCCACGGCCTACCGATCCACGCCGAATGCGCGGGCCTGCTGTACCTGACCCGCTCCCTCGACGGTCACCCGATGGCGGGCGTCCTCGACGCCGACGCCGAATTCGGCCCCCGCCTGACCCTCGGCTACCGCGACGCCGTCGCCCTGCACGATTCGGTCCTCTGGCGCGCGGGCACCCGGGTCCGCGGCCACGAATTCCACCGCACCCGCCTCGTCAGCGCCCCCACCACCCCCGCGGCCTGGGGCTGGCGCCTCACCGAATCCACGACCGAGGGCGCCGTCACCGGCCAGGTCCACGCCTCCTACCTGCACACCCACCCCGCCGGAAACCCCGAAGCGATCACCCGATTCGTCACCGCCGCAAGCCGATTCGGTCGAACATGACGACGGCCGGTCCGGCCGCCCCCTCCAGGCGACCCGAGGTGGCGAGCCGCGCGGCCCGACCGGGTGGAACCGCGATGCGCACGGTTGACCCTGCCGCCGAAGCAGGCGGTTCGCGCGCGAACGGTGGCCCGGTTCGGGTGGCTGTCGGTGTCGGGGCGCGACCGCGAGCCGCGGCGGAGTCGATTCTGGCCGCAGTGCGTGCCGTCGCAGGCACGGCCGTTGTCGGGTGCCTGGCGACGATCGACCGGCGCGCTGAAGATCCCGGGATACTCGCTGCCGCAGAGGAACTCGGAGTTCGTGTGCGCGGTTTCGCCGCCGCAGAACTCGCTGGCGCTGAGGTCGGCCACCGGTCTGAACGGACCGCCGCGGCGGTGGGTACGCCGAGTGTCGCCGAGGCGGCCGCCTTGCTGGCCGGTGCGGGGGAACTCGCGTGTGCGCGAACGGTCGTCGGCGGGGTCGTGGCGGCGGCGGCGTACCTCCGCACTCCCGGCGCGGATTGAAGCGCCGACGGTCGCGAATTAATTCGATGGGCAAGATCGTCCGTGACCGTTAATCTCATGTCCAGCAGTCGCACGGCGGACCGGATTCGGTCGGTTACCACTTCCAATGGAGATGTCGCGGGTTCGAATCCCGCCCGGCCCACGAGGGCCGGTAGCTCAGCCTGGTAGAGCACTACACGTCGGTCGAACACACACGCCCGCCGAGCGACTGCGACGTAGAGGAGACGTAGAGGAGCAGGGCGGACCGGATTCGGTCGGTTATCTGGCACGACCTGCGGGTCCAGCGGGTTCGAGTCCCGTGGCGGAAAGCGATTTCCGTTTCCCGGCCGTCACCACACGTCCGCCCGCTCCCCACGTCCACCACGCCCCGGTGGGTCCCGGGGCCGAAACAGCAACGCCGATACGAGTATCGGAGGGGGAACCATGGACATTCTGTCGCGCTTTTCTCGTCGCGCCACGCCGCAGAACGAGCCCGCCGATCGCGGTCAGGTCGTCAACAACGCGGGCGGCTACGTCTTCGAGATCACCCCGGCCGCGCGCGTCCGGCGTTTTCTGACCCTGGGCACCGAAGGCGGGACCTACTACGTCCGCGCGGAGGCACTCACCGCCGACAATGCCGGGTTCATCGCCGAATACGCCGCCGAGCACACCGCCGAGCTGGTGCGCGAGATCGTGGAGATCTCCACCGCGGGCCGGGCACCGCGCCCGAACCCGGCGCTGTTCGCGCTCGCCGCGGCCGCCGCGCTCGGTGACGTCGAGGGCCGCCGGGCCGCGCTCGCGGCACTGCCGCTGGTCGCCCGCACCGGCACCCACCTGTTCCTGTTCGCCGGCTACGCCGAGCAGTTCCGCGGCTGGGGTCGCGGCCTGTCGCGCGCCGTGGCGAACTGGTACCTGGACAAGCCGGTCGACGACCTGGCCTACCAGGTGGTCAAGTACCGCCAGCGGGAAGGCTGGACGCACCGCGACCTGCTGCGCCTGGCGCACCCGGCCGCGACCGACGACGCCCGGCGCAGGCTGTTCGACTGGATCTGTGGGCGCACCCCGGATCTCGACGGCCTGGCCCTGGTCGACGGCTTCCAGCGCGCCCAGACCGCACCGGTCGCGCGGGTGCCGGAGCTGGTGCGCGAGTACCGCCTCAGCTGGGAGATGCTGCCCGACGCGGCGCTGAACACGCCCGCGGTGTGGGAGGCGCTGCTGGACAACGGCATTCCGCAGACGGCGCTGCTGCGTCAGTTGCCGCGCCTGACCCGGCTCGGCCTGCTCGATCCGCTCGGTGCCCGCACGTCGGCGATCTGCGCGCAGCTCGCCGACCCGGCGCGGCTGCGCAAGGCGCGCGTGCACCCGGTGTCGGTGCTGATCGCGCTGCGCACCTACGCCGCGGGCCGATCGGTACGCGGCGCGGGCGAGTGGACGCCGTCCGCGCCGGTGGTCGACGCGCTCGACGCCGCGTTCTACGCGGCGTTCGAGACCGTGCGGCCGACGGGCCTGCGGCACCTGCTGGCCCTCGACGTGTCCGGCTCCATGACGGGCTCGATCGCGGGCCTGCCGCTCTCGGCGCGGGAGGCGTCGGCGGCGCTGGCCCTGGTCAGCGCGCGGACCGAGCCGCGGCACGAGATCGTCGGGTTCACCTCGGCGAGCGGTTGGCAGGGCGAGTCTCGGCTGTCCCCGCTGTCGATCTCGCCGCGGCAGCGGCTCGATGACGCGGTGCGCGCGGTGTCGGGCCTGCCGTTCGGCGGGACGGACTGCTCGCTGCCGATCCTGCACGCGCTGGACCAGGGCATCGAGGTCGACGTGTTCTCGGTGTACACCGACAACGAGACGTGGGCGGGCTCGGTGCACCCGCACCAGGCGCTGGCCAGGTACCGGCGCGAGGTGAACCCGCGGGCCAAGCTGGTGGTCGTCGGCATGACGGCGACGCGGTTCAGCATCGCCGACCCGGCCGACGCGGGCATGCTCGACGTGGCCGGTTTCGACGCGGCCGTCCCGTCGCTGCTGGCCGACTTCGCCACGGCCGCCTAGGAAATCGGAGCCGCCGCGACCTCGTTGTCGCGGCGGCGCCTCTCCTCTCGCGCGAGAGGTCCCGGCGCTCAGGGCGCGACCGAGGACCAATCGGCGAAACCGGTGGGGTCGTGGCGGCCCATCGAGGCGTGCTCGAACAGGCCCCAGCCCTCGGCGTCGCCGCAGCGGGCGTAGCCGATGTGGTCGATCACGCCGTAGGGGGTGCGGGCGAGGATCGCCGGGTCGGTGAGGTCGTAGGCGCTCGACAGCGACCAGTCCCGGCCCATCCAGCGGCCGTGGGTCCAGTCCGGGTCGGGCCCGTACCCGCAGCCGACGTGCAGGGCGATGCCGGGGCGCGATTCCACGAACACCTCCAGCGGCTTGCCGTCGGGTGTGGTCATGTCCAAGCGCACCGACACCGGATGCCGGGTGCCCGATTCGTACACGAAATGCATACGGGGCCAGCCCAACTGCTCCTTGCGGCCGTCGTGCCAGATGCGCACGGCGTTGTTGAGCGTGCGCGTGCCGTCCGGCTCCTCCTGCACGATCACCACGATCGCGAACTCCTCGAAGCGCAGCGGGGCGTACAGCCACCAGAACCCGCCCGCGCCCTCGGACGCGGCGCGCCCGGGCGGTTCGGGTTCGCCGGAGGGGCGGATGCCCCAGGAGCGGTCCCGGCTGCCCGTCCACGACGCCGGGTCGACCGTGTAGTCGGTGCCGTCGACGGCGAGCGTGCCCGCCCACGACCCCAGCTGGGCGAAGCGGGAGGCCTCGATGATCGGGCGTGTCCCCGACAGGATCAGGTGCGGCTGCTCCTGCACGGCCGGATGCGCGCCGGTCCAGGTGAGGTCGAAGCCGAGATCGGGATGCTCGCAGATCACCCGCAGCTTCCGCAGCGGCTCGAGCACCTCGATCCGGTAGCCGCCGACGGCGGTAGTCAGGTCGCGCTCGACGAGCGCGTCGGAGAAGCGGACGGCTCGCTGGCTGGAGCCGTGGCGCACCGTGGCGAAGGCGTCGACCACGCCCAGGTTCGGGTACACGCCGAATCCGGTGACGAGCATGGCGTCACCCGCCGGGTCGAAGGCGTTGAAGTAGTAGCGGTCGTAGAAGTTGCGGTCGCTGGTGGCCACCCTCGCCAGCGACAGCGGGGTCTGATGGACGGGGTATTCGTCCAGCGGGACGGGCATGATCGCGGTCATCGTCTCTCCAGTCAGTCCCACTCGTAGGTGCCGTCGAGCAAGGCCTCGAGGCTGAGCCGGTGCATCACGTAGTCGTCCGGGTCGTCGGGCACGGTGTCCTCGCCGAAGTGGATCATCCGGCACTTGATCCTGGCCATCACGATCGCGTGCCGCAGCGCCGCGTAGACGATGTGGAAATCCAGGTCACGGACCGAATGTCCGGACAGCTCCTCGTATTTCGCGACCACCGCGTCGCGGCGCAGGAAGTCGGGCAGGCCCGGCTGGTCGAAGCGGGTGGCGATGTCCTGGAAGAAGCGGTGGATGAAGATGATCCAGCCCAGGTCCAGCTCGCGTGGGCCGAGCGTGGCCATCTCCCAGTCGAGCACCGCGGCGGGGGTGAATCCGTCGAACAGGATGTTTCCCGGCCGCGCGTCACCCCAGTTCAGCACCTCGGGGCCGGGGTCGGCGGGCCAGTGGGCGTCGAGCCAGTCGAAGCCGCGCTCGATGAGCGGCACCCGGACCCCGTGGTCGGTCAGCGCCCACGCGTACCAGGCGCGCTGGGCCTGGAAATGCCTGCGCAGCGCCGAACCCTCGCCGTCGAGCAGCGGAAAGCGCCGGGCGGGGTCGTCGATGGCGTGGACCTGGGTGATCACCTCGACCGTCGCGTCGGCGATGCGGGCCCGCTCCTCGACGGTGGCGTCGAACAGCCAGCCGAAGAACACGTACGGCGGATTGTCCGAGGGCGCCCTGCCCTCGACCTTCTCCATCACGAGAAACGGGGAGCCGAACACGGACTCGTCGGTCTCGAGCCAGCGCAGCGGCGGCACGGCGACCGCCGAGGCCGCGGCGACGCCGGACATCACCTGGTACTGCATCGGCAGGTCGTAGGACTCGAAGACGGGGAACGAGCCGTCCTCGGGCGCCATCCGCAGCACGAACGATCCGCTCTCGGCCTTTTCCCCGGTCTGCCATCGCGCGTCGAAGAGAATCGTGGTGCTCGACATGCCGCCCGCCGACGGCTTGCTCAGGTTCTCCACCGTCACGGGCGCGCCGACCCGGCCTGCCAGCCAGTGCGCCAACTGCCCGGACAACTCGTCCAGATCGCGCGCGCTGACGGTGAGCGACACCCGCGCGGCCGGGTCCTGATCTTCGGACATGTGTGCGGTACCCCTGTCGCTGAACTGTAACGTGTGTCACTTCTGGGTACCGGACACGCTACCGGAATGTAAGGGCCGCATCAGTGGCCGAGACTCGGGGTTGACAGCCGCAAAGATCAGGGTTTCCCCGGAAGCGCCGGACCGAGCTCGCCGATTAGCTTGAGTAACAAGATAACTCGACGAGGAGGCGTGGGTGACCACAGCGACGACAGAGCGCGTGACCAGCGACGACGTGAGCCCCGCCGCGCCCCCGCCCGCCTGGCATCCGATCACCCGGATCGCGTTCCGGTTCACCGTCGCCTACCTGGGGCTGTTCTGCCTGTGGATGGCGCAGATCACCTTCGTCTTCCTCGGCGTCCTCGCCCGGCACCTGCCCGAGGACGCGATCGCCTGGCAGATGATGTCGCTCGCGCCGGTGAGCCGCTGGATCGGTGAGAACGTGTTCGGGGTCGAGGCCGAGTTGACGATGAACGGCAGCGGCGACCAGGCGGCGATCTGGATCCAGTGCGGTCTGGTCCTGCTGGCCGCCTTGCTGGTCACGGTCGTGTGGTCGGTGCTCGACCGCCGTCGCGAGGCCTATCCGCGATTGCTCAGCTGGTTCATGACCGCGCTGCGGCTGTGCGTGGGCGGCCAGATGCTGTTCTACGGGTTCGCCAAGCTGATCCCCACCCAGATGCCAGAGCCCGCGCTCACCACGCTGCTCACCCGCGTCGGCGACCTGACCCCGATGACGATGCTGTGGACCCAGGTCGGCTCCTCGCCGGTCTACGAGATGGCCCTCGGACTCGCCGAGGTGCTCGCGGGCCTGCTGCTGTTCTGGCCGCGCACCGCGACCCTGGGCGCCCTGCTCGGCGTGGTGAGCATGGCGCAGGTGTTCCTGCTCAACCTCACCTTCGACGTGCCGGTGAAGATGCTGTCCGGGCACCTGCTGCTGATGAGCCTGGTGCTGCTCGCCCCGCAGGCGCGTCGGCTGGCGAATGTGCTCGTGCTGGAACGTGATTCGGGGCCGGCGACCCAGCCGCCGCTGTTCGGGTCCGCCCGCGCGAATCGGTGGGCGAGCCTGGCACAGGTCGCGCTCGGACTGTGGATCGTGGCCGGCTGTGTGTACCTCGGCATGGAGTCCTGGCGTGAGTACGGCGGCGGCGCACCGAAACCGGAGCTGTACGGCATCTGGGAGGTCGCCGAGTACACCGTCGACGGTGATCGAGTGCCCGCGCTGCGCACCGACGAGACGCGCTGGCAACGCCTGATCATCGATACCGGCGGCGCCGCCTACCAGCGGATGGACGACACCCTAGTCCCCGCCGTGGCGGACACCGATCCCGCCGCGTCCACGCTGACCCTGAGTCTGCCCGCCGGGCAACCGGATTCGGCGCCGGCGCCGTACGCCACCCTCACCGTCGAGCGGCCCGCCGACGACCGGCTCGTCCTGCGCGGCGACGTCGACGGCAAGGCGACGACGGTCACCCTGACCCGCACCGACCTCGACGGCTTCCCGCTCCGCGCCACCGAGTTCCGCTGGGTCCAGAACAACCCCCACGTGGGCTGAGCGCCGCGGGAGCACCCGGGTGTGTCGGCGGCCGAATTCGGCGCCGTCGGTGCCACGAACTAGGCTCGTCCACTGTGCCGAACACGTCAGACGCCGCAGCGAACCAGCCCGCCGGGGACCCGAACTACCTGGTCGGGCTCGATCTGCGCGGGCGCAGGGTCGTCGTGGTCGGCGGCGGAACGGTCGCCCAGCGCAGGCTCGGTCTGCTCGTGGCCTCCGGTGCCGACGTCCACGTGATCAGCAGGGCGGTCACGCCCGCGGTCGAGGGCATGGCGACCGCCGGGCAACTCACCGTCACCCTGCGCGCCTACGCCGACGGCGATCTCGACGACGCCTGGTACGCGATGGCCTGCACCGACGAACCCGAGACCAACGCGGCGGTCGTCGCCGAGGCCACCGCGAAGCGGATCTTCTGCGTCCGCGCCGACATCGCCCGCGACGGCACCGCCGTCACCCCGGCCACCGCCCGCTACGACGGCCTGACCCTCGGCGTGCTCGCCGGTGGCGCGCACCGCCGCTCGGCCGCCGTGCGCAACGGCCTGCTCGAAGCGCTGCAATCCGGCGTGGTGACCGACGATTCGGAACCGGTGACCCCCGGCGTCGCCCTCGTCGGCGGCGGACCCGGCGACCCCGACCTGATCACCGTGCGCGGCCGCCGCCTGCTCGCCCGCGCCGACCTGGTCGTGGCCGACCGGCTGGCCCCGCCGGAACTGCTCGCCGAACTCGGCCCGCACGTCGAGGTGATCGACGCCGCGAAGATCCCCTACGGCCGCTCGATGGCGCAGGAGGCGATCAATCTCGCCCTCGTCGAGGGCGCGAAGGCTGGCAAGTTCGTCGTCCGGCTCAAGGGCGGCGACCCGTACGTGTTCGGCCGCGGCTACGAGGAACTCGAGGCCTGCGCCGAGGCGGGCATCCCGGTGACGGTCGTGCCCGGCATCACCAGCCCGATCTCGGTCCCCGGCGCCGCGGGCATCCCGGTGACCCATCGCGGCGTGACCCACGAATTCGTCGTCGTGAGCGGACACGTGGCGCCCGATCACCCCGACTCGCTCGTCGACTGGGCGGCGCTGGCGAAGCTGCGCGGCACCCTCGTGCTGATGATGGCGGTCGAGCGGATCGACAAGTTCGCCGCGGCCCTGCTCGACGGCGGCCGCGCGGCCGACACCCCGGCCGCGGTCATCCAGGAGGGCACGCTGCGCACCCAGCGGGTGGTGCGCGCCGACCTGGCGACGGTCGCGGAGAAGGTCAAGTCCGAGGGGATCCGGCCGCCCGCGATCATCGTCATCGGGCCGACCGCCGGTTTCGGGCTGGACTAGCTTCGCGGCCCGCGCACCCGTGCGTTGCCGCGGTGCCAATTACACTGCCTCGTTGTGCTCGATAAACCCGCTGCGACGATGCAGTATCCGGTGACGAAGCGGGCCTTCGGCCTCGCCATCCTCGCACTGAGCGGCCTGCAGCTCATGGTGGTGCTCGACGGCACCGTCGTGATCTTCGCCCTGCCGCGACTGCAGGAGGAGATGGGGCTGTCCAGCTCCGGCAGCGCGTGGACGGTGACCTCCTACGGCCTGACCTTTGCGGGTCTGATGCTGCTCGGCGGCAGGCTCGGCGACGCTTTCGGCCGCAAGCGGATGCTCATCTACGGTGTCGGCCTGTTCACCGCCGCTTCGCTGGCCTGTGGCCTGGCCACCGGCGAGGCGATGCTGCTGATCTCGCGCGCCTTCCAGGGTGCGGGCGCCGCGATCGCGGCGCCGACCGCGTTCGCGCTGGTCGCGACCACCTTCGCACCCGGGCCCGCCCGGAACCAGGCGATCGCGATCGTCGGGTCGATGGCCGGTATCGGCTCGGTCGGCGGCCTGGTCGTCGGCGGCGCGCTCACCGAGTTCTCGTGGCGCTGGATCTTCCTGATCAACGTGCCGATCGGCGCGCTGATCGTGCTCGGCGCCGTCTACAAGCTCACCGACACCGTGCACCAGCGCACCCCGCTCGACATCAAGGGCGCGATCCTGGGCACCCTCGCCTGCGCGACCATCGTCTTCGGCGCCACCGAGGGCCCGGCGATGGGCTGGACCAGCCCGATCATCCTCGGCTCGCTGATCGGCGGGTTCGCGCTGCTGGTGATCTTCGTGCTCACCGAACGCCGCGAGGCCGATCCGCTGCTGCCCTGGTCGCTGTTCGACAGCCGCGACCGGGTCGCCACCTTCGCCCTGATCTTCCTGGCGGGCGCGGTGCTCGGCGCGATGACGTTCTTCGTCGCCCAGCTGCTGCAGAACGTGCTCGGCTACAGCCCGCTGCAGGCCGGTCTCGCCTCGATCCCGTTCACCATCGGCATCGGCGTCGGCGGCGCGGTGGCCTCCAAGGCGGCGCTGGTGATCGCGCCGCGCTGGCTGCTCGCGGCGGCGGCCACCGTGCTGGCCTGCGGCCTGTTCTTCGGCTCGACCCTGGACCGGCACGTGCAGTACCTGCCGACGCTGCTCACGCTGCTGCTGGTGATCGGCTTCGGCGTCGGCGTGGCCATGGTGCTGGCGCCGCTGTGTGTGCTGGTCGGGGTGCCGCCCTCGAACATCGGCCCGCTCTCGGCGGTCGGCCAGATGTTCATGAACCTGGCGACCCCGATCGCCATCGGCCTGCTCAGCCCGATCGCGGCCTCGCGCACGCTGTCACTGGGTGGCCGCGACGGGCTGGCGGCGCAGATGAACCCCACCGAGATCGACGCGCTCAACAGCGGCTACACGCTGGTGCTGCTGGTGTGTGCCGGGCTCGCGGTGCTGGCCGGACTCGTCGCACTGACCTTGCGCTACACGCCCGCGCAGCTGGTGCAGGCCCAGCACGCCCAGGAGGAGGCCCAGCGCAGCTGAGTGCGCCGGGCCCCGCGGTCAGAAGCGGCCCGCGACCCGGCGCGGGGTGACGCGCACGATCACCCGGTCGCCGTCGTGTACCGAGGCCGGGTTGAACTCGCGGTAGGGCTTGCCGGTGTACTTCAGCGACATCTCGTCGGGCAGCGCGCGCTCGGGGTCGGAGGCCGTGGTCGCGGTGCCGCGGATCTCGGCGTAGAGGAACGGGTGCTCGGGCGGGTTCACCATCACCGTGATGCGCGGATCGCGGGCCAGGTTCTTGGCCTGCTGGCGGTCGACGGTGGTGGAGAACACCAGCTCGTCGCCCTCGCGTTTGATCCAGACCACGGTCAGATGGGGGTGCCCGTTGGCGCCGACCGTGGCGACGGTCGCGTACACCTTCTCCTCGTCCAGATACGTCTTCAGGTCCTCGGACAGCACTGCGGTATCAGTCACATTCCAGACGAACGCTTTTCGGTTCCCGGCCATTCCGGTGAACGGGGTTGTCGGCTCGTGCCGGTCCGCCGACACTGGAGTGATGTCGTCGCCGTCGCTGGATCTGCTCGACCGTTGGACCGCGCTGGCCGGAGTGGACTCCACCGCGCTCGGCGCGGGGATCATCGCCCGCTACGCCGAACCCCACCGGCAATACCACACCCTGGACCATCTGCGCGCGATGCTGACCGCCATCGACGAATTGGCCGAGCACGCAACGGATATCGACGCGGTCAGGTACGCGGCTTTCTTCCACGACGCCATCTACGCCGTCGATCGCGCCGACAACGAGGAACGCAGCGCCGATCTGGCCCGCGACGTCCTCGAATCCCTCGACGCCGCACCGGAACTCGTCGACGAGGTGGTGCGGCTGGTGCTGCTCACCCGCGGCCACGACTCCGAAGCGGGCGATGCCAACGGCGCCGTGCTCTGCGACGCCGACCTGGTCGTGCTCGGCGGCGACGCCGCGAGCTACGCCGCCTATGCCACGGCCGTGCGCACCGAATACGCCCACGTCCCCGACGACCTGTTCCGCGCGGGCCGGGCCGGCGTGCTGCGCGCGCTGGCGAACCAGCCGGTGCTGTATCGCACCCCGACCGCCCGCGCCCGCTACGAGGAGCGGGCGCGGGTCAATCTCGCCGCCGAACTGGCTCAGCTCACCGCATGAGCTCCGGCGCTCACAGCGCGGCGAGCATCTTCGCGGCGAGTTCGGCCGAGGACGCCGGGTTCTGGCCGGTGTAGAGGTTGCGATCGATCTCGATGTGCGGCGCCCACGGCTCGCCCTCGCGGTAGTCGACGCCGAGCGCGACGAGGCGGTCCTGGAGCAGCCACTTCGCCTTGTCGGCCAGGCCCGCCTGGGTCTCCTCGGCATTGCTGAAACCGGTCAGCCGGTAGCCGGCGAAGGGGGAGTGGCCCGCGGGATCGGCGGTGGCGAGCAGCGCGGCCGGTCCGTGGCAGACGACGCCGAGCGGCTTGCCCGAGACCAGCGCGGCGGACAGCAGCGCACCGGAGGCCGGGTCGACGGCGAGGTCTTCCATCGGGCCGTGGCCGCCGGGGTAGAAGACCGCGTCGTAGTCGGACAGGGTGATCTCGTCGATTGAAACGGGGTGGCGCAGTGCGGGTTCGGCGGCCGACAGGGCGTCGGCGACCGCGGCCGCGCCGTCGGGGCCGCCGTTCACGTCGGGGGCCAGGCTCGCCTTGTCGACGGTCGGGACGACGCCCCCGGGGGTGGCGACGGTGACGGTGTGACCGGCGCGGGTGAACGCCTCGTAGGGTGCGGCGAACTCCTCGGCCCAGTACCCGGTGGGGTGCGCGGTGCCGTCGGCCAGGGTCCAGTGGTCGGCACCGGTCAGGACGAACAGGATGTGTGCCATCGGATTCCTACTCCATTCGACAGGGGGTCGGCGGCCGGGTCGCCGACCGCCGAAATCCACGCTAGGTCCGGGGGAATCCGTTGACCAATAGGATGACCGATATGAGACATAGGCAAGCCGATGGCTCGATGGATCTGGTGCAGCTGCGGACATTCCTCGCCGTGTACCGCACCGGATCGCTGACGGCGGGCGCCGCCCAGGTCGGCCTGTCCCAGCCCACGGTCACCGCGCAGCTCCAGGCGCTCGAGCGGCACCTGGGCAGGCCGCTGTTCGAGCGGCTGCCGCGCGGGGTGGCCGCCACCGCCGCCGGGCACGAGCTGGCGGCGCGGGTTAGCGCGCCGCTCGAGGAACTGGAGGCGGTGGTCAGCGGCACGGTCACCGAGCGCGCCGCGCCGCCCGATCCGCCGGTGTTGCTCGGCGGTCCGGCGGAGATGATCGCGGTGCAGGTCGTGCCCGCGCTCGCGTCGTTGCTCGCCGACGGGGTGCGCGTCGTCGTCCGGCCGGGCCTGACCGACGACCTGCTGGCCGAATTGCGCTCGGGAACACTGGATCTGGTGATCGCCACGTCCCGGCCGCGTGGCCGGACCGTGCTCGCCGAGCCGCTCGTCGACGAGGAATTCGTGCTCGTCGCCGCGCCCGGGGTCGCCGCGCGGATCGACCTCGACCGGCTGCGTGCCGAGGGCCCCGGCGCGCTGGCCGGGCTGCCGCTGCTGAGCTACGCCGCGGATCTGCCGATCCTGCGCCGCTACTGGCGGCATGTCTTCGAGACCCGGCTCGAGGCCGAACCGGCGCTGGTCGTCGCCGATCTGCGCGCGGTCCTGGCCGCGGTGCTCGCCGGGGCCGGTATCAGCGTGCTGCCGCGCTACCTGTGCGCGCGCGAGCTCGCCGCGGCCCGGTTGGTGGCGCTGCTCGATCCGGATGACCCGCCGATCAACACCGGATTCCTGGCCCGTCGCGTCGGAGCACCGCCCCGGCCGCACGTGGATCTGGTGCGCGCGCGGTTGACGGCCGCCGCGCGCTCCTGGCGGGGGTAGTAGCCGGGGCCGCCCGGTTCGTGGGCAGGCCACCTGCGCCGATGCTTGACATGCAAGTGGGGGCTTGCCTATTGTTCCGGGGGAGACGACGGGAGGCGCACGCATCGTGACCGACATCTTCACCGCGCTCGCGGACTCGACACGCCGCGCGCTCCTGGACGAACTGGCGGATCGGGACGGGCAGACTCTGTTCGAACTCTGCGCCAAGCTCGCCACCAAGCACGGGATCAGTTCCTCGCGGCAGGCGATCACCCAGCACCTGGGGATGCTCGAGGCCGTGGGACTGGTCACCACCCGTCGTGCCGGCAGATACAAGTTCCATCACGCTGATTTCGCGCCGCTGCGCGCGGTGTCGCGGCGATGGCCCATCCCCCAGGAGGACACATGATCCGCATCGGAGTGACCAGCATCTTCGTCGACGATCAGGACAAGGCCGAGAAGTTCTACACCGACGTGCTCGGCTTCCAGGTCAAGGACCGGGTCTCGCTCGGCGAGTACGACTGGCTCACGCTGGTCTCACCCGCCGACGTCGACGGCACCCAGCTGCTGCTCGAACCCGACCAGAACCCCATCGCGCAGAACTACAAGACCGCGCTCACCGCCGACGGCATCCCGTGCATGGTCTTCACCGTCGACGATCTCGAGGCCGAATACCGCCGCCTGACCGACCGCGGCGTCCTGTTCACCCAGCCGCCCCAGCCCATGGGCGCCGTCACCACCGCCGTCTTCGACGACACCTGCGGCAACCTCATCCAGCTCATGGGCGCCCCGGCCACCGCGTAGGCCCCTGGTTTTCCGGGCTGGCGCCGGAAAACGAGGAACGGCAGTGTTCTCCACCGGGTCGGTGCGATCGGAGGAGACAGATGAAAGACGCGATGACGCGAGGACTGGTGGCCGGTGCCGCCCTCACCCTGCTCGGTGCGGCCGTGGCCGGGCCCGCGACAGCGCAGGCGCCGGCACGGTCGGCGGCGGTGGTCGTCGATTCCGGCAGCGCGAATTCGTTCGGGCAACTGCTGTATTCGGTGCTGAGCGTGACCGGCTCGGCCGAACTGGGCCGGGCGATCTTCGATCCGCGGATCGGGTGCGATATCGCGGGTTGCGAACCGATCTGGTTCGGGTCGGCGGGCTGAGGACAGGCGAGGCGGGCCGACCGCGGGCTGCCTGCCTCGCCGCCTGTCAGGTGATGATGAGAAGTTCGGTGGGGGAGGCGATCTCGGTGCGCAGCCCCGCCTTGGTCGCCACACGCGCCACCGCCCGGATATCGGTCGGCTCGGCGCGGGTGAGTACCAGCGCGCGGGCCAGCAGGCCCTTGTGATGCTTGTTGAAGTGACTCACGACGGTGCGTGAGCCGTCGGGGTGCTCGGTGAGCACGTTGGCGGTGATCGCGTCGGGGACCCGGCCCAGCTGCTGGTAGGTCCCCGAACGCAGGTCGATCACGAGTTCCCCCGCCGCCTCGGCGTAGAGGGCGTCGGGCAGCACGTCGCGCCACAGCGCCGACAGGGTCGGCAGCCCGGGCAGTTTGGTGCCGCCGGAGAGGCGGTAGGCCGGGATCGGATCGCCGGCGCGCACCGCGCCGAACAGCGCCGAGCCGATGCCGAGGCGCGCGTACGCCTTGGCCCGCTGCGCCTTCGTGAACGATGTCGCCGCCAGCGCGTCGTAGAGCACACCGGTGTAGCGCTCGAGCGCGGGCCGTGTCGCCGACGTGCGCAGGCTCGCGTTGCGGGCGATTTCGGCGTCGGCGCCCTTGCCGAGGCCGAGCACCTCCGTCGACCGGGCCGGGTCGGCGGCCAGCTGCACGACTTCGGTGACCAGCTTGTCGCGCACCGCGCTCAGCTGCGGCATCGCCAGGTCGGTGAGATCCAGCGGCGCGCCCGATCCGCCGTCGGATTTGGTTTCGGAGGGGGGTAGCAGCACCAGCACGAGCGTCCACGGTAATCGCCGCGCCCCGACCGATCGCGGCCCGCCCCGTGTCCGGTGGTCTCGATCAGCGCGCGGGCACCGGACCGGCGATGCTCACCGGACCGCTTCCAGGAACTTGCGGGTGCGCTCGTTGGTGGGCGCCTCGAAGATCTGCTCGGGCGGTCCCTGCTCCACGATGCGGCCGGAGTCGAACATCAGTACCCGGTCGGACACCTCGCGCGCGAACCGCATCTCGTGGGTGACGATCAGCATGGTGATGTCGGTGGTCTCGGCGATGGTGCGCAGGACGTCGAGCACGTCGCCGACCAGTTCGGGGTCCAGCGCCGAGGTCACCTCGTCGAGCAGCATCACCTTCGGGTCCATCGCGCAGCAGCGCGCGATCGCCACCCGCTGCTGCTGCCCACCCGAGAGCTGCGAAGGATGCGCGCGCGCCTTGTCGGCCAGGCCGACCACCTCGAGCAGCCGCATCGCCCGCTCCCTGGCCTCCGTCTTCGACTTGCCGAGCACGTGCACCGGCGCCTCGGTGATGTTCTCCAGCACCGTCATGTTCGGGAACAGGTTGAACTGCTGGAAGACCATGCCGATCTTGGTGCGCACCGCGCGCAGGTGTTTCTCCTTGGCGGGCACCAGCTTTCCGCCGCGCTCGGTGTGTGTGAGCGGTTCGCCGTCGACCCAGATCACCCCGTCGGTGATCGTCTCCAGCGTCATCAGCAGGCGCAGGATGGTGGTCTTGCCCGACCCGGACGGACCGATCAGCGTCACCTTCTCGCCGCGCCGCACACTGAAATCCAGTTCGTCGAGCACGACGAGGTCGCCGAAGCGCTTCACCACCCGATCGAATCGGATCATCTCGTCAGTAGTAGGCAAGGCGCTTCTCCAGTCTTCTGATCAGCACGGAGGTCGGGTAGCTGGCGACGAGGAAGAACACGCCCGCCAGGGTGATCGCCTCCAGGTAGGCGAAGTTGCGCGCTCCGAACTGCTGTGCGGCGGTGACCAATTCGACCACCGAGATGGCGAACAGGAACGGGGTGTCCTTGAACATCGACACGGCGTTGGTGCCCAGCGCGGGCAGGCTGGCCCGGATCGCCTGCGGCAGCACCACCGCCCGCCAGGTGCGCAGCGGCGGCAGCGACAGGGCCCGCGCCGCCTCCCACTGCCCCTTCGGTACCGCCTCGATCCCGGCTCGGTACACCTCGGCCAGGTAGCTCGAATAGTGGATGCCCAGCACCGTGATGCCGATCTGCAGCGCCGAGAACTGGGTGAGCAGCGTGTAGGCGAACAGCAGCTGCACCACCAGCGGTGTGAGCCGGACGAACTCGCTCACCGCGTGCACCGGCGCGGCGATCCAGCGCGGCGTCGACTGCCGGATGATCGCGATCAGCAGGCCGAGCACCGCGGCCAGCGCGAACCCGAGCAGCGTGGCCAGCAGGGTGATCTGGAAACCGTCCCAGAGCACCGGCAGCGCCTCGCGGGCGCGCTCCCAACTCCATTGCGCGGTCATGGCGCCACCTTCGCGTGCGCGTCGTCGGGCGCCAGGCTCAGCACGTCCTTGAGCGTGGCGCCCCGGCCCAGCTTCCGCTTGGCCCGCGTCTCGAGCATGTTCATGCCGAGCGTGAGCAGATAGGCGAGGACGAAGTAGATCAGCAGGCCGATCCCGAACGAGAACAGGGTGTCACCGGTGGTCTTGCGCAGGGTGCCGATCTCGTAGGTGAGGTCGTGCAGGGTGATGTAGGACGCCAGGGCCGTGCCCTTGAGCAGGTGCACCAGCAGGTTGGTCAGCGACGGCAGCATCAGCGCCCAGGCCTGCGGGAACAGCACCCGCCGCATCCGCTGCCACGGACTGAAGTTCAGCGCCACCGCCGCCTCGAACTGCGCGCGCGGCACCGCGTTCAGCGCGCCGCGCACCACCTCGGCGCCGTACGCGCCGTAGTTCAGACCCAGCGCCAGGATGCCGCAGAACACCGGGTCCAGCTTGTAGCCCAGCAGCGGCAGCACATAGAACAGCCAGAAGATCTGCACCAGCAGCGAGGTGCCGCGAAAGAACTCGATCAGGACCCTCGCGCTGCCACGGATCGCGAGATTGCGGAATCGGGCGGCGATACCGAGGACCAGGGACAGGACGAACGCGAGCAGCGCGCCGCCGACGGTGAGCTCCAGCGTGACCATGATGCCCTCCCAGATCGCCGGGAGGGCAGCACGCAACGCGTCGAGATTGTGCATCGGTCGGGTCAGATCTCGCCCTTGCAGAGCTTGGCCGTCGTGTACTTCGGGTCGGGCAGCTCACGCTCGGTGAACCCGAACTCACCCACGATGGACAGGTACTTGTCCTTGTCCGAGGTGATCTTGGCCAGCTCGGTGTTGTAGGCCGCGAGCAGGTCGGGATCGGTGGTGCGGAACACCGTGCCGCCCGCGCCGATCTGCGGCTTGCCGTCGATGACGGCCACGAACGACGGCGTCACGTCGACGGCCGCGTTCGGCGTGTGGCTCTTGAGCCAGTTGAGCGAGATCGCGGTGAGCGCGAACACGTCCGCGCGCCCCGAGGTGACGGCGTCCATCCCGTCCTGCGGGGTGGCGACCTGAGTGGCGTCGATGCCGAGCGAGGCGGCGTAGTCGGACTCGATGGCGCCGGTCATCGCGGCCATCTTCGCGCCGCTCGCCTTGATCGATTGCATATCCGACAAATTCATCGGATTACCGGATTTCACCATCAGCGCGGTGGTGTACATGAATTCCGGTTCGCTGAATGCGGCCTGTTCACAGCGTTTCGGCAAGATCGACATTCCGGCGCTGACGGCATCGAATCGATTCGCCTGCAGGCCGGGAATGAGGGCGCCGAATTCGGTCTGCACACCGTCGACGGTCTTGATGCCGAGGTTGGCGAAGATCGCCCGGTGCAGGGCGACGGTGGCGCCGGTCAGCTGGCCGTTCTGATCGAACGAGTAGGGCGCCTCGCCGGCGAAACCCACGGTGATCGCGCCCTTGTCGCGCAGGGACTGGAGTAGCTGACCGCTCTCGGTGGTCTCGGTCTTCGTGCACCCGGCAAGCGCCGCCGCCACGAGCGCGGCGCCTGCGAACACCGCTGTACAGCGTCGGCGCAGTGGCTTGTTCTCGGCCATATCGGACCTCCCCGCAAGGGTAGCCTCAACCGTGCTGGTCAGCTACCGTTTTCATTTATGAAATGTGAATTCACACAGAAAGGAATCTAGTCGTCGAATATCCAATCGAGCGGGCTACGTTATAGCTTTGTTATCTGCTGATTGGCTGCTTGGAAAATTGGGTATTCTGATCTACCGCACGGCGCGTGGGCCGGTGGTGGCCGACTGGCGGTAATCCGCTGTGAGCGTCGCCGGACCAGGGACTACGCTGTGGAGCCGTGATCACCCGCCTCTCCCGACTGTTCCTGCGCACCCTGCGAGACGATCCCGCCGACGCCGAGGTGCCAAGCCACAAACTGCTCGTCCGCGCCGGCTACGTGCGCCGGATCGCGCCGGGCGTGTACTCGTGGCTGCCGCTGGGCCTGCGCACACTGCGTCGCATCGAGGACGTGGTGCGCCAGGAGATGGACGCCACCGGCGCCCAGGAGATCTCGCTGCCCGCCCTGCTGCCGCGCGAGCCCTACGAGACCACCAACCGGTGGACCGAATACGGCGACGCCCTGTTCCGGCTGCAGGACCGCAAGGGCGGCGACTACCTGCTCGGCCCCACCCACGAGGAACTGTTCGCGCTCACCGTCAAGGGTGAGTACAACTCCTACAAGGATCTGCCGGTCACGCTTTACCAGATCCAGAACAAGTACCGCGACGAGGAACGGCCCCGCGCCGGCATCCTGCGCGGCCGCGAGTTCGTGATGAAGGACTCCTACTCCTTCGACCTCGACGACGACGGCCTCGCCACCAGCTACGCCACCCACCGCGCCGCCTACCAGCGCATCTTCGAACGACTCGGCGTCAAGTACGTGATCGTGGCGGCCACCTCCGGCGCCATGGGCGGCAGCGCGTCCGAGGAGTTCCTCGCCGAGAGCCCCGTGGGTGAGGACACCTACGTGCGCTGCGTCGAGTCCGGCTACGCCGCCAACGTCGAAGCCGTGGTCACCCCGGCGCCCGCGCCGCTGCCCATCGAAGGTCAGCCCGCCGCGGTCGAATACGACACCCCGAACACGCCCACCATCGCGACGCTGGTCAACTGGGCCAACGAGGCGAAGGTGCTCGACCGCACCGTCACCGCCGCCGACACGTTGAAGAACGTGATGGTCAAGCTGCGCCACCCCGACGGCAAGACCGAAATCCTCGGCATCGGCATCCCCGGTGACCGCGAGGTCGACGACAAGCGCCTCGAAGCCGCCGTCGAGCCCGCCGAGGTGGAGCTGCTCACCGAGGCCGATTTCGCCGCCAACCCCTTCCTGGTGAAGGGCTACATCGGCCCGAAGTCGCTGCAGGCCAACGGGGTTCGCTACCTGGTCGACCCGCGCGTTGTCGAGGGCACCGCGTGGATCACCGGCGCGGATGTGTCCGGCAAGCACGTCGTCGGGCTCGTCGTCGGCCGCGACTTCACCCCGGACGGCACCATCGAGGCCGCTGAGGTCCGCGACGGCGATCCCTCACCGGACGGCGCGGGTCCGCTGGTGGCCGCGCGCGGCATCGAGATCGCCCACATCTTCCAGCTCGGCCGCAAGTACACCGACGCGTTCGACGTCGACGTGCTCGGCGAGAACGGCAAGCCGGTCCGGCTCACCATGGGCTCCTACGGCGTGGGTGTCTCGCGCCTGGTCGCGGTCATCGCCGAGCAGCAGCACGACGAGAAGGGCCTGCGCTGGCCCGCCGAGGTGGCCCCGTTCGACGTGCACGTGGTGATCGCCAACAAGGACGCCGCCGCCCGCGAGGGCGCCGAGCAGGTCGTGGCCGGTCTGGACAAGCAGGGCCTCGAGGTCCTCTTCGACGACCGCACCGCCTCGCCCGGCGTCAAGTTCAAGGACGCCGAACTGCTCGGCATGCCCTGGATCCTGGTGATCGGCCGCGGCTGGGCCGACGGCAAGGTCGAGCTGCGCAACCGGATGACCGGCGAGGCCGAGGAGATCCCGGCCGAGGACGCCGTGGCCGCGGTCACCGCGAAGATCCGCGGCTGAGCCTCGACCTCGTGAACGCGCCGTCCCCGCCTGGGGCGGCGCGTTCGCTGTCTCCGGCGAACTTACGCTTACGTAGGGGAAACATGCAGGTAGGGCGGGTGTGGTGGCACGGCGGCGCTGCTAAGTTACCGGCATGACAAGTTCGCCGAGCCTGCTGTTCAACCCCGCCACCTACGACCCTCAGCATTTCGATGCCGAGACCCGGCGGCTGCTGCGAGCCACCATCGAGTGGTTCGAATCCAAGGGGAAGGCGCAGCTGCTGGCCGAGGACCGGGCCGCGGTGTGGGTCCAGGAATTCCTCGACTTCGTCGCGAAGGAGAAGCTGTTCGCGACCTTCCTGACCCCGGCCGCCTACGCCGACGGCGACCCGAACAAGCGCTGGGACGCCGCCCGCAACGCGGCGCTCTCGGAGATCTTCGGCTTCTACGGCCTGGCGTACTGGTACGCCGAGCAGGTCACCATTCTCGGCCTCGGCCCGATCTGGCAGAGCGACAACGAGATCGCCAAGCGCAAGGCCGCCGCCGACCTCGACGAGGGTCAGGTCATGGCCTTCGCGCTGTCCGAGCGTGAGCACGGCGCCGACATCTACAACACCGACCTGATCCTCACCCCGAGCGAGCCGGGCAGCGCCGACGCCGAGGCGGGCATCCTGTTCCGCGCCAGCGGTGAGAAGTACTACATCGGCAACGGCAACGTGGCCTCGATGGTCTCGGTCTTCTCCCGCCGCGCCGACGTCGAAGGCGCCGAGGGCTACGTCTGGTTCGCGGCCGACAGCCGCCACGAGAACTACCACCTGATCGACAGCGTCATCCACGGACAGATGTATGTCAGCCACTTCCGGCTGGAGAACTACCCGGTGACCGCCGCCGACGTGCTGCACGAGGGGCCCGAGGCGTTCTCGGCCGCGCTCAACACCGTCAACGTGGGCAAGTTCAACCTCTGCCACGGCGGCATCGGCATGGTCGAGCACTCGTTCTTCGAGGCCATCACCCACGCCAACAACCGCATCCTCTACGGCAACCCGGTCACCGACTTCGCCCACGTGCGCGGCAATTTCGTCGAGGCCTACGCCCGGCTGATCGCGATGAAGCTGTTCAGCGACCGCGCGGTCGACTACTTCCGCAGCGCCTCGCTCGAGGACCGCCGCTACCTGCTGTTCAACCCGATGACCAAGTCGAAGGTGACCTCCGAGGGCGAGGTCGCGATGACCCTGCTGCTGGATGTGCTGGCGGCCAAGGGTTTCGAGAAGGCCACCTACTTCGCGCAGGCCTCGCGCTACATCAATCACCTGCCCCGGCTCGAGGGCACGGTGCACGTGAACGTGGGCCAGATCCTGAAGTTCATGCCGAACTACCTGCTCAATCCGAAGGAGTACCCGGCGATCGGCACCGACCTGGCGCCGGGCGACCAGGAGTTCTTCTGGCAGCAGGGCCCGGCGCGCGGCGCGGGCAAGGTGCAGTTCGCCGACTGGACCCCGGCCTACGAGCAGGCCGCGCAGGTGCCCAACGTGGCCCGGTTCTACGAGCAGGCCCAGGCGCTGCGCACCCTGCTGCTCACCGCCGCGCCCGACGCCGCCCAGCAGAAGGACCTGGACTTCATGCTGACCATCGGCCACCTGTTCTCGACGGTGGTCTACGGCCAGCTGATCCTCGAGCAGGCCGAGCTCACCGGCCTGGATCGCGATGTCGTCGACCAGATCTTCGACTTCCAGATCCGCGACTTCAACACCCATGCGACCGCCCTGCTGGGCAAGCCGTCGGTCACCGAGGACCAGCGCGCGTGGGCCGTCGGCGCCCTGCGCAGCCCGGTCGCCGACGCCGAGCGGTTCGACCGCGTGTGGCAGCAGGTGAAGTCCTACGACGGCGCGTACGCGATGCGCCCGTAGTCGGCCGGGTCGCGGCGCCGCGGCCGGCGTCGCGACCCACCGATCCGGCGAGCGGCGCCGGGCGGCGGGCCACCGTCGGTTCGCGGCTCGGCCCCACGTGGGCGCCTGACCGCTCGTGTGGGGCCGCCGACGCTCGGTGCGGGGCTTCCGGAGCGCGCGGCCCCGGCACTCCGCACCGCACGCTGACGCCGACTACACCGCTGCGCGGCCGGGGAACGTTGTCGTCACCGGGGACGCACCCAGGATGGCCTGCCAGCGCGCCCGGCGCACCGCGGCTTCGGTGAGCGCTTCGGTCGCGGCGGCGCGCACCGTCTCGTCGGCGGCTCGTTCGACCACCGTGTACCACGCTGCGGCGCAATCGGTTTCGACCGCCACGGCCAGGTGCGCCGCCGGGATCGGGTCGTCGACGGGGAACGGCGGGTTGTAGGCGGCGGCGGGCGCGGCCGGCGCGGTACCGCTCGCCTCGAGCAGTTCGATGGTGGCGTCGCGGCGGACCCGGTGCGCGGCACTGAACTCCGCGACCAGGCGGGCCCGGTCGGCATTGGCGTAGGCCGCGATGACGCCGTAGGAGTACACCGCCGCGTACTCGCGGTCCAGCGCGGCTTGGAGCGCCTGGCGTTGCTCGGTCATGTCAGCAGAACTCCCGCCTGGGTGGCGCAGGCCGCGCTGATCGAGGCCAGCAGCCCCGCGCGGTAACCGGATTGGGTGCGCGCCGCCGTGGCCGCCGACTGCTGCGAGCGGACGAGCTGATCGCGCAACTGGGCGAGCGTGAGCGGCTGGGTGGGTGTCGCGGCGACCGAGGCGGGCACCGAGCGCCCGTCGGGGCCGGGCACCATCACCTCGCCGGTGCGGTGCACGGGCGTGGTGCCGTCGCCGTAGACGCCGATCACCCGGTCGATCTCGGTGCGCAGGGCATCGGCGTGCGCACCGCGCTCGGTGGCGATCGTGGTCAGCACGGCCTGCGATTGCGGCGCCAGCGCGATCGCGGCCTGTGCGGCGGCCGCGTCAGCGCGGGCCAGAACCGCTTGCGCGGCAAGCGGATCCGGGGCGTGCACGGTGTCGTCCTCGGCGCAGGCCGCCAGCACCGCCACCGCGGGCACGCCGAGTGCGCTCGCGCCGACGATGCGCAGGAGCGAACGCCGCCGCCATTCCCCCGGTCGCGTCGGCGGCGTGAGCGTCGTGGCGCTGCTCGCCGCCGGGTCGGTGGGCGTCCCGTCGATGCCGGTACTCGCGGCCGAAACCCGGTGGGCCGCAGCGTGTCCGGGTCCGGACGGCTCGGTCGGCGGCTGGCCCGCCGGGCGCCGACCGACAAGGGCCGAGCGCGCCGGCACGGAGGATGGCCGCAGTGCCACGGCGGTGGTCGCGCCGCTGTCCGCGGGCCCGGCCGTGGATCCGGTCGTCGCCGGTGCGGTGGGGAGAGCTGACCCGGGGTGCTGCTCGGCGACCAGGCACGACGACTCGCTCGTCATCGGGCGGGATTCGTGCCGGTCGGAGCGCATGCCGGAAGGTCGCCCGGCGCTCGGCGGGGCGGTATGGCGGAAGGGCACGTCCACCATCGTGCCAGATCGGCGGCGGCGCGCTCGCCGGTGTCACGACACGACGGGCACGCCGACCAGGACCGGTGCGCGACCCTCGTCCGCTGGTCCTTTACACTCTCGGAGCGCGTTACGCTAGACCTTCGGCGTAGAAAATTTCCGATCGCGTCACAACTGAACCAGGAGCCGCCCATATGCCGATGCCCACCGAGGAAAGGGTGAGCCAGCTCGTCGCTGAGCTCGTCGCACGCCGGGGATTCGACCTCGAGGGCGTCGCGATCACGTCCGCGGGCAAAGACGAATTGGCGCCGGTTCGGTTGAAGGTCACCGTCGACAGCGACGGTCCGGCCGATCTGGACGCCATCGCCGAGCTCAGCCGGGAGATGTCGGCGCTGCTCGACGAGGCCGCCGACTCCGGCGACGCCGCCTATCTGCTCGAAGTCACCACGCCCGGGGTCGACCGGCCGCTGACCGCCGAGCGGCACTGGCGCCGGGCCCAGGGCCGCAAGGTGAAGGTGACGCTGCGCGAGGGCGCCGAACCGGTCGAGGGCAAGTCCCGCTTCGAGGCGCGCGCCGGGGTGCTCGCCGAGGACGGGACCATCGCGCTCGTGCTCGGCGGCAAGAACAAGCCGCACCGCGTGCACGTGCCGCTCGCCGACATCGCCACCGGCGTCGTGCAGGTGGAGTTCAACCCACCCGGCGCCGCCGAACTCGAACTGGCCGGTGGCATCGCCGCGGGCCGCCCCGTGCCGGGCGAAGAGCCCGCCGACCTCGCCGCTGCAGGCCATCACAGTGACTCTCCCACCGAAGGGGTTGCGGAATGAACATCGAAATCGAAGCTCTGCGGGCGATCGTCGCCGACAAGGGCATCCCGATCGAGACCGTGATCTCGGCGATCGAGTCGGCGCTGCTGACCGCCTACCGGCACACCGAGGGTCATCAGCCCAACGCCTACATCGACATCAACCAGAAGACCGGCGTGGTCCGGGTGATGGCGCGGGAACTCGACGCCGACGGCAACCTGGTCTCCGAATGGGACGACACGCCTGAGGGTTTCGGCCGCATCGCGGCGACCACCGCCCGTCAGGTGGTCCTGCAGCGGCTGCGCGACGCCGAGAACGAGAAGTCCTTCGGCGAGTTCTCCACCCACGAGGGCGACATCGTGGGCGGCGTCGTCCAGCGCGACGCCAGGGCGAACGCCCGCGGCATCGTGGTGGTCCGCATCGGCAGCGAGGCCAACGGCGCCGAGGGCCTGATCCCGCCCGCCGAGCAGGTGCCCGGCGAGACCTACGAGCACGGCGACCGGATCAAGTGCTACGTCTACGGCGTCTCGCGCGGCCCGCGCGGGCCGCAGATCCAGCTCTCGCGGACCCACCCGAACCTGGTGCGCAGGCTGTTCTCGCTCGAGGTGCCCGAGATCGCCGACGGGTCGGTGGAGATCGTCGCGGTGGCGCGCGAGTCCGGGCACCGCTCCAAGATCGCGGTGCGCTCCACCGTGCCCGGGGTGAACGCCAAGGGCGCGTGCATCGGCCCGATGGGTCAGCGCGTGCGCAACGTGATGAGCGAGCTGGCGGGGGAGAAGATCGATATCATCGACTACGCCGAGGACCCGGCGACCTTCGTCGGCAACGCGCTCTCGCCGTCGAAGGTGGTTTCGGTCACCGTCGTCGATCCCGAGGCCAGGGCGGCCAGGGTGATCGTGCCCGACTTCCAGCTGTCGCTGGCGATCGGCAAGGAGGGCCAGAATGCCCGCCTGGCCGCCCGTCTGACGGGCTGGCGCATCGATATCCGCAGCGACGCCGCCCCCGAGCAGGGCGGCACCATGCGGCCGGAGGCGCACCGTAGTTGACGAAAACGCGGGAATCTCGACCCCCGGATGACATGTTCGTAACTTCGAGAGGGGAGGGGTTCGTCGTTATGACCGGGTCACCGGTAGAGTGGGTGGAAGACCGGCCCGCGCAATCCGTGCGAACCTGTATCGGATGCCGTCAGCGCGAGCCGTCTGCCGACCTGTTGCGGATCGTGGCGCGGCATCGGGACACCGGCTCGGCCGGGGTCGCGATCGTTCCCGACCCGCGGCGCAGACTTCCCGGACGGGGTGCCTGGCTGCACCCCGTTTCAGCTTGTCTGCGCACCGCAGAGCGGCGCCGAGCATTCGGCAGAGCCCTACGAGTGTCCGGAAATCTGGATATCTCAGCCCTGGAGCAGTACCTCGAGAACAGGCACGAGCACTCATGAGCACACCGTGAAGCACCAACGATGAACGTCCATCGGAGATAACCCGAGGTCGTGCGGGCCGCCGTCCCCTTACACGGTGGCGCTGCTCGGCCTCTCAGTGAGGAGAGCAGTGGCAGGCAAGGCCCGCGTGCACGAGTTGGCCAAAGAACTCGGTGTCACGAGCAAGGAACTACTCGCGAAGCTCAAGGAGCAAGGCGAGTTCGTGAAGTCGGCGTCCTCGACGGTGGAAGCACCCGTCGCACGTCGTCTGCGCGAATCGCTCGCGTCGAAGTCCGCCCCGGCGGCCGACGCGAAGCCGGCGGCCCGCCCCGGACCGTCCCAGGCGGCCCGTCCGGGCGCCAAGCCCACCCCGGGCGGTCCGCGTCCGGGCCCGCGTCCCACCCCGGCTCCGGCCGCGGCGGCGACCCCCGCGGCACCGGCCACCCCGGCGCCCGCCGAATCGGCTCCGGCCGAGCCGAAGCCGGCTCCGGCCGCCAGGCCCACCCCGGCCGCCGCGCAGCAGTCGGCTCCGGCCGCCAAGCCCGGCACCCCCGGCCCGCGTCCCGCCCCCGGCGCCCCGCGCCCGGGTCAGCCGCGTCCGGGTCAGCCCGCGCCGGGCGCCCAGGCGCCGCGTCCCGCCGGTCCCGGCCCCAAGCCGGGTCCGAAGACCCCGCGCGTCGGCAACAACCCGTTCAGCTCCGCGCCCGATCGCGAGCGTCCCGCGCCGCGTCCGGCCCCGCAGGGCGGCCCGCGTCCGACGCCGGGTCAGGGCGGTCCCCGCCCGGCTCCGGGTCAGGGCGGCCCCCGTCCCACGCCCGGTCAGGGCGGTCCCCGCCCCGGTCAGGGTCAGGGTGGCCCGCGTCCGGCCGCCGCGCAGGGCGGTGCCCCGCGTCCCGGTGGTCCGCGTCCCACCCCGGGTTCGATGCCCCCGCGGCCGAACCCCGGTGCCATGCCCCAGCGCTCCGCGCGTCCGGGTCCGGCGGCCGGTGGCCGTCCGGGTCGTCCGGGCGGTGCGCCCGGTGGCGCCGGTCGTCCCGGTGGCGGCGGTGGCGGCTACCGCGGTGGCGGTGGCGGTGCCCCCGGTGCCGGTCAGGGTGCCGGTGCGCCCGCGGCCGGTGGTTTCCGTGGTCGTCCCGGTGGCGGAGGCGGTCGTCCGGGCGGTCCCGGTGGCCGTGGTGGCGCGGCCGGTGCGTTCGGTCGTCCCGGTGGCGCTCCGCGTCGTGGCCGTAAGTCGAAGCGGGCGAAGCGCGCCGAATACGAGAACATGCAGGCGCCCGCCGTCGGTGGCGTGCGGCTGCCCCGCGGCAACGGCGAGATCATCCGTCTCGCCCGCGGCGCGTCGCTGTCGGACTTCGCCGAGAAGATCGACGCGAACCCGGCCGCTCTCGTGCAGGCGCTGTTCAACCTCGGCGAGATGGTCACCGCGACCCAGTCGGTGAACGACGAGACCCTCGAGCTGCTCGGCAGCGAGATGAACTACGTCGTGCACGTCGTCAGCCCCGAGGACGAAGACCGCGAGCTGCTGGAATCGTTCGACCTCACCTACGGCGAGGACGCCGGCGGCGAGGACGACCTCGAGCAGCGTCCGCCGGTCGTGACCGTCATGGGTCACGTCGACCACGGTAAGACCCGACTGCTGGACACGATCCGCAAGGCCAACGTCCGCGAGGGCGAGGCCGGTGGCATCACCCAGCACATCGGCGCCTACCAGGTGCTGACGAACCTGAACGACGAAGAGCGCCTGATCACCTTCATCGACACCCCGGGTCACGAGGCGTTCACCGCCATGCGTGCCCGTGGCGCGAAGGCCACCGACATCGCGATCCTCGTGGTCGCGGCCGACGACGGCGTCATGCCGCAGACGGTGGAGGCGATCAACCACGCCCAGGCGGCCGACGTGCCGATCGTGGTGGCGGTCAACAAGATCGACAAGGAAGGCGCGAACCCGGACAAGATCCGGCAGCAGCTGACCGAGTACGGCCTGGTGACCGAGGAGTACGGCGGCGACACCATGTTCGTCGACATCTCCGCCAAGCAGGGCACCAACATCGACGCGCTGCTGGAAGCGGTCCTGCTGACCGCCGACGCCTCGCTCGACCTGCGGGCCAACCCGGACATGGACGCCCAGGGTGTCGCCATCGAGGCGCACCTCGACCGCGGCCGTGGCCCGGTGGCCACCGTGCTCATCCAGCGCGGCACGCTGCGCGTCGGCGACTCGATCGTGGCGGGCGACGCCTACGGTCGCGTGCGCCGCATGGTCGACGAGCACGGCGACGACGTCGAGGCGGCCCTGCCGTCGCGGCCCGTCCAGGTCGTCGGTTTCACCTCGGTGCCCGGCGCCGGTGACAACCTGCTCGTCGTCGACGAGGACCGGATCGCTCGCCAGATCGCCGACCGCCGCAATGCGCGCAAGCGCAACGCGCTGGCCGCGCGCAGCCGCAAGCGGATCAGCCTGGAAGATCTGGATGCCGCCCTGAAGGAGACTTCGGAGCTCAACCTGATCCTCAAGGGCGACAACTCCGGTACGGTCGAGGCCCTCGAAGAGGCCCTGCTCGGCATCGAGATCGACGACGAGGTGCGTCTGCGCGTCATCGACCGCGGTGTCGGTGGCGTCACCGAGACCAACGTCAACCTGGCGTCGGCCTCGAACGCGATCATCATCGGCTTCAACGTCCGTGCGGAGGGCAAGGCCACCGAGCTGGCCAACCGCGAGGGCGTCGACATCCGGTACTACTCGGTGATCTACCAGGCCATCGACGAGATCGAGAAGGCCCTCAAGGGCATGCTCAAGCCGATCTACGAAGAGGTCGAGCTGGGCCGGGCGGAGATCCGCGCGATCTTCCGTTCGTCGAAGGTCGGCAACATCGCCGGTTGCATGGTGCTGTCGGGTTCGGTCAAGCGCAACGCCAAGGCGCGCCTGATCCGCGACGGCCGGGTGATCGCCGAGACGATGACCATCTCCTCGCTGAAGCGGGAGAAGGACGACGCCACCGAGGTGCGCGAAGGTTACGAGTGCGGTATGACCGTGACCTACAACGACATCAAGGACGGCGACATCATCGAGGCCTACGAGCTGCGCGAGAAGCCGCGCGACTGATATCGCACACCGTTCCGCACGCCGCATCCGAGACCTTCGGGTGCGGCGTGCGGTCATGCGGGCGAATCCCATCAACCAGGAGGTGAGCACCGCTGTACATCGGTGCGCTCGAATTCGATCTACTGCTCGGTGACGTGCACTCGCTCAAGGAGAAGCGGTCGGTGATCCGCCCGATCCTGGCCGAGCTGCAGAAGCGTTTCGCGGTGAACGCCGCCGAGGCCGGAGATCAGGACCTGCACCGCCGGGCACTGCTCGGCGTGGCCATGGTCAGTGCGGAAACCGGGCACCTGAACGAGGTGCTCGACAAGTGTGAGCGGCACGTCGCCGCCCGTCCGGAGATAGAGTTGCTGGCAGTACGCCGCCGGATCTTCGGACCCGAGGACTAGTAGAGGAGGACAGACCCATGGTGGATCAAGCCAGGGCACGCCGACTCGCCAAGCGGATTTCCTCGATCGTGGCCACCGCGATCGAGTACGAGATCAAGGATCCGCGGCTGCGGTTCGTCACGGTCACCGATGCCAAGGTGACCGGCGACCTGCGTGAGGCGACGGTGTTCTACACGGTGATGGGCGAGACGCTCGACACCGAACCCGACTACGCGGCCGCGGCCGCGGGTCTGGACGCGGCCAAGGGCGTGCTGCGGTCCAAGGTGGGGGCGGGGACCGGGGTGAAGTTCACCCCGATCCTGTCGTTCACGCTGGACACGGTGCCCGACGCGGCCCGTGAGATGGAGGAACTGCTGGCCAGGGCTCGCGCCATCGACGACGAGGTGGCCAAGGTCGCGGCCAACGCCACCCACGCAGGCGAGGCCGACCCGTACAAGTCCGATCGCGACGACGACGGCGACGAGTAACCGGGCATGAACGGTCAGGGCCCGGCGCCGGTGGCCGGCGTGGCTGCGCGGTGCGCCACCGTGCTGGACGCGGCCGTCGCCGTGCTGGCGGCGGCGCGTTCGGTGACGGTGCTGTGCCACGTGCAACCCGATGCCGACACCATCGGGTCCGGGCTGGCGCTGGCGCTGGCACTGGATCGCCGGGGCGTGCCGGTGACGGTGTCGTTCGCCGAGCCCGCCGAACTGCCCGCCTCGCTGCGCAGCCTGCCCGGCATCGAGCACCTGGTGCCGCCCGCGGAGGTGCCGGGCGAGGTCGATCTGCTGATCGTGGTCGACTGCGGCGCGCGCAGCAGGCTCGGTGCGCTCGCCGACCGGTTGCCCGGTGCGTCGTCCACGCTGGTGATCGACCACCACCGTGCCAACGAGGGCTTCGGCACCGTCGACCTGATCGACGAGACCGCCGCCTCGACCACCGAACTCGTCACCCGGCTGCTCGACGCGTGGGGCGTGCCGATCGACGCGGAGATCGCGCACTGCCTGTTCGCGGGACTGGTCACCGACACCGGTTCGTTCCGGTGGGCCCGTCCCGGTTCACACGGCCTGGCCGAGCGGCTGCTCGCCACCGGTATCGACGGCACCGAGATCACCCGCGTGCTGCTCGACACCCATCCGTTCTCGTGGTTGCCGATGCTGTCGAAGGTGCTCGCCTCCGCCGTGGTCGTGCCGTCGGCCGCCGGGGTGGGTCTGGTGTACGCGCTCGTGCGCGCCGCCGACACCCACGAGGTGGGGCCGGAGGAGGTGGAGAGCGTGATCGACGTCGTCCGCACCACCTCGGAGGCGGGGATCGCGGCCGTCTTCAAGGAGTCGCGCGGGCAGAACGACCGCTGGACGGTGTCGCTGCGCTCCCGCGATTCGGCGCCGGGCACCAGCGACGGCGTCGATGTCGCGGCGGTCGCGAGCGCCTTCGGCGGGGGCGGCCATCGTTTCGCCGCGGGCTACACCACCTATGGGAGTGCGGGCGATGTGGTGCGCGCGTTGATCGCCGCCCTCGGTTGACCGTCGGGGACGGCTCTTCGCGCAGGACGACGGCTGACTGTGATCGACGGCAGCTGGCCCTGAAGGACATCGCTGACCTGGCGGGATGGCTGTGCAGAGTGACGGCTGATCCCGGCGGGCGACGGCTGGCTGCGGAGGCCGCCGGCTGACCGCGTGACGGTGGCTGACCGGGTGACGATGGCCGGCATCACGCAGCCGAGGGTGACCGGGCACCGCGCAGGCGCCACGTCAGTGGCACGCCCAGGATCGTCGCGGCCGCGCACAGCCCGAAGGCGAACGCCGGTCGGTCGACCAGTAGGCCGGTGGCGCCGGCGACCACCAGGCCGCCCAGATTGCCGGACATCCAGATCAAGCCCGCCGCGGTACCGTCGGCCGCCCCCGTGCGCCGTTCGGCCAGGGCGAGCACGATCGGCAGCGCCGGCAGCAGAGTGAGTCCGATCAGGACGAAGGCCAGGAAGCCGGTGGCGAGACCGGGCGCTACGGCGACGAGCAGGCAGGCGAGTGCGCTCGCCGTGAGACCGGCCATGACCGCGGGCAGTTCGACGCCCCGCCGCAGCACGGCCACCGGCACGACCGCACATCCGATCACGCCCGCCACGACATTGATCAGCAGCGCGATACTCGCGGCGTCGGCGCTCACCCCGGCCGGTTCGAGCAGTGCCTGGCCGTACGTGGCGAGGGCGACGAAGGTGCCGAAGGGGAGGAACACCGCGGCGCAGAGCCGGCGGACGTAGCGGTCGCGCAGGGTTGCCCGCAGCACCGTCAGGGCGGAGTCCCCGCCCGCCGCCCGGACGAACGCGCCCGTGCCGGGGGTGGTGAGCGCGCCTCGATCAGGGCCGGACGTCGTCGAGTCGGCGCCTGCCGGGGGCTCGGCCCGGTCAGCGGGGTCGAAGCCCGCTCCGGAGACGCTGCTCGTGGCGGACCGCGCCGGTACGGCGGAGCTGGCCGGGGCTCGGTCCTCGAAAGGTCGTCCGGCGCGCAGCAGTTCGACCGTCAGCAGCACGGCTGCCACGGTGGAGAATCCGGCGCCGAGCGCGGTCAGGGTCCACAGCTGGTGCTCGGCGGGGAAGACCGCGCCGAGGACGAAGGCCGCGGCCATGCCGGCGAAAGTGCTTGCGGTGCCGACCGCGATCCCGGTAGCCCGGTCCTTCACGTCGAGGTAGTGCCCGGCGAAGCCGGTGATCGCGTTGAGCACGAGCGGCTGGGCCACCGCGACGACGGTCTGGCCGAGCAGCACCACGGCGAAACTGTCGTGCAGCAACCGCAGGTCGGCGCCGAGCGCGGTGAGCACGGCGCCCGCGATCAGCGCGGGCCGGAACCACCGGTCGAGCAGGATGCCCGCCGGCACCGCCAACGCGACGTAGAGCAGCGGGAACATGTTCGCCAGCCAGCCGACCGCGGATTCGGAGACGTCGAAGTGCTCAGCGGCGACCGTCGTCACCGGCGCGTAGGTGAGCCACACCAGCTGGGTGGCCGCGCCGACGAGGGCGAAGGCCGTGATCAGTCGCCATCGGTTCATCATCGCGGTGTCCTCGGTGCTCGGGGCTTACGCCGGTAGGCCGGCAGCGGCCGTGCGGCCGAAGCTGGGCAGGTGACCAATATTGCCGCCCCGGCGCCCGCCGCGCACGACTTCTCCCGCATCGGCCCACCGGTCCACGCGCAACGCGACCCGCCCAGGTGGGCGGGACCTGCCCGGCGGCCGGTTTTCGTCCCGACTCGCGCCGGTCCTTCCGGCGAGCGCTCGAACCGCGCGCCTGCTGTGCCGGAATCGCGCCCGCGCGCCGCCGCCGGGGAGGGGCGCAGTTCCGGCCGGCTCGCCGTGGTCGACGCACCGGAGCAGCGTCTTCGCGGCGGACACGGGCGCGATTGTCCGGTCGGTCGCGTCCGTGACCACGTGTCGGCGACGTGTGCGACCATCGGGCGGACGCGGCGCGGGAGGCGCCCGGGACGGGAGGGACGGGCGTGAGTTCCACGGTTGATCGGGAGGCCGAAGCCGGGCCGCGGCGGATTCTCGGGATCGCGCTGCCCACGCTCGGTGTGCTCGTGGCCGAGCCGCTGTATCTGCTGTTCGACATGGCGATCGTCGGCCGGCTGGGGGCGTTGGCGCTGGCCGGTCTCGCGGTCGGCGGCGTGATCGTCGGCACGGTGAGCACTCAGCTCACCTTCCTGTCCTACGGCACCACGGCGCGAGCGGCACGCAGGCACGGCGCGGGGGACCGGGCCGGCGCGGTCGAGGAGGGCATCCAGGCGAGCTGGGTGGGGCTCGCGATCGGACTGGCGATCCTGGTGGTGGTGCAGGTGTTCGCCGGGCCACTGTGCGCGGCGATCGCCGGCGGCGGCGATATCGCGGAGGAAGCGCTGACCTGGGTGCGGATCGCCCTGTTCGGGGTGCCGCTGATCCTGCTCTCGATGGCCGGGAACGGCTGGATGCGCGGCGTCCAGGATGTCCGTCGTCCGCTGATGTACGTGGTCGCGGGGCTGGTGCTCTCGGCGCTGCTGTGCCCGGTGCTCGTCTACGGGCTGCTCGGCGCACCCCGCCTGGAACTGGCAGGCTCGGCGGTGGCCAACGTGGCCGGTCAGCTCGTCTCGGGTGGCCTGTTCGTGTACGCGCTCCTGCGGGAACGGGTTTCGCTACGGCCACGCCCTTCGGTGATGCGCGCGCAGCTCGTGCTCGGCCGCGATCTCATCGTGCGCAGCCTCTCGTTCCAGGTGTGCTTCGTCTCGGCGGCTGCGGTGGCTGCCCGCTTCGGCGCGGCCTCGGTGGCCGCCCACCAGCTGGTGCTGCAGCTGTGGAATTTCCTCGCGCTGACGCTGGACTCGCTGGCCATCGCCGCGCAGACGCTCGTCGGCGCGGCGCTCGGCGCGGGCAACGCGCGCGGCGCCAAGGGGATCGCGCGCCGGGTCACCGGCTGGTCGGAGATCTTCGCTCTTGTCCTGGCCGCCGCCTTCGCCGCGGGTGCCGGCGTGATCCCGCTGCTGTTCACCAGCGATGCCCAGGTGCTCGACCGCACCCACGTCATCTGGTGGTTCTTCGTCGCCATGATCCCGGTGGCCGGTGCGGTCTTCGCCCTCGACGGCGTGCTGCTCGGCGCGGGCGACGCCGCCTTCCTGCGCACCGCCACCCTCGCGGCCGCCCTGGTCGGTTTCCTGCCGCTGATCTGGCTCTCGCTCGTGTTCGACTGGGGCGTGGCGGGCATCTGGTCCGGGCTGGTCGCGTTCATGCTGCTGCGCCTGCTCGCGGTGGTCGCCAGGGCCCGCTCCGGCCGCTGGGCCAGGGTGGGCGCAGACATCCCGCGCGGCGCGGCCTGAAAAGTGGCACTCGTCACACCAGAGGCCTCGATCGCCCGGGCGCACTACCGTCGGAACGGTCGACTTCGAGCCGGTGATGGAGGCGGAGCAGTGCGTGGCGTGATGTCCAGGGGTATCGGTCTGCGGTTGGTGACGGGCGCCGCGGTCCTGCTGGCGGCGGCCGGGCTCGGCGTTCCCGCCGCGCAGGCGGCGCCGGAAGGCGCGGGCGCGCTGCTCGGGCATCTCGAACAGCCCTCCGGGTGGGGTGACTGGTCGCGCGCGGCGATCGTCGACTACCGCACCGAGGGGCCCACCGGCGGACTCATCAACGGCGCCGGTCTCGTGCTGCTGCCGGACACGCCCGCGCCCGCGGGTGGCTATCCGATCGTCGCGTGGGATCACGGCACCAGCGGTCTCGGCCCGCAGTGCGGCATCACGACGAACAAGGCGGTGCACGAGCGCCCGCTGCTGCAGTCGTTCCTGGACCGGGGCTGGGCCGTGGTCGCGCCGGACTACCTCGGGTTGTCCGCCGGATCCGACACCGTGCACCCGTACCTGCACACCCGCACCGAGGCGACGGCCACGATCGACCTCGTGCGCGCCGCGCGCGCGGCCGAGCCCGGCCTGTCGAAGACCTGGGCCGTGGTCGGCGGTTCGCAGGGCGGGCACGCCGCGCTCGGCACCGGCAATCTCGCCGGGGACTACGCGCCGGAACTGGACTTCCGCGGCACCGTCGCACTGGCGCCGGAATCCAATTTCGAGCAGATCCTGTCCCGGCTCGACCCGCGTGTCCCGAACCTGCCGATCGTCGACGAACTGGTCGGCCCGTTCGCGGGCATTCTCGCCGGATTGCGCGCGACGCGTCCCGATCTGGATGTGAACGGCTTGCTGAGCCCGCGCGGTCGCGAGGTGGTCGACGCGATCGCCACCAGCTGTGTCGAGGATTTCGGCGAGGTGGTCGACGGCGCGTCGATCGGTTCGCTGCTGGCGCGCCCGGTGGAGGCCGACGGCGTCGGCGCGGCCCTGCGCGACTACATGGTGGTGCCGACTGTCGGCTACCGGCAGCCGATCCTGATCGTGCACGGCGCCGCCGACACGGTGGTCCCGCTGCCGATGAGCTACGCCCTGCTCGCCCAGATGCGGGCATCGGGGACGGCGGTGGAGTTCGGCCAGTATCCCGGCGGTCATCCCGAGATCGACGCGCAGGCGCGACCGCGGGTGCTGTCGTTCGTCGCGGGCCTGTTCGACGCCTGATCGGCCTCAGCGCGGATACGGGCTGAGCATGTCGATGAAGCGGATGTCGAGGTCGCGGCGCAGATAGTCCATCCGCGACTCCCAGAACGCGCGCATGTGCGGCAGCGCGAGGTGCTCGTCCAGATCCGCGCGGCTGCGCCACAACTCGTAGAACGCGAACACCGACGGGTCGGCGCTGTCGACATGGAAGTGGTACTCGAGGCAACCCTCCTCGGCGCGGGTGGGTTCGACGAACGAGAGCAGCAGGTCGCGGAGTTCGTCGCGGCGCTCGGGCTTGGGGTGGGCGAAGCCCAGCAGGGCGAAGGTCTCGGTCACGCGACTCTCCTAGGTATGGTCGTTGTCGTACCTTCGTGACGGTAAGCGGACGGAAGGTACGATGCAACTCGTACCTGATGGAGGTGTGATGGCGGAGGCCGAAGAACTCGAACTGGGCGCGGTGCTGGCCGCACTCGCCGACCCACTGCGCCGCCGGGTGATCACGCTGCTCGCCCTCGACCGCGCCGACGGCGATCGCAGCTGCTCCTCCTTCGACCTCCCGGTGACCAAAGCGACGCGCACCCATCATTTCCGCGTCCTGCGCCAGGCCGGTCTGGTCCGGCAGATCGATTACGGCAATCGCAGCACCGTCGCCCTGCGCCGCGCCGACCTCGACGCGCGTTTCCCCGGACTGCTCGACCTGCTCGTCGCCGAAGGGCCGTGACACGGCCCGCGACGGCGGCCCCCAGGCGACCCCGCGCGCGGGTGTGCCACTGTGGACAGGTGATTCCGAAGTTGATGGCGGTCAGTGATGTGCACGTGGGACATCAGGGCAACAAGCCGATCGTGGAACAGATCCAGCCGGACTCGCCGGAGGATTGGCTGATCGTCGCCGGTGACGTGGGCGAGAAGGCCGACGAGGTCCGGTGGGCGCTGGATCTGCTGCGGCAGCGATTCGCCAAGGTCATCTGGGTGCCGGGCAACCACGAGCTGTGGACCACGCCGAAGGACCCGGTGCAGATGCACGGCGCCGCCCGCTACGAGTACCTCGTGGCGATGTGCCGCGACCTCGACGTCGTCACCCCCGAGGACCCGTTCCCGGTGTGGACCGGCTCCGGCGCCGAGCGGTACGGCGGCCGCGTCACGATCGCGCCGATGTTCCTGCTCTACGACTACTCGTGGCTGCCCGAGGGCACCTCGACCAAGACCGAGGGACTGGCCGTGGCGCGCGAGCGCAACGTGGTCGCCACCGACGAGTTCCTGCTGGCCCCCGACCCGTACCTGACCCGCGACGCCTGGTGCCACGCCCGCGTGCAGTACACCCAGCGCCGCCTCGACGCGCTGGACCCGGAGACCCCGCTCGTGCTGGTGAACCACTTCCCGCTGGTCCGTCAGCCCACCGAGATCCTGTTCTACCCCGAGTTCTCGCTGTGGTGCGGCACCGATCTCACCGCCGACTGGCACACCAGCTACAACGTGGTGTGCTCGGTCTACGGCCACCTGCACATCCCGCGCACCACGTACTACGACGGCGTCCGCTTCGAGGAGGTCTCCCTCGGCTATCCGCGCGAATGGAAGCGGCGCGGCATGCCCGAGCCCCTGCTGCGGCAGATCCTGCCCGAACCGGTCTACGCCGAGGGGGAGCTCAACTCCTGGGGCGGGCACTTCCGGGTGACCCCGGAGATGGAGGCCGCCGCCGCGGAGATGCGGGCAAAGGCCGACCGCAGGCGCGGCATATGACAGCGATTTGCCTCGGGCATCGACGACTGATTTGGTGATGACCATGGGTAACTCACCGGGTACGGGCAAACTGTCCGCCTTCCGTACCGCCAGCCGCCGAACTTGCCGGTCGAGCACTCGGGTCCGGCCATGAGTCGCGGGGAGGCGCGCTTGCTCGAGAACATTCTGCCGTCCGGGGTGGCGGCCGCCGAGTTGCTGGCGTACCCCGAGGACCTGAAGGCGCACCCGGCCGAAGAGCACCTCATCGCGAAGTCGGTCGAGAAGCGCCGTCGCGATTTCATCGGTGCCAGGCACTGCGCCCGGCTCGCGCTCGAGCAGCTCGGCGAGCCGCCGGTGGCGATCGGCAAGGGGGAGCGCGGGATGCCGCTGTTCCCGCGCGGTGTCGTCGGGAGTCTGACCCACTGCGACGGCTACCGGGCCGCCGCGATGGCGCACGTGCTGCGCTTCCGCTCGGTCGGCATCGACGCCGAACCGCACGGGGAACTCCCCGAGGGTGTGCTCGATTCGGTGAGCCTGCCCGCCGAACGCGACTGGCTGGCCGGCGCGCCCGCCGACGGCCTGCACCTGGACCGGCTGCTGTTCTGCGCCAAGGAGGCCACCTACAAGGCGTGGTTCCCGCTGACGCTGCGCTGGCTCGGTTTCGAGGACGCCCACATCACCTTCGAGATCGATACCCGCACCGCCGATTCCGGCTCGGGCACCTTCCACACCGAACTGCTCGTGCCGGGCACGACGAACGACGGCGGCGCCCCGCTCACGTCGTTCGACGGCCGCTGGCTGATCGCCGACGGGCTGATCCTGACCGCGATCGCGCACGGCTGATGGCGGCGCGCACCTCGGCGGTGGGCCAGCTGGGCGGGCTGGTGATCGTCGACAAGGACGGTGGCTGGACCAGCCACGACGTGGTGGCCCGGAGCCGGAAGCTGTTGCGCACCAAGAAGGTCGGGCACGCGGGGACCCTGGATCCGATGGCCACCGGGGTGCTCGTGCTCGGGGTGGAGCGGGCGACGAAGCTGCTCGGTCAGCTGATCCTCACCAGCAAGTCCTACACCGCGACCATCCGGCTCGGCCAGTCCACGATCACCGACGACGCCGAGGGTGAGGTGGTCGCGACCACGCCTGCGGGCCACGTCACCGACGCGCGGATCGCGGACGGGGTCGCGGCGCTGACCGGCGACATCGACCAGGTGCCCGCGACCGTCAGCGCCATCAAGATCGATGGGGAGCGCGCCTACGCCCGTGCCCGCGCCGGCGAGGACGTCCAGCTGGCATCCCGGCCGGTCACGGTGTCGCGCTTCGAGGTGCTGGCCCGTCGTGATGTCGACGACTTCGTCGATCTGGACGTCGAGGTCGAGTGTTCCTCGGGCACCTACATCCGCGCGCTGGCCCGCGACCTGGGCGCCGCGCTCGGCGTCGGCGGCCACCTGACCGCCTTGCGCCGCACCAGGGTCGGCCCCTTCACCCTCGAACACGCCCGCACCCTCGACGAACTCGCCGCCGCCGCCGAGGCCGAGCAGCCCTTGCTCAGCCTCGACATCGACACCGCCGTCCGCACCGCCTTCCCGCGCCGCGACATCGACGCCACCCAGGCCGACGACCTGCGCAACGGCCGCTGGCTCGACCCCATCGGCATCAAGGGCGTCTACGCCGCCGTCGACCCCGCGGGCCGCGCCATCGCCCTCCTCGAGGAAAGCGGCAAACGCGCCTCCTCGGTGATGGTGGTGCGCCCCCAGGGCATCGGCGACTGACCTCGCGGATGTCCTTGTGCGCCACGGTCTTCGGGTCGGCATCGACGGTCTGAGCGGGCCGCCACGGCCCAACCCGGAAAGCGTTGCGCGGGAACAGAAGAACCACTTGTGGGCGGCCGGATACGTAGAGTGGTGGTGACGGTCGTTGGGCGGACTTCGCCGATCGTGGGGAAGGGGAGAACGAGATGGGTGCGGGATCGGTGGATACCTTCGCGCTGTGGGATCGGGACGGGGACGGGCAGGTGTCGGTGGACGACATCGTGGCCGGGATCCGCGCGGCGGGCATCGAGGTGGATCGGGACGCGGTGGAGCGGATGGTCGCGGCGGCTGACACCGACGGTGACTTCCTGGTCTCGCGGGCCGAATTCGACGCCGCGGTGGTCGCCGGGCGGATCGAGGTCACCGATGCCGACGCCGCGTTCCGGGTGTTCGACGTGAACGGCGACGGGCGCATCTCGGTGACCGAACTGGATTCGCTGATCCGCCATGTGGGCGGTGGCCTGATCGAGGAATCGGCCGGTGCGCTGCTCGCCGCCGCCGACCAGGACGGTGACGGCTATCTCTCGCCCGCGGAATTCCGGGTGCTGCTGGACTTCCTGTCCCGCTGAGGTCACCACCCGGCCCGGCCGGCGGCGATGCTGTCAGGGGTGCTGGACCAGGGCTAACGGCGGCCCCGCGACCGGCGATAGCTGGAGCATATGGCTGTCGTCTCCGAGGGGTGAGCCATGGTGGCTTCGCACAGGGTCTGGATCGGGATCGTCGCGGGGGTGACGACGCTGCTCGTGGGATGCGCGGCCGGAGATCCGGCGTCGCCGGGCTCGACCAGCAGGTCCGCGACCACATCGGTGGTGACGGTGCCGCTCGCCGCGCCGCCCACCGCCGATCCCACCGTGGCGCCGGTGGATCTGGCCACACCCACCCGCGTCACCACACCGGCCCCACCCGGACCGCCGCCCACGCCCGCGACCGGCACCATCGCCCTGCGCACGGAGACGCTCTCGGGCGCTCCCGTCCCGAACGTCCCGGTGTGGATCGGCCTGCGGCAACCGTGCGATCCGGCCGGCCACGACATCCCCGTCGGCGAGACCACCGAGACACAGCGCCAGGAGGCCGTCACCGACGCCGACGGCCGCGCCGTCTTCACGGCTCCGGTCGGCTGCTACCACTACGGCATGACCGCCCCCGCGGGCACGAATCCGGTCCCGGAGGGCATGCACGCGGCGTTCCTCACCGCGGGCGGGCAGACCGTCCACGGGCAGCTGCGGTTCCAGGACGCGGCGGGCCCCTGCCACCCCGACGGCATCTCCGCCGATCTGGGCCTGCTCGACAACGCCACCGTCGGCTACTGCGACGGCACCTGGGCGGTGATCTCCTTCGACACCCCCGGCGACAACCAGCGCATCGTGCACCGCGTCGGCGGCACCTGGACCACCTATGTGCTCTTCCCACACGAGGTGTGCTGGAGCACCGCCGAAGCCGACGGCGTCCCGGCCGCGCTGCGCGCCTACTTCACCTGCTGATCCCGGTCAGGCGGTCAGCCAGATCGCCTCGGCGGCCAGGGTTCCCAGCTCGGTGGGCGCCTCGGCCGCGCCGATGCGCACCGCGATGGTGCCCGCGAAATCGCGCCGCTCCTCGACCGCGATGGCCGTGTCGAGGGCGATGCCGACCGAGTCGAAGTAGCGCAGCATCTCCGGATCGGAATCGGAGATCCGGGCGACCCGCCCCGCCTCGCCCGCCGCGAAATCCGACAGCCGGCGGGCCGGGGGAGTGGGGACGGCGCCGTCGACCGAGGGGATCGGATCGCCGTGCGGATCACGGTCGGGATGGCCGAGTTTCGCGTCGATACGCGACATCAGCAGCTCCGAGACGGCGTGCTCGAGCACCTCGGCCTCGTCGTGCACCTCGTCCCAGCCGTAGCCGAGTTCGTTCACCAGGAAGGTCTCGATCAGGCGGTGCCTGCGCACCATCGCCACGGCGGCGCGGCGGCCGTGCTCGGTGAGGGTGATCGCGCCGTAGCGCGCGTGCTCGACCAGACCCTGATCCGAGAGCTTGCGGACCGCCTCGGACACGGTCGAGGCCGACACGCCGATCCGCTCGGCGAGCAATTTGGTCGACACCTTCTCCTGCGACCACTCCTGCGCGGTCCAGATGACCTTCAGATAGTCCTGTGCGACAGCGGACAATTCGGGCGCGAGTGTCGCGGTGGCGGCGAGTTCGGCCTGTTCACCGGGCTGTGTCGACGCTCGGCGGGTGGCGACCTCTCGTTTACCTGGCACATCATTGATGTTAGGCATCCCTGGCCCGAATGACACATCGGCGAACCGGCACGGCGTGGCCGAAACGCTTTGCGTAGGCTTCGCTCTGTGCAGAGATGGCGAAGTCTCGACGATGTGCCCGCCGACTGGGGGCGCTGCGTCCTCACGATCGGCGTGTTCGACGGCGTGCATCGCGGACACGCGCAGCTGATCAGCCGCGCGGTGGCCGCGGCGCGGCGCCGCGGTGTCCCCTCGGTTCTGATGACCTTCGATCCGCATCCGATGGAAGTGGTGCGGCCGGGGTCGCATCCCGCGCAGCTCACCACCCTCACCCGGCGGGCCGAGCTCGCCGAGGAGCTGGGCATCGAGGTGTTCTGCGTGATGCCGTTCACCCAGGAATTCATGAAGCTCACCCCCTCGGGGTACGTGCACGATCTGCTGGTCGAACGGTTGCACGTCAGCGAGGTCGTGGTCGGCGACAACTTCACCTTCGGCAAGAAGGCCGCAGGCACCGTCGACACCATGCGTGAGCTCGGGGAGCGGTTCGGCTTCTCGGTCGACGGCGTCACCCTGCTGGGCGAACACGCCGTCACCTTCTCCTCCACCTACATCCGCGCCTGCGTCGACGCGGGCGACATGGCCGCCGCCGCCGAGGCGCTGGGCCGCCCGCACCGCGTCGAGGGCGTGGTCGTGCACGGCGACGGCCGCGGGCGCGGCCTCGGCTTCCCGACCGCCAACGTCGCGCCGCCCATGCACGCCGCCATCCCCGCCGACGGGGTGTACGCGGGCTGGTTCACCGTGCTCGGGCCAGGCCCGGCCATCGGCACGGTCGCCCCGGGCGAGCGCGCGATGGCCGCGATCTCGGTGGGCACCAACCCGACCTTCTCCGGCCGCTCGCGCACGGTGGAGGCGTTCGTGCTCGACGGCGAGGCCGACCTGTACGGCCAGCACGTGGCGGTCGACTTCGTCGAGCAGCTGCGCGGGATGCGCAAGTTCGACACCGTCGACGACCTGGTCGAGGCCATGGGCCGGGACGTGGAGAGCGCGCGCAAGGTCCTCACCGCCGCCGACGCCTGAGGGCCGGGTGAACCCGCCGCCACCGGTGGCGTAAAGTGGCTCCTCGGGTTTGCTGCGGTCCGCGGTGGCGCCCACCCCGGGTAACCGGACTTTCGAGCGCGGAACTGAGAAATGAGGAGTCTGCCCGCATGGCGCTGACCACTGAGCAGAAGTCGGCCATCCTGGCCGAGTACGGCCTGCACGAGAAGGACACCGGTTCGCCGGAGGCGCAGATCGCGCTGCTGTCGAAGCGGATCTCGGACCTGACCGAGCACCTGAAGAAGCACAAGCACGACCACCACACCCGCCACGGCCTGCTGGCCCTGATCGGTCGTCGTCGTCGCCTGTCGAAGTACCTGCAGGCCAAGGACATCGAGCGCTACCGCTCGCTGATCGAGCGTCTCGGCCTGCGCCGCTGACCTGGATCGACACGCCTCCCCGCTGAGGCGGTGACTCGATAGCCGACGAGAAGACGTACACTCTTCTCGTTGGCTATTCGTGTATTCGGAGACCATGGGGTCTCCGCGTGCACTACAACATGTGACAGCCGTGTGCATCCGTCCGCGTGGCGTCGGTCTTCGGTAGTGGCCTTTCGGCAGGCATCTTTCCCGCCGCCGTCGGGCTTCGATCGATGATCGCCTCCGCGACGCCCCTCTTGTGGAATGTCTTCAGCCGAGGGGATACGGCCGGGTGCTGCGCGTGGCAGCCAGGAGGGTTCCCACGTGTCCGTGTCCGGTACGGCTGACGAACAGCCGGTTCGCGCCCACATGGTGCTGCGCTCCGGCGAGACGAGAGGTCGAGAGAAGAAATATGACGCAGACAACTGAACGTACTTCGACCGCGGTCGAGGTCGAGCCCGGTGTTTTCGAGTCGGTCGCGCTGATCGACAACGGCAGCTTCGGCACCCGCACCATTCGCTTCGAGACAGGCCGCCTGGCCAAGCAGGCCGCCGGCTCCGTGGTCGCCTACCTGGACGACGAGACCATGCTGCTGTCGGCGACCACCGCCGGTAAGCACCCCAAGGACCAGTTCGACTTCTTCCCGCTGACGGTCGACGTCGAAGAGCGCATGTACGCCGCGGGCCGCATCCCCGGTTCGTTCTTCCGTCGCGAGGGCCGCCCCTCCACCGACGCGATCCTGACCTGCCGCCTGATCGACCGTCCGCTGCGCCCGTCGTTCGTCGACGGCCTGCGCAACGAGATCCAGGTCGTGGTCACCGTGCTGAGCCTCGACCCGCAGGACCTCTACGACGTGGTGGCCATCAACGCCGCCTCGGCGTCCACCCAGATCTCCGGCCTGCCGTTCTCCGGCCCGGTCGGCGGCGTGCGCGTCGCCCTGATCGGTGGCCAGTGGGTCGCGTTCCCGACCGTGGAGCAGCTCGAGGGCGCCGTGTTCGACATGGTCGTCGCGGGTCGCGTCACCGAGACCGGTGACGTCGCCATCATGATGGTCGAGGCCGAGGCCACCGACAAGGTCATCGCCCTGATCGAGGACGGCGCGCAGGCGCCCACCGAGGCCGTCGTGGCCGAGGGCCTCGAGGCCGCCAAGCCGTTCATCGCCCGCCTGTGCCGCGCGCAGTCGGACCTGGCGACCCTGGCTGCCAAGCCCACCGAGGAGTTCCCGCTCTTCCCGCCGTACGCCGCCGACGTGTTCGAGGCCGTCGAGGGCACCGCCAAGCGTGAGCTGAACGAGGCCCTGTCGATCGCCGACAAGCAGGCCCGTGAGGCCAAGATCGACGAGATCAAGCTGGACGTGCTCTCGCGTCTCGGCGAGGACTTCACCGGTCGCGAGAAGGAACTGGGCGCCGCGTTCCGCTCGGTCACCAAGAAGCTGGTGCGTCAGCGCATCCTCACCGACGGCTTCCGCATCGACGGCCGCGGTCTGGCCGACATCCGCGCCCTGAGCGCCGAGGTCGCCGTGATCCCGCGCGCCCACGGTTCGGCGCTGTTCGAGCGTGGCGAGACCCAGATCATGGGCGTCACCACCCTCGACATGGTGAAGATGGCCCAGCAGGTCGACTCGCTCGGCCCGGAGACCACCAAGCGCTACATGCACCACTACAACTTCCCGCCGTTCTCCACCGGTGAGACCGGCCGCGTCGGTTCGCCGAAGCGTCGCGAGATCGGCCACGGCGCGCTCGCCGAGCGTGCGCTGATGCCGGTGCTGCCCTCGCAGGAGGAGTTCCCCTACGCCATCCGTCAGGTCTCGGAGGCGCTTGGCTCCAACGGCTCCACCTCGATGGGCTCGGTGTGTGCCTCCACCCTGTCGCTGCTCAACGCCGGTGTGCCGCTGAAGGCGCCGGTCGCGGGTATCGCCATGGGCCTGGTGTCGGACACCGTCACCAACGACAAGGGTGAGGACGAGGTCCGCTACGTGGCGCTGACCGACATCCTCGGCGCCGAGGACGCCTTCGGCGACATGGACTTCAAGGTTGCCGGTACCCGTGACTTCGTCACCGCCCTGCAGCTGGACACCAAGCTCGACGGCATCCCCTCGCAGGTGCTGGCCGGCGCGCTGAACCAGGCGCACGACGCCCGCACCACCATCCTGGACGTGATGGCCGAGGCCATCGCCACCCCGGACGAGATGAGCCCGTACGCCCCGCGCGTCACCGCGATCAAGATCCCGGTCGACAAGATCGGTGAGGTCATCGGGCCCAAGGGCAAGATGATCAACCAGATCACCGAGGACACCGGCGCCAACATCTCCATCGAGGACGACGGCACCGTGTTCGTCGGTGCGACCGACGGGCCCTCGGCCCAGGCCGCGATCGACGCGATCAACGCGATCGCCAACCCGCAGCTGCCGAAGGTCGGCGAGCGCTTCCTGGGCACGGTCGTCAAGACCACCGCCTTCGGCGCGTTCGTCTCGCTGCTGCCCGGCCGGGACGGCCTGGTGCACATCTCCAAGCTGGGTCAGGGCAAGCGCGTGGCCAAGGTCGAGGACGTGGTCAACGTCGGCGACAAGCTGCGCGTGGAGATCGCCGACATCGACAACCGCGGCAAGATCTCGCTGGTCCCGGTCGAGGAGGAGGCCGCCGCGGCCGACGCCCCGGCCGCCGAGGCCGAGGACGCCGCCGCCGAGTAAGGCTCCGGTAGCTCCACCTGTCGCGAAACCCCTCGCCGTCTCGGACGGCGGGGGGTTTCGTGCTGTGCGGGTACCTGGGCGAAGTGGTGTGAATCACTGCGATGCAACGGTGATGCAACGTTGTTTCACATAGTGTTGCCCGACACAGTCCGCCGCTGGGTGGACGGCCGCCGTGCCTGCTTCGGGAGCGGCGCGCCCCGGGTCGACGCCGAGCCGTATGCGGACGGTTTGCTGGTCCCCGCGCTGAGTCACCGAATTTCCCTCGCTTCGAGATTTTAGTGGAATCTGGTCCGGTTTATTACTGAACCGAATACGCTTCAGTCGTCTGCGGGCGTGGTGCCGGGTGGTGTGGTCGATGATGGAGGTCTTCAGAGATAGCCGAGTCATAGCTGTAGGGAATGTATCCCCACGGCGGCGAGCCGGAGCGTGCTGATCGTGTCAGAGCCGATCAGCGCGGGATGCCGGTGTGAGAGGGCGGATTTCGGGCAGGGTGCCCGGGGTTGGCCGCCCGCGCCGATTCTGTTACCCCGGTGGGCCCGGGGAGTTCGAGAGTTGTTTCGCGGCCGCGCGGCCTCCCCTGCGGTCGGTAGATGGAAGGCAGTCCAGATGACCAACACCACTCCGGCGCGCGCGGGAACAGAGCAGTTGGCGGCGCTGGTGGCGGCGGTCGCGGTCATGGAGCCGGCGCGGATCGCGGTGGAGTTCGGTGCGACGTCGGTGTCGTTCGCCGACCTGGACGCCCAGCTCACGACCATGGCCGAGCTGACCGGTGGCGCGCTGGACCCGGAGACCCTGGTGCAGGTGGTGCTGGCCGAACTGTTCCCCGGTGTGGTCGACGCGGCCGACGGGACGTTCGGCGCCCTGCTGGCCGACCTCGCCGAGCAGGCGATGGCGGTCCTCGGTCTGACGGCACCGGCCGCGCCGACACTGGTCGACCGGTTCACCGAGCAGGTGGACCGCACCCCGGCCGCCGTCGCGGTGCGCTTCGGCGACATCGCCCTCACCTATGCCGAATTCGATGCCAGGGTGCGGGCGTTGGCCGCCCGGCTGGTGCAGCTCGGCGTGGGCCCGGAGGCGCTGGTCGGGCTGGCGATGCGGCGCGGTATCGACCTGATCGTCGCCGTGCACGCGATCGTGCGCGCGGGCGGCGCGTACGTGCCGCTGGATCCGGATCACCCGGTGGAGCGGCTGCGCTACGTGCTCGAGGTGGCGCGTCCGGTCGTGGTGGTGACGCGGGCCTGCGACGAGCCGGAGCTGACCGGCTGCACGGTCCTGCGCACCGACGACATCGACTGGTCGGCGGCCCCCGCGGTGGTCGACGGCGGCGCCGTCGCGGGCAACACCGCCTATGTCATCTTCACCTCGGGGTCCACCGGCAGGCCCAAGGGTGTCGCCGTCACCCACGGCGCGATCGTGGCGAATCTGGACTGGCGCCAGCACCGGTATCCGCTGTCGGCGGCCGACGTGGTGCTGCAGAAGACGCCGTACACCTTCGACGTGTCGGTGTGGGAGCTGTTCTGGCCCTTGCAGATCGGCGCCGAGCTGGTGGTGGCCGAGCCCGGCCGCCACGGTGACCCGGCGTATCTTGCCGCGCTGATCGCCGAGCGCCGGGTGAGCGTGACGCACTTCGTGCCGTCGATGCTGGCGGCGTTCGTGGGTGAGCTCGCCGAGTCGCCGGTGGACCTGTCGTCGGTGCGGCTGGTGTTCGCCTCGGGTGAGGCGTTGCCCGCCGCCACCGCCGCCCGGCTGCGCGCGCTGTCGGCGGCCGCGCTGCACAACCTGTACGGTCCCACCGAGGCCGCGGTCGATGTCACCGCGCACGAGGTGAGCGCCGCCGACGAGGTGTCGGTGCCGATCGGCGGCCCGGCCGACGACACCGGCCTGCTGGTGCTCGACGAGAACCTCGACCGGGTGCCCGCGGGGGTGGTCGGCGAGCTGTATCTGTCGGGCGTGCAGCTGGCGCGCGGCTATGTCGCGCGGCCGGGGCTCACCGCCGACCGGTTCGTGGCCAACCCGTTCGGCGTGCCCGGCGAACGCATGTACCGCACCGGTGACCTCGTGCGCGAGCTGGGCGGTGAGCTGGAATACCTGGGGCGCACCGACTTCCAGGTGAAGCTGCGCGGGTTGCGGATCGAGCTCGGGGAGATCGAGGCGGTGCTGGCCGCGCATCCGCGCGTCGGCAATGCCGCGGTGATCCTGCACCGGCACGCGGCGGGGGAGGCGCTGGTCGGCTACGTGGTGAGTGTCGACGGTGCCGAGCTCGACGAGGCCGAGCTGGCCGCGCACGCGAAGGCGTCGATGCCGGAGTACATGGTGCCGTCGCTGTTCGTCCAGTTGCCCGCCATGCCGATCAATGCCAGCGGCAAGCTCGATCGGAAGGCGCTGCCGGAACCCGATTTCCGGCCGGCGGCGGCCGAGTTCCGGGCGCCGGAGACCGAGACCGAACGCGCGGTGGCCGAACTGTTCGCCGAGCTGCTCGGCGTCGAGGCCGTCGGCGCGGACGACGACTTCTTCCGGTTGGGTGGCAACTCGCTCGTCGCGACCCGCGCCATCGCCCGGCTGCAGACGAGTTTCGGTGTGCGGGTGGATGTCCGGGACTTCTTCGACAGCCCGACCGTCGCCGTGCTCGCCCAGCTGATCGACGACGGGCAGGTCGACGACCGTCCCGCCCTGGTGGCCGGGCCCCGGCCCGAGGTGGTGCCACTCTCGCCCGCCCAGCAGCGGATGTGGTTCCTGAACCGTTTCGATCCGGACTCGGGCGCCTACAACATCCCGATCGCGGTGCGCCTGTCCGGCGCGCTGGATCTGACGGCGTTGCGCGCGGCGGTCGGTGACCTGCTCGCCCGGCACGAGGTGCTGCGCACGGTGTATCCCGAGATCGACGGGGTGGGTACGCAGCGGGTGCTCGCTCCGGAGGAGGCATTGGCCGCGCTGGCTGCCGAGGCGCGCTCGATGGGGCGGATCGACGACTTCCTGGGATCGCGGGACACCTCGGGTAGTCGCACGTGTGATGCCGAAGTCGGCGGCTCCGCGGCGTTCACCGGGGTGACGACGCAGGGCGACGCGAGCGGCGCCTCTATCGAGGTCGGCGCTGATTCCGCGGCCGATCGGGGTATGTCGTACCGGAAAGCCGAGTACGCCGGTGCCGGGGACGACCGTCTCGGCGGGTGGCCGGGATCGGGCGTCGCTGTCGGCCTCGAGGGCACGGTGGAGACCGGCTGGCCCGGCGCAGGGGTGGCGATCGGCATCGAGGCCGCTTCTACCGGCGAGAGTACGACCTCGGCGGGGCTCGGGTTACTCTCCCCGATTCACGTTGCCGCCCGCGACCTTCCGACGGAACTGGCGGCTGTGATCGGGCGTGGCTTCGAGGTGACGGTCGCGCCGCCGATGCGGGTGCGGTTGTTCGAGGTCGACGGTGATCATGTGCTGGTGCTGGTGGTGCACCACATCGCGGCTGACGGGTGGTCGGCCGGTCCGCTGGTGCGCGACACCATGGCGGCGTATGCGGCGCGCACGGGTGGTGCTGCTCCGGCGTGGACGCCGCTGCCGGTGCAGTACGCCGACTACACGCTGTGGCAGCGCGAGCTGCTCGGTGCCGAGGACGACGCCGAGTCCCGCGCGGGGCGTGAGATCGCCTACTGGCGGGCGACGTTGGCGGAGCTGCCCGACGAGACGAGCCTGCCGACCGACCGGCCCAGGCCCGCGGTCGCGTCGATGCGTGGCGGGCGGGTCGCCTTCGACCTCGACGCCGATCTGGTCGCGGCGCTGAATTCCCTTGTCGCCGAGCGGGGCGCGACCTTGTTCATGGTCCTGCACGCGGCGCTGTCGGTGCTCCTCGCGCGGCTGTCGGGGAGCACGGATGTCGCGATCGGTACGCCGGTCGCCGGTCGTGGCGCGGCCGAACTCGACGACGTGATCGGCATGTTCGTCAACACGGCGGTCCTGCGGACCCGGGTGGACGGCGCGGAATCCTTCGCCGAGCTGCTCGGTCGCGTCCGCGCCGACGATGTCGCGGCGTTCGCGCACACGACCCTGCCGTTCGAGCGGCTCGTGGAGGTGCTCGCCCCGGCGCGATCGGCCGGGCGGCACCCGCTGTTCCAGGTGGCGCTGTCGCTGCTGAACCTGCCGCCCGCCACATTCGAACTGCCCGGCCTGCGCGCCGCCGCCGTCGACCTGCCCTACGACATCGAGAAGTTCGACCTCTCGGTGACCCTGCGTGACACGGACCGGGGTCTGTCCGGCGAATTCTCCTACGCCACAGATCTGTTCGACGAGCCGACCGTGGCCGACATGGCTCGCCGCTTCACCGGCCTGCTCGCCGGGATCGCCGCCGCGCCGACCACCGCGGTCGCGGACCTGCCGCTGCTGCTCGACGGCGAACTCGCCGACCTGACCGCCCGGCACGGCGGAACCGTCACGCCCGCACCGCTTCTCCCCGAGCTGCTGGCGCGCGCCGCCGCCGACCCCGCCGCGATCGCCCTGCGCGACGGCGAGCGCACCCTGACCTACGGCGGACTCGACGCCACCGCGACTCGCCTCGCCGCCCGCCTGACCGCGCGTGGCATCGGCCCCGGCGACATCGTCGCCGTCGGCATCCCCCGCTCCGCCGCCTCGGTGACCGCCGTCTGGGCTGTGGTGAAATCCGGTGCGGCGTTCCTGCCCGTCGATCCGAACTACCCCGCCGACCGGATCGCCCACATGCTGTCGGATTCCGGTGCGGCAGCGGGAATCACGGTCACCACCCTGCGCCAGAACCTGCCCGGCACCGTCGACTGGCTCACCCTGGCCCCCGCCGAGGACCACCCCGCCCTCTGCACAGCAGACGACACCGGCGACGCAGCCCAGGATTCCGCCGTTGGCGCCCCGGGGGACGGCGGCGAGGTCGCCGAGCGCGTGGCAGACCCCGCCGTCGGCACCCCGGGAGTCGGCGGCGAGGTCGCCGAGCGCGTGGCCGACCCCGCCGTCGGCGCCCCAGGGGTCGCCGGCGAGGTCGCCGAGCGCGTGGCAGACCCCGCGAACCCCCTCGGCCAGGCGGCGCCCGTTGTGGCGGCCCCTGCGGTGCCGAGTGCGGACGGATCCGGTGTGGCGGCTACTGGGGCGCGTCCCGTCGACTCGGCGCCCGTTGTGGCGGGCTCTGCGGTGCCGAGTGTGGACGGATCCGGTGTGGCGGCTGCTGGGGCGCGTCCCGTCGACTCGGCGCCCGTTGTGGCGGGCTCTGCGGTGCCGAGTGTGGACGGATCCGGTGTGGCGGCTGCTGGGACGCGTCCCGTCGACTCGGCGCCCGTTGTGGCGGGCTCTGCGGTGCCGAGTGTGGACGGATCCGGTGTGGCGGATGCCGGGAAGCGCCCCGCCGACTCGGGCCCTCCCGGCCTGCGGCACGGCCGCGCTCTGGACCCGCGCGATCCCGCGTATGTCATCTACACCTCCGGCACCACCGGTCTGCCCAAGGGCGTGGTGATTCCGCACGGTGCGGTGAGCACCTACGTGTCGGTGCAGGCCGGGCGGTACCTTGCGGCGGCGGACGCGCGCGTGCTGCACGTGGCGTCGCCGTCGTTCGACATCTCGGTCGCGGAACTGCTCCTGACCGTCAGCGCGGGCGCGACCATGGTGGTCGCGCCTCCCGGGGTGTTCGGTGGGGCGGAGCTGGGCGATTTGCTGCGCGCCGAGCGGGTGACCCATGTGATCATCACGCCGTCCGCGCTCGCGACGGTCGACCCGACCGGACTCGACGCGCTGCGCGTGGTGGTCGTCGGCGGTGAGGCGTGCCCGGCGGAGCTGGTCGCGCGGTGGACCGCCGCGATCCCCGGCCTCGTCTTCCGCAACGGATACGGCCCGACCGAGACGACCATCGTCACCAACATCAGCGAACCCCTCACCGCGACAACGCCGATCACCCTCGGCGCGCCGGTGGAGGGGACCACCGAGCTGGTGCTCGACGAGCGGCTGCGTCCGGTGCCCGTGGGCGTGGTCGGTGAGCTGTACATCGCCGGCGCGCAACTGGCGAACGGCTATCACCGCAGGCCCGCGTTGACGGCGGGACGGTTCGTCGCCAACCCGCACGGCGCGCCGGGGGAGCGGATGTACCGCACCGGCGACACCGTGCGCTGGGTCCGGCGCGACGGCGCGCACGATCTGGAGTACTTGGGCCGCAACGACTTCCAGGTGAAGGTGCGCGGCTTCCGGATCGAGCTCGGCGAGATCGACGCCGTCCTCGCCCGGCACGCCACCGTGGACTTCGCCGCGACACTCGGCCACCGCACCGAGGCCGGGGCGACCGTGCTGGTGTCGTACGTGGTCCCGGTCGCGGGCGCCACCGTCGACACCGGCGCGCTCGTGGCGCATGTCGCCGAGCATCTGCCCGCCCACATGGTGCCCGCGGCGATCGTCGCCCTGGACAGCGTGCCGCTGACCCCGGTCGGCAAGCTCGATCGGTCCGCGTTGCCCGCGCCGGTGTTCGAGGCCGCGGTCTACCGCGCGCCCGAGACCGCCGCCGAACAGGTGGTCGCCGCCGCGTTCGCCGAGGTCCTCGGGGTGGTGCGGGCCGGTCGCGACGACGACTTCTTCGACCTCGGCGGCACGTCGCTGCTCGCGACCCGGCTGATGGCCCGGCTCGGCGCCGACCTGGACCTGCGGGTTCCGGTCCGCCAGCTCTTCGACACGTCGACGGTGCGCGCCCTGGCCGCCGCCGTGGATCGTCTGCGTGGCACCGGTTCCGGTCCCGCGCTCGTCGCCGGGCCGCGGCCCGAGCGGCTGCCGCTCTCGCCCGCGCAGCAGCGCATGTGGTTCCTCAACCGCTTCGACCCCGGCTCGGCCACCGACAACATCCCCCTGGCCGTGCGGCTCACCGGCGGGCTCGACCTGGCGGCGCTGCAGCACGCCCTGGTCGACGTCGTGCGCCGACACGAGGTCCTGCGCACCCGCTATCCGGAGCGCGACGGCCACCCCATCGCCGAGATCCTCGCCGCCGACGGTCTCCTCCCCGAGATCCTGCCGCGCGTCGTCACCCGCGACGCGCTCCCCGACGCGGTCCGCGAGGCCGCCACCACCGGTTTCGACCTGACGATCGACGCACCGCTGCGCGTGACGCTGCTGCGCGTCGCCGAACCCCCACGGTCCCCGGCCGCCGACACCACCGAGCCGGGTGACGGAGTCGCCGACGTGAGTCTTCGGGTCGCGAACTCCACGCGGTCTTCTGCGCCGAGCACGGACCTCGGCGCAACGACCGAGCCGGCCGGCGGGGCGGCCGATGCGGCCGACCTCGGTGTCGTCGAACCCGCGCGGTCCTCGGCCGCGAGCGTGGACGCCGTGGCCGGGGCGGACGGCGGAACGACCGACGCGGTGAGTCCCGCCGGGCACGTGGCCGACGACGCCGAGTACGTGCTGGTGCTCGTGCTGCATCACATCGCCGCGGACGGGTTCTCGTTCGGGCCGTTGGTGCGGGACGTGCTGGTCGCCTACGGTGCGCGGACAGCGGGACAGGTCCCGGGCTGGGAGCCGCTGCCGGTGCAGTACGTCGACTACGCGGTGTGGCAGCACGCGGTGCTCGGTGACGCCGCCGACCCGGCGTCGGAAGTGGCTCGGCAGCTGGCGTTCTGGGCGCGTGCCCTCGACGGGGCGCCCGAGCAGCTGGAGCTGCCGACCGACCGGACCAGGCCCGCGGTGGCCTCCCGGCACGGCGACACGTATCCGGTCGCGATCGATGCCGAAACGCACCGGGCGCTGGCCGAATTCGCCAGGGCGCGGGGTGTCACCGTGTTCATGGCGGCGCACGCGGTGTTCGCGGCGTTGCTGGCCCGGCTGTCGGCGACCACCGACATCGCGATCGGCACGCCGGTGGCGGGCCGTGGCGATCGGGCGCTCGACGATCTCGTCGGCATGTTCGTCAACACCCTCGTGCTGCGCACGGACGTCGCGCCCGGTCTGCCCTTCACCGAGCTGGTCGCACGGGTGCGCGAGACCGACCTCGCCGCCTTCGAGCACGCCGACGTGCCGTTCGAACGACTCGTCGAGGTGCTCGACCCGGTCCGTTCCACCGCCCGCAATCCGCTGTTCCAGGTGATGCTGTCCCTCAACGAGGACACCCCGAGCGCCGCCTCGCTGCCGGGCCTCGCGGTGAGCGGTGTCGAGCTCCCCACCGGCGTCGCCAAGTTCGACCTGGAACTCACCCTCACCGAGCACCGGGACGAATCCGGTGCTCCCGCGGGGATTTCCGGCGCGTTCGTCTACGCGACCGACCTGTTCGACTCCGCCACGGTGGCCGGCTTCGCCGCCCGCTTGCACCGGCTCCTCGACGCCGTCCTGATCGACCCGGCCCGCCCGGTCGGCGACATCGACCTGCTCGACGCGAGCGAGTCCGCTGAGATCCTCACCGCGTGGAACGACACCGGCACGGCCTTCGATCAGACCGCGACGCTGCCCGCCCTGTTCGCGGCCCGCGCGGCCGAGACGCCGCACGCGATCGCAGTGGTCGTCGATGCCGATCCGGCGCAGCGCCGGGCCGGGAGTGCGGGGCTCGGTGCCCCGGGTCGGTCGGCAGCCGCGACCGTGTCGCAGACGATGGACGCGCTCGGTTCCGCCACGGAGCCCCATGACGCGGCGGCCGATCGCCGTGGCGAAGGCCCGGACGGCCAGCTCCCGCCCGGGAAGCGCGGCGCGGTCGAGCGTGCGGGCCGAGGCCGACAGCACGGCGTCGAGGAAAGCGCCGGAGGTGGCGAGTCCGGCTCCGACGCAGCGGGATACCTCATGCTGACCTACGTCGAGTTCGCCGCGCGAATCTCCCGATTGGGGCGGCACCTGATCGGCCTCGGCGCGGGTCCGGGCGCGGTGGTCGCGATCGCGCTGCCCCGCGGACTCGACCAGCTGGTCGCCGTGCACGCGGTGCTCGCGGCGGGCGCCGCGTACGTACCGGTCGATCCCGATCATCCGGCGGACCGCATCGCGTACGTCCTCGACCGCACGGCACCGGTCTGTGTTCTGACGGCCACCGAACATGCCGCTGCCCTCGGTGATTCGGCGCTGGCGATCGACGCGCTCGACCTGTCGGATCTGCCGGACCACCCGATCGTCGACGGCGAACGGCTCGCCCCGCTGCGACCCGAACACCTCGCCTACGTGCTGTTCACCTCCGGCTCGACCGGCAGGCCGAAGGGTGTGGCCGTGCCGCACCGGGCTGTGGTGAACCACATGCTCTGGCTGCAAACCGAATACGCGCTCACGTCGGACGATGTCGTCTTGCAGAAGACCCCGTTCACCTTCGACGCCTCGGTGTGGGAACTGCTGTGGCCGTTGCAGACCGGCGCGCGCCTGGTGCTCGCCACCGCCGACGGCCATCGCGACCCCGCCTACCTGGCCGACGCCACCGCCCGTCACCGCGCCACCGTCGTGCAGTACGTGCCGTCCGTGCTGGCGGCCGTCGTCGCGGAACCGGCGCCGCGGGATTCGCTGCGCCTGGTCTTCGCGGGCGGGGAAGCGCTCACCACCGACCTGGCGCGGCGGGTGCGCGATGCCTCCGGAGCGCGGGTCGTCAACCTGTACGGGCCGACCGAGACCGCCATCCAGGTCACCACCCACGAGGTGGGCGCCGAGTCGACCGCGTCCGTGCCGATCGGTTCCCCGGTCGCCAATACCCGTGTGTACGTGCTGGATTCGCGGTTGCGGCCGGTCCCGGCCGGTGTCCCCGGCGAACTCTATGTGGCGGGCGCCCAGCTCGCCGACGGCTACCACGCGCGCCCCGACCTCACCGCCGAACGCTTCGTCGCCGACCCCTTCGGCTCCGGCGAACGCCTCTACCGCACCGGCGACCTCGTCACCTGGCGCACCGGCGCCAACGGACCCGCCCTGCACTACCTGGGCCGCACCGACTTCCAGGTCAAACTGCGCGGCCTGCGCATCGAACCCGCCGAGATCGAGGCCGCACTCGCCGGGGTCCCCGGCGTGCGCCGCGCCGCCGTCCTCGTGCGTTCGGACGCCGGACGGCCCGACCAGCTGGTCGCCTACATCGTCGCGGCCGGCGCGGGCGTCCACGCCGACGCGGAAGGTGCGTCGGGTCCGCGACACGACCCCGCCCCGCCGCGGGCGGCCGGTGCCGCGGGCTCGCTCGCGGACGGACACGGTGCCGCGGGCTCGCCGGTCGGTCCTGCCGGCGGTACGGCCGCTCAGCTCGCGAGCAGCGCTGCGGCGAGCCCGGCGCCGACGGCCGCGGACCTGGACGCGGCAGTGGCCGCCGTCCTGCCCTCGTACATGGTGCCGGGAGCGTACGTCTTCCTCGACGAACTGCCCATCAACTCCTCGGGCAAGCTCGATGTGCGCGCACTGCCCGCGCCGGACCTGCCGGAACGCGAGTACCGCGAACCGGTGACCGCCACCGAGCGGATCGTGGCCGACACCTTCGCCGGTGTCCTCGGCGTGGACCGGGTGGGCGGCACCGACGACTTCTTCGCCCTCGGCGGCAACTCGCTGGTCGCCACCCAGGTCGCGGCCCGGCTCGGCGCCGCACTGGACGCGCGGGTGCCGGTGCGTGAACTGTTCGAGGCGAGCACGGTCGAGGGCCTCGCGGCCCGGCTGGACACCCTGTCCGGCACCGGCAGCCGGCGCGGTCCGGTGGCGGGCCGACGGCCGCACCGGATTCCGCTCTCCCCGGCCCAGCAGCGGATGTGGTTCCTGCACCGCTTCGATCCGGACTCGGCGGCCTACCTCATCCCGGTCGCGATCCGCCTCAGCGGCGACCTCGACAGCACCGCGCTGCGCGGCGCGCTGGGCGACCTGGTGGCCCGGCACGAGACGCTGCGCACCACCTACCCCGAATTCGACGGGCAGGCGACCCAGCTCGTCGGCGCGCCGTTCGTGCCCGAGCTGCCCGTCACCGAGCTCCCCGCCGACGCGGTACCGGCCGCGGTCGCCGCCGCGCTGGCCGACGGCTTCGACATCACCACCGAGGTGCCGGTGCGCGCTCGCCTGCTGCGGGTGACGCCGACCGAGCACGTGCTGGTCCTCGTTGTGCACCACATCGCGGCCGACGGCTGGTCGATGGCCCCGCTGACCCGTGACCTGGTCACCGCCTACGCCGCCAGGTCCGCGGGCGCCACCCCGCGACTGCCCGCGCTGCGCGTCCACTACGCCGACTACGCGCTGTGGCAGAGCGAAGGACTCGGCAGCGCGGACGACCCCGCCGCGCCGCTGGCCCGGCAGCTCGCCTACTGGACCGATCGGCTCGCCGGTCTCCCCGACGTGCTCACCCTGCCCGCCGACCGCCGCAGGCCGCTGATCGCCTCCCAGCGCGGCGCCACCTTCACCGCCGTCTTCGATGCCGACCTGCACCGCGGGATCGACGAGCTGGCCAGGTCCCGGCGCGCCACCCCGTTCATGGTGCTGCACGCCGCCCTCGCGGTGCTGCTGGCGCGGCTGTCCGCGGGCTCGGACATCGTGGTCGGCACGCCGGTCGCGGGCCGCGGACACCGGGAACTCGACGAGATCGTCGGCATGTTCGTCAACACGCTGGTGCTGCGCGCCCAGGTCCGCGCCGAGGCGCCCTTCGCGGCCCTGCTCGACCAGGTGCGGGCGAGCGATCTCGATGCCTTCGACCACGCCGACGTGCCGTTCGAAAGCCTCGTCGACGCGCTCAATCCGGCTCGCTCGCAGGGATATTCGCCGCTGTATCAGGTGTCGCTGGCGCTGCAGAACCAGCGCACCGGTGACTTCGCACTGCCCGGCCTGACCCTCTCGGGGGTCGAGCTGCCGGACGCGCCGATCGCTGTCGACCTCGACTTCACCTTCGTCGACCACTACGCGACCGACGGCACCCCCGCCGGGCTCGACCTCGAACTGCGCTACGCCACCGACCTCTTCGACGCGGGCACCGTCGCCGACCTCGTCGCGATGCTCGAACGGGTGCTGCGCGCCGCGATCACCGCGCCGGAGACCGCCGTGGGCGATCTGCCCCTGCTCGACGGCGTCGAGCGCGCCGCTCTGCTGGCGGGCCCGCACGGTGACCCCGTCCCGCTCGACCGGCCGCTCGCCGAACTCGGCGTGCGCGCGCCGCTGGCCGCGCTGCTGCTCGACGCCGCCGCCGCGCGTGACCCGCACGCCGTCGCCGCCGTGGCCGACGGCACGGAGATCACCTACGGCGCGCTGGCCGCGCGCGCGAACCGCTTCGCCCGCAGGCTGATCGAATGCGGTGTCGGGCCCGAGACCGCCGTGGCCGTCGCGGTGCCACGCGGCATCGAGCTGCTGGTCGTGCTGCACGGTGTGCTCGCCGCGGGCGGCGTGTACGTGCCGATCGATCCGGCTCAGCCCGCCGATCGCATCGGGCACGTCCTCGCGACCGCCGCGCCGCGCCTGGTCGTCACGGCGCGGGCGGGCGATCTCGACCACGTCGACAGCGGCATCCGATCCGCCACCGCCTCCGTGCATTTCGCCGCCGCCTCCCGCTCCGGCTTCCCGGTGCTGACGGTCGCGCAGCTCGAGGACCCGGCCCGGCCGCCCGTGCACGGTGGGCCGGTCACCGACGCCGAACGGCTCGCGCCGCTGCACCCGGCCCACCCGGCCTACGCGCTGTTCACCTCCGGCTCCACCGGTCTGCCCAAGGGCGTGCTGGTCTCGCACCGGGCGCTGGTGAACGAATTGTGCTGGCTACGTGGCGAATACGGGCTCACCGCGGCGGATCGGCTGCTCCAGCGCGCCCCGCTGACCTTCGATGTCTCGCTGTGGGAACTGCTGTGCCCGGCGTTGCTCGGCGCCACCCTGGTCCTGCTGCGGCCCGGCGGTCACCTCGACCTGGCCTATCAGGCCGGGGTGATCCGCGAACAGCGGGTCACCGTGGTCGAATTCGTGCCGTCGGTGCTGGCCGCCATGCTCGCCGAAGGGCTCGCCGAGGACCTGCGCGGGCTGCGGATGCTGCACCTGGGCGGCGAGGAACTGCCCGCCGCGCTGGCCTCGACCGTGCTCGCGACCCTGCCCGGCGAACTACACAACACCTACGGCCCCACCGAGGTGGCGATCACCAGCACGTTCCAGCAGATCACCGCGCCGGTCGAGCGGACCGAGCTGCCGATCGGCAGGCCGAACTGGAACGTGCGCGCCTACGTCCTGGACGAGCGGCTGCATCCGGTGCCCGCCGGCGTCACGGGTGAGCTGTATCTGGCGGGCGACCAGCTCGCGCGCGGCTACCTGGGCAGGCCCGAGCTGACCGCGGACCGGTTCGTCGCCGACCCGTTCGCCGTCGCGGACGCGCCGGGCACGCGCATGTACCGCACCGGTGACCTCGTGCGCCGCGAGCGCGACGGCGCGCTGGTGTATCTGGGCCGCAACGACTTCCAGGTCAAGATCCGTGGCTTGCGGATCGAGCTGGGGGAGATCGAGGCCGCGCTCGGCGACGCCCCCGGCGTCACCCACGCGACCGTTGTCCCGGCGACCGACGATGCCGGACGGCAATGCCTGGTCGCCTACGTCGCCGGTGCCGTCGACGTCACCGTGGTGCGCGCGCACGTCGCCGCCAGGGTGCCCGCCTACATGGTTCCCGCGCACGTGGTGGTGCTCGACACCGTCCCGCTCAACGCCGCGGGCAAGCTCGATCGCGCCGCCCTGCCCGCCGCCGACCTGTCCACCACGACCGCCTATGTGGCGCCGCGACCGGGCCCGCAGACTGTGCTGGCCGGCGTGATCGCCGACCTGCTCGGGCAGTCGCGCGTCGGCGCCGACGACGACTTCTTCGCCGTCGGCGGCAACTCCCTGCTCGCCATGCGCCTGGTCGCCCGCGCCAACGCGGCGCTGGGCAGCGCCCTGGACGTGCGCGATGTGTTCGACGCGCCGACCGTCGCGGGCCTGGCCGAACGCGCGGGCAGTGCTGAGCAGCTACAGCCACTGACGAAGGTCGAACCGCGCCCGGACCGAATCCCGTTGTCACCGGCCCAGACCCGGCTCTGGCTGCTGAACCGGATCGACCCGGACTCGGCCGTCTACACCCTGCCGATCGCGCTGCGCCTGACCGGCGACCTGGACACCGACGCACTGTGGGCGGCACTGCGCGATGTGCTCGCCCGGCACGAATCGCTGCGCACCGTCTTCCCCGAGGACGGCGAAGGACCGACCCAGGTCGTCCTCCCGGTCGAGGAGGCCCTGCCGGGCGCCGCCGTCCGCGAGGTCCCCGAGTCCGCGCTGGCCGACGCGATCCGTGCGATCGTCGGCGCCGGCTACGACCTGACCACCCAGCCGCCGCTGCGCGCCGTCCTGCTCCGCACGACGCGCACGGCCACTGCGGCGTGGCCGAGTGCGCCGGGAGCGATCGGCGGCCACGACGGCGCGGCCGTCGCCGAGGTGGCCCACGTCAGCTCGCCCGCCGTGCGCAACGGCACCGAGGTCGGCGCCTTCACACCCGGCGGTGCCGCGCCTGTCGATCCGGTCCGGGAAGTCGAGCACGTGCTGGTGGTCGCGGTGCATCACATCGCGGCCGACGGCGTCTCGACGACGCCGCTGGCACGGGATCTGATCACCGCGTATGCCGCCCGGCACGCGGGGAGCGCGCCGGGGTGGGAACCGCTGCCGGTGCAGTACCCCGACTTCGCGCTGTGGCAGCACGCGGTGCTCGGTGACGCGGCCGATCCGGCCTCGCGCATGGCGCGGCAGCTGGCGCACTGGCGCGACGAATTGGCCGGGCTCGCACCGGTTCTGGAACTCGCCACCGATCGGCCGCGGCCCACGGTGCGCACCGGTGCGGGTGGGGCGGTCGGATTCGACGTGCCCGCCGGCGTGGTGGCGGGGATCGAGGAGCTGGCGCGTCGGCACGGCGTGTCGACCTTCATGGTCGTGCACGCGGCGTTCGCGGTGCTGCTGTCGCGGCAGGGCGCCGGCGCGGACATCGCGGTGGGTACGCCCGTCGCGGGCCGGGCCGATGCCGCGCTCGACGACCTCGTCGGCATGTTCGTCAACACCCTGGTGCTGCGGACCACGGTCGACGGCGACGCGGGTTTCGCCGAGCTGCTCGCCGCGGTGCGCGCCGCCGACCTGCGCGCCTTCGCCCACGCCGACCTGCCGTTCGAGCGGCTCGTCGACGAACTGAATCCGGTGCGCTCCACGGCCTATTCGCCGATCGTGCAGGTGATGCTGGCGTTCGAGCACCGCGACGACACCACCATCGAGCTGCCCGGGCTGCGGGTCGAGGCCTACGACCTGCCCGCCGTGACCACCCAGTTCGATCTGTCCCTGGCGCTCACCGAGATCAGCGGTGCGGCAGGCGAATCCGGCCTGCGCGGCTGGCTGCGCTACGCCACCGACCTGTTCGACGCCGAGACGGTCACCGCCTTCGGCGCCCGGTTCGTGCGCGTCCTCGCGGCGGTCGTCGCCGACGACACCGCGCCCGTCGGCGAGATCGACCTGCTCGCTCCCGCCGAGCTCGCCCAGCTGGCGGCCTGGAACGACACCGCGGCGCCCCTGGACACCGACGCGACACTCGATGCCCTGTTCGCCGCGCAGGCGAGCCGCACACCGGATGCCGTCGCTCTCGCGTTCGAGGGCGAACGCGTCGGCTACGGCGAGTTCGCCGCGCGCGTCGCCCGGCTCGCCCGCTGGCTGATCGACGCGGGCGTCGGACCCGGCGCGATCGTCGGTGTCGGCCTGCCGCGCGGCATCGACCTGCTCGTCGCGATCTACGCGACGCAGGCCGCTGGCGCCGCCTACCTGCCCCTCGACCCCGACCACCCGGCCGACCGCACCGCGCACGTCCTCGTCACGGCGGCACCGGTTCTCGTGCTCGCGGACGCGGGCTTCGCGGCGCCGGTGACCGTGGTGGACCCGGCGACGATCGACCTGGCCGGGTACTCGGCGGCGCCGGTCACCGACGCCGACCGGCTGCGGCCGCTGCGCGGCGCCGACCTGGCCTACGTGCTGTTCACCTCCGGCTCCACGGGGATGCCGAAGGGCGTCGCGGTCACCCACACCGCGATCGTCAACCGGCTGCGGTGGATGCAGGACACCTACCGGCTCGACGCCACGGCCACCGTGCTGCAGAAGACGCCCATCACCTTCGACGTCTCGGTCTGGGAACTGTTCTGGCCCTTGCAGATCGGCGCCACCCTGGTGATCGCGCGGCCAGACGGGCACCGCGATCCCGCCTACCTGGCCGAGGTGATCACCCGCACCGGCGTCGACGTCGCGCACTTCGTGCCGTCGATGCTGGCCGCCTTCCTCGCCGAACCGGCGGCCGCGCGGTGTGTCTCGCTGCGCCAGGTCTTCGCCTCCGGCGAGGCGCTGCCCGCCGCCGACGCGCAGCGGTTGCGCGCCCTGATCCCCGGCGTGGCCGTGCACAACCTGTACGGGCCCACCGAGGCCGCCGTCGACGTCACCTTCCACGAGGTCACCGACGCCGACACCGTCACCGTGCCGATCGGCGCGCCGGTCGCCAACACCGCCCTGCACGTGCTCGACGCGCGCCTGCGCCCGGTGCCGATCGGCGTGCCCGGCGAGCTGTACCTGGCCGGTGTCCAGCTGGCCCGCGGCTACCTGAACCGTCCCGACCTGTCCGCCGACCGCTTCGTGGCCACCCCGTACGGCGAGCCGGGCGCCCGCATGTACCGCACCGGCGACCTCGTCGTCCGCACCCGCACGGGCGAACTGGAATACCTGGGCCGCACCGACTTCCAGGTGAAGCTGCGCGGTCTGCGCATCGAACTCGGTGAGATCGAGACCGCGCTCACCAGCCTCGACACCGTCGACCGCGCCGTGGTCACCGTGCGTGACGACGGCACCGGCGACTATCTAGCCGCCTACCTGGTCCCTGCCACCGACGCAGTCCCCGCCGATACCGGCAGCGTTGCAGTCGGCGACGCCGTCGAGACCGGCAGCGTTGCAGTCGATGGCGCCGCCGAGACCGGCAGGGGCGCAGCCGATGGCGCCATCGCGGAAGCCGATCGCGCGGAGCAGGATCCCGGTCTCGGCGCGACAGCGACCGGCACCCGTGCCGACGGCGCCCCGTCGGCGGGAACGACCGACACTGCCGACCTCGGCCCCGCGATCGACCTCGACGGCGTGCGGACCGCGCTGCGGCAACTCCTTCCGGCCTACATGGTGCCGAGTGCCTTCGTGGTGCTGGCGGAGCTGCCGGTCAATTCCTCGGGCAAGCTCGATCGGCGGGCGCTGCCCGCACCGCAGCTGGTCGCCCGCGAGTTCCGTGCTCCGGCAACACCTTCGGAGCGCGTGGTGGCCGGGGTACTCGCCGAGGTGCTCGGCGTGGAGCGGGTCGGCGCCGACGACGACTTCTTCGACCTCGGCGGCAATTCGCTCCTCGCCACCAGGGTCGCCGCGCGGCTCGGCGCCGCGCTCGATCGCCAGGTGCCGGTGGCGCGGATCTTCGAGGCGCCGGTCGTGTCGGCGCTGGCCGCGGCGCTGGACGCCGCCGAGGCGACCGGACGGCTCGCCCTGGTGGCGGGGGAACGGCCGGAGCTGATTCCGCTCTCACCCGCGCAGCAGCGCATGTGGTTCCTGAACCGGTTCGATCCGGAATCGGCCGGATACAACGTGCCGATCGCGGTGCGGTTGACCGGCGCGCTCGACCTCGCGGCGCTGGCCGCGGCCGTCGACGATCTCGTCGAGCGGCACGAGGTGCTGCGCACCTACTACCCGGAGACCGCCGACGGACCGGTGCAGCACATCCTGCCCGCCGCCGAAGCCGGTGTCGCCCTGCGTGTTCAGCCGATCGCGGCCGACGAGGTGGTAGACGCGGTGACGACGCTGGCCGCCACCACCTTCGATGTCACCGCCGGTGTGCCGTGGCAGGTCGTGCTGTACCGGATCAGCGACGACACCGCGGTACTGGCCATGGTCGTGCACCACATCAGCGCCGATGGCTCCTCGGTCCCGCCGCTGGTGCGTGACCTGATGACGGCCTACCTCGCCCGCCGCGCGGGCACCGCGCCACGGTGGACGCCGCTGGCGGTGCAGTACGCCGACTACGCCCTCTGGCAGCGCGCGGTCCTCGGCGACGAGACCGACCCCGCCTCGGTCGCCGCCCGCCAGCTCGACTTCTGGCGCCGCGAACTCGCCGATCTCCCCGACGAACTCGCCCTGCCGCTGGACCGCCCGCGACCCGCCGTGCGCACCCTCGCCGGCGGCACGGTGCCGATCACGGTCGACGCCGCCACCCACGCCCGCCTGAACGACCTCGCCAAGGCGGCGGGCGCCACGCTGTTCATGGTCGTGCACACCGCGTTCGCCGCGCTGCTGGGCCGGCTCTCGGGCAGCAGCGACATCACCGTCGGCACCCCGGTCGCCGGACGCGGCGAGGCCGCGCTGGAAGACCTGATCGGCATGTTCGTCAACACACTGGTGTTCCGCACCCGGCTGCGGGCCGGGGAGACCTTCGGCGAACTGCTGTCCCGGCAGCGCGGCACCGACCTCGCGGTGTTCGCCAACGCCGACGTGCCGTTCGAACGCCTCGTCGAGGTGCTCGATCCGACGCGCTCGACCGCCCGGCATCCGCTGTTCCAGGTCGGGTTCTCGTTCCAGAACTTCGAGCGCGCCGAGCTGGCCCTGCCCGGGATCACCGTCTCGGCGGTCGACACCGACAGCGCGCTGTCCCAGTTCGACCTGCACCTCATCGTCGGCGACGAGCACACCGCCGACGGTGCGGCCGCCGGGATCACCGGCGTCCTCACCTACGCCGACGACGTCTTCGACACCGAGACCGCGGCCTCGATCGCGGGCCGCCTCGAGCGCCTGCTCGGCGCGGTGGCCGCGGCACCGAACGCCGCGCTCGACACCCTCGACGTGCTCGAACCGGCGGAGCGCACCCGGATTCTCACCGAGTGGAACGCCACCGCCCACGACGTCGACCGCGCCGCGACGCTGCTCACGCCGTTCCGCGCGCGGGCGCTCGCCGACCCTGCGGCGACCGCCCTCGTGGACGAGGACACCACGCTCACCTACGGCGAGCTGGACTCCCGCGTCAACCGCCTCGCCCGGCACCTCGTCGCCACCGGAGTCGGCCCCGATACCCTTGTCGCACTGGCGATCCGCCGCTCCGTCGACCTGGTCGTGGCGATGTACGCGGTGGTCACCGCGGGCGGCGCCTACGTGCCGATCGACCCCGACCACCCGGCCGACCGCATCGCCCAGGTCCTCGACACCGCGCGCCCGCGGTGGATCCTGACCACCGCGCGAGACGAGTTCCGCGCACCGGCGCCAGGTCTCGCCACCGGTCGGACGCTGCCGAGCGCCGCGACCGCTGCCACCGCATCCGGCGTCCTCTCGCCGACCGCGGCGGACGGCTCACCCGGTACCGGCGGGTCGTCCGCGGAAGGCGTCGTGGCGAGCGGCGGCCCCCGGGTCGTCGTGCTCGACGACCTCGACCTCGGCGGCCTGCCGGATCATCCCGTTGCCGATGCCGAACTCGCCGCACCCCTGCGGGAATCGAACCTCGCCTACGTCCTGTTCACCTCCGGCTCGACCGGCAGGCCCAAGGGCGTGGCCATGAGCCACGCGGGCATCCGCAACCAGCTCGCCTGGCTGCTCGAGCGGTACGAACTCGGCAGTGACGATGTGTACCTGCAGAAGTCCGCCGCCACCTTCGACCTGTCGGTCTGGGGCTACTTCGCCCCGCTCGCCGCGGGTGCGGCCCTGGTGCTGGCGTCCCGGGACGGCCATCGCGACCCGCTCTATCTCGCGGATCTCGTCGCGGCGCACCGGATCACCGTCCTCGACTCCGTCCCGTCGATGCTGTCGGTGTTCGCCGCCCACGCCACCGTCGAGCAGCTGGCGAGCCTGCGCCTGGTCCTGGCCATCGGTGAAGCGCTCACGCCGGACACGGTGACCACGCTGCGGGCGAAAACCGCTGCGGCCGTACACAACCTGTACGGCCCGACCGAGGCCGCGGTCTCGGTCACCGCCTGGCCCGCCGACGCGGCGAGCGGGCAGACCGTCCCGATCGGGGTGCCCGCGTGGAACACCCGCGTGTACGTCCTCGACGAGCGGCTGCGCCCGGTCGCGCCGGGTGTCGCCGGCGAGCTGTACCTCGCGGGCGAGCAGCTGGCGCGCGGCTACCTCGGCCGCCCGGATCTGTCCGCCGACCGCTTCGTCGCCGACCCGTTCGGCCCGGCGGGCGCGCGCATGTACCGCACCGGTGATCTGGTGCGCTGGACCCGCGACGGCGTGCTGATCTACCTGGACCGCATCGACTTCCAGGTGAAGTTCCGCGGACAGCGCATCGAGCTCGGCGAGATCGAGACCGCCCTGCGGTCGCTGCCCGCGGTCAGCCAGGCCGCGGCGGTGGTCTCGGCGAGCCCGACGGGCGAGCGCCTCGTCGGCTACGCCGTGCCGACGCCCGGCGCTGAGCTCGATCCGGCGCGGCTGCGGGCGGGGGTGGCGGCGGTGCTGCCGTCGTACATGGTGCCGTCGGAGATCGTGGTGCTCGACGCCTTCCCGCTCAACACCTCCGGCAAGCTCGACCGGAAAGCCCTGCCCACCCCGGAATTCGTGGCCAGGCCGTTCCGCGCGCCGGTCACCGCCGCGCAGCGTGCCGTCGCCGAGGTCTTCGGCACCGTGCTCGGGCGCGAGCGGGTCGGCCTCGACGACGACTTCTTCGAGCTCGGCGGCAACTCCCTCGTCGCCACCAGGGTGGCGGCCCGCCTCGGCACCGCCCTGTCGACCAGGGTGCCGGTGCGGACCCTGTTCGAGGCGAGCACGGTCGCCGATCTGGCCGCCGTCCTGGCCCACCGCGCCGGATCGGGGGCGGGTCTCGCGCTGACGGCGGGCCCGCGCCCGCACCGGGTTCCGCTGTCCGCGGCCCAGCAGCGGATGTGGCTGCTCAACCGCCTCGACCCCGAGTCGGCGGCCTACAACATCCCGATCGCGGTGCGCCTGCGCGGCGACGTCGACGCCGACGCGCTGGCGGCCGCCGTCACCGATGTGCTCGACCGGCACGAGGTGCTGCGCACCGCCTACCCCGCCGTCGACGGCATCGGCCACCAGGCGGTGTGGCAGTTCGTGCCGACCCCGGTCGTGGAGACCGTCGACCCGATCGCGGTGCCCGCCGTCGTGGCCGCCGAGATCGGTCGCGGCTTCGACGTCACCGCCGCCCCGCCCGTGCGGGTGCGCGTGCTGCGGTGCGCCCCCGACGAGGTGGTACTGGTCGTGGTGATCCACCACATCAGTGCCGACGGCTTCTCCGCCGGACCGCTGCTGCGCGACACCACCGCCGCCTACCTGGCCCGCCGGGCCGGGATCGAACCGGGTTGGGCGCCCTTGGAAGTCCAGTACGCCGACTACACGCTGTGGCAGCGCGCGGTGCTCGGTGACGAGCGCGATCCCGCCTCGCTCGCCGCCCGGCAGGTGCGCTTCTGGCGCGCCGAACTCGACGGCCTGCCCGGGCTGCTCGAGCTCCCCACCGATCGGCCGCGTCCGGCGGTCGCGTCGCATCGCGGCGCGAGCGTGGACGCCGTGGTGCCGCCGCGGATCTGGCAGCGCGCCGGGCAGCTCGCCCGGCGGGCGGAGGCCAGCCCGTTCATGGTCGCGCACGCGGCACTGGCCGCGCTGCTGGCCCGGCTCAGCGGCAGCGCCGACATCGCGATCGGCACCCCTGTCGCCGGTCGCGGCGACGCGGCGCTCGACGACCTGGTCGGCATGTTCGTCAACACCCTCGTGCTGCGCACCGCGGTCGACCCGGCCGCGTCGTTCACCGATCTGCTCGGCCAGGCCCGGCGCGTCGACCTCGACGCCTTCGACAACGCCGACGTGCCGTTCGAGCGCCTGGTCGACGTGCTCGAACCGGTGCGCTCCACCGGGCACAGCCCGCTGTTCCAGGTGATGCTCGCGTTCCAGAACCTGGACGCGGCACCGGCCGAGGTGACCCTGCCCGACCTCACCGTCACCGGCCTGGACACCGCGGCCGCCGTCGCCAAGTTCGACCTGGACCTGGTCCTGGCCGATACCGCCGAGGGCGGCTGCGCCGTGAGCCTCACCTACGCCACGGACCTCTTCGACGCCGCCACCGCGGACCGGTTCGCCGCGAGCTTCGTGCGGCTGCTCGATGCCGTCACCGCCGACCCGGACGGGGCGATCGGCGAGGTCGACCTGCTCACCGAGGCCGATCGAGTGATGCTCGAAACCTGGTGTGACACAACGGGTCCTGCCTCCGCGGCGGTGTTGCCCACCGCGTTCGACCGCCAGGTCGCCGCGACACCCGACGCCGTCGCCCTCACCGACGGCGACGTCGATCTCACCTACGCGGAGTTCGGCGCCAGGGTCAACCGGCTCGCCCGCCACCTCGTCGGGCGGGGCGTCGGCCCCGACACGGCGGTGGCGGTCGCCGCGCGCCGCTCGCCCGACCTGCTGGTCGCGGTGCACGCGGTGCTGGCGGCCGGGGGCACCTACGTGCCGATCGACCCCGACCATCCGGCCGAGCGGATCACCCGGATCCTGCGGATCGCCCAGCCGATCTGCGTGCTCACCACCACCCGCGACGCCGCCGACCTGCCTGCCCTGGACGCGGACCGTCGCGGCGGACTGCCCTGGCTGGACGTCGTCGAGCTCGACGCCCTCGACCTCACGGCCCTGCCGAGCGGACCGCTCACCGACGCCGAACGGACGCAACCGCTGCGCCCGGAGAACACGGCCTACGTGATCTTCACGTCCGGGTCCACCGGCCTGCCGAAGGGTGTCGGCGTGCCGCATCGTGCCATCGTCGACCAGCTCGACTGGATGGCGACGGAATTCGGCTTCGCACCCGGCGACGCCGTCCTGCACAAGACGCCGATCACCTTCGACGCCTCGATCTGGGAACTGCTCCTGCCCCCGCGCGTCGGCGCGCGCACCGTCATCGCCCGCCCCGGCGGTCACGGCGACCCCGCCTACCTCGCCGCCCTGATCGCGCACCACCGCGTGGACACCGCGCAGTTCGCGCCCACGCTGCTGGCCGCTTTCCTCACCGATCACGAGCACTCCGTCGGACGGGTACCCGAACCGGATAGCGCCGGGTCGGGTACGGCCCTGATGCTCGGCTCGGCGGGGACCGGCAGCGGTGACATCGCCGGGAGCGATCGCCGCGAGCATGCCGCGGCCGGAAACGGCTACGCGGGCGGAGTTCCCGCGGGCTCGGACCCGCGCGACCGGCCCCGCTCGCTGCGGCGGGTGTTCGCCGGTGGTGAGGCGCTGCCCGCCGCCCTGGCCCAGCGCGCGCGGGCGGTTCTCGGCGCGGAGGTGATCAACCTCTACGGCCCCACCGAGACCACCGTGCAGGTGAGCACGCACGTCGTCGGTGCCGCCGATCGGCTGACCGTCCCGATCGGCGGCCCGGTCGCCGGTACCGCGCTGTACGTCCTCGACGCGCGGCTGCGGCCGGTGCCGCCGGGTGTCGTCGGCGAACTGTACGTCGGCGGCGGGCAACTCGCGCACGGCTATGTCGGCGCGCCCGAGCTCACCGCCGAGCGGTTCGTGCCCGACCCGCACGCCGGGCCGGGCGCCAGGATGTACCGCACCGGCGATCTGGTACGCCTGCGGATCGGCGAGAACGGTTCGCCCGCACTCGACTACGTCGGGCGCGGCGACCTCCAGGTCAAACTCAACGGCCAGCGCGTCGAACTCGGCGAGGTCGAGGCCGCGCTGCTGCGGCAGGCCGGAGTGGCGCAGGCCGCGGCGGCGGTGGTGTCCGGCGCAGGCGCCGACCGGCTGGTCGGCTACGTCGTCCTCGGCGCGGATTCGGCAGGGGCACAGCCTGATCCGGCGAGCCTGCGGGCCGCGCTGGCCGCCGAACTGCCCGGGTACCTGGTGCCGGCCACTGTGCTCGTTCTCGACGGGTTCCCCGTCAACACCTCGGGCAAGCTCGACCGCGCCGCCCTGCCGCTCCCACACCTGCGGCAGGCGGCCTACCGTGGCCCGATCACCGAGACCGAGCGCGTCGTCGCGACGGTATTCGCCCGGGTCCTCGACCTGGACCGAATCGGCATGGACGACAACTTCTTCGACCTCGGCGGCAACTCGCTGACCGCGGTCCAGCTGTCCGCGCGACTGGGCGAAGCGCTCGGCGTCGCGGTGCCGGTGGCGTGGTTCTTCACCGACCCGACCCCCGGCGTCGTGGTGGAACGGCTGCGCGCCGCCGACGAGACGGCCGACGCCGCGTTCGCGGTCCTGCTGCCGCTGCGCGCAGGCGGCAGCGGCGCCCCGCTGTTCTGCATCCACCCCGTCGGCGGCGTGTCCTGGTCCTTCGCCGGGCTGACCCGCCACCTGGACCCCGAACGCCCCGTCTACGGCCTGCAGTCCCCGGCCCTCACCGCCGCGGAACCGCTGCCGGAGACGATCGACGACTGGGCACGCCGCTACATCGAGGCCATCCGCGCGGTGCAGCCAGAGGGGCCGTACCACCTGCTCGGCTGGTCGCTGGGCGGGTTGCTCGCGCACGCCGTCGCCACCGGACTCCAAGCCGACGGGGAGCAGGTCGCGAGCCTGGCCATGATGGACAGCTGGCTCGGCGCGGAACCGGCCCAGACCCCGGCGCCCACCGTCGGCGACCTGCTCGGCGGCCTGGCGGGCGACGACCTCGACATCGGCTGGGACGAGCTCGTCGCGGCCGATCTCGGCGGCCCGCTGGCCGGGCTCGACCGCGCCCGGCTCACCCGCATCATCGACGCGGCCACCGCGTCCATGGCGATGGTCGACAGCTACCGGCCGCGCCGCTTCGACGGTGACCTGGTCTACTTCGCGGCCACCGTCGACGACCCCACCGGCACCCGCGGCGCGGCCACCTGGACGCCCGCCGTCACCGGCACGGTGCACCGCCACGGCATCGACGCCACGCACTGGGCGATGGCGGGGGAGCGGGCCCTCGCGCGGATCGCGGCGGTCCTCGACGGCGCCGAACCCGCTGTCGCCCAGCGCGACCAGGACGAATCGGCGAACGGCGGGCAGCGGACCGCGAGGGCCGATGCGCGGGCGGGGGCGATGGGCGCCTAGAATCGCTGAGCCAGGCCGTCGTGCCTGCTGCCTGACACCGAGGCATCCGCGCACGTCGCCCGCACCTGTTTTCGAGAGGTTGAGAACCCATGCCAGCACAGCCGTCCGGTGGGATCGGGTGACGAAGCCACAGTTGACCGAGTCGAATTCCGAATCCGCCGGCACCGTCGGCACCGACGGTGGAGTGCGGCGCACCGTACTCCCCGGTGGGCTCCGCGTGGTCACCGAGCACGTGCCCGGTGTGCGCTCGGCCTCCATCGGCGTCTGGGTCGGTGTCGGCTCCCGCGACGAAGGACCGACCGTCGCCGGCGCGGCGCACTTCCTCGAACACCTGCTGTTCAAGGCGACGCCCACCCGCTCGGCCCTCGACATCGCGCAGGCCATGGACGCCGTCGGCGGCGAACTCAACGCCTTCACCGCCAAGGAACAGACCTGCTACTACGCCCACGTCATCGACGAGGACCTGCCGCTGGCGGTCGAACTCGTCTCCGACGTGGTGCTCAACGGGCTGTGCCGGGCCGTCGACGTCGACGTCGAGCGCCAGGTGGTGCTCGAGGAGATCGCCATGCGCGACGACGATCCCGAGGATCTCGTCGCCGACTCCTTCCTCACCGCCCTGTTCGGCGACCATCCGATCGGGCGGCCCGTCATCGGCACCGTCGAATCCATCGAGGGCATGCGCGCGAGTCAGCTGCGCGGGTTCCACCAGCGTCGTTACCGGCCCGACCGGATGGTCGTGGCCGTGGCGGGCAATGTCGGGCATGAGCGCACCGTCGAACTGGTGCATCGCGCGTTCGCCGCGCATCTCGACGCCGCGGCCGACCCGGCGCCGCGCCGCGAGGGGTCGTTCCGGGCGCAGACCGCGCCCGGCCTGATCCGCATCAACCGTGACAGCGAGCAGACCCACCTGGTGTTCGGCGTGCGCGCGTTCGGACGGCACGAGGGACAGCAGCGCTGGCCGCTGTCGGTCCTCAACACCATCATCGGCGGCGGCCTGAGTTCCCGTCTGTTCCAGCGCATCCGGGAGGAGCGCGGCCTGGCGTACTCGGTGTACTCGAGCGTGGACACCTTCGCCGACACCGGCGCCTTCTCGGTGTATCTGGGCTGCCAGCCCGAGAACCTCGCCCAGGTCGCGACCCTGGCGCGCGACGTGCTCGCCGACGTGGCGGTCAACGGGGTCACCGACGCCGAATGTGCCCGCGCCAAGGGATCGTTGCGCGGTGGACTGGTGCTCGGACTCGAGGATTCCGCCTCGCGGATGAACCGGATCGGCCGCAGCGAACTCAGCTACGGCAACCACCGCAGCGTCTCGGCGACGCTGGCCCGCATCGACGCCGTCACCACCGACGAGGTCAGCGCCATCGCGCGCACGCTGCTCGCCCGCCCCTTCGGCGCCGCGGTGGCCGGGCCATACCAGCGCACCCGTGACCTGCCCGCCTCGGTCCGTAAACTCGTGGAGCGCTGAGGAATTCGCGCTCAGTCGGCGGCGGCCCGGTTGGCCGCCCCGACGACGGCGGGCAGCAGGCCCGGCAGCGCCAGCGTCAATTCCTCGGTGCGCAAGCGCTGACAGGTCTGGCCGTCGATGGTCATCCGCTCGATCAGGCCCGCCTCGCGGAGGATCTTGAAGTGGTGGGTCGCGGTGGATTTGTTGATCGCGTCGTAGAGCGCCGAACACCGGACCGGGCCGCCCGCGTTCGCCAGCCTGCGCACCATCTCCAGGCGCACCGGATCGTGCAGGGCACTCAGCACGGCGGGCAGCCCGGCGACCGGTGCGGTCGGCGCCGGGGGAAGACCGTTAGCCTGAGTCATGATCTACCTCACTCGGGGGTTTGATACTCATCATACTCGGCGTACGCTCGACACCGTTCGATGGTTATCAAACTCACCTGATGGGGGCTGCGATGGCGGCGACAACGATGGCTCCGGCCGAGTCGGGACAGCGCTGGGCATACGGGCTCGTGCTGGCGGCAACCGGCGTCGCGCTCGGGGTCTCCGGGGCGCCCGCGCCGCTCTACGGGATCTATCAGACCGAATGGCACCTCTCGCCGCTCACCACGACCATGGTGTTCGCCGTATACGCGGTGGCCGCGCTGGGCGCGGTCCTGGTCTCGGGCCGGATCTCCGATGTCGTCGGGCGCAAGCCGGTGATGGTCGGCGCGTTCGCCACGATGATCCTGGGCCTGGTGGTGTTCCTGCTCGCCGACTCGGTCCCGATGCTGCTGCTGGCCAGGGCGCTGCACGGCGCCGCGGTCGGCGCGACCGTGGTCGCGGGCGCGGCCGCGCTGCTCGACCTGCGACCCGAGCGCGGCGCGCGGTCGGGGCAGCTCAGCGGGGTGGCGTTCAATGTCGGCATCGCGATCGCGGTGCTCGGGACCGCGGTGCTCGCCCAGTACGCGCCCTCGCCGCTGCGCACGCCGTACGTGGTCATCGCGGTGGTCTGCCTGGCCGCGGGCGCCGGCATCCTGGCCGTCACCGAGCCGCACACGGCGCGGGTGAAGACCCGCATCCGGATCGCGAAACCCGCGGTGCCGCAGGAGATCAGGGCCGATTTCTGGTTCTCGGCGATCGGCGTGATGGCGGCCTGGTCGGTGCTCGGCGTGCTGCTGTCGCTGTACCCGTCGCTGGCCGCGGCCAAGACCGGCGTGCACAACCTCGTCTTCGGTGGCGTCGTCGTCGCCGGGACCGCGCTCGCCGGCGCCGCGGCGCAACTGTTCGCGACGCGGATCCAGGCCAGGCGCGCCGCCATCCTCGGCGACCTCGGCATGGCCGCCGCGCTGCTGGCCACGATTCCCGCGCTGGCCAGCGCGCAACCCGTCGTGGTCGTGCTGGCCGGCTTGGCGCTGGGCGCCACCTTCGGCCTCGGCTTCGGTGGGTCGCTGCGGCACCTGTCGGAGGTCGTGCCCCCGCACCGCCGGGGCGAGACCATGTCGGCCTACTACCTGCTGGCCTATTCGGCCCTGGCGTTGCCGACGCTGGCCGCGGGCTGGGCCGCGACCACCTGGGGCCTGACCACGGTGTTCCCGTGGTTCATCGGGCTGGTGTCGGTGGCCTGTGTCGTCGCCGCGCTGCTCGGGCTCCGCGGAACCCGAGCAGCGTCCGGGGACTAGGCGGGCCGGCCGCCGTAGGGCACGGTGATCAATTCCATGAAGTGGCCGTTGGGGTCGAGGAAATAGACCCCGCGGCCACCGTCGTTGTGATTGATCTCGTTGACCCCGTGTTGTTGCGGATCCGCCCAGTGATCCAGTTTGTAGCGCTGGATCTTGGCATAGGCGGCATCGAATTCCGCCTCCGAGACGAGAAACGCGTAGTGCTGCGGCTGGATTTCGGAAACATGCGGAGGCACCTTCGCGAGATCGAAGGTGACGCCGTTGGCGACGGGGATCGGAATGAACGGACCCCACTCTGTTCCTACGTCCAACCCGAGGATGTCCGCCCAGAATTCGGCGGTCTCCCGATTATCGCGACATCCGACAATGGTGTGATTGAACTGAACCGGCAGTGGATTTCTCCTTGTTCGTGATGGCGCCGACCCTGGGCACGGTACGAGGCGGCCGACAGGAGCACCATCACCACGGCCGAGGTTAGCGCCCGGATCCCGGATCGCGCAACGGCGGCGCGGGGTAGCGTCGCGCACATGAGGATTCGTGGAGCCGTCCTGGAGACCATCGCCGCGCCGGCGCCGTTCGCCGACTCGCGACCGATCACCGTGTGCGAGCTGGACCTGGCCGCACCCGGCCCCGGTGAGCTGCTGGTGCGGATCGAAGCGGCCGGGCTGTGCCATTCGGATCTGTCCGTCGTCGACGGCAACCGGGTGCGGCCGGTGCCGATGCTGCTCGGGCACGAGGCCGCCGGGGTGGTCGAGACCGTCGGCGACGGCGTCACCGATCTCGCGGTGGGGCAGCGGGTCGTGATGACCTTCCTGCCGCGCTGCGGCGAGTGCGCGGGCTGCGCGAGCGGCGGCCGTACCCCCTGTACGCCCGGCAGTGTCGCCAACAACGCGGGCGAACTGCTCGGCGGCGGCCGCAGGCTGCACCGCGACGGCGCCGACGTGCACCATCACCTCGGGGTGTCCGGCTTCGCGACGCACGCCGTGGTGGACCGACGCTCGGTCGTCCCGGTCGACGACGACGTACCGCCCGAGGTCGCGGCCGTGCTCGGCTGCGCGGTGCTCACCGGTGGCGGCGCGCTGCTCAACGCGGCGAAGCCGAACCGGGGCGACCGGATCATGGTCGTCGGGCTCGGCGGCGTGGGGATGGCCGCCGTGCTCGTCGCCGTCTCGCTCGGGCTCGGCGAGGTGATCGCCGTCGACACGGTGCCCGAAAAGCTGCGGCTGGCAGAGGAATTCGGTGCGAGCGCCGCCTATACGCCCGCCGAGGTCGCCGATCAGGGCATCGTGGCCGAGGTGGTGGTCGAGGCGGCCGGGAACGTGCGCGCGTTCGAGACCGCCGTCGCCGCCACCGCGGCCGGTGGCGTCACCGTGACGGTCGGCCTGCCCGCCCCCACCGCGACCGCCACGATCTCGCCGCTCGCGCTGGTCGCGCAGGGGCGCACCATCATCGGCAGCTACCTGGGCTCGGCGGTGCCCGACCGCGACATCCCCGAATACGTCCGCCGCTGGCGCGCGGGCACCCTGCCGCTGGAGCGGCTCGTCTCGGCGCGGATCGGACTCGACCAGGTCAACCAGGCGATGGACGACCTCGCCGCCGGCGCGGCGCTGCGGCAGGTGATCGTGTTCGACTGACCTCGGCGCCGGGGCACCCGCCGCTGCTCGATAGGCTTGACCACAAGCGAGAACGAGGCGAGGAGAAGCGGGTGACCATTCGGGTCGGAGTGCTCGGAGCACGGGGCAAGGTCGGACAGGCGATCTGCGCGGCCGTGGAGGCGGCGGCCGATCTGGACCTGGTCGCCAAGGTCGACAAGGACGACGCGCTGACGGCGTTCACCGAGACCGGTACCCAGGTCGTCGTCGACTTCACCCACCCCGACGTGGTGATGGGCAACCTGAAGTTCCTGATCGAGAACGGCATCCACGCCGTGGTCGGCACCACCGGCTTCGACGAGGTCCGCCTCGCCGAGGTGCGCGGCTGGCTGGCCCTGCATCCGCAGGTGGGCGTGCTGATCGCGCCGAACTTCGCCATCGGCGCGGTGCTGTCGATGCGCTTCGCCGAACAGGCGGCCCGGTTCTTCGAGTCGGTCGAGGTCATCGAACTGCACCACCCGAACAAGGCCGACGCGCCCTCGGGCACCGCCTACCGCACCGCGGGCCTGATCGCCGCGGCCCGCGCCGAGGCGGGTGTCGGCGCGAGCCCCGATGCCACCAGCACCGAACTCGAGGGCGCGCGGGGTGCCGACGTCGACGGGGTGCGGGTGCACTCGGTGCGCCTGGCCGGCCTCGTCGCGCACCAGGAGGTGCTGTTCGGCACGCAGGGCGAGACCCTCACCATCCGCCACGACTCCATCGACCGGAACTCCTTCGCGCCCGGCGTGCTGCTCGGCGTGCGCGAGATCGCGGGCCGTCCGGGGCTGACCGTCGGGCTCGACCCGTTCCTGGATCTGTGAGCGCCGCCGAACCCGCCACGGGACGACCCGACCGGCAGGTCGTGAAGATCCTCGCGCTGGTGGCGTTCCTGGTTCTCGCGCTGGTCTACTACTTCATCCGGCTCGGCAGCCTGGCCATCGCCTACATCGCCGACGGCGAGTTCGCCGGTGTCGCCCTCGGCGTCGGGATGCTGCTGCTGCCGATCGTCGGGATCTGGATCGTGTGGGCGACGCTGCAGGCCGCGTTCGCCCACCAGCGCCTGGCCCGCCGGATCGACGAGGAGGGCCTCGAGGTCGACACCTCGCAGCTACCGCGCCGCCCCTCCGGCCGCATCGAACGCGCCGCCGCCGACGAGCTGTTCGCGCGCATCAAGACCGAGTGGGAGGCCGACCCCGACAACTGGCGCTCCTCCTACCGCCTCGCCAGGGCCTACGACTACGCGGGCGACCGCACCCGTGCCCGCGAGACCATGCGCCGCGCGGTGGCGCTGGAGAAGCTGGAACGCGAGGCGTAGTGGCCCGGCTGCTGCTCATCCACCACACGCCGTCGCCGCACACGCAGGCGATGTTCGAGGCGGTGCTCGCGGGCGCCACCGATCCGGAGATCGAGGGCGTGGAGGTCGTGCGCCGCGCGGCCCTGGCCGTCACCGCCGTCGACGTCCTCGAGGCCGACGGCTACCTGCTCGGCACCCCGGCCAACCTCGGCTACATGAGCGGCGCCCTCAAACACGCCTTCGACACGTTCTACTACCCGTGCCTGGACTCCACGCGCGGCCGCCCCTACGCGCTCTACCTGCACGGCAACGAGGGCACCGAGGGCGCGGAGGCGAGCGTCGAGCGGATCACCACCGGCCTGGGCTGGCAGCGGGTGGCGGCCGCGGTCGCCGTCTCCGGGCCGCCCGGCAAGGCCGAGCTGGAACGGTGCTGGGAGCTCGGCGCGACGGTCGCCGCCGGGCTGATGGGGTAGCCGCCCCGAATTCTGGTGGGCTGACACACGCTGGGCCGATGCGGTACAACTCGACTCCTACGTGTCGCGGGCTGGCCGCGGATGGGTGTTTCAGGATGGGGAGTGGTCGGTGAGCGAGTTGGAGCAGACTCCGCGGGTGCGGCGCATCGGGCTGGTCGAGGACCACGAATCCGTCGCCATCGGGCTCGCCGCCATGCTCGGCCCCGAACCCGACCTCGACCTCGTCGCCACCGCCGACAGCGTGAGCGGGCTGCTCGCGATCACCGACGCGCTCGACCTGGTGGTGCTCGACCTGCGCCTGCCCGACGGCTCCACGCCCGAGGACAACGTCACCGCGCTGCGCGAACGCGGCATCGAGGTGCTGGTGTTCACCGGCGCCGACAACGCGTTCCTGGTGCGCTCGGCGGCCAAGGCGGGCGTGCTCGGCGTGCTGCGCAAGTCCGAGAGCGTCGCCACGGTGGTCGCCGCGGTGCGCAGGGCCGCCTCCGGCGAACAGGTCGTCACCACCGACTGGGCCGCCGCCATCGACGGCGATCCACAGCTGTCCGACGTGGGCCTGAGCCCGCGCCAGGAGGAAGTGCTCATGCTGTACGCCTCGGGGGAGAAGGCGTCGCGCGTGGCCCGGCTGACCGGGTTGTCCGAGCAGACCGTCAACGACTACCTGGGCCGTATCCGGCAGAAATACGCCGACGCGGGCCGCCCCGCGCCCACCAAGACCGACCTGTACAAGCGGGCCGTCGAGGACGGCTGGCTGCCGGTGCCGGAACGACAGCAGCGCACGTGACCACCACGGTCCCGGCGCCCGCCGCCGCGGGCACCGAACTCTCCCGGGCGGCGACCGACCAGATCCTGCGCAGGCTCGGCATGGTGATCGGGGTCGGCGCGATGATCGTGATGACCCTGGAACTGCCCGCCGTGCTGATCCAGCCGCTGAACCGGTCCCTGTGGCCCGAGGTGCATCTGGTCGGGGCGTACCTGCCGTTCGCGCCGCTGGCCCTGGTGTCGGCACTCGGGCCGGTCACCGCGATCCGCCGTGTCGCCGCCGTGGCCGCCGGGTGCTATCTCCTGGCGACGGTGCTGACCCCGCTCGTGTACTCGGTCGTCTCGATCGGCTCGTTCGCCTCCTGGCCCTACCGCGGGCTCGCCCTCGGCGTGATGGCGGGCGGGCTGGCCTGGTCGGGGCGGACCGCGACGGCCTTCGCCGCCGTGCTCGCGGTGGCCACGAGCGTGTCCAATGCCGCTGTGGTGCCGGACAGTTCGGCTTGGGCGCTGTTCGGTGACATCACCAGGGGGCTCGGCGTCGGCGCGCTGTTCCTGTGGTGCGTCGTCTACGCGCGCACCGCCGCCGACCGGGTCGACCGGGAAGCGGTGCACCAGCGCAGCAAGGCCGCGACCGTCGCCGCCACCGCGGCCAGGGAACGCGAGGGCGCCCGCTTCGCCGCCCTGATCCACGACGGTGTGCTGTCCACCCTGCTCGAGGCCTCGCGTGCGCACGAGTCGTCGACGGTGCTGCGCGCACAGGCCGCGCGCACCCTCGACCAGCTCGAACAGGCGCGCAGCGCGCCGGAGCTCGACCATCTCGACGCCACCGCGGCGGTCGAGTTCCTGCGGGCGGCGGTGCGCGAGGTCGATCCCGACGTGCCGGTGCGCGCGGCCCGGCGCGGCGCCGATCTGCGCCTGCCGCTGGAGGCGGCGCAGGTGCTGGGCGCGGCGTTGAGCGAGGCGGTGCGCAACAGCCTGCGCCACGCCGGGGTGCCGGGGCGTCCGGTGCGGCGCACGGTGGCCGTCACCATCGCCACCGGCGGTATCCGGGTGGTGCTCACCGACGACGGCGCCGGCTTCGATCCGGCGCGCGTGCCGGTCGACCGGATGGGGATCGCGGGCAGCGTCCTCGGCCGCATGCGGACCCTGGCCGGCGGCGCCGCGTTCGTCGAATCGTCGCCGGGCAACGGCACCGTGGTGACGCTGGTCTGGGGCAGTGATGGCTGAGCGGGACCGGCCCTTCGGCATGCGCGACCTGTTCGGCCTCAGCGACAGCATGGCCTGGCTGTTCGTGCTGATCTTCGAGGCCACCATCGTGCTCTACCTGCGGGTGAACTTCGACATCGCGCCGCCGGTCCCGGCCGCCGCGGCCCTGGCGTTCATGGCGGGCGCCGCGCTGGTGGTGCTGGTCGTGCCCACCGATCCGCTGCCCTGGCCCGCCACGGTCTTCGTGGTGTGCGCCGGGCCGGCGGCCATGGCGCTGACGGTGCCCTGGATCGAGAATCCCTCCGGGTTCTCCCATCAGCTGTGGACCGCCTATCCGACCTCGTACCTGCTGGCGATGCTGGTGCTGCGCGGACGGATCCTGGCGGCCTGGGTCGGGGTCGCGGCGGCCGCGACGGTACTCATCACCATGGGCGTGTTCACCACGTGGCACCCCGAGACCGTGGTGCGCGCCCTGACCCCGATCGCCACGGTGGGCGCGGTGACGGTGTTCATGGCGATCCTGCGACCCACCCAGCGGTCGCTACGCGCCCTGCGTCAGCAGGCCACCGAGCGCGCGGCCACCGAGGCGGCGCTGGCCGCGGCCACGGCCGAGCGCGACCGGCAGCTGGCCCGGCTCGACCGGGTCGCCCGGCCGATGCTGGCCAGGATCGCCGAGGGCGCCCAGCTCAGCGCCGCCGAACGCGAGCAGTGCCGGTTGCTCGAAGCCGAGCTGCGCGACGGGTTACGGGCCCCCGACCTGGCCACCGAACGCCTCAGCACCGCCGCGCGGGCGGCCCGCGCCCGCGGCGTGGAGGTGACGCTGCTCGACGACGGCGGCTTCCGCGCCGTCCCCAGCTCGGTGCGTCACCAGGTGCTCGACGCCGCGGTCGGCGAACTCGAGACCGCGACCGGCGGCAGCGTCACCGTGCGGGTGCTGCCGGTCGGGCGACGCTGGGTGGCGACGGTCCTGGCGGCGGCGCCGACGGGGGACCGGCGCACCGAGATCGACACCGCGGGCGAGATCCGGGTCTCCACCTGAGTCGCGCGGACCTGTCGGACCCCTGTGCCAGGCTGGACCCATGCAGCGGATGAATGCGGCGGCGGCGCGGCGGATCGCCCTGGCCGCACAGGGTTTCGGAAAACGCCGACCGGCCAACCCGAACCGGCGGGCCGTGCTCGATGTGGTCGCCAGAACCCGTCTGCTGCAACTGGATTCGGTGTCGGCGGTGGTTCGCGCGCACTACGCGCCGATCTTCAGCCGGATCGGCCCCTACGACCGCGCTCTGCTCGAGCGGGCGGCCTGGAGCGACAGTCCGCGCTCCCGGCGCGGGCTGGTCGAGTACTGGGCGCACGAGGCGGCGCTCATCCCGGTCGCCGACTGGCCGCTACTGCGCTGGCGGATGGCCGAATACCGGCACGGCCGCTGGTCGGGGATGCGTAAGGTCGTCGAACGCAATCCCACGCTGGGCAAGGACATCCTCGACGTCGTCACCGAGGTCGGCGCGGCCAGCGCGGGCGAGATCGAACGCCACCTCGAATTGGACAAGCCGCGGCCCAAGGGCACGTGGTGGAACCTGTCCGACACGAAGATGATCTGCGAACAGCTCTTCGCCGCGGGCGAGTTGTCCATCGCCCGCCGCGCGGGCTTCACCCGCCACTACGACCTCACCGAACGCGTCGTCCCCGCCGACGTCCGCGAACGCGAGATCCCCGAGACCGACGCGGTGCGTGAGCTGATCCGCCGATCCAGCCGCGCCCTCGGCATCGGCACCGAGACCGATCTGCGCGACTACTACCGCCTCAACCGCCGCCAGAGCGCCCCCGCCATCGCCGAACTCGTCGACGCGGGCGAACTGCTCCCGGTCGAGGTGACGGGCTGGGACGCCCCCGCCTACCTGCATCCGGAGGCGAGCACCCCGCGCCGCGTCACCGGCGCCGCCCTGCTGTGCCCGTTCGACCCGCTCATCTTCTTCCGGCCGCGCACCCAGCGCATCTTCGACTTCCACTACCGGATCGAGATCTACACGCCCGAACCCAAACGGGTGCACGGCTATTACGTCTTCCCGTTCCTGCTCGACGGGCAGCTCGTCGGCCGGGTCGACCTGCGCGCCGAGCGTGGCAGCGGCAGGCTGCTCGTCCCCGGCGCCTTCGCCGAACCCGGCCACGCCACCGGCGAGACCGCGCACGCGCTGCGTGCCGCGCTGCGGGAGATGGCCGATTGGCTCGAGCTCGACGAGGTGGTCATCGGCGAGCGCGGTGACCTGGCGCCGCTGCTGTGAGCGGGCGGCTCACCAGCCCTTGGGGCCACCGCCGCGCATCTGGTCCCGCAACGCGCCGCTGACCGCGCCGGAGAGCCACGAGTTCAGCGACTGCCCGTTCTGGGCCGCGGCCTCCTCGGCCTTGGACTTGAGCTGCTCGACCAGCCGCAGGGTGACCCGGCTGATATCGCCGGTCATCTCCTCGAAGGTGGGGGGTTCGTCGGAGCCCGACGGCGTGTTCTTGCGCACGTCGGCCACCGCCTCGGTGCCTTCCAGCCGGACGTGCACGGTGCGGTCGCCGAGCTCGGTACTGATCTCGGTGGCCAGTTCCGACAGCGCCGACAGCAGCACCAGCCGGCTCGAACTCTCCACCGCCGCGGCCAGGGCGGCGGCGGTGGCCTGCGTTTTCTCGTCGCCGAGAGCCGCGGCGGCGATCAGTTCCTCGCGCAGCCGCGCGGTATGAGCGTTCAGATCCATGACATCAGTGTGATGTCGAAAGTGACATCACGCAAGGACGTTCGTGATGTCACCGAGCAGGCGTATGGTGTCGAAAGGCGGGCACCGGCAGCCGCTTCGGCCGCTAGGGTGTCGAGGCGCGTCCGGGGACCGGGTAGCCTTTCTGACCATGACGAACGGTGAATCGACGCCAACGGAGCTGCACGCGTCCGGCACGGTAGGTGTCGCGATGGTGACCCCCTTCAGCGCCGCGGGCAAGGTCGATGTCGACGCCGGGGTGGCGTTGGCCGCGCGCCTGGTCGACCGGGGCGTCGATCTGCTGGCCATCTCGGGCACCACCGGTGAGTCGCCGACCACCACCGAATCGGAGAAGTCCGACCTGCTGCGCGCCGTCGTCGACGCCGTCGGCGACCGGGCCACCGTCATCGCGGGCGCCGGCACCTACGACACCGCGCACTCGCTGGAGCTGGCGCGCGCCGCCGAGGACGCGGGCGCGCACGGCCTGCTCGTCGTCACCCCGTACTACTCGCGTCCCACGCAGGAGGGGCTGATCGCGCACTTCACCGCGGTCGCCGACGCCACCTCGCTGCCGGTGACGCTCTACGATATTCCGCCGCGGTCGGTGGTGCCCATCGCCATCGACACGATCCGCCGCCTCGCCGACCACCCGAACATCGTCGCCGTGAAGGACGCCAAGGGCGATCTGGTCTCCGGTGCCGATCTCATCGCGACCACCGGCCTCGCCTTCTACTCCGGTGACGACGGGCTCAACCTGCCCTGGCTCTCGGTCGGCGCCGCCGGTTTCATCAGCGTGATCGGGCACCTCGTGCCCGATCGCCTGCGCGAGATCCACCAGGCCTACACCGCCGGTGACGTGGTCCGCGCCAAGGAGATCAACGCGACACTGTTGCCGCTGTTCGCGGCCATGACCCGCCTGGGAGGTGTGGCGATGTGCAAGGGAGCTCTCCGATTGCTCGGTGTCGATGTGGGGGAACCCCGGTTGCCCCAGCTGATGCCGACCCCGGCGCAGCTCGACGCGCTGGCCCTGGATCTGCAGGCCGCGGGGGTGTCGGCATGACCGAACCGCGCAAGCCGCGCCGTCGTTCCGCCAGCCGCGCCGCGGGCGCGCCCGAGCCGGCTCCCGCCGCCGAGGCGCCGCAGCGGCCCGCGGCCGCCGAGGTCGTGCCGCCGACCCAGCCCGCCCCCGAGCCGGTCGCCGAGATCGCGGCCGAGGCCGAACTCGTCGTGGCCGCCGAGGACGGCACCGATCTGATCAGCGTGCCCGTCGAGCAGGCCACCGCGCCGAAGAAGACGAGCTCGCGCCGCGCCAAGAGCAAGCCGGCCGCCGAGCAGGCGCCGCAGCAACAGCCCCGTGGCGGCGGCCGGGGCAGGCAGGGCGGCGGCCGCGGTCGTGGCGCCGCGCCGACGACCGAGCCCCGCGAGAAGGCGCCGCAGGACCGTCTCGGTGCCCCGCCGAAGCTGGCCAAGAACGGCCTGCGCGTGTTCGCCCTCGGCGGCATCGGCGAGATCGGCCGCAACATGACCGTTTTCGAGTACAACGGCAAGCTGCTGATCGTGGACTGCGGTGTGCTGTTCCCCGAGGACCAGCAGCCCGGCGTCGACCTGATCCTGCCCGACTTCCGGCCCATCGAGGACCGGATGGACGACATCGTCGCCATCGTGCTCACCCACGGTCACGAGGACCACATCGGCGCGGTGCCGTTCCTGCTGCGCAACCGCCCCGACATCCCCGTGATCGGCGCCAAGTTCACCCTCGCGCTGGTCGCCGCCAAGTGCCGCGAGCACCGGCTGCAGCCCAAGCTGATCGAGGTCGCCGAGGGCGAGACCACCGTGCACGGCCCGTTCGAGTGCGAGTACTTCGCGGTCAACCACTCGATCCCCGACGCGATCGCCGTCGCCATCCGCACCGGCGCGGGCGTGGTGCTGCACACCGGTGACATCAAGCTCGACCAGCTGCCGCTCGACGGCCGCCTCACCGACCTGGCCGGGTTCTCCCGCCTGGGCGACGAAGGCGTCGACCTGTTCCTTGTCGACTCGACCAATGCCGAGGTCCCCGGGTTCGTCACCCCCGAGCGCGAGATCGGCGGGGTGCTCGACAATGTGATCGGCAAGGCGCGCAACCGCGTCATCGTCGCCTCGTTCGCCAGCCACGTGCACCGCATCCAGCAGGTCGTCGACGTGGCGCAGAAGTACAACCGCAAGATCTGCTTCGTCGGCCGCTCGATGGTCCGCAACATGCAGATCGCGCAGGACCTGGGCTACCTGACGGTGCCCGACAACGTCGTCGTCGATCTCGACGCGGCGGCGAACCTGCCCGGCAACCGCCTGGTGCTGATCTCCACCGGCTCCCAGGGCGAGCCGCTCTCGGCGCTGGCGCGGATGGCCCGCGGCGACCACCGCCAGATCAACATCCGCGCCGACGACCTGATCGTGCTGGCCTCCTCGCTGATCCCGGGCAACGAGAACTCGGTGTTCGCGGTCGTCAACGGCCTGGCCCGGCTCGGCGCGACGGTCATCACCCAGCAGAACGCGAAGGTGCACGTCTCCGGCCACGCCTCGGCCGGTGAGCTGCTGTACCTGTACAACGCGGTGCGGCCCACCAACGCGATGCCGGTGCACGGCGAATGGCGGCACCTGCGCGCCAACGCCGCGCTCGCGGTGGCCACCGGTGTGCCGGAGGAGCGGGTCGTGCTCGCCGAGGACGGTGTGGTGGTCGACCTGGTCGACGGCATCGCCTCGATCGTCGGCCGGGTGCCGGTCGGCCACGTCTACGTCGACGGACTCTCGGTCGGCGACGTCGGTGAGTCGACGCTGTCGGATCGCCTGGTGCTCGGCGAGGGCGGGTTCATCTCGATCACCGTCGTCATCGACGCGACCACCGGCAAGGCGGTCAGCACCGAACTCAACGGCCGCGGCTTCTCCGACGACCCGACCGCGCTCAACGGCGCGAACGAACTGGTCGAGGCCGAGCTGCTGCGCCTGGCGGGCGAGGGCATCACCGACACCCACCGCATCGCCCAGGGCGTGCGCCGGGTCGTCGGCCGCTGGGTGGCCGACACCTACCGCCGCCGCCCGATGATCGTGCCGACGGTCATCGGCGTCTGATCCGAAGACACGAGAACCGCCGGGCGACACTCCTCGCCCGGCGGTTCTCGTTGTGCGGTGTCAGGCCTGGCAGGCCGCGGAGTCGAGCTTGGCCGACTTCACGATGTTGCAGGTGAACACGTGCGACACGCGCCAGCCGCCCTCGGACGCGACGAACTCCACGGTCGCGCCCTGCACCGGGGTGCCGTCGATGGTGACGTCGGCGGGCGCCTTCACCTTGCCGTCGGCGGGCGCGCCGACGCTGGTGATCTTGGCGGTGACGTTGTTCTTCTTGGCCGCCTCGACGAACTTGTCGACCAGGTTCGGGTCGCGCTCGGCGTCCTCGATGAGCGTGGCCTTCTCCTCGGCGCTGAGCTGACCGGCCATCGCCTTGTCCAGGCGTGCGTTGAGCTCCTCGACCGTCGGCGCTGGCAGGTTCGGCACCGGCGTGGTCATGGGGGCGTCACCCTCCTGGGTGCCCTCGACCTTCTTGCCGTCCTCGAACCCGGCGCCCGCGGCGGTGGTCGTCGCGGCCGCGGTGCTCGACGGCTCGTCGCTGCTGCACGCGGTCAGGCCGAGCGCGGCGACGGCCAGCGTCGCGGCGGCCGCCAGTGTGATCATGCGGTTGTTCACTGATTTCCCCAAGTGAGATAGACGCCGGAGGTGACTCCGGCGGGGCGGTGGCGGCTCAGACCTCGTAGCCGGAGGTGCAGTTCCAGTTGATGATGGTGGCCGCGCCGCGGTTGGCGTTGATCGCGTTGCGCTTGGCCGCCCGCAGCGAGGGCGCCGAGGCCCAGCTGTAGGAACGGCTCGACTCGGCGAGCGCGCCGCAGCCGTTGCGCCACGACACCTTCACATCGCAGCCCGCGCCCCCGCCGCTGCGCTGGCAGCCCGCGATGGCGGCCGACTCGGCCGCGGCGTAACTGCCGTAATTCGCGGTGATGCTGGAGGCGCCGTTGCGCGAGAGCGCCAGCGCGCCGTAGTTGTCGGCCTGCGCCTGCGCGGGCGCGATGTGGCCGGCCAGCAACGCACCGACCGTCGCGGTCATGACAGCCGCGCCGGTGAGAACTTTCTTCACGTGATTCCCCTCGTATTCCGTCCACACCCGGTGGACCGAGTGTCAACGTACCGACCCGGCGGTCCCCGGCGCCAGCGCTCGCGCGCGGATTCGGGCCCATCACAAGGGAACTGAAAGGAATCCCTTGGCGAGACGCGGCGAACAGGGCGCGAAACGCGGTCGCCGCGCGAGATTTCCCGGCGCTGACCGGGGGCCCGCGACCTGCGCGTCCGGGTGAGATCAACGTCGCAACCGGGGTGGGACCAGTGTTGCGGATGGTCCGGACGGTGCCTGAGCGGCTAGCCTGATGGTCATGGCAGGTAAGTCCCGCAGCACCACGACCTCTCGGGCGCGGGCGGGATCGAGCAGGGGGCAGACGCCGTCGGCGCGATCTCGTTCGACGACTCCGCGAGCGTCGGCGGCGCCGCGCGGACGCGCCACCCCCGCCCGCAGGCCCGTGCGGCGCGCGTCGAACACCGCGCCGCTGGCGGTGATCGGGCGCGGCGTCGGCAGCGGCTGGACCATGCTGGCGCGCGGTGTCGGCGCCACCACCCGCACACTGAGCCGCGCGGGCGAGATCGAACACGGGCACCGGCGCGACGGCATCGGCCTGGCGTTCATCGCGGTGAGCGCGATCATCGCCGCCGCCATGTGGCTGTCGGCCGGTGGGCCGGTCGGCCGTTTCCTCGAAGACGTCGTGCGCGCGATCGCGGGAACGGCGGGCGGCCTGGCGCCGCTGCTGTTCGTCGCCCTCGCCGTGGTGCTCATGCGCACCGAGCCGCACCCGGAGATCCGGCCGCGGCTGGTCCTGGGCGGGCTGCTCGTCGTGTTGCCCGCGCTCGGGATCTGGCATCTGGCCGCCGGCTCGCCCACCGACGCGCAGGGTCGCTCGCGGGCGGCGGGCGCGCTCGGCTACGCCATCGGCGGTCCGCTCGGCCAGGGGCTCACCCCGTGGCTGGCCCTGCCGATCCTGTTGCTGGCCATGGTGTTCGGCGTGCTGCTGCTCACCGGGACCACGGTCCGCGAGGTGCCATCGGCCCTGCGCGACTACTTCGGCCTCGGCGAGCACCACGCCGACGACGACCCCTATGACCCGGCCAACTACGACGCCGACGGATTCCCGGTGCACCGCAACCGAACCCGCCGCCGTGGCCGGACCCCCGACGACAACTACCCGCCCGACGAATTCGGCGGCTCCGACGCGCTCACCGAAACCCTCGGCGAGCCCCCGCTGCGCGACGCCAAGCAACTGCGCCTCGACGAGGAGCCGCCCGCGCCCGCCCCCGCGCCCAAACCGGCGCGCCGCAAGCCGGCCCCGGCCAAGGTCGTCGACCAGACCCCGCCCCCGCCGCCGGAGCCGGAGTTCGTCACCGACCGCGTCGTCGACGGCGACTACACCCTGCCCCCGCTGACGCTGCTGCTCGACGGCGACCCGCCCAAGAAGCGTTCGGCCGCCAACGAATCGATGATCGAGGCGATCACCGAGGTCCTGGTGCAGTTCAAGATCGACGCCGCCGTCACCGGTTTCGTGCGTGGCCCGACGGTCACCCGCTACGAGGTCGAGCTCGGTCCCGGCGTGAAGGTCGAGAAGATCACCGCGCTGCACCGCAATCTCGCCTACGCGGTGGCGACCGAGAACGTGCGCCTGCTCGCGCCGATCCCGGGCAAGTCCGCGGTCGGCATCGAGGTGCCCAACTCCGATCGCGAATTGGTGCGCCTGGCCGACGTGCTCAAGTCGCCGCACACCCGCAACGACCATCATCCGCTGGTGATCGGCCTCGGCAAGAACATCGAAGGCGAGTTCGTCTCGGCGAACCTGGCCAAGATGCCGCACCTGCTGGTGGCGGGCTCCACCGGTTCCGGTAAGTCGAGCTTCGTGAACTCGATGCTGGTGTCGCTGCTGCACCGGGCCACGCCGGAGGAGGTCAGGATGATCCTGATCGACCCGAAGATGGTGGAACTCACGCCGTACGAGGGCATTCCGCACCTGATCACGCCCATCATCACCCAGCCGAAGAAGGCCGCCGCCGCGCTGGCCTGGCTGGTGGAGGAGATGGAACAGCGCTATCAGGACATGCAGGCCAACAAGGTCCGCCACATCGACGACTTCAACAAGAAGGTCAAGTCGGGCCAGATCACCGCGCCGCTGGGCAGCGAGCGCGTGTACCGGCCCTACCCGTACATCCTGGCGATCGTCGACGAGCTCGCCGACCTGATGATGACCGCCCCGCGCGATGTCGAGGACGCGATCGTACGGATCACACAGAAGGCGCGTGCCGCGGGCATCCACCTGGTCCTGGCCACCCAGCGCCCCTCGGTGGACGTGGTCACCGGCCTGATCAAGACCAATGTGCCCTCCCGCCTGGCCTTCGCGACGTCCTCGCTCACCGACTCGCGCGTCATCCTGGACCAGCCGGGCGCGGAGAAGCTGATCGGTATGGGCGACGGCCTGTTCCTGCCGATGGGTGCGGGCAAGCCGACCCGTCTGCAGGGCGCCTTCATCTCCGACGAGGAGATCCAGGCGGTCGTCGAGTTCAGCAAGACCCAGGCCGAACCCGAGTACCAGGAGGGTGTCACCGCCGCCAAGGCGGGCGAGGCCAAGGACGTCGATCCCGATATCGGCGACGACATGGACGTGCTGCTGCAGGCGGTGGAACTGGTGGTCACCTCCCAGTTCGGGTCCACCTCCATGCTGCAGCGCAAGCTGCGGGTCGGCTTCGCCAAGGCGGGCCGGTTGATGGACCTGATGGAGACGCGCGGTGTCGTCGGACCCAGCGAGGGGTCCAAGGCCCGCGACGTGCTCATCAAGCCGGACGAACTCGACGGGTTGCTCTACTCGATCCGTGGTGGCGACCCCGGCGGCGCCGAGGACGACTGAGTCCGCGCGCCGGTCGGCACGCGTCGCTGGTTTGCTCTGACCGTGCCGGGGCGAGCCGGCGACGAACGAGGAGGGACCGTGGCTCACCGCGGAGTCGAACCGCGCGTACGGGCCTTATGAGAGCCCGCCGGCGCCTGCGTGAGCCGGGGTTCCCTCGGCGAGAGTCGAACTCGCACTTGCCGGTACCTGAGACCGGTGCCTCTGCCAGTTGGGCTACGAGGGAATGGGTGATCGCCCCGGACCGCGCGGCGGCTGGGGTGCGTGACAGTGACAGCGAGCGGTCGCTCGCGCGGTGGGAAGGGGTGCCGGCGGCCTAGCGCCGGACGACGCCGGTCAGCAGTCGCCGCGAACGCTCGAGAAGCGCTGCGGCTGCACGGCACCCAGGGATAGGCGGTGCATCTCGACACGGCGTTCGTACTTCGCGGTGGATCCGTTCACGGCCAGCTCCTCTCGTGGGTACCGGTGGGATGACGATGCGTCGACGGTAACAGCGCCGCGCCCCGCGCGAAACGGATTTTCCCGACGCGCCGACCGGCCCGTGCGCAGGTCAGGGTGCCTGTGTGTGAAATCATGCAGGGCAAGCGTTCCGCAAAGCCTACTGAAACGGACATTTCGGGCATGATGGACGGCATGAACTCTATCGATCGGACCACCACATGCAGGTGACCACGCTCGAGTGGGTGATCACCGGCCTGGTGATCCTCGGCTTGTTCGTCTTCGACTTCTTCGCCCACGTGCGGACCCCGCACGAACCCACGTTCAAGGAATCCGGCTTCTGGTCGGCGGTCTACATCGGCCTCGCGCTGGTGTTCGGCCTGTACGTGGCCTGGAAATGGGGCGGCACCTTCGCGGGGGAGTACTACGCGGGCTTCGTCACCGAGAAGGCGCTCTCGGTGGACAACCTGTTCATCTTCCTCATCATCATGAGCACCTTCGCCGTGCCGCGGATCTACCAGCAGAAGGTGCTGCTGATCGGCATCGTGCTGGCCCTGGTGATGCGCGGTGTCTTCATCGCCGTCGGCGCGGCCGCGATCAGCGCGTTCAGCTGGGTGTTCTACCTGTTCGGCGCGTTCCTGATCTACACCGCGATCAAGCTGCTGCGCGAGAGCGGGCACGAGGTCGAACACGAGGAGCAACGCGACAGCCGCATCGTCGCGCTGGCCAAGCGGATCCTGCCCACCACCGACAAGTACGACGGCGACAAGCTCGTCACCACGATCGACGGCAAACGGGTGGTGACCCCGCTGCTGCTGGCCCTGCTGGCCATCGGCTTCGCCGACCTGCTGTTCGCGCTGGACTCGATTCCCGCCATCTACGGCCTCACCGAGCAGCCGTATCTGGTGTTCACCGCCAACGCCTTCGCCCTGATGGGCCTGCGGCAGCTGTACTTCCTCATCGGCGGCCTGCTCGACCGCCTGGTGTATCTGTCCTACGGCCTGGCCGCGATCCTGGCGTTCATCGGCATCAAGCTGGTGCTGCACGCGCTGCACGAGAACACGCTGCCGTTCATCAACGGCGGTGAGCACGTGAGTGTGCCGGAGATCTCGACCCCGCTCTCGCTGAGCGTGATCATCGGCATCCTGGTGATCGCCACGGTGGCGAGCCTGCTGAAGACCCGCCGCACCACGTCCTCCTGACGGCACGCTGCCCCGGAAACCGCGACGGTTCCGGGGCAGCGCTGTGTCAGCGTGGGGTCACTCGCTGAAGGCACCCATCACCGGCAGCCACTCGACGGCGCGGACCGCCTCGATCAGCCCCAGCTTCGCGAACGGGTCCTCGGCCAGCAGCGCGGTCAGCGATGGCGCGTCCTCGGCACGGAAGATCAGCAGTGCGCCGGTGCCGTCCGGGTAGGGCCCGCTGGTGAGCACGGTGCCCGCGTCGACGAGCGCGTTGAGGAAGGCCCGGTGTTCGGGGCGATGGGTGGCGCGGTCGGCGGCGGTGGCCTCGGTGTAGGTGTAGTGCACGGCGAAGATCGGCACGGCGGTATCGCTTCCTGGTGAGTGCGGAATTTCAGAGGGTCAGCAGCATGCGGGTGTTGCCGAGGGTGTTCGGCTTCACGTAGCTCAGGTCGAGGAACTCGGCGACACCGGTGTCGTAGGACCGGCACATCTCGGCGTACACCTCCGCCGTGACGGGCGTGCCGTCGATCTCGACGAAACCGTGCCTGCCGAAGAAGTCCACCTCGAAGGTCAGCACGAACAGCCGTTGCAGCTGCAGCTCGCGCGCGACGGCGACCAGCCGGTCCACCACCGCGCCGCCCACCCCGCGACCCTTCACCACCGGGTCGACGGCGACCGTGCGCACCTCGCCCAGATCGGCCCACAGCACGTGCAGCGCGCCGCAGCCGACGACCGCGCCGTCGAGTTCGGCGACCCAGAACTCCTGGACGGATTCGTACAGCGTCACCAGGTTCTTCTCGAGCAGGATGCGGCCCGCGTACTCGTCGACCAGACGCTTGATCTCCGGGACGTCGCTGGTTCGCGCTCGTCGGACGACCACACCCGGAACAGGCGCCGCAGTGGGCGCGACGGGATGCGCGTCGCTTGTCGAACCACCCAGTGGTCCCCGTGAGGTCATGGGGTGCACAGTAGTCGGCCGGGTTACCGATAGTCTGAACGTGTGCCGCACATCCTGTCGATCCGCTCACCGCATCGCGCCGGGCTCGTCGACCGGATCGCGCGGCGCTGCCCGCGCGAGCAAACCGCGGGCGAAACGTGTGGGTTTCGGCGCAGTGCCGGTGAATGCCGAGAGGGCAGGGCATGAGAGGTCAGCGCCTGGAGGCGGCAGCGTGTGTAACCACGGAGGGCGCCCGAGCATGCCGAATGTGCGCAGGATGAGTGTGCGACCCGAGGAGATCGATCGTGGTTGGGAGGCGGCGGCGCCGCTGCGTCCCGCGCCGGAGCGTGCCGAGGGGCACGTTCCGCTGCTCAACATCGCGAATGTGCTGACCATCGCGCGGATCGTGCTGGTGCCGCTGTTCGTGCTCGCGCTGTTCGCCGAGGGGGGTCACGACACTCGCTGGCGGGTTGTCGCCGCGGCCGTGTTCGGGCTGGCCGCGATCACCGACCGCTTCGACGGGCAACTCGCGCGCAAATACGGTCTGGTCACCGATTTCGGCAAGCTCGCCGACCCCATCGCGGACAAGGCGCTGATCGGTTCGGCGCTGATCGGCCTGTCCGTCCTCGGCGATCTGCCCTGGTGGATCACCCTGGTCATCGTCGGCCGGGAACTCGGCATCACGCTGCTGCGGCTGGTGGTCGTCCGGCGCGGGGTCATTCCGGCTGGCCGGGGCGGCAAGCTCAAGACCCTGGTGCAGTCTGTCGCCATCGCGCTGCTGTTGCTGCCGCTGTCGGGGGCGTTCGAGACCGCGGGGATGTGGCTGATGTACGCCGCCGTCGCGCTCACGGTGCTCACCGGCCTCGATTATGTCGGCCAGGCTGCCCGGCTGTGGTTCGCCGGCGGCCGCGCCCGCGGTGAGTCCCGCGGATGAGCGACCCGCTCGTCGACGGCGCGCCGGTCGCTGAACTGGTCAGGGCCATGAACACGGCCGGCCAGACGGTCGCCACCGCGGAATCGCTGACCGCGGGTCTGCTCGCCGCCACGATGGCCGGGATCCCCGGCGCCAGCGCGGTGCTGCGCGGCGGCCTGATCGTCTACGCGACCGACCTCAAGAGCCGTCTGGCCTGCGTCGACGCCGACACGCTCCGCCTGGACGGACCCGTCGCCGCGTCCACCGCCGAACAGCTCGCGGTGGGGGCCCGGCAGTGCTGCGGCGCCGACTGGGGTGTCGGGCTGACCGGGGTCGCCGGACCCGATTCCCAGGACGGGCACCCCGTCGGGACGGTATACCTCGGATTGGCCGGTCCACGGCACAGCGAGGTAGTCCGGTTGAAACTGCACGGCGACCGGTGGACGATCAGAATCGGTGCGGTACACAGCGCCGTGCGGGAGTTGCTGCGCTGTGTGACGACGAACTAGCCGCGGCCGGGAACCACCGGCCGATGCTCGACGTTGTGCCAGAAAGAGGTGAACACCGTTCCGGCGGTGACACGAGGTGGAGGAGAACGAGATGACGCTGCTGCGGGAGGCAATCGGGGACAGTCTGCGGCGTGCACGTCTCGCCCAGCATCGAACGCTGCGCGAGGTGTCCACCTCGGCGCGCGTGAGCCTCGGCTATCTGTCGGAAGTGGAGCGCGGCCGCAAGGAAGCCTCCAGTGAGCTGCTCGCCGCCATTTGCGAGGCACTGGACGTGCCGCTGTCGCGGGTGCTGTGGGACGTGAGCACCATCATGGCGGGCGCCGACGGCTCGGCGCCGCGCGAGCCCGCGCTGACCGGCCCGGCCACCGAGCACGAGGCCGAACCGGCCGCCGCCGAACCCGCCGCGGCGCCGGAGACGGCCTCGGCGAGCGCGTCCGCCGAGGGCCCCCGGATCGGCATCGCCGAAGACACCCGCATCGTCATCCCGGCGCCGAGGGCCGAGATGCTGGTACTGGTGAAGGGAATGTGACGCGGCGAACCACGTGCCGGACGCGCGAGACGCTGCACACCGCTGGTGAGAACGGATAGATTCTCATCAGGCGTCGAGTGGGCCGGTCACACCGGTCCGGGTGCCGCATGGTGAAGGATAAGCACATATCTGGTGCGTGACGGTCGCGCACCACCAGTCGCACGAGCGACGCACAGATGGAGGCGGGATCAATCGATGGCTAATCCGTTCGTGAAGGCCTGGAAGTACATGATGGCCCTCTTCGACTCCAAGATCGAAGAGCATGCGGATCCGAAGGTCCAGATTCAGCAGGCTATCGAGGAGGCGCAGCGTCAGCACCAGGCGCTGTCGCAGCAGGCGGCATCGGTGATCGGTAACCAGCGTCAGCTGGAGATGAAGCTGAACCGTCAGCTCGACGAGGTCGAGAAGCTCAACGCCAACGCCCGTCAGGCCGTCACGCTGGCCGATCAGGCGTCCGCCGCGGGCGACACCGAGAAGGCGATCCAGTACACCAACGCCGCCGAGGCGTTCGCCGCCCAGCTGGTCACCGCCGAGCAGTCGGTGGAAGACCTCAAGGTGCTGCACGACCAGTCCCTGCAGGCCGCCGCGCAGGCCAAGAAGGCGGTCGAGCAGAACGCGATGATGTTGCAGCAGAAGGTCGCCGAGCGCACCAAGCTGCTCAGCCAGCTCGAGCAGGCCAAGATGCAGGAGCAGGTCTCGGCCTCGCTGCAGCAGATGGACTCCACCCTGGCCGCGCCGGGCTCCACGCCCAGCCTGGACGCGGTGCGGGACAAGATCGAGCGCCGCTACGCCAACGCGCTCGGTTCGGCCGAGCTGGCGCAGAACTCGGTGCAGGGTCGCATGCTGGAGGTCCAGCAGGCCAGCATCCAGATGGCAGGCCACAGCAAGCTCGAGCAGATCCGCGCCTCCATGCGTGGTGACGCGCTGCCCACCGGCAACAACGCCGCGGCGATCGACCCGGCCAAGCAGCAGCCCGCCCAGGCCCCGCAGATCAACAAGGGTCAGGCCGCGCAGCAGTAGTTTCGGAGCGCCGGCGCGCTCGAGTTCGCGGCCCTCCAGTCCCGTCGATCAGGCACCGATGCTTGCTCCTTCGCCTACGCATCGGCACCTTATCGACGGGACGGCCGCGTACCGCCGACTACGTCGGCGGACCCTCCTCGAGGTCGGGTCGTGTGGGAGGCCTCGCGTCTGTGGCTGCCGATCGTGGCTCCCGGCGCTCGGCTCGGGCGGCGGCGCTTGTCAGGGGTCGGTGGTAAACCTGGGGGCGCTGCGGGTGTTCCGAAGCGGCGGAAGGATGAGGACATGAGCGGGAGAACACGGCGCGAGCGGGCCGAGATCGTCGATCCGGCGGCGCTCGTACGGTCGACCGCGTCCGGCGGGGTTCCCGCGACGCTGCGGGAAGTCGGCGAACAGGCGATGGTCGCGGTGCGCCGCTGGGCCGACCCGCGTGAGCGGGAACTGCGCCGTAGGCGCCGGGTGCGCAGGCGCAGCTTCCAGCTCGGCACGGCCTCGGGCATCACCACCGTCGGCGCGGTGGGGCTGGCCGTGGTGTCGGCGCCGGCGTGGGCGGTCGTGGTGATCGGCGGCGGCGCGGTCGCTTTCGTCACCGGAACCGCTCTGAGCGCCCGCCGCTATCTGCAATTGCGGGGGCAGCCGCTGCCGCAGGCGGCCTTCGTGGCCCGCAAGTCACCCGGTCTCCGCTCGGCCGCCCGCGGCCCGATCCAGCGCTTGATCAGGGCCGAACGCGCACTGCACGGCCTCGGCACCCAGATCGCGGCCACCCGCCGCCTCCCCGAGGACGAACTGCGCGACCTGCTCGACACCGCCCGCTCCGGCGCGGCCGCCCTGCACGCGCTGGCCACCGACATCGTCGCGATGGAACAGGCCGCCGACACCGTCGGCCGTGCCAACCCGGAGACCGTCACGGCGCTGAAGACCACGATCTCCGGAGTTCTCGCCCGGCTCGAGACCGGGGTCGTCGAATACGAACAGCTGGTCGCGGCCGCGGCCCGGATCCTGGCCGTCCCCGAAGACACGGTGGTCGCCTACCAGTTCCACGGCATCGTCGCCGACCTGCGCGAAGCCGCCGACCGGCTCGACGGCTGGGCACAGGCCCTGACCGATCTCGCCGATCGTCCCGTCGGCCCGCGATAGCGCCACGCGCGCACCCACATCCGGCCCCGTCGCCCGCGCGACGGGGCCGGTGTCGTGTCAGGCGATTGTCTGGCGCAGGGCGTCGAGTTCGGCCGCCCGCGGATCGGCGACCGTCGAGGACTCCGGGGTGTCGAAGATCCGCACCAGCTTGGTGTCGGGCTCGAACGCCGCCCACCCGGGATCGCCGTCGGTCGCGAAACGCACCCAGGCCGTGTGGATCTCGTCCGCCAGCGCCTGTGGCGGGTTCGGCCCGGTGATCGAGTGCGCGTCGGCGAGGACGTCGAAGACGAACGGCACCTCGAGCACATGGCAGGCGCCCAGGTCGGGAAGCCCGGTGGGCCAGGCGAATTCGTACACGTGCGTCGGCGCGGCGGCGGCGTTGGCCGTGGCGAAGTCGACCGTGCCCGCCCGGAAGCACCAGTCGGTGAGGATCGCGTTGAAGATCTCCGCCGGGGACGCGTCGGGCCGGTGCGTCGAATACGTCCGCGCCACCGCGGGATCGATGCCGTAGCGGGTGAGGACCAGCGGCAGCGTCTCGGCGGTGACGGCCGCGGTGATGCCGGTCGGCACCGTGAAGAAGCGGAACTCGTCGGCGGTGGTGCCCGCGATCAGCGGGACCGCCCGTTCGGGATGCGCGGCCAGGACCTCGGTGGGCGGGCCGGGCACGATGTCGTCGTCGATCACCGGGAACAGGCTCATGATGCCCATGCCCTGCTGGATCACCGAGGCGCCCCAGCGGCGCGGGTCGGGGTCGGTCATCATCGCCAGCGCCACCGCGTTCTGCGCGGTCCGCAGCTGATCGGGACCGAGTTCGCCGAAGGCGGCGGCGGTCGGCGCGATGTCGAGCTCGGCGGCCAGCGCTGCCGCGACCAGGCGCGCGTCCTGCGGGTCGGCGCCGACCGCGCCGTTGCCGCTCTGCACGATGGCCCGGCGGAACAGCCCGGTGGCGCGCGGCGCGGCCATCAGCGCCGCCACGCTCATCCCGCCCGCCGATTCGCCGAAGACGGTCACATTGTCCGGATCGCCACCGAACGCGGCGATGTTGTCGCGCACCCACTCCAGCGCGAAGATCTGGTCGTGCAGACCGCGGTTGAGCGGGGCGCCGTCGAGCGCGGCGAACCCCGAGATCCCGAGCCGGTAGTTGATCGACACCAGCACCACGCCGTCTCGCGCGAACGCCGAACCGTCGTAGATCGCCCTGGCGTTGGACCCGCGCACGAACGCGCCGCCGTGGATCCACACCAGCACCGGCAGGCCGCTCGCCGTCGGGTCGGGCGTCCACACGTTCGCGTTGAGGTACTCGTCGCCGGGGATTCCGTCGCTGCCGATCAGCGCGTGGATCGGCGCCGGATAGGGTGACTGCGCGCAGGTCGCTCCCATTTCCGTGGCCTCGCGCACGCCGGTCCAGGCCGGCGCGGGTCCGGGCAACCGGAATCGCCGGGGGCCGACCGGGGCCGCCGCGTAGGGCACCCCGAGGAACCGGGTGACGCCCGCCTCGGTCCGGCCGCGGATCGCGCCACTCGCGATCGTGACGATGGGTTCCATGGTCCTCCTTGCGTCGACGCCCCGATTATGGGATCTGAGCCCCGTCGGCGCGGCCGTTTCGGTGCGGCAGGCCGGGGAGCCTGCGGTGCCCGCGAGTCGGCGCCGCACGGGCGCGGCGGCCGATGACGGGTCGCGACGTGTGGCCTCCCGGACTCGGGGTGAACCCTGAACTACACCCGGATATCCGCGCTGACCTGGTGATTTATCAACCCCGCGATGGCAGCATCGGAGGTGTCGGATCGCCGGACGGCGGCCGGGAGCACAGGCGAGGAGCACATCATCATGGTCTTCAAAGTCATCGGCATCGTCGTGGTCGGTCTGATCGCGTTCTGGATCGTCAGCGCGCTGATCAAGGCGCTGCTGCCGGTTCTGGTCATCGCCGCGATCGGTACCGGGGTGTACCTGCTGTACAAGGCGATCTCGGGATCCAACGACAACGGTCCACTCACCAAGGTGTGAGTCGCGGCCTAGCATGGGCCGGGTGGAGCAGCTACCCGAGGACTGGCAGCGCGGACTGGTGATCGTCGCGCATCCCGACGACATCGAATACGGCGCGGCCGCGGCCGTTGCCCGGTGGACCGGGCAGGGCAAGGACATCCGCTATCTGCTCGCCACCAGGGGCGAGGCCGGGATCGCGGGAATGCCGCCCGCCCAGGCGGGCCCGCTGCGGGAGGTCGAGGAGATCTCGGGCGCACGCGAAGTCGGCGTGCACACCGTCGAATTCCTGGACCATCCCGACGGCCGGGTCGAGGAAGGACTCGCCCTGCGCCGCGACATCGCCGCCGCGATCCGCAGGCACCGCCCGGAGATGGTGGTGCTGTTCAACTTCGGCGACACGTGGGCGCCCGGCTTCGTCAACAGCGCCGACCACCGGGCGGTGGGCCGCTCGGCGATGGACGCCATCTCCGACGCGGGCAACGAGTGGATCTTCCCCGAGATCGCCCAGCTCGAGCCGTGGTCGGCGCGCTGGGCCGCGGTGGTCGGTCCCGTGGCCACCCACGCCGTCGACGTCAGCGCGCAGCTGGACAAGGCACGGGCCTCCCTGGCCGCCCACCGGCGGTATCTGCAGGTGCTGAGTGCGGTGCCGGTCGACCAGCAGGTGGACGAAATAGTCACCATGGCAACGGGTCCCAAGGAGGGTTTCCCGGCCGCGCACGCCGTCGGCTTCGAACTGTTCACCTTCGCAGGCTGAGCGCGCGACCGCCACGACCCCGGGCCGGATCGGATGTGGCAGGCTGGCCGCATGCGAGTAGCTGTGGTGGCAGGGCCCGATCCAGGGCATGCGTTTCCCGCGATCGCGCTGTGCCTGCGATTGCTGGCGGCCGGGGACGATCCGGTGCTGTTCACCGGTCCACGCTGGCTGGACGCGGCCAGAGCCGCGGGGATCAGCGTGCGCAGACTCAAGGGACTTGCCCCGCGCCCCACCGACGACGACACCGACGCGGGCGCGCGGATCCACGAGCGCGCCGCCCACATCGCCACCGAGAACCTGCCCGAGCTCAGCGCCATGCTGCCGGACCTGATCGTCTCGGACGTGCTCACCGCGGGCGGCGGCATGGCGGCCGAACGGCTGAGCCTGCCCTGGGTCGAACTCTCCCCGCATCCGCTGTACCTGCCGTCGAAAGCGTTGCCGCCGATCGGCAGTGGCCTGGCGCCGGGGGAGGGGGTGCGCGGTCGGGTCCGGGACGGCGTGCTGCGCACGATGACCGCCCGCGCCGTCAAGGCGGGCAACCGGCAGCGCGGGGCAGCACGGGAATCCATCGGCCTGCCCGCCGAGGACCCCGGCCCGGCGGCACGGCTCGTCGCGACGCTGCCCGCGCTGGAAGTCGACCGGCCGGACTGGCCCGCCGACACCCATGTCATCGGGCCGCTGGTGTGGGAGCCGACCGACGAGATCCTGCCGCTCCCGCCGGGCACCGAGCCGCTGGTGATGGTGGCGCCCTCGACGGCGCACACCGGCGTCGCGGGCATGGCCGAAACCGTGCTCGAGGGACTGGCCGGACTCGGCGTCCGCGCCGCCGTGTCGACGCTGGACACCCCGCCCGCCGAGCTGCCGGACTGGGCCACCGCGGGGCTCGGCCGCCAGGACGTGCTGCTCGAACAGGCCGCGGTGGTCGTCGGTGGCGGCGGGCACGGTCTGCTCGCCAAGTCGCTCTCGGCGGGGGTGCCCGTGGTGACCGTCCCCGGCGGCGGCGACCAGTGGGAACTGGCCAATCGCGCCGCTCGCCAAGGCAGTTCGCTGCTCGTGCGACCACTGACGGCCGCGGCCGTCGGGGCGGCCGTCGCGCGGATCCTGGCGGAACCCCACTTCACCGAGGCGGCGCGAGCGGCGGCCCTGGGTGCCTCGGACGTGGCCGACCCGGTGGCCATCTGTCACGCCGCGGCCGCCACCCGCGCCGCTCAGGACCTCGGCAACCCCAGCTGAGCACAGGCGAGCAGGGCCACCTCGATGTCGAGACGGTGCTCGGTGAGCGGATGACCGAGCACCTCCTCGGCCCTGCGCACCCGGTAGTGCACGGTGTTCTTGTGCACGTGCAGACGCGCGGCGGCATCGGTGTAGCTGCCGCGCGCATCGAGGAAGACCCGCACGGTCTCGCGTAGCCGGGCGGCCGTCTCGTCCTCGCCCATCAGCCCGCCGAGCACACGTTCGGCCCAGCGCTGCACGTCCGGGACGCGGTCGGCGAGCAACCCGGCCAGCGCCACGTCGGCGTGCCTGGTCACCCCGCGCGCCCGCGCGGCCACCGCCACCGCGCGGGCGAGCTGCGCATCGCGGAAACTCTGCCGGAATCCGTCGAGCCCGGGGGCCGGATCACCCACGGCCATGGACAGATTCGGGAGCACCCGCAGTTCCGTGGCCAGGCGCACGGTGTCGAGGACAGGGCGCGCGGTCGAGGCCAGCCAGATCCAGCGCGTGTGCTCGTCGACCTCGACCGCCATCTGCGCGCGGCCCCACACCGCGGCCAGCACACCGGTGCCGGCGCGCAGCGCGGTGACGGGATCGGCGGTGCCGGGCGGCGTCCACAGCAGCACGAACTGGTGCCAGCCGCGCAGCGAGGCCGACAGCATCTGCTCGGCCGAGGCCAGATCGAGGTCGTCGGCATCGAGCACCGCGCGGACCTGCGCGGCGCGCGCGGCATCGGTGCGCGCGTCCCAGCGCCGCCGCTCGCTCTCGAAGATGTCGATGAGACCCTCGATCACCTGGTCGATGTAGCCGTTGACCACGTCGGCCACCCGTGCCGCCGAGGCCAGCGCGTCCTCGGTCGGCGGCGCCAGCTCGGCCAGCACGGCGATGGCGCGCTGCACGAACATGTGCTCGCCGAGCCGGTAGGCGCGCAGCAGCGCCTCGAGCGACAGCTCCCGCTGGGCGAAGAGCCGGGCGTACTCGGCCGCGGCCGGCGGCACGGTGACGTCGTCGGGGGCGATGCCGAGGGTGAGCATGTCCAGGATCGCGGTGAGGTTGGCCTCGGTGCTGGCGACCATGAGCCTGCGGATCTCGTCGTCGTGCCGGAACTCGGGGATCATCTCGGCGAACATCGTGGTCATCGCCGGGGTGAGCCGGTCCAGATCGGCCTTGATCCGGCCCGCCACCGCGCGGACGAGAGCATCGTTGTCATGGGCCATGGGCGCGAACAGTACCTCCTGCCGACGCCGTCACCACGGTGTTTGTACTCGTGGCACAACACCGGCGGACAACGCTGGTCTCCCGGCCCGTAGCCGGTGCCGGGACCCGAACCTACCGTGGTGATGTAACTCAGATCACAACCTGCCCGGTGAGGAATCATGCGACACATCGCCGAACTACCCGATGCCCGAGCGGCTTTCGCGCCCGACGCGCCGTGCGTGGCCGACGACCACACCGCGTTGTCGAACGCGGGATTCCGCGATCGGGTGCACGCTGCGGCCGCCGTGCTGCACCGTGCGGGCGTGCGCCCCGGCGACGTGGTGGCCGTGGTGCTGCCCAACCAGGTGGACCTGGTGGTCGCGCTGTTCGCCGCCTGGCGCCTGGGCGCCGCGGTGACCCCGGTGAATCCGGGCCTGACCGACGACGACATCCGCTACCAACTCGACGATTCCGGCGCCGACGTGGTCATCGGCGCACCGGAGCGGGCCGGTGTCACCCTGGACGTCGCCGCACTCGCGGCGCCCGCCGGCCCCGTCGCCGCGGCCACCCCCGCGGATGGGCTCGCCCTGATCATCTACACCAGCGGCACCACCGGGCGGCCCAAGGGCGTGCTGCTCGGTCACGACAATCTCGCCGCGATGTGCGCGATGATCATCGACGCCGTCGGCCTCGACGAGACCGAGCACAGCCTGCTCGTCCTGCCACTGTTCCACGTGAACGGGATCGTGGTCAGCGTGCTGTCGCCGCTGCTGGCCGGCGGACGCACCACGATCGCCGGAAAGTTCTCGGCCACCCAGTTCTTCGGGCTGGTCGAACGGGTGCGTCCCACCTACTTCTCCGGCGTCCCCGCCATCTACGCGATGCTCGTGGCCCAGCCCGCCGAGGTGCGACCCGACCTGTCCTCGCTGCGGCGGGTGATCTGCGGCGCCGCGCCCATGCCCGCCGAGCTGATCGACCGCTTCGAGGACCGTTTCGGGGTGCCCGTCGTGGAGGGCTACGGTCTGTCGGAGGGCACGTGCGCCTCGACGCTCAATCCCGTCGCGGGACCGCGCAAGCCCGGCACCGTCGGCCTGCCGCTGCCCGGTCAGACGGTCACCATCGTCGACGTCGACGGGAACCCGGTGCCGGACGGCACCCCGGGTGAGGTGGTGATCAGCGGCCCGAACATCATGCGCGGCTACCTGGGCAGGCCCGAGGAGACGGCGAAGACGGTGATCGATGGCCGCCTGCACACCGGTGACGTCGGCTATCTCGACGCCGACGGCTACCTGGTGCTGGTCGACCGGATCAAGGACATGATCATCCGCGGCGGGGAGAACCTCTACCCCAAGGAGATCGAGAACGCCCTCTACCGCCACCCCGCCGTCCACGAAGCGGCGGTGGTCGGCCGGCCGGACGCGGTGCTGGGCGAGGTGCCCGTCGCCCATGTGGTGGCCGCACCGGAATCCCGGGTCAGCGCCGAGGAATTGACCGCGCACTGCCGGGAACTGCTGGCGGCGTTCAAGATTCCCGCGGCCATCGTGCTCACGCCGGAATTGCCGCGCAACCCGGTCGGAAAGATCGACAAGAAGCGTTTGCGCGCGCTCGCCGAGTAATTCACCGACGACGACGAACACATTTCGGTTGCGGTCGCGCGCGCCCGCGATCGGTCGAGGAAAGGAACGGACAATGGGGTTCAAAACGGCTGATTTCCCGCCGGTGGACACGGCGACATTTCTGGATCTACCACTGCGGGAACGGGTTCGGACGCTCGCACTGCACTGGGTCGAATACGGCTTCGGTTCGCCGAAGATGATCCACACGGTCTATGTGCTGAAACTGCTGGTGCTCTATATCTTCGGCGGCGTCCTCATCGCCACGGCGACCTCGGGTGCCGGGCCCTTCTGGGCTGTCGGCGCCTGGTGGAACGAGCCGATCGTCTACCAGAAGCTGGTGTTGTGGACGGTGCTGCTGGAGGCGATCGGTGTCGCCGGCTCATGGGGACCGCTGGCGGGCAAGTTCAAGCCGATGACCGGTGGCCTGCTGTTCTTCGCCCGCCCCGGCACCATCCGGCTGCGGCCGTGGCGTCGGGTGCCGTTCACCGACGGTGACAGCCGCACCGTGCTGGACGTGCTCCTGTACGTCGGCTTCCTGGCTACCTTGACCATCGCCCTGCTCGCACCCGGCCGGACCACCGCCGCCCTGCTGGAACGCCTGCCCGACAACACGTCCGGACTGGTGCGGCCCGCCCTGCTGATCGCCCCGATCGTGCTGTACATCCTGTGCGGACTGCGGGACAAGACGATCTTCCTGGCCGCGCGCGGCGAGCAGTATCTGCCCGCGCTGGTGTTCTTCGCGGTCCTGCCGTTCACCGACATGATCGTCGCGGCCAAATTGCTGATCGTGATCGTGTGGGTCGGCGCGGGCGTCTCGAAATTCGGCAAGCACTTCACCAATGTGGTGCCGCCGATGGTCTCCAACAGCCCCTCCATGCCGTTCACGTCGATCAAGCGGGCGCACTACCTCGATTTCCCGCGCGATATCCGCCCGTCCGGGGTGGCCTCGTTCATGGCTCACGTCGGTGGGACCACGGTCGAGGTGATCACACCACTGGTGTTGCTGTTCTCGACGAACTACTGGCTGACGCTGGCCGGGGTCGTGATGATGGTGGTGTTCCACCTGTTCATCACCTCCACGTTCCCCCTGGCGGTCCCGCTGGAATGGAACATCCTGTTCGCCTACCTGACGGTGTTCCTGTTCCTCGGCTTTCCGAATGCCGACGGATACGGCGTGTTCGACATGTCCTCGCCATGGCTGACCCTGGCCATCACCGCCGCGCTGGCCTTCTTCCCCGTGCTGGGCAATCTGCGTCCCGACCTGGTCTCGTTCCTGCCGTCCATGCGCCAGTACGCGGGCAACTGGGCCTCGGCGCTGTGGGCGTTCGCACCCGGCGCCGAAGCCAAGCTCAACACCATCGAGCATCGCCCGACCGTCAACCAGCTCGATCAGCTGATCGGCATGGGCTACGAGCCCGCGGTCGCCGAGATCACCATGCAGCAGACCATCGGCTGGCGTTCGATGCACAGCCAGGGGCGCGGCCTGTTCTCGCTGCTGTACAAGCACATTCCCGAGCTCGACCGCTGGACCGTGCGCGAGGCGGAGTTCGCCTGCAACTCGCTGATCGGGTTCAACTTCGGTGACGGCCACCTGCACGGTCCCGACCTCATCGCGGCCGTCCAGGCGCGGGTGGGCTTCGCACCCGGCGAATGGATCGTGGTCTGGGTGGAATCGCAGCCCATCCACAAGGGCACGCAGGAGTACATGGTGATCGATGCCGCGCTGGGGGTGATCGAGCGGGGGACGTGGAAGGTCGCCGACGCGGTCGAGGCGCAGCCGTGGCTGCCCGACGGCCCGATCCCGTTGCGGGTCACCTGGCGGCGCGAGGACGTGGGCGCGGCGGTGGCGCCGGTGACGCGCCCCGCGGTCCAGCCCGCCGAATAGCCTGGTACCAGTTCCGGTTCCGACGAACGAAGGACGAGTCGATGACAACGGCGACAGTGGTCGGCAGCGGACCCAACGGGCTCGCGGCGGCGGTCACCCTGGCCAGGGCCGGGCTGACGGTGACGGTGCTGGAAGCGGCCGACACCATCGGCGGCGGCACCCGATCGAGCGAGGCGATCGTGCCCGGCCTGCTGCACGACCACTGTTCGGCCATCCATCCGATGGCCGTCGGCTCGCCCTTCCTGCGTGGGATCGATCCGGGGCGTTACGGATTGCGCTGGGCGCACGCCGAACTCGACTGCGTGCACCCGCTCGACGACGGCAGCGCCGGCGTACTGCACCGCTCGGTCGCCGCGACCGCCGACGGCCTCGGCGCCGACGAACGCCTATGGCGGCGGCTGTTCGCGGGGCCGGTCGCCGGATACGAGCAGACCGGCGCGGACATCATGCGACCGCTGCTGCGGATCCCACGACATCCGGTGCGGCTGGCCCGCTTCGGGATTCCCGCCACCGCACCGGCCACCTGGCTGGCGGCGGCTTTCCGGGGCGAGCAGGGCCGGGCGCTGTTCGGCGGCGTCGCCGCCCACGCCTTCCATCCGCTGAACCGCCCGCTGAGCGCCAGCATCGGCCTCGGCATCCTCACCGCGGGGCATCGGTACGGGTGGGCGGTGGCCGAGGGCGGATCGCAGCGGATCGCCGGCGCCATGGCGGCGGCACTGGGCGAGTACGGGGGCAAGATCGAGACCGGCGTGCGGGTGGACTCGCTCGCCGACCTGCCGGCGTCGGATGTCGTCGTCTGGGACCTCGCGCCGACCGCCGTCGCCCGGATCCTGGGCGACCGGCTGCCCGCCCGCGTCGCAAGGGCCTACCGCCGATTCCGGTACGGGCCCGGCGCCTTCAAGGTGGATTTCGCCGTCCAGGGCGGGGTGCCGTGGACGGCCGAGGCGGCACGGCGCGCGGGCACCGTCCACCTGGGCGGCACCTTCGCCGAGATCGCGGCGGGGGAGCGCGACATCCACGCCGGGCGGATGCCGGAGCGGCCCTTCGTCCTGGTCGGCCAGCAATACCTCGCCGACCCGGGACGTTCGGTCGGTGACGTGCACCCGGTGTGGACCTACGCGCACGTGCCGAACGGCTACACCGGCGACGCCACCGCCGCGATCATCGCCCAGCTCGAGCGATTCGCGCCCGGTTTCCGCGAGCGGGTGGTCGGCATGGCCGTCCGCTCCACCACCGAATTCGCCTCGTACAATCCCAATTACGTCGGGGGCAACATCATGACCGGCGCCAAGGACATCCCCCAGCTGGTGTTCGGGCCGCGAAAGACCCTGCAGCCCTATGACATCGGTGTGCCCGGCCACTATCTGTGCTCGGCGGCCACCCCACCCGGCCCCGGCGCGCACGGGATGTGCGGGGCCAATGCCGCCGAGCGGGCCTTGCGCCGGTTGCGCTGAACCGTGCGGCGACGAGGACCTGGACGTGAGTTCCTGTGCCAGGGGGCTGCCGGGACAGATTTTGTCTGTGCACAGCTGGGGGAGGTGATCGTTGGGGTCGAGCGCGCGGCGAGCGAGGGCTCCGCGGGTGAACGTGACCGTGGGGCCCCGCTGATTGGTAGGCCGGCGTCGTCAGCCCGTTCGGCCGCGAGTCGATGGTCGGGGGAGCGGGTGCTCGGCATCCGGCAGCGGGCGGACGGCCGGAGAGGCCCGCTCACCGCACGGTGACGCGGGTCGCCGGGCGCGGGTATGTTGGGAATCGTGCGATTGACCGAGTTCAACGAGCTGATGCACACCGAGTTCGGCGTTCACCGGGCCGACGCGATGCTCGCCGATCATGTCATTCCGGCTCTGGGGCGCACCGGCGCCGCCGCTATCGAGGCAGGCGTCGATCCCCGCGACGTGTGGCGCGCGCTCTGCGCCGAATTCGATGTTCCCCGATCACGATGGTGAGCAGCACATGGCCGTGACAGCACGGAATCCGGGCACCGAGCGGCCCTACCGGTTCGACGAGCGGCTGCGGATGATCCCGGCCGATCCCGAGACCCTCGCGGCCAGGGTCGCGGTGGCCGACCCCGACGACTTCGGCGGGCTGCGCAGGCTCGGCATCGCGCTGATGCTGCTCGGCCGCCACGCCGAGGCATTGGACCGGCTCGACCAGGCGCTGGAACTGGCCGACACCGAGGGCCGCCGGATCACCGTCTGGATCAATCTCGCCGACGTGTACCGCTACCAGGGCGAATCCACCCGTGCCGAGATCCTGTACCGGCGCGCCCTCGAGGCCAGTCGCGCCCTCGACGACCCCGAACTCGTCTCCTTCGCCGCCCACCACCTGGGCAAATCGCTGGCCGAACAGCACCGGACCGCGGAGGCGCGCGACATGCTCAAGGTGGCCATGCGGCTGCGGGTGGCCGAGGGCGATTCCGAACTCATCGAGTCCACCCGCGCGGCGCTCGACCACCTCGCGGAGCTGGCCCTGCCCCTGCCGCCGGAGATCACCGCCCTGCTCGGCGAGACCCCGGTCTGGTCCGACGACCACGACGGGCGCGGCGGCAACCTCGTCCGCGCCGAGGGGTACTGGATCAAGCGCGGACCGCGCGCCGTGGCCGAATACGAGCGCCTGAACTGGCTGCGGGACAAGGGCATCGCCGTGCCCGCGGTCGCCGCCTTCGCCGAGGACGTCCTCGTGCTCGCCGACACGGGTACGCGCTCACTCACCGATTCCCCCGGTGACGCCGCCGAGGTGGGTGCCCTGCTCGGCCGGACTCTGCGCGCGTTGCACGCGCTGCCCGTCGCGGACTGCCCGTTCGACGCCCGCCTCGAGGTGACGCTCGCCCAGGCGCGCCGCAACGTCGTGGAGGGTTTCGTCGACACCGCCGATTTCGACGGTGACCACCGTGATCTCGCGCCCGAGACCGTCCACGAGCGCCTGGTCACCCAGCGCCCGGACCAGGAGGATCTGGTCGTCACCCACGGCGACTTCACGCCGGGCAATGTGCTGGCGGGCGGGACCCTGATCGATGTCGGCGCGCTGGGCAGGGCCGATCGCTACCGCGATCTCGCGCTGGCCGAACGCGACCTGTCCGGTGACTTCGGCGTCGAGGCGGTGGTGGCCTTCTTCACCGCCTACGGGCTGACAGCGCCCGAGCGTGCGAAACTCGAGTACTACCGGCTGCTCGACGAATTGTTCTGAGGCCGCTCAGCTCGTCTTGGCGTAGTGGCGGGCCGCTTTGGTGCGATTGCCGCAGGTCGCCATGGAATGCCACCGGCGGGTGCCGTTCTTGGAGGTGTCGTAGAAGAACAGCACGCAGTCGGGGTGGGCGCACTGGCGGATCCGGTGCGGCGCCTCGGCGATCAGGTGCAGCAGGTTGTCGGCGGCCAGCCAGCCGGGCAACCAGGCCGGATCGGTGACCTCCGGGATCGAGCGGGGGCCCTCGCCGGTGAGTTCGCGGCGCAGCCGTCCGTGGTCGAGCACGCGGTTCAGTGCGGTGTGCTCGCCGCTGGTCACCGCCGCGTGCACGGCGTCCCGCGCGGCGTGCAGGGCGTTGAGCGTGTGTTCGTCGACGGGGACGTGGTCGGCGAGATCGGTGAGTTCGAGCCACAGCCGCAGCCCGTCGAGATCGGTGAGCAGATCGCCCGGCGCCGCGCCCGCCCACCGGGTGTTGAGCAGGTCCAGCGCCGGCGGTTCGCCGGTGTGCGGACGGGGATCGCGCATGCCTGAGGCTACCAACTCGACTCCTGACCACTGTCGTGCCCGCACGGGTTGACGGCCGTGCCCGGCCACCCTACTGTCTAACCTGTAAACAATGGTTAGATAGTTAAAATTCCGGGAGGGTTCCCCGTGCGACCGCCACTGCCCCCGTTCGACCTCGACTCCGCGCGCGCCAAGGTGCTGGCCGCCGAAAACGCCTGGAACACCAGGGATCCCGAACGCGTCGCCGCCGCGTACACCGAGGACTCGGTCTGGCGCAACCGCGACGAGTTCTTCACCGGCCACGCCGCCATCGTCGAGTTCCTCACCCGCAAGTGGTCGGTCGAGAACGGCTACGCGCTGCGCAAGGACCTGTGGGCCTTCCACGACAATCACATCGCCGTGCGCTTCCAGTACGAATGGCACGACGAGGCCGGTCAGTGGTGGCGCAGCTACGGCAACGAGCAGTGGGAATTCGCGCCCGACGGCCGGATGGCCCGTCGCGAGGCCAGCATCAACGACGTCCGTATCGCGGAAACGGAGCGCCGGATCTTCGGCCCCCGCGCCGAGGGTGACGACTCGGTCCTGCCTCAGCGGTAGCGCCGGGGCGGTCGATCGCGGGGTCGTGGCCGGTGTCGTGCGTGTCCCTGGGCGCGTCGCTTGACTCGAATGGGTGTTCGACTAATCTGGGCGCCAGAACTTGTCGGTGCCGGCCTCTACTGTGGGCGCCAACCAGAGAGACACTCACCTCGAGAAGGGGACCACATCATGGCACCGCAGGCCTACGATCGCGACAAAGCGCTGGAGCTGGCACTGGCGCAGGTGGAGAAGAGCTTCGGCAAGGGCGCGGTCATGCGCCTGGGCGAGGAGGCCCGCCAGCCCATCTCCGTCATCCCGACCGGCTCCATCGCGCTCGACGTCGCGCTCGGCATCGGCGGTTTGCCGCGCGGTCGCGTCGTCGAGATCTACGGCCCGGAATCCTCGGGTAAGACCACCGTCGCCCTGCACGCGGTGGCCAACGCCCAGGCCGCGGGCGGTGTCGCCGCCTTCATCGACGCCGAGCACGCGCTCGACCCCGACTACGCCCGCAAGCTGGGCGTCGACACCGACGCCCTGCTGGTCTCCCAGCCCGACACCGGTGAGCAGGCGCTCGAGATTGCCGACATGCTGGTGCGTTCCGGCGCCATCGACATCATCGTCATCGACTCCGTCGCGGCCCTGGTGCCGCGCGCCGAGATCGAGGGCGAGATGGGCGACAGCCACGTCGGCCTGCAGGCCCGCCTCATGAGCCAGGCGCTGCGCAAGATGACCGGCGCGCTCAACAGCTCGGGCACCACCGCCATCTTCATCAACCAGCTGCGCGAGAAGATCGGCGTGATGTTCGGCTCGCCCGAGACCACCACCGGTGGTAAGGCGCTGAAGTTCTACGCCTCCGTGCGCCTGGACGTGCGCCGCATCGAGACCCTCAAGGACGGCAGCGACGCGGTCGGCAACCGTACCCGCGTGAAGGTCGTCAAGAACAAGGTGAGCCCGCCGTTCAAGCAGGCCGAGTTCGACATCCTCTACGGCCAGGGCATCTCCAAGGAGGGCTCGCTCATCGACATGGGCGTCGAGCACGGCTTCATCCGCAAGTCGGGCTCCTGGTACACCTACGAGGGCGATCAGCTGGGCCAGGGCAAGGAGAACGCCCGCAAGTTCCTGCTGGAGAACACCGATGTGCGCGACGAGATCGAGAAGAAGATCAAGGAGAAGCTGGGCATCGGCGCCGACCTGACCGCCGAGGCCGACGCGCCCGCCGACTTCTGAGTCGATGCGCACGCCGAATCCCGGCCGCGCGCCCCGCGACTCGGCCGATCCGGTCGAGGACATGCGACGACAGCTGGCCCGCCTCGGGATCGAGGTGCCGCCACCGTCGCTCGCGGAGCAGCGCGGGCGAGAGACGGACACCGAACTCGTCCGATCGGCTCGTGACGAACGAGCCGTCCCGGACGCGAAGGGAATTCGGTCGGGTGCGGGCGATCCGCAGCGCGCGCACCCGACCGGATTCGCCGAAGGTGATCATTCACCCGATTCCGCTGCGCGGCCTGTGGATGATCATGAAGAGTGGGGGAGCGAGGCACGACCTCGCCGTGCCCGCCGCGGACGCAGATCCGCGCGGCGCGAAGAAGACTCCCTGTCGACCGGCGTCGGTGGTGACAAGGGACGACAGGTGGATCCGGTGGCGGCCGGATCCCAGCCGGGAGAGCCCGACCGGCGAGCCGGCACACGCCGGCTCGCCCCGGGTGACCGCCCGAAGGCGACGGTCGACCAGGCCAAGGACGCCTGCCTGAATCTGTTGGCCGTCCGCGCGCGCAGCCGCGCCGAACTGGCGAAGCGGCTCGGGGAGAAGGGTTTCCGGGTCGAGGTGACCGAGGCCGCGCTCGATCGGCTCGCCGAGGTCGGCCTCGTCGACGACAGCTCCTTCGCCGAACAGTGGGTGCACGAACGGCACACGTACTCCGGTCGGGGCAAGCGCGCGCTGCAGCGCGAACTCCGCGACAAGGGCGTGGCCCCGGCCGAGGCCGAGAACGCGCTGGCGGTCGTCACCGACGACGCCGAACGCGCTCGCGCGACCGACCTCGTCCGCCGCAAACTCGCCACCCTCTCCCGAGACCTGGACCGCGACAAAGCGGTTCGCCGTCTCGTCGGCATGCTGGCCAGGCGTGGGTATGACCAGTCGACCGCGTTCGCGGTGGTCACCGCCGAACTCGCCGACGCGGGGTTCGTCCGGGCGTACACGCAAGCCCGCCGCCCCGATTCGTCGCCCACGGACATACCGGCCGCGGGCGACGCCGACGCCGCGGGCGACGCCGACGACGCCGACGCCGTGGGCGACGCCGACGACGCCGACGCCGTGGGCGACGCCGACGGGAGTCGGGACATCGGCGGGTACCGGGACGACCCCGGGTGCCAGGACGATGACGGGTGCCAGGACGACGACGGGCGCCGGGATGTCGGTGGGCGCCGGGATGCGGCAGGGCGTCAGGGCGCCGGATCGGCACGTAGGCGTGGCGGGAGCTTGTCTCGCGCCGGTGGGCTCGGCGCCGCGCCGTCCACCGCCGACGTGGACCTCGGCGCCGACGAGTCCGATGACTCCGGGCGCCGACGCCGCGCGCGGCCGGTACCCGGGGACGAACAGGACGCGATCGACCTGGTTCGCCGCAAACTTCGCACCATGCCCGCTGACCTCGACCGTGTCAAGGCCGCCCGTCGCCTGGTCGACATGCTCGCGCGGCGCGGCTACGACCCCTCCACCGCCTATGCCGTCGTGAAAGCCGAACTGGCCGAACGGGGCCGCTGAGCACGTCGCGCGCGGCCGCGACGGAAAGTCCGATGATTGCGGTCGGCCAGGCGGGCCGAATGTCAACCGATCGGTGGCGTCAGCGTGATCCAGTAGCGTCGGGCCGGGCCGAGCGGGGTGTCGCGGATCCCTTCGAGGACGCCGCCCTGACGCTGGATCGTCGTGGCGGACGCCATGTTGTCGGCGGCGCAGACGAGCAGGAGCTGCTCGATGCCCAGCAGGCGGGCATGGTCCAGCATGCGGCCCAACGCCCAACCGGCGAGTCCACGTCCGCGCGCGGACGGGCGGACACCGAAGCCGACGTGACCTGCCCACCGCACGTACTCGTCGAGGTGGTGGCGCAGCGCGATCCCGCCGAGAACCTGACGGTCCTCGATGATCCACCGACAGGTCGTCCGAGCCGATTCGTCGCCCAGCCGCCGCACCCACGAGGCGAACCCGGCGCGTGAGCCGACGTCGTCGGTCGATGTCAGCCCGAACCCGTCCTCATGCGTGCCCGGCCCCCATTCGGCATGAGCGTCGAGCCAAGCGCGGTACAACCGCGTGGTCGGTGTGATCAGGTCAGGCACCTCGCGACTGTAGCCACTGGGCCGGGGTGGGTGGTTCGCTGTCGTCGGCCGGTGCGGTGGGTACCGGGGACTCGCTCGGTTTGTGCGTTGAGCCCGGCGCGGGGTGAGAGAAGTGAACCGCCGCGCGGGGGCGGAACGCGGCGTAGGATGACTCGGCGCCGATGAAACCTGGTTGTACGCAGGCGGATTGGGGTGCCGCGCCAGGCGGCGAGGTGCGGGGGTGGGGTGTTTCGCCCGGTGGTCGGGTGGGCATTCCGGGACAGGGCCGCGTGCGGCCGCCGGACGACGGGGAGGTGGACCCTGGACGCGTTGTGGACGTTCGTGGTGAACCGGCGGGAACAGTTGCTGGTCGATTCGTATCTGCATGTGTCGGCCGTGGTGCAGTCGTTGGTGCTGGCGACGCTCGTCGCGGTGCTCGTCGGCGTGCTGGTGTACCGGAGCCCGCTCGGGTCCGCCGCCGCGACGGCCACCGCGGGCGCGATCCTCACGGTCCCGTCGTTCGCGCTGCTCGGTCTGCTGATCCCGTTCCTGGGGCTCGGCGTCGGGCCGACGATCGTGGCGCTGGTGCTCTACGCCCTGCTACCGATCCTGCGCAACACCGTGCTCGGACTCTCCGCCGTCGACCCGGCCGTCGTCGACGCGGCGCGCGGCGTCGGGATGAACCGGCTGCGGTTGCTCACCGCCGTCGAGTTGCCGCTGGCGTGGCCATCGATCCTGGCCGGCATGCGGGTCAGCACCCAGATGATCATGGGCATCCTGGCCCTGGCGGCGTACGCGAAAGGCCCCGGGCTCGGCAATCTGATCTTCTCGGGGCTCTCGCGGCTCGGCAGCCCCAACGCGGTGCCGCAGGCACTCACCGGCACCGTCCTCATCGTCGTGCTCGCACTCGCGCTCGACGGCGTCCTGCTTCTGCTCGGCCGGCTCACCATCTCGAGGGGAATCCGTGACTGACACCGAAACCAGCATCGAGAGCGGGCCCGGCGCGGTCTCCGGCGTCGAGATCGTCCTCGACCGCGTCACCAAACGCTATCCGGAACAAACCGATCCGGCGGTCGACGAGGTCTCCATGACCATCCCGGCCGGCGAGATCGTCGTCCTGGTCGGCCCCTCGGGCTGCGGCAAGACCACCACGATGCGGATGATCAACCGGCTGATCGAACCCACCTCGGGCACCGTCACCATCGGCGGGCGCGACGCCGCCTCGATCGATGCCGACGAACTGCGCCGCGGCATCGGCTACTCCATCCAGCAGGCCGGGCTGTTCCCGCACCTGACCGTGGCCAAGAACATCGCCACGGTGCCCGGGCTGCTCGGCTGGGATCGCAAGCGCACCACCGCCCGCGTGGACGAGATGCTCGAGCTGGTCGGACTCGACCCGGGCGTGTACCGGAATCGCTACCCGCGCCAGCTCTCCGGCGGTCAGCAGCAGCGCGTCGGCGTCGCGCGCGCGTTGGCCGCCGACCCGCCGGTGCTGCTGATGGACGAACCGTTCGGCGCCGTCGACCCGATCACCCGCGCGCTGCTCCAGGACGAATTGCTGCGCCTGCAGGGCGAACTCGGCAAGACCATCGTCTTCGTCACCCACGATTTCGGCGAAGCCGTCAAACTGGGCGACCGGATCGCTGTCCTCGGCGACCGCTCCCGCATCCTGCAATACGACACCCCGGCCGCGATCCTGGCCGACCCCGCCGACGACACCGTCGCCGGATTCGTCGGCGCCACCGCCACCATCGACCGCCTCGGCCTGGCCGTGCTCGCCGACCTCACGCTGGACCAGGGGGTCACCGCCACCACCGGCACCGCACCGGCCGAACTGGCGGCCGAACTCGCTGCCGCCGACCACGATTGGGCGGTGCTCCTCGACGAGCACCGCCGCCCGCTGCGCCGCGTCACCGCGACCGAGCCGGCCGGGGCCACCGCGCTCGGCGACCTCGGCACCCCGATCACCACCACGGTGCCCGCCGACGCGACACTCCAGGACGCCCTCGCCGTCCTGCTGACCGAGCACACCGCATCGGCCGTCGTCGTCGACGCCACCGGCGCCTACGCGGGCGTGGTCACCGTCGACACCCTCGTCCAACACCTGGCCACCGCCAGCCCCACCGCCCCGGTCCCGTCATGACCGCCACCCCGCACCCGGCCCCACCCGCGCAGCACCGGCGCACGCCGACATCGCGCTCGGGGATGCGTGCTCGGTGCCCGGCGTTGCCCGCGTCTCGCTGGGCGCGTGCTGGGGACTGGGCGTTGCCCGCACCGCGCTCGAACCTATCTGTACGGTGCCGGGGTACGCATACGCCGCTCTCCGGCATGCTCCCACCGCTCTCCGGCGTGCCGGTGCGACGGCGCGGTATGTCCGTGGCGCACTCGGGCGTGCCAGCGTCGCGCCGGGGCATGCCCGCTTCGGGGGGCGTCGGCGCGTACGCTCCCCATCCGCGCTCCGCGATGCGTGCGCCGCGCTCAGATCTGCCTGTCCGGTACTCCGGCGAGTTCGCGACGCCCTCTGACAGGCCGGGGTGGCGTCGGCGTGTCTCCGTGGCGTACCGGGGCGGTCGTGCGCAGCTGCGGCAGGTGCTCGCAGGGACCTCCGTGGTGTCCACGCCGTGCGGGGGCAAGCCCGCGTCACCGGGAAGCGGCGCGTGTGCTCTCCATCCATGCTCGGCGAGTGAGGTCGTGTGCGACGGAAGGGCGGCCCCGGTGCTGTCCCAGGTCAGGCAGACCACATCGGGACGAGGTGCATCGTGACGAATCCCGCCACCACCGCACCGAAGACGATGGCCGACCGGCCCACCGTCGCGGGGCCCGCCGCGCAGCGTCGTGCCGAATTCCTGCGGCTGCTGGTGCAGCCGGTGATCGTGCTCGTCCTCACCGTCGGGGTGCTGGTGTGGGCGTTCCGGCGCGACCTCACTCTCACCCAGCAGGCCAGTATCAACGTCGGCAATGTCGCGACGGTGACATGGCAGCACATCCTGATCACCGCGGCCGTGGTGCTGATCGTGGTCGCGGTGGCGGTGCCGCTGGGCACGCTGCTCACCCGGCCCCGATTCCGCCGTCTCGCACCGCTTTTCGTCGGCCTCGCCAATATCGGGGCCTCCGCGCCGGCCATCGGCCTGATCGTGCTGTGCTACCTGGTCACCCGGACCACCGGTTTCTGGGTGGGCGTCGCGCCCATCGCGTTCTGCTCGCTGCTGCCGGTGCTGCGCAACACGATCCTGGGCTATCAGGAAGTGGATCCGGCGCTCATCGACGCCGGGCGCGGCCAGGGGATGTCGGCGGCACAGGTGTTGCGGCGCATCGAGTTCCCGCTCGCCGTGCCCTACATCCTGGCGGGTCTGCGCACCGCGCTGGTGCTGGCGGTCGGCACCGCGACCCTGTCGTTCCTGGTGAGCGCGGGCGGGCTCGGCATCCTGATCGATACCGGCTACAAGCTGCGCGACACCGTGACGCTCACGCTGGGCGCGGTGCTCGCCGTCGCGCTGGCGCTGTTCGTCGACTGGCTCGGCGCGCTGGCCGAACAGTTCCTCGGACCGAGGGGGTTGCGGTGAGGATCACCCGATGGCTACGTGGGCTGGTCCCGGTGGTCGGTGTCGTGCTGCTGGCCAGCTGTGGCCTGCAGTCCGGTGGTTCGGTGCCGCTGCCGGTGGGCCCCGGCAGCATCCGGCCGGTCCCCGAACTCGACGGCGTCGCGGTGACGGTGGGCTCCAAGGACTTCACCGAGGCCAACATCCACGGCTATCTGATCGAATTCGCCCTCACCGCCGCCGGCGCGAACGTGCGCGACCTGACCAACATCCAGGGCTCCAACAGCCTGCGTGACGCCCAGCTGCTCGGCCAGGTCGACATCGCCTACGACTACACCGGCACCGGCTGGATCAACTACCTGGGCAACGAGACACCCGAACCGGACGAGCGCCGCCAGTTCGAACTCGTGCGCGACGCCGACCTCGCCCAGCACAACATGGTGTGGACGGCCATGGCGCCGATGAACAACACCTACGCCCTCGTCACCAGCCGCCGCACCGCCGAGGAGACCGGGGTGCGCACCCTCTCGGACTACGCGGCGCTGATCGCCAGGGATCCCGCCGCGGCCGCCACCTGTGTGGGCACCGAGTTCAACGTCCGCCAGGACGGCTACCCGGGGATGGCCCGCAAATACGGCATCGACGTGCCCAAGGTCCAGAAGCAGATCGTCCAGGACGCCCTGGTCTACCAGGCCACGGCCGACGCGAATCAGTGCCGGTTCGGCTCGGTCGCGGCCACCGACGGGCGCATCCCCGCCCTCGACCTGGTGCTGCTGGTCGACGATCGCGGCTTCTTCCCGAAGTACAACGCCGCCGTGGTGATGCACCGCGACTTCGCCGAGGCGCATCCGCGGGTGGCCGAGATCATGGCGCCGATCTCGGCGCGCCTGACCAACGAGGTGATCACCGAACTCAACCGCCAGGTCGACATCGAGGGCCGCGAGCCCGCCGATGTCGCGCGCGACTGGATGGTCGCCGAAGGCCTCGTCACCGTCGGCTGAGCGCGACCCGCCCGCGGTCGGTGGCCGAACCGTGACCACCGCGCCGCCCGAGATGCCCGAATCGCGCGGGTCGGTGATGGCCGGGTGGCGGCGGGCGAGGCCATGATGGACAGCGGTGGCCGCGACCGGCCACCGTCTGCAGCGGAGCGGCACGGGGAATCCGCTTCCCGAACGGGAGGAGACGCATGGCCAACGAATTCCGCAAGGTGACGGTCCTCGGAACGGGGGTGCTCGGTTCCCAGATCGCCTTCCAGACCGCGTTCCACGGGTTCGACGTCACCGCCTACGACATCAATGACGAGGCCGTCACGGCCGCCAGGAAACGTTTCGACGGCCTGGCCCAGGTGTATCAGCAGGACGTGGACGGCGCCGACGCGGACAACACGGCGTCGACCGCGGCCGGGATCACCCTCACCACCGACCTCGCGACCGCCGCGGGCGAGGCCGACCTGATCATCGAGGCCGTCCCCGAGGTGCTCGACATCAAACGCGATCTCTACGAGAAGCTCGGCACGCTCGCTCCCGCGCGCACCGTGTTCGCCACCAACTCCTCGACGCTGCTGCCCAGCGACATCGCCGACTACACCGGACGGCCCGATCGCTTCCTGGCGCTGCACTTCGCCAACCACGTGTGGAAGTTCAACACCGCGGAGGTGATGGGCACCGAGCGGACCGATCCGGCGGTGTTCACGGCGGTGGTGGCGTTCGCGAAGGCCATCGGCATGGTGCCGATCGAACTGCACAAGGAGAAGGCGGGGTACGTCCTCAACTCGCTGCTGGTGCCCTTCCTCAACTCCGGTATCGAACTCGCCGCGGGCGGCTACGCCGAACCGGCGGCGGTCGACGAGACCTGGCGCATCGCGACCGGCGCGCCGATGGGGCCGTTCCAGATCCTCGACATCGTCGGGCTGACCACTCCGTACAACATCCTGGTCAACGGTAGTGAGGCCCACAAGAAGCTCGCGGCCTGGCTCAAGGAGAACTACATCGACAAGGGCAAGCTCGGCGCCGCCACGGGGGAGGGGTTCTACACCTACCCGAAGTAGCCGGGCGCGGACACTACTGTGGCCCGGTCCGCACGGACCGGGCCACAGTCATCTCGTTCTACTTCTTGCCGATGTCGACGCCGGGCGCCGCGTCGGTGACGATCGAATCGGCGGCCAGCACGGCGCCGCCCTTCTTGCGCCGCGACCGCAGGCGCTTCTCCAGCGTGGTCGCCAGGAAGGTCAGCGCGATGTTGAGCGAGATCATGATCACCGCGACGACCATCAGCGCGGGAATCGTGTTCTGCTGCGACGCGCCCTCCTGCTGCGCCGAACGCACCAGCTCCACATAGGTGATCTGGTAGCCGAGCGCGGTGTCCTTGAGCACGACCACCATCTGCGAGACCAGCGCGGGCAGCATCGCCGTGACGGCCTGCGGCAGCAGGATCAGCCGCATCAGCTGCGACTTGCGCAGACCCAGCGCCACCGCGGCCTCGGTCTGCCCCTTGGGCAGCGAGCGGATACCGGCCCGCACGATCTCGGCGATGACCGAGGCGTTGTAGATGATCAGCGCGATGACCACGGCCGCCAGGGCCAGGTCATCGGACCGGAACACCTTGTAGTCGCCGAACACCGCGAACAGGAAGATCATCAGGATCAGCACCGGGATCGCGCGCGCCAGTTCGACGATCGCGCCCGCGGTCCAGCGCACCCACCGGTGATCCGACAGCCGCAGGATGCCGAAGATCATGCCGAAGATCAGCGCGCCGACGATCGAGATCGCCGCCGCCGTCAACGTGCCCTGCAGACCGGGCAGCAGGTAGGTCTCCCAGACACCCGAGTCCAGGAACGGTTCCCACTTGGCCGCGGTGAACTGACCCTTCTCGTCGAAGGCGTCGAACAGCACCCAGCCGAAGGCGACCAGCGCCAGGAGCACGAGCACCGAGTAGATGCCGTGCCTGACCCGGGCCTTGGGACCGGGCGCGTCGAAGAGAACCGAAGCGCTCGCACTCATCGGGCCACCTCGTATCGCTTGGCCAGCCAGCCGAAGAACAGGCCGGTCGGCAGGGTGAGAATGACGAAGCCGAGCGCGAAGATCGCACCGATCGCGAGCACCGCGGCCTCGTTCTCGTTCATCGTGCTCATCAGCAGGGCGGCCTCGCCGACGCCGATCGCCGAGGCGATCGTGGAGTTCTTCGTCAGCGCGATCAGGACGCTGCCCAGCGGCGCGATGACCGCGCGGAAGGCCTGCGGCAGCACCACCAGGCGCAGGTTCTGGGCGAACCCGAAGCCCAGCGAGCGCCCGGCCTCGGACTGGCCCAGCGGGACGGTGTTGATGCCCGAGCGCAGCGATTCGCAGACGAACGCCGCGGTGTAGACGCTGAGGCCGACGATCGCCCAGCGGTAGTTGTTGTCCGCCAGCGAATCACCGGCCAGCTTCCAGCCGAGCGTGGTGTAGAGGCCCAGCGAGCAGAACACGATGATCAGGGTCAGCGGGGTGTTGCGGAAGATCGACACGTAGGCGGTGCCGATCCAGCGGGCCACCGGGATCGGGGACACGCGCATGGCCGCGACGAGGGTGCCGATGACCAGGGCGCCGATCGCCGAGAAGAACGTCAGCTTGATGGTCACCCAGAAGGCGTCGAGGATTTCGGAGTCATACCTCGAGATCAGGTCGAACACGGACGCGCGTCCTCCGATCGATGTGATAGGGCAAGCGGGAGGTCACCGCCGCGGTGGCATCCGGGCCACCGCGGCGGAGTCGATCAGTAGCGGTCGACGGTGGGCGGCTGCGGAATCGCGAAACCGGTGCCGGCGAAGGACTTCTCCAGCGCCGCCTTCCACGCGCCGTCGGCGATCATCGCCTCGATCGCGTCGTTGATCTTGCCCCGGCTCTCCGAATCGCCCTTCTTCAGGCCGATGCCGTAGTTCTCGGTGGTGAAGGTCTTGTTCACCAGCTTGTAGGTACCCGGCGACTGCGCGGCGTAGCCGGCCAGGATCACGTTGTCGGTGGTGACCGCGTCGATCGCGCCGCCACGCAGCGCCTCGATGCACAGCGAGTACGTGTCGTAGGTCTGCAGCTGCGCCTGCGGGTAGTTCTTCTGGATGTTCTGGGCCGGGGTGGAACCCTTCACCGAGCACACCTTCTTGCCCGCCAGCGAATCCGGGCCGGTGATGTCGGTGTTGTCGGCGCGCACCAGCAGGTCCTGACCGGCGACGTAGTACGGGCCGGCGAAATCGACCTTCTGCTTACGGGAATCGGTGATCGAGTAGGTGGCGACGATGAAGTCGACCTGACCGTTCTCGATCAGCGTCTCGCGCTGGCCCGAGGGCGCTTCCTTGAATTCGATGTTCTCCGGCTTGACGCCCAGCTTCTCGGCGACGTACTTGGAGACCTCGACATCGAGACCGCTGTAGGTGCCGTCGGTGTTGCGCAGGCCGAGACCGGGCTGGTCGAACTTGATGCCGACGGTCAGCTTGCCTTCCTTGGCGTGGTCGAGCACCGAGCCCTCGTCGCCGCCGCCGCAAGCGGTGAGCGTGGCCGCCAATGCCAGTGCCGCGGCGCCGATTCCGACCCGCATCGCACGATTGATCCTCATCGAGTGTCCTTCTCCTGGTGATGGTGTGAGTGGGCTCAGTGACTGAGAATTTTGCCGAGGAAGTCCTTGGCGCGGTCCGAGGTGGGTGCGGTGAAGAAGGTCTCCGGCGCGGTGTCCTCGACGACCTCGCCGTCGGCCATGAACAGCACCCGGTCGCCTGCCCGGCGGGCGAAGCCCATCTCGTGGGTGACGACGAGCATGGTCATGCCCTCCTTGGCCAGGGAGACCATCACTTCGAGCACCTCGTTGACCATCTCCGGGTCCAGCGCCGAGGTCGGCTCGTCGAACAGCATCACCTTGGGGTCCATCGCCAGCGAGCGGGCGATGGCGACACGCTGCTGCTGGCCACCGGACAGCTGCGCGGGATACTTGTCGGCCTGGTTGGCGATGCCGACGCGGTCGAGCAGGGCGAGGGCCTTCTTGCGCGCCTCGTCCTTCTTGACGCCGCGCACCTTCAGCGGCGCGAGCATCACGTTCTCGAGAATCGTCTTGTGCGCGAAGAGATTGAACGACTGGAACACCATGCCCACCTCGGCGCGCAGCGCGGCCAGCGCCTTGCCCTCGGCGGGCAGCGCGACGCCGTCGATGGCGATGTCGCCGGAGTCGATCGGTTCGAGTCGGTTGATGGTGCGGCACAGCGTGGACTTCCCCGAGCCCGAAGGGCCGAGGACGATCACGACCTGCCCGCGGGGCACGTCCAGGTTGATGTCGCGCAGAACGTGGAGCTCACCGAAGTGTTTGTCCACGTTGCGCATCGAGATCATCGGCGGCGCGCCGGCAGTGGCTGCGGCGTCGGCCTTCCCGGTCGCGGGTGCGGCGTCGTCGGTCATGGTCAGAAACCTTAGGCGTTCTTCGGAGATTTGCCCCGCTTTCCGTGACTCGCCGTCGCGGCACGCCGAGATGACACCGCCCGGTAACCTGGCGGACCCCCGACCGCGACGCAGACCACACCGGGTGGTGGCCGTACCCTGGACGGGTGGATTCGAACGGACAGGACGCGACGGAGCGCACGGTGACCCAGGCGCGCAGTTACGAGGTCCGCACCTTCGGCTGCCAGATGAACGTGCACGATTCCGAGCGCTTGTCCGGCCTGCTCGAGGACGCGGGCTATGTGAAGGCCGACCCGGACCAGACCCCCGATCTGGTGGTGTTCAACACCTGCGCCGTGCGCGAGAACGCCGACAACAAGCTCTACGGCACCCTCGGGCACCTGGCGCCGGTCAAGCAGGGCCGCCCGGGTATGCAGATCGCCGTCGGCGGCTGCCTGGCGCAGAAGGACCGCGAGACCGTCGTGCGCAAGGCGCCGTGGGTCGACGTGGTGTTCGGCACCCACAACATCGGCTCGCTGCCGGTGTTGCTGGAGCGGGCCAGGCACAACGAACAGGCCCAGGTCGAGATCCTCGAATCGCTCGAGGCCTTCCCGTCGACGCTGCCCGCCAAGCGCGAATCGGCCTACGCGGGCTGGGTGTCGATCTCGGTGGGCTGCAACAACACCTGCACCTTCTGCATCGTGCCCGCGCTGCGCGGCAAGGAGGTCGACCGCCGCCCCGGTGACGTGCTCGCCGAGGTGCAGGCGCTGGTCGACCAGGGCGTGCTCGAGGTGACGCTGCTCGGCCAGAACGTGAACTCCTACGGCGTGAACTTCGTCGACCCGGACCAGCCGCGCGATCGCGGCGCCTTCGCCCAGCTGCTGCGCGCGACGGGGCGGATCGATGGCCTCGAACGCGTGCGCTTCACCTCGCCGCACCCGGCCGAGTTCACCGACGACGTCATCGAGGCGATGGCCGAGACCCCGAACGTCTGCCCGCAGCTGCACATGCCGCTGCAGTCCGGCTCGGACCGGGTGCTCAAGGCGATGCGCCGCTCCTACCGCAAGGAGCGCTTCCTCGGCATCATCGACAAGGTGCGGGCCGCCATGCCGCACGCCTCGATCACCACCGACATCATCGTCGGCTTCCCCGGCGAGACCGAGGAGGACTTCCAGGAGACCCTGGACGTGGTGCGCCGCGCGCGTTTCACCAGCGCCTACACCTTCCAGTACTCCAAGCGGCCGGGCACGCCCGCCGCCGAACTGCCCGATCAGCTGCCCAAGGCGGTCGTGCAGGAGCGCTACGACCGGCTGATCGCCCTGCAGGAGCAGGTGTCGCTGGAGGCGAACCAGGCCCTGATCGGCATCGAGGTCGAGCTGCTGGTGGCCGAGGGCGCAGGCAAGAAGAACGCGGCCACCGCCCGGATGAGCGGCCGCGCCCGCGACGGCAGGCTGGTGCACTTCCGGCCCGGCGACGCGGCGGGCATCCGGCCCGGCGACCTCGTCACCGTCGACATCACCGCGGCGGCGCCGCACCACCTCATCGCCGACGGCGCGGTCAAGGCACACCGGCGCACCAGGGCCGGTGACGCGCACGAACGCGGCGTGACGCCCAAGACCGAGCCGATCGGCGTCGGCCTCGGGCTGCCGAAGATCGGCGCGCCGGTCACCGTCGAGCCGGCCGTCAGCGGCTGCTCCACGGGATGCTCGGCGTGACCTCCCCGGACCAGGAGCCCGAATCTACTACCGGGAGTAGTGGGTCGGACGCGAGCGCGGTTCCCGGTGATGGCACAGTGGAACCCGGCGCGCCCGCGCCCAGCGACGACCAGCCTGCCGACAGGAGTGACAACGCGGTGAACCGGGTGGACGAGGACCAGGAATTCGAACAGTTCCGCGGCGAACTCGACGCGGTGGAACGCCGCATCGCCGGGGAGATCGACCCCGGCGCCCGAGCGCTGGTGGTGGCGGGCGCGGTGTTCGCGCTGCTGATCTCGCTGGTGCTGCCGACCGCGGGCACCGCGCGCGGATTCGACGTCCTGCTCAACACCGACGCCGCGGGTGTCGAGCACATCGGGCTGCCGTCCCGGATCTTCGTGTGGCTGGTCATCGTCTTCGGCGTCGGCTTCTCGCTGCTGGCCCTGACCACCCGCCGCTGGGCGCTGGCCTGGCTGGCCTGCGCGGGCTCGGCCGTCGGCAGCGTCTTCGGCGTGCTCTCGATCTGGCATCGGCAGACGCCGGGCCTGGGCAACTACGAGGGCGCAGGCCCCGGCATCGGCCTGATCCTCGGCACCATCGCGATCATGGTCCTCACCTTCCACTGGGTGCGCGTGGTGTGGAGCCGCACGGCGGTCCAGCTGGCGGCCGAGGAACAGCGCCGCAACGCCGCCCGCGCGGCCGAGGAACGCGACCGCAAGCGCCTGACCGGCGAATAGGTCCCCCGAGTACGACGAAACCCCCGACCGGATCGGTCGGGGGTTTCGTGTCTGCCCGCTACCTGTTGCTGACGGCGCCCTCGGCGGCCTCGGCCCATTCACGCCACTGCTTGGCCTGCTCGAGCGCCTTCTCCGCGTCGCGCTTCTTGCCCGCCGCGGTGGCCTTGGCGGCCTGCTCCTCGAACTGGGCGACCCGCTCCCGGAACTGCGCGGCCCGCGCGACGGCCTCGGGATCGGTGCGCCGCCACTGCTGGTCGGCGGCATCGCGCACGCGCTTCTCGATCGCGCGCAGCTTGCCCTCGAGCTCCTGCATCCGCTCGCGCGGCACCTTGCCGATCGCGTCCCACTTGTCCTGCAGTTCGCGCAGCGCGGCGCGGGCGGCGTCGAGCCCGGTGGCCGGGTCGATGTGCTCGTAGGCGCGCAGCAGTTCTTCCTTGGCGGTGGCGTTGTGCTCGAACTCGGCGTCGCGTTCGGACACCGCCGCGTTGCGGGCGGCGAAGAACACGTCCTGCGCGCTCTTGAACCGGCGCCACAGCGCCTCGTCGGCCTCGCGGGGGGCGCGCCCGGCGGCCTTCCACTCGCTGAGCAGGTCGCGGAACACCGCGGCGGTGCCGGACCAGTCGGTGGAGCCGGACAGCTCCTCGGCCCGCACGCACAGCTCTTCCTTGCGGGTCTTCGCCGAGGCGCGTTCCCGGTCGAGCTCGGCGAAGTGGGCGCCGCGGCGGCGGTTGAACGCCTCGCGGGCCTTGGAGTAGCGCTTCCACAGCGCGTCGTCGACCTTGCGATCGACGCCCCGGATGGACTTCCACTCGTCGAGGATCTCGCGCAGCCGGTCGCCCGCTGCCTTCCACTGGGTGGACTCGGCGGCGATCTGCTCGGCCTCGGCCGCGAGCGCCTCCTTGCGCTCGGTGTGCTCGTGCCTGGCGCGTTCCTTCTCCTCCTTGGCGTGCGCGGCGGCTTCCTCGGAGTGCTCGGTGATCGCCTGCAGCCGGGCGGCCAGGCCCTCGATGTCGCCGATGACGGCCGCGGTGGGCAGGGACTCGGCCAGCGCGAGCGCGGCGGCCTTGGTCTTGCGCGCGTCGGCTCCCGCGGCCAGCCTGGCCTCGAGCAGGGCGACCTCGGTGGCCAGGTCGTCGAAGCGGCGGCCGAAGTGCTGCAGTCCCTCGGCGGCGTCGCCCGCCTGCCAGGACCCGACGACGCGTTCGCCGTCGGCGGTCTTCACCCAGGCGGTGCCGTCCTCGTCGACGCGGCCCCATTTGCTCGGGTCGGTGACGGTCGGCACGACGACGGGGTGCGGGTGCGGTTGGTCGGGGCCCGGCGCCGGTTTCACGGCGTGCGGTTTCGGCGCGCGCGCGGGCTTGCCGCCGGGCTTGGGGGTACCGGACGGTCGCGGGCCCGGACCGGGGGTGGGCTTCGCGGTTCCGTTGCTGTCGGTCATTGCTCTCCGTCCCTGCCGCGCGTCACGGCTGCCTGGTTACGCCCTAGCACATCCCATTGAACCCGGTCCGGGCCGAGGAAACCATCGATCCGAGGGATCGGATGCCGGATTTCCTGGGATTTCATCCCGAACGGCGGGGGTGGTCGCACCAGAAAACACTAGCAATCTCGGCGGGCATCGCCGCGCCGGACACTCGCGGAGCGCACCCCCGCCGGAGTGCGGTGGATGCCGGACGATGCGCGCGTTACGGCTACGGTTACGGCGTGTTCTCGATAGCGGCCCTGGTCCCGTCGCCGCCGTTGCTGGTGCCCCAACTGTGTGGGCGTCCCGGCGCGCCGGGCGGCGATCCCGACGACCCCGTCGCGGTGCTGCGCGCCGCCGCACTCGACGCGGCCGCCGCCCTCGCCGCGTCGGCCGCGCGCTGGACCGTCCTCGGCGTCGGCGCGCACGACCAGAACTTCCCGTCCACGACCAGAGGGACCTTCCGCGGCTTCGGCGCCGACGTCGTCGTCGGGCTGGGCCCCGCGCCGCGCGAACCGGCGCCGGCAGACGCCCAGCTTCCGCTCCCGGTACTGATCGCCGGCTGGTTGCGGGACCAGGTGGCACCCGCTGTCGAGGTCACCGCGCGGCTGCTCGCCGCCGGGACCGCGCCCGCCGCGTGCGCCCGCATCGGCGCCGCGCTGCGCGCCGAACTCGACGCCGACCCCACCCCGCACGCGGTGCTGGTCGTCGGGGACGGTGCCGCCACCCTCACGCTGAAAGCGCCCGGCTACCTCGACGAGCGCGCGGCCCCGGCGCAGGAACGCCTCGAGGCCGCGCTGCGCAGCGGTGCGCGGGCCGGGCTCGCCGCGCTCGACCCGGCGCTGTGCGCGGATCTGCTCATCGAGGGCAGGGCCGCCTATCAGGCGCTGGCCGGACTGTTCGCCGCCGATCCGGCCGATCCGCGGGTGCGTACCCTCTATCAGGGCGCGCCCTTCGGGGTCGGCTACGACGTGAGCGTGTGGCAACCGGGTGGACGGGAAGGGATCGAGCAGTGACGAGCCGGCAGGTGCGTCCCGTCGCGGTCGTCGGACCGACGGCCACCGGGAAGTCCGATCTGGCGCTGGATCTCGCGCAGCGGCTCGACGGCGAGATCGTCAACATCGACGCGATGCAGCTCTACCGCGGGATGGACGTGGGCACCGCGAAACTGCCGGTCGCGCAGCGGCGCGGGATCACCCACCACCTGCTCGACGTCCTCGACGTCACCGAGACCGCGACCGTCGCCGCCTATCAGAGCGCCGCGAGCGCGGTCGTCGAAGACCTGCTGGCCCGCGGCCGCACCCCGGTCATCGTGGGCGGCTCGATGATGTACGTCCAGGCGCTGCTGGATCAGTGGGACTTCCCCGCGACCGATCCGCAGGTCAGGGCCCGCTGGGAGCAGTTGCTCGCCGAGGGCGGCGTGCACGCGGTCCACGCGGCGCTGAAGCAGGCCGATCCGGTCGCCGCGGCCACCATCCTGCCCACCGACGGCAGACGGATGGTGCGCGCGCTCGAGGTGGTCGAGCTGACCGGGCAGCCCTTCGCGGCGTCGGCGCCGACCATCGGCACGCCGCGCTGGGACACCGTCATCCTCGGTGTCGACCGCGAGACCGCCGAGCTGGACGCTCGCATCGAGCGCCGCACCGCCCTGATGTTCGACACCGGCCTGGTCGAGGAGGTGCGCGGCCTGCTCGAGATCGGGTTGCGCGACGGCCAGACCGCCCGCCGCGCGATCGGCTACGCCCAGGTGCTGGCCCATCTCGACGGCGAGTACGACCTCGCCCACGCCCGCGAGCGCACCCTGATCGGCACCCGCCGGTACGTGCGCAGGCAGCGGTCGTGGTTCCGCCGCGATCCCCGGGTGACCTGGGTCGACGGCGCCGATCCCGAGCTCGCCGCGACCGCGCTGGCACTGCTCGACGACCAGATGGGACAGACAGCGCAGTGACGCGACGAGTGAGCACCCGCAACGCCTCGGTGCAGGTGTGGCAGGCCTACCTGAGCAACCGGACCAAACGGCATCGCGACGGCCGGTTCCTCGTGCAGGGCGTGCGCCCGATCACCCAGGCGCTGGCCAACGACTGGCCGCTGGAAACGCTGCTCTACCGGCTCGGCGGGCAGGATCTGTCGAGCTGGGCGCGCGAGGTGCTCGACACCGCCGAGGTACCGCAGGTCGGGCTGGTGCCCGAGCTCATGGCCGAGCTGGGGGAGAAGGCGGCAGGCGTGCCGGAGATCGTCGCCGTCGCGGTCTCGCGGCAACCCGAGCTGGCCGACTACGCGCCGGGCGAGCCGGGCGAGGACGCCCCCGTCGTCGTGGTGTTCGACCGCCCCAATTCGCCGGGCAACCTCGGCACCCTGATCCGTTCGGCCGACGCCTTCGGGGCCTCCGGGGTGATCGTCACCGGGCACGGCGCCGACCAGTTCGACCCGCAGGCCGTGCGCGCCTCCACCGGTTCGCTGTTCGCCGTGCCCGTCCTGCGCGCCCCCGGGCCCGGCCAGGTGCTCGAGTTCCGGGACCGGCAGGTCGCGCGCGGCATCCCCACCCGCATCGTCGGCACCGACGAGCACGCGCCGAGCACGATCTACGACCACGACTTCACCGAGGCCACGATCCTGGTGGTCGGCAACGAGACCTCCGGGATGAGCGCGGCCTGGGCCGAGGCCTGCGACGACCTGGTGACCATTCCGATGGGCGGCACCGCCAGCTCGCTCGGCGCGCCCTCGGCCGGGGCGATCAGCCTCTACGAGATCGCCAGGCAGCGGCGCACCTTCGCCCGGTAGCGAGCCGGCCGCCGGCGAGGAGGACAATGGTCGGCGTGTCCGACATCGAATTCAGCAAGGGCCACGGCACCGAGAACGACTTCGTCGTGCTGCCCGACCCGCAGGTCCAGCTCGACCTGACCGTCGAGCGCGTCGCCGCGCTCTGTGATCGGCGGCGCGGGCTCGGCGCCGACGGAGTGCTGCGCGTGGCCCGCGCGGGGGCGCTGCGCACCGCGGGCGTGCTCGACGCCCTGCCCGAGGGTGTGGGCGCCGACGACTGGTTCATGGACTACCGCAACGCCGACGGGTCGATCGCGGAGATGTGCGGCAACGGCGTGCGGGTCTTCGCGCACTATCTGGTGGCGTCCGGGATGGAGTCGCGCACCGAGTTCGTCGTCGGCAGCCGCGCCGGTGCCCGGCCGGTGGTCGTGCACGCCGCGGGACCGGTCGAGGGCGAGGTGACCGTCGACATGGGCGTGGTCCGCGAACTCGGCCCCTCCACCGCGACCCTGGGTGGCTGGGCGCTGGCAGGCATCGGCATCGACGTGGGCAATCCGCATCTGGCCTGCGTCGACGACACGCTCACCGCCGAGGCGCTGGCGAAGCTGGACCTCACCGCCGCGCCCGGCTTCGATCCCGACCTGTTCCCGCACGGGGTCAATGTCGAGATCCTCACCCCGCTCGACGCGGGCAACGCCGTCGACATGCGTGTCTACGAACGCGGGGTCGGGGAGACCCGGTCGTGCGGGACGGGCACCGTCGCGGCCGCGGCGGCCGCCCTCACCGCTGCGGGCATCGCTCCGAGCACCGGGTCGGGCGAGGTGACGGTGCGCGTGCCCGGCGGGCAGGTGCTGGTCGGCATCGCCGCGGGTCGGGCGAGCCTGCGCGGCCCGTCGGTGCTGGTGGCGGGCGGCACGATCGGCCGGGAGTGGTGGAACGGGCGGTAGCGGGATAACCGGATGCGTCCTGTCACCGTGACGTGGCAGCATGGAGGTTGTATGACGACATCTGAGAACCCCACAGAACCCACCTCGACCGAGTACACCGACGCGGTCGAGCCCGACGTGGCCGCCGATCGCGGTGACGTCGACGACGCGCTGGCGCGGCACGCGGCCCGCATGCAGCGCCCCGGCTGGTCGGCCGAACCGACCGTCGGCGAGATGCAGCTCGACGAGCGCTCCTCGCTACGCCGCGTCGCCGGTCTGTCCACCGAACTGACCGACATCACCGAGGTCGAATACCGCCAGCTGCGCCTGGAACGGGTCGTGCTGGTGGGTGTCTGGACCACCGGCAGCGCCGCCCAGGCCGACGCGAGCATGGTCGAGCTGGCCGCGCTCGCCGAAACCGCGGGCTCGGAGGTCCTCGAGGGCCTGATCCAGCGCCGCGACAAGCCCGACCCGGCCACCTACATCGGCTCCGGCAAGGCCGAGGAACTGCGCACGATCGTGCTCGAGACCGGCGCCGACACCGTGATCTGCGACGGTGAACTCACCCCGGCCCAGCTGACCGCGCTGGAGAAGGTCGTGAAGGTGAAGGTCATCGACCGCACCGCGCTGATCCTCGACATCTTCGCCCAGCACGCCACCTCCCGCGAGGGCAAGGCCCAGGTCGCCCTCGCGCAGATGGAGTACATGCTGCCGCGACTGCGCGGCTGGGGTGAGTCCATGTCCCGGCAGGCCGGTGGTCGCGCGGGCAGCAACGGCGGTGTGGGTCTGCGCGGCCCCGGTGAGACCAAGATCGAGACCGATCGCCGCCGCATCCGCGAGCGGATGGCCAAACTGCGCCGCGAGATCCGGGAGATGAAGACCGCCCGCGACACCATGCGCGCCAAGCGGGCGGGCAGCGGCGTGCCCGCGGTCGCGATCGTCGGCTACACCAACGCGGGCAAGTCCAGCCTGATGAACGCCCTCACCGGCGCCGGCCTGTTGGTGCAGGACGCGCTGTTCGCCACCCTGGACCCGACCACCCGCCGGGCCGCCCTCGACGACGGCCGCGAGATGGTGTTCACCGACACCGTCGGTTTCGTCCGGCACCTGCCGACGCAGCTGGTCGAGGCGTTCCGCTCGACGCTGGAGGAGGTCACCGGCGCCGACCTGCTGCTGCACGTGGTCGACGGTTCCGATCCGCTGCCGCTGGAACAGATCAGGGCCGTGCGCGAGGTGATCACCGACGTGATCAAGGAGCAGGGCACCGCGGCGCCGCCGGAACTGCTGGTGATCAACAAGATCGACGCGGCCGACCCGAACGAGCTCACCCGGTTGCGCGGGCTGCTGCCGGAGGCGGCGTTCGTCTCCGCGCACACCGGCGCCGGCGTGGAGCAGCTGCGCGAGCGGCTGTCGGAGGTGCTCGGCGGGCTCGATGTCGACATCAGTGTGCTGTTGCCCTACAGCCGCGGTGATCTGCTCGCGCGCATCCACGCGGACGGCCGGATCATCTCCTCCGACCACGAGGAAGGCGGCACGAGGGTGCGCGCCCGGGTACCGCACGCGCTGGCCGCCGCGCTGTCGGAATACGCGCATTCGGGTCCGGCGGAGGTCGTCCCGAACTGATCCGGCCAGTGGGATTTGCCACATCGTCGCTGTCAAGATCAATGCGACACAGTCATTTTCGGGCGCTATGGTCGATGGTCGACAGCAGGAGGGTGTTATGTCGAACGACCAGCGGGGTCCAGAGAATGTGAGTGAGAACAACAGCGGGGGATCGGTCGGGCAGGGCGACCGGATCCTCTCCGACAACGCGCCGCTGAATCCGTCGCCGAGCGAATGGGAGATCCGCGCGTTCGAGGCGGTCTTCGCGCCGGTGCGGGCCTGGGCGAGCCCGCGCTTCTACGGCCTGGAGAACATTCCGGCCGAGGGGCCGGTGCTGATCGTGGCCAATCACAACCTGCTCGGCGGGATCGACGCGCCGCTGCTCATGCCGGAGATCCTGCGGGCCAGGGGCAGGCTGGTCCGCGGTCTCGCCGAGCACGTGCTGATGGTGCCGGGCGTTCGGCACCTGCTGCACCGCTTCGGCGCGGTGCGCGGGACCAGGTCGAACTGCCTGGCGCTGCTCGAGCGTGGCGAGGCGGTGGTGGTGTTCCCCGGCGGCGGGCGCGAGGCGATCCGTCGCAAGGGGGAGAAGTACGCGCTCAAGTGGGACAACCGCACCGGCTTCGCGCGGATGGCCATCCAGGCGGGCGTGCCGATCGTGCCGCTGGCGATGATCGGTGTGGACGACGCGTTCGACATCGTCTTCGACGGGCAGCATCCGGTGATGCGCCCGCTGCGCTGGACGTGCAGCCTGCTCGGCATCAACCCCGAGCTCAACCCGCCGATGGTCAAGGGCATCGGTCCGACTCCGTTGCCGCGCCCGGAACGCTTCTACTACTCGGCGGGCACGCCGATCGACCCGGCGCCGTGGCTCGAGGCCGAGGATCTGGACACCGCGGCGGCCGATCTGCGCGACGTCGTGCGCAAGAGCCTGGAGGAGGAACTGCAGTTCCTGTTCTCCGAGCGCGAGCACGATTCCGGCCGCACCCTGGTCGGGCGCCTGCGCGGGGCACTGCCCTTCTGATCGTCACCGGGCCGGAATGCCGCCGGTCCGCTCCGCGTTACCCGCTATACGGACCCGAGTCCGGATAGTGGGAAGGCGGACGGCGATGACGACAGCGCAGGTACGGGTGATACCGGGTGGCGATCGTGCGCACTGGTGGAACGCCTGGCTCGACTCCCGTCAATCGTTTCCGGCGACCGGCAATTTCGTCCTCGAGGACCACGCGCACGGACTGCTGCTGGTGCACAACGAGGACACCGTGGCGCCGGGCGAGGGTTTCGACACCCATCAGCACCGTGACACCGAGATCCTCACCTGGGTTCTGGAAGGCACTGTGGTGCACCAGGATTCGGCGGGCCACTCCGGCGTCATCCGGCCCGGGCTGGCCCAGCGGATGAGCGCGGGCACCGGCATCAGGCACTCCGAGCGCAACGGGGCGGGCTATCGAGAACGCGACAGCCTGCACGTGGTGCAGATGTGGATCCCGCCGGACACGCAGGGCGTCACGCCGAGCTATCAGGAGCTCGACATCGACGGCGACCTGCGCGGCAACGAACTGGTGCCCGTGGCCTCCGGAATGCCGCGCCACCGCGGCGCGGCCGCGATCGGACTGGGCAACCGGCACGCCACCTTCCATGTGGCTCGCCTGGATCCTGGCCACTCGATCACCGTTCCGGACGCGCCCTACGGGCACGTGTTCGTGGCCCGCGGCAGTGTCGACTTCGAGGACCACGGCACCCTGGCTCAGGGCGACGCGGTGCGGCTGACCGCGGCAGGCGGCCACCGCGTCACCGCGGTGACGCCCGCCGAACTCCTGATCTGGGAGATGGACGCAGGCGTGCGCTGACCGATCAGACCTTGCGGATGACCGTGACGACCTTGCCCAGGATTTGCGCGTCGTTGCCCGGGATCGGTTCGAAATGCGGGTTGTGCGGCATCAGCCACACGTCCTTGCCGCTGCGCTTGAACGTCTTGACGGTGGCCTCGCCGTCGATCATCGCGGCCACGATGTCGCCGCCCTCGGCCACGTTCTGCTGGCGGACCACGACCCAGTCGCCGTCGCAGATGGCCGCGTCGACCATCGACTGGCCGACGACCTTGAGCAGGAACAGTGATCCGTCGCCGACCAGCTCGCGCGGCAGCGGGAACACGTCTTCCACGGCCTGCTCGGCCAGGATCGGTCCACCGGCGGCGATGCGGCCGAGGACCGGGACGAAGGTGGGTGTGGGCCGGTTCGCGTCGACCTCGTCGACGGACTCCACCGGGAGCGCGGTCACGGACCGGACCGCCTCGTCCAGGCCGCGGACGTTCACCGCGCGTGGCCGATTCGGATCGCGGCGTAGGTACCCCTTGCGTTCGAGGGCCCGCAGCTGATGCGCCACCGAGGAGGTGGAGGTGAGACCGACCGCGTCGCCGATCTCGCGGATGCTGGGCGGATAGCCGCGCTCGGTGACCGAGGTCCGGATGACCTCGAGGACCGTGCGCTGACGCACGGTGAGATCCGCTCCGGATCCCGATGTGACGGTGCCGGTAGCGCTTTCGTCACCCGTGTCGTCTGTGTGGGTCACCGTGTCCCGCCCTTTCGCTGGTCGAATTCGCTGTTCCGAGGTTAGTCGCGCCACGCCGAACTATCAAACATCTGTTCGAGCATGTCGGGCGTTTCGTGCTGACATCGCCGTTCTCGCGTGGTAGAAATCGAACATCAGTTCGTCGCACAGATGTTCGAATGGCACACCACCCCGGAGGTTCTTCCGATGAGCACAGCGACCGGCGCCCTGCAGTCCTACGACCACACCGCCTACCCCGAGCCCGTCGTCCGGCGGCGTCGCCCGGTCCGCGCGCGGCGCCCCTTCTCGCTCGTGCGCGGCGGCGATGCCGTACCGCGCCGCACGACACGGGAACTTCCGCGTCCCGCACGGGAATCGCGGCCAGAGCGGGCGCTCCCCGAGATCTCGCGTGGTCCGGCCGCCGAGGTGTTCGCCGGCTACGGCACTGCCGGTCCGGCCGCCGCGCGCGCGGTGCTCGCCGAAGCGTCGCACAGGCCGGCGGACGCGGCGCTGGACGTCGCCTTCGCCACGGTGCCGCGCACGGATTCGCCCGCGCCCCGGGTCGCGCGCCCGGCGCGTACCGACCGTGGCCCCCGGACGGCACGGCCTGCGGCGGGCGCCGTGTACGGCCGGGTCTCCGGTGTCGGGCCCGCGCGCGGCGCGCACCCGGTGCGCCGCGTCGAGCGCGCGCAGATCGGGTTCGCCACCCTGGCGGTCGTCGCGCTGGCGACCGCGCTGGTGGTGATGGCCTTCCTCGGCCTCGCGCACGTGCGGGCGGGGAGTTTCGGTGATCGCGTCGAACCGGCGGGATCGTCGATCTCGCAGCTGGAGGGCGCTTCGTCGACGGGACTGTCCGGGACAGTTCGCTAGCGTCAAAATCCCTGCACAAGACCGGTTTTCGCGCCGGTTTCGAGAACTGATCGAAGATCGAACTGATCGAAAAGCACGCGCAGAACTAGAACACGTTGCTACGGTGACGGGCATTCTGAGCCGGGGCAGCTAGGGGCCGCGGCCGAACCGGATGCGAGGTCACGGTGCGCCGCTGCACGATCGCCCTGTTGCTCAGCCTGATCCTCGGCGCGCTGCTGGCGCCCGCCGCCCGCGCGGAGCCCGCGTACGCGGACTATCTCGACCTCCCGGCGGTCAACGCCGACGGTGAGTTCGGTGGTGGTCTGCACCCGGCGCTGCCGCTGAGTGCCCCGCCGCTGCTCGCGGCGCTGGAGGAAGCCAGGGCCGACGGGATCGCGCCGACCAGGTACGGCACACTGCTGCACCAGTACTGGCTCGTCGTGGCCACCGACAACGCGGGCATCGACCTGGCGGGCTGGGAGCCCTTTCGTGGCGTCGCCGCCAACTCGGCGACCTTCCCGCAGGTGTATGTGAACTACTTCCGCATCGCCGCCGCGCGCCCCGACTTCTACTGGGCCGGGCTGGCCGGGTTGGCGGGCGGTTCCTTCGCCTCGGGCTTCTTCGATCTCGGCGACATCGGCGGGCTGCTCTCGGTCGGCGGCATCCACGAACTCGGGAGCGCGGTCGCCGACCTGCTGCGCGTCACCCCGCCCGAACTCGTCGCCGCGCTGCCCGCCGACATCGGTGCGCTGGCCACCCTGGGTCCGCGGCTGAGCGCCGCCGATCTGGCCTGGTACCAGACGCGGTTGATGATCATGCAGAAACACATCTTCCTCGATCTGGTGCCGATGCACGAGGCCTACCTCGCCGACGGCATGGCCGGGATCGACGAAATGCGCGCCGCGGGGGTGATCGGCGACGACATCCGCACCGCGTGGGTGGGCATCGACAGCGGGACCGACGAGGGCCTGGCCGACGCGCTGGTCCGGATGGCCGACCGCGAACAGAACGAGATCATCGCCGATCAGTGGGACGTGACCGCGGCCGGCCGCGCGGGCATGGGCCGGGTCATGACGTATGTGACCACGGTCGGCGGCAAGGCGGCGGTGCCGGGCACCCGCGCGCCCGGGCAGTACGACCCGGTGACGGTGCGCGCGGGCGGTCTCGGCCTGCGGGCGCCGCTGCCCGACTTCAACTGGGCCGACCGCGACACCCGCTGGGCCTACATCGTCGACGACCTGCTGCCGCGGCACCTCGACCTGTGCCTCGACCGGGCGCGGGCACTGTCGGTGTTCCGCGAGCCGTTCCAGGCCAAGCTCGCCAGGGGGCGGATGGTCGCGCGGCTGCCGGAGTTGATCACCGATCTCACCACGCAGTGGCAGGTGGTGCAGTAGTGACAGGTATTCTGTCAAGTGCCATGGAGTAGCGTCGCATCGACGAAGGAACCCTCGGATGCATTGCCCGTATTGCCGACACCCTGACTCGCGAGTCGTCGACTCGCGGGAAGTCGAGGAGGGCACGGCGATCCGCCGTCGGCGGTCGTGTCCGTCCTGCGGTCGCCGGTTCACCACCGTCGAGACCGCGATCCTGTCGGTGGTCAAGCGCAGCGGCGTCACCGAGCCGTTCAGCCGGGAGAAGGTGATCGTCGGTGTGCGGCGCGCCTGCCAGGGCCGCGAGGTCGACGACGACGCCCTGAACCTGCTGGCCCAGCAGGTCGAGGACGCGGTGCGCGCCAAGGGCTCGCCCGAGGTGCCCAGTCACGAGGTGGGCCTTGCCATCCTCGGCCCGCTGCGCGATCTCGACGAGGTGGCGTATCTGCGCTTCGCCTCGGTGTACCGATCCTTCACCAGCGCAGCCGATTTCGAACGCGAGATCACCGAGATGCGCAAGGCGCGGACCGCCGCCGTCGCGGACTGAGCGGGTCACTCAGCGGCGGATCGCGCCGATCGCCTTCTCGATCCGCTTGGCGGAGACCGGATACGGCGTGCCCAGCTTCTGAGCGAACAGGCTCACCCGCAATTCCTCGATCATCCACCAGATCTCGGTGACGTCGCGGGCGTGGCGGCGGCCTTCGGGCAGGCCGCGGACGAGCTTGTCGTAGGCGGCGAGCATGCGGTCGACCTCGACCATGCCCTGCCGATCGCGGACCGCGGAGCCGGGCAGCGATTCGAGGCGTTGCGCGGCGGCGAGCAGATAGCGGGGGAGCTCGCGCAGCCGGACCCGGCCCCATTCGGCGACGAAACCGGGGAACAGCAGGTCGTCGAGCTGCTGGCGGACATCGTCGGCGATATCGGATTCGACGGTGTCGGCCAGGGCGGCGCGGGCGCGGTGCGCCGCCGCCAGCACCGGGACCACCGCGCGGATCAGGCCGGTGACGGCGCCCGTCAGCTGCGGCCGGACGGTGGCGACGAGCCGGTCGAACTCCTCGGGTGTGCGCACCGGGCCGCCCGCGGCGGCGATCAGCTCGTCGGCGGCAGCGACCCGGCAGTCCTCGACGAGCTTGTCCAAGGAGCCGTCGGGATTCTGGCTCAGCGACAGCCGGTCGGCCGCGGGGAGCCCGGCGGTGACGGCTTTGCTGGAGGTCGGCACGGCGGCCAGCAGCAGGGTGCGCACCCCGGCGCGCATGGCGGCGGCCTGCGCGGCGGGGGAGCTGAGCACCCGCACGGCCACGCCCTCGCCCTCGGGGACCAGCGCCGGATATCCGGTCACCGTCTGCCCGGCGACCTCGCGCCGCACCGTCGGCGCCACCGACCCCAGCGACTCCGAGGTCCACACGGTCGCGGGCGCGCGTTCGGCGCCCGCGGTAGCGCGGGCGACCGATGCCGAAACCTGGTCGGCCAGCTGCGTTTTGAGCTGGGTGAGGTTCTTGTTCTTGGCGAGCACCTTGCCGTGCCGGTCGACGGCGGCGAAGGTCATGCGCAGGTGATCCGGCAGTGCCGTCGGGGCGAGATCCTCGGCGGTGATGGTGACCGCGCCGAGGCGCGAGAGTTCCCTGGCCAGGCCGGTGCGCAGCGGCTCGGCCCGCGGCGTCAGCTCGCGCAGCGCGGCGGCGGCGAAGTCGGGGGCGGGAACGACGGTGCGGCGCAGGGTCTTCGGCAGCGTCTTGATGAACGCGGCGGCCAGTTCCTCGCGCATGCCGGGCACCAGCCAGTCGAAACCGACGGCGCGCACGTGCGCGAGCTGTTCGACCGGGATCCGCACGGTCACGCCGTCATCGTCGCGGCCCGGCTCGAACTGGTAGGTCAGCGGGAAGCTCAGTTCGCCCTGGCGCCAGGCGTCGGGGAAATCGGTGGGATCCAAGGCCGCCGCCCCGGCGTTGACCACGGTGTCGGTCGAGAAGTCCAGCAGGGTGGGATCCTGGCGCTCGGCCTTGCGCCACCAGCTGTCGAAATGCCGGACCGAGACGATGTCGGCGGGGATGCGCCGGTCGTAGAACTCGAACAGCACCTCGTCGTCGACGAGGATGTCGCGGCGCCGGGCCCGGTGCTCGAGGTCGGCGACGTCGTCGATCAGGGCGCGGTTGCGGGCGAAGAAGCCGTGCCTGGTCTGCCATTCGCCCTGCACCAGCGCGTGCCGTAGGAACAGCTCCCGGGACAGTTCCGGGTCGATGCGCCCGAAATCGACCGGGCGTCCGGTCACCAGCGGCACACCGTAGAGCGTGGCGCGCTCGTAGGCACGCGCCGCGCCCCGCTTGGACGACCAGTGTGGTTCGGAGTAGGTGCGTTTCACCAGATCGCCCGCGAGCCGCTCGGCCCATTCCGGCTCGATCTTCGCGGTGATCCGGCCCCACAGCCGCGAGGTCTCCACCAGTTCGGCGGCCATCACCCAGCGCGGCGGCTTCTTGGCCAGCGACGACCCGGGGAAGATCATGAACTTGGCGTTGCGCGCCCCGAGGAACTCGCGCGACTCGGCCTCCCGCACGCCGATGTGCGACAGCATTCCGGCCAGCAGCGCCTGATGGATCTGCGCACTCGGCCACGGCATCGCCGCCTCGGCGGCCTCGGCGGGCTGCTCGGCCCGGGCGCCGGTGTCTCGCCCGCCACGGGCCCGGTCCTCGCGCGGGAGGCCGCGACCCCGTCTGCCGCCGGTCCGGTCCTCGCGCCGGGATCTGTCGGCGTCCGCACGACCCGCGCTGCCCGCCGCACCGGATCGGCCATGACCGCCGGAACGCGCGGACCCCGACTCGCCGGAGGTCCCGCCCGTGCGCGTCTCGTCCGCCACCTCGGCGGAGTCGGAATGGGTCGAATCCGCCCGCACGCGTTGCGGTTTCGCATTGCCGCGACCGCGCCGGGACCGGCTCGGCCGCTGGTCGTCCTCGCCGTCGGCCCGGAGATCGCCGGGCTGGTTCCAGCCGAGGCCGCGGGTGATGGTGCGCAGCTGGCCGTGCAGGTCCTGCCACTCCCTGATGCGCAGGTAGTGCAGGAACTCCTCCCGGCACATCCGCCGGAACTGGTTGGACGACAGGGACTTGCGCTGTTCGGTCAGGTAGTCCCACAGGCGCAGGTAGGCCAGGAAGTCCGAGCCGTCGACGGTGAACCGCGCGTGCTGGGCGTCGGCGGCCTGCTGGTGCTCGACCGGCCGCTCGCGCACGTCCTGGATCGACAGGGCCGCGACGATCACCAGCACCTCGTCCAGGCAGCCGTTGCGGTGCGCCTCGACGAGCATGCGCGCCATGCGCGGGTCCACCGGCAGTTGGGACATCTCCCGGCCGATGGCGGTGAGTGTGAGGTGGCCCCGCGAGTCCGCTTCGGCGTCAACGGTTTTCGAACTCCCGTGGGCGAGGGCGCCGAGTTCCTCCAGCAGGGCGATGCCGTCGCGGATGGCGCGGCGATCGGGGGCCTCGACGAACGGGAAGCTCTCGATGTCGCCCAGGCCGAGCGCGGTCATCTGCAGGATGACCGCGGCCAGATTCGTGCGCAGGATCTCCGGTTCGGTGAACGCGGGCCGCGACTCGAAATCGTCCTCGGCGTACAGGCGGATGCAGATGCCGTCGGCCACGCGGCCGCAGCGGCCGGAGCGCTGCCGCGCCGAGGCCTGCGAGATCGGTTCGATCGGCAGCCGCTGCACCTTGGTGCGCATCGAATAGCGGGAGATCCTGGCGGTGCCGGGATCGATGACGTACCGGATCCCCGGCACGGTCAGCGAGGTCTCCGCGACGTTGGTGGCCAGCACCACCCGGCGCCCGGTGTGCGGCGCGAACACCTTGTGCTGCTCGGCGGCCGACAGCCGGGCGTAGAGCGGCACGATCTCGGTGCGCGCGAGTTTCACATCGCGCAGGGCGTCGGCGGTGTCGCGGATCTCGCGTTCGCCCGACAGGAACACCAGCACGTCGCCGTCGCCCTCGGCGAACAGTTCGGTGACGGCGTCGGCGATGGCGTCGGTGGGGTCGCGGTCGACGACGCGGGTCGCGTCCTCGTCGTCCTCGTCGGCGCCAGGCAGCTCCAACGACAGTGGGCGATACCGCAATTCGACCGGATACGATCGGCCCGACACCTCCACGATCGGGGCAGGCGTGCCCTGCGCGTCGGCGAAGTGGCGGGCGAACAGCTCCGGATCGATGGTGGCCGAGGTGATGATCACCTTGAGATCGGGGCGCCGCGGCAGCAGTTGTTTGAGGTAGCCCAGCAGGAAGTCGATGTTGAGGCTGCGCTCGTGGGCCTCGTCGATGATGATCGTGTCGTAGCGGCGCAGCAGCCGGTCGCGCTGGATCTCGGCGAGCAGGATGCCATCGGTCATCAGCTTGACCAGGGTGCGGTCGGAGGCTTGATCGGTGAAGCGGACGGTATAGCCGACCACATCACCCAATTCGGTGCCGAGTTCCTCGGCGATGCGCTCGGCGACGGTGCGCGCCGCCAGCCTGCGCGGCTGGGTGTGCCCGATGGTGCCGCGGATCCCACGCCCGAGCTCCAGGCAGATCTTGGGGATCTGGGTGGTCTTGCCCGAGCCGGTCTCGCCGGCGACGATCACCACCTGATGCGCTGCGATGGCGGCCGCGATGTCGTCGCGGCGCGCGGAGACCGGCAACTGCTCCGGATAGCGGATGGCCGGAACCGCCGCGCGGCGATTGGCCACGCGGGTCTCGGCGGCGGCGATCTCGGCGTCCAGTGCGGGCAGGTCGTCGGGGCGCGCCCGGTCGAGCTTGCGCCGGAGCCGGTGTTCGTCGCGCAGCGAGACCTCCGCCAGGCGGGTGCGCAGCGCGCGGGTTCCGGTGCTAGCTGTCCTGGTCATTGCGTGTACCAGCGTAGCGAAGCCCGCCACCGGTTTTCCGTCGGCGCCGTCGCGGGGCCGGGCGGTGGAGACCGACGACACACCGGAGTGCGCCCCGCACACCCCGGGCGGGTCGGCGATCGGGTCGCGACGCGAGGTCCGGATCGGCGTTTTCCGGGCATCGACGTGCGATGATCCGGCGATGAGCACAGTGACGGGGACGGCGTGGTGGGTCAGGGTCCTGCGGGTCGGGTTCGGCGTGCTCGGCGCGGTGGCCCTGCTGTGGATTCCCGTGCGCAACATCGGCTCGGACACCTTCTCGCTGGCGAACTACCTGAGCTACTTCACCGTGGAGTCGAACGTCCTCGGCGTGATCGCGCTGCTGGTCGGTGGGTTGTTCGCCCCGCAGAGCCGTGGCTGGCAGCTGTTCCGGGGCGCGGCGACGCTGTACATGCTCATCACGATGGTGGTCTATGCGGTGCTGCTCGCGCATCTGGACGTGATGCTCAACGACAAGTGGATCAACGACACCATGCACCGCTACATCCCGCTGGTGCTGGTGCTGGACTGGGTGCTGGTTGCGATGCCCGAGCGGTTGCGGCCCAGTCCCGCGCTGATCGGGCAGTGGCTGCTGTTCCCGCTGGCCTACGGCGTCTACAGCCTGATCCGCGGACCCATCGTCGACTGGTATCCGTACCCGTTCCTGGATCCGCGCGAACAGGGCTATCTCTCGATGGCGATCGGGCTGGTGGTGTTGACCCTGGTGTTCGCGGTGCTGGCGGTAGCCATGGCGTCGCTGGCCGATCTGCCCGCGTGGTGGCGGGATCGCCGGACCGCGGACTGAGACATCGGCGGGTCCGGCGAGCGCGCCCGGAGCGGTTGGGGTAAGTGTGGAGCCATGAATGCGCTCTGGCATGGATTCGCCGATATGGGTGCCGTCAACCGTGACGGTGCGTTCGTCGTCGCCCGCGGCGACGGTGCCTACGTCTACGACACCGCGGGCACGCGGTACCTCGACGCCACCGCCGGGCTCTGGTTCGCCAACGTCGGCCACGGTCGCGCGGAGATCGCCGACGCGGTCGCCGCGCAGTTGCGGACCATCGCCCACTACTCCAACTTCGGTGACCTCACCGAGCCGGCGACCCAGGAACTCGCCGAGAAGCTGTCGGCGATCGCGCCCGTGCCGGGCAGCAAGATCTTCTTCACCTCCGGCGGCTCGGACTCGGTGGAGACCGCCGCCAAGCTGGCCCGCCGGTACTGGCACGAGCTCGGCCGCCCCGCCAAGAAGATCCTCGTCGGCCGTCGCCTGGCCTATCACGGCATGCACTACGCGGGCACCTCCATCGGTGGTCTGGCCGGTAACCGTGAGGGCTACGGCGAGCTGGTCGCCGACACCCGCACCGTCGAATGGGACGACGCGAAATCGCTGCTCGCCCTGATCGAGGAGATCGGCGCCGAGCAGATCGCGGCCTTCTTCTGCGAGCCGATCATCGGCGCGGGCGGGGTGTACCTGCCGCCGGAGGGCTACCTGGCCGAGGTCAGGCAGATCTGCCGCGACAACGACATCCTGTTCGTCGCCGACGAGGTCGTCACCGGATTCGGCCGGATCGGCGGTTCCTGGTTCGCCTCCACCCGGTTCGGTCTCGAACCCGATCTTGTCACCACCGCCAAGGGCTTGACCTCGGGCTACGTCCCGATGGGCGCGGTGTTCATCGCGCCGCGCCTGGCGGAGCCGTTCTTCGCGGGCGGGGTCTGGTGGCGGCACGGCTACACCTACGGCGGGCATGCGGGCGCGGCCGCGGCGGCACTGGCCAACCTCGCCATCGTGGAGCGGGAGGGTCTGCTGGAAGAGGCGGCGCGCCTGGAGAACACGCTGCACGTGGCACTGGCCCCGCTGGCCGAGCATCCGCGGGTGGCCGAGGTGCGCAGCGGGCTCGGTGCCGTCGCCGCGGTGCAGCTGGCTGACCCGGCCGAGGGCCCCGGCCTCGTGAAAACCCTGCGCGAGCACGGCATCTCGGGCCGCGCGGCCGGGCAGGGCGCGATGCAGATCTCGCCGTCGTTCGTGATGACCGACGCGCAGGTCGCCGAGCTCGTCGAGGGCTTCACCCGCGCGCTGGGCTGACCGACCCGGGGTCAGCCGCAGGGCGGCAGGTCCCGGATCAGGCGCCGCCCGCGCGACCCGGGGTCAGTCGCCGTGCGGCAGGCCCCGGGTCAGGCGGGCCGCCCGCGCGTTGAGATAGCGCTGTTCGGGCACACTCGCGGTGAGCTGGGCGGCGCGCCGGTAACTGTCGAGTGCCCGCTCGTGGTCGCCGGTCATCTCCAGCAGATGCGCGCGGACGGCATGGGTGCGGTGGTGGCGGGCCATCGCGGGATCGTCGAGCAGGGGCGTCACCAGCGCGAGACCGCGCTCGGGGCCCTCGGCCATGCCGACCGCGACGGCGCGATTGAGGGTGACCACCGGACTCGGCGCCACTCGGTCGAGCATCGCGTACAGCACGGCGATCTGCGCCCAGTCCGTGTCCACCCAGGTCGCGGCCTCGGCGTGGACCGCCGCGATCGCGGCCTGCAGCTGGTACCGGCCGACGGGCCCGCGTGGCAGCACCCGCTCCAGGATCGCCACGCCCTCGGCGATCGCCGCCCGATCCCAGCGGTCGCGCTCCTGCTCGGCCAGCGGGACCAGCTCGCCGGCGCGCAGCCGCGTCGCCGACCTCGCGTGGGTGAGCAGCATCAGCGCCAGCGCGCCCGCCACCTCGTCGTGCTCGGGGATCGCCGCGCGCAGGGTCCGGGTGAGGCGGATCGCCTCGGTGGACAGCTCCCGATCCACCAGCGCGTCTCCCGCCGAGCGGGTGTGGCCCGCCACGAACATCAGGTGGCACACGTCGAGCACGGCCGCGATCCGCGCGGGCAGTTCGGCGGGCGCGGGCATCGTGAACCGGGCGCCGGCTGCCCGCAGGGTCGCGCGCGCCCTGGTCAACCGCTGGGTCATGGTCCGTTCCGGGACGAGGTAGGCCGCCGCGATCCGCGCCGTCGCCAGCCCGCCGACGGCGTGCAGGGTCAGCGCGACCTGCGACGGGCGGCTCAGGCTCGGATGGCAGCACAGCAGGAGCAGCCGCAGGGTGTCGTCGTACTCCGCCCGCTCCGCGTCGGCGGCCGGGGCCATGAGCGTGTCGGCGGGGCTCGCGGTCGCCACCGCCTCCTCGCGACCCGACCGTGCCCGATCGGCCCGCACGCGGTCGATCAGCCGCCGCGAGGCCACGGTGATCAACCAGCCCCGCGGATCGGCGGGCGTACCGTCGCGGGCCCACTGCGTGAGCGCGGCCGCCGCGGCCTCCTGCGCGGCGTCCTCGCAGTCGCCGAGATCGCCGTGCCTGCGCAGCAGGGCGGCCAGGACGTAGGGCGCCTCGCGCCGCCACACGTCCGCGACCACCCGCGCCGTCACTGGTCCTCGCCGCCCGGCCACATCGTCGGCCGCAGCTCCACCGTCTCGCCGGGCCCGGCGAACCGGGCCACGATCTGCTCGGCGCGTGTCCGGCTCTCCACGTCGATCAGGAAGAACCCGGCCAGATGTTCCTTGGCCTCCGAATACGGTCCGTCGCTGACCAGCGGCTCGCCGTCGGCCCAGCGGTAGAGCCGCGCCGACTCGGGCGCCGCCAGCGCCTCGCCGCCCACCAGTTCGCCCCGCTCCTGCAGCTCGCCGAGCAGTTGCGCGAAGTCGGCGTCGACCCGGTCCCGCTCCGCCCGCGACATCTCCTGGTACTCGGGCAGGTAGTCGGAGGTGGGATGACCCCACGGCCGCGGGTTCGAGTGGATGAGGATCACGTACTTCATCACGGCTCCTTCGCCTTCGCGGATGCGTCCGGTCGACCCATCCTCACCCAGAACGTCGGAGCCGCGGCGGCGATGTCGACATCGCCGCCGGGACTCAGGCCGGATCGAGCTCGCGGGTGAAGAACCGGCTGTACGGATCGAGGACGTAGTCCGCGAACGGACCGCACTCGGTGAACCCGTGCCGCAGGTACAGCCGCCGCGCGGGGGCGAAGAAGTCGTCGGATCCGGTCTCGAGGCTCAGCCGGGTGTAGCCGCGCCCGCGCGCCTCGGTGACGATCGCCGCGAGGACCGTGGCCGCGACCCCGCGCCCGGTGAACCCGTCGGCGGTGCGCATCGACTTGACCTCGCCGTGCCCGGCGTCGAGTTCTTTCAGCGCCCCGCACCCGGCCAGATCCGTGCCCACCCAGGCGCTCCACACGGTGACCGCCGGGTCGCGCAGGGCGGTCAGGTCGAGGGCGTGCATGCTGCAGGCGGGGGAGTTGGCGGCCATCTCGGTGTGGTGGCCGGTCAGCAGGTCGCGGATCGCGGCACCGGCGAGATCGTCGACGGTGACGCGCACCGCGGCGCGGGTCGGGGTGTCGGGCATCGTTCCATGATCGGTCACGGCGGCCGCGACCGCGCGGCTGGGGGAATCACGCCCGCGGACGCGGCCTCGGTGCGAGCATGGAGATGCGTGGGTGGGCGAGTCGAAGGTGGTGGGGTGTGGCCGAATTCGTGCAGCAGTACGCACTCGTGCGCTGGCCGGTCGTCGCGGCGTTCCTGCTCGCGCTGGGCATCGTCGCGGTCCGGCTCGCTCGCGGGCACACCGACGACCGCCGGGCCGACGCCGCCGCCGACAGCGCGCATCTGCTCATGTGCCTGGTGATGCTGGCGATGCTGCTCTTCCCCGCCGCCACGCACCCGCACGCCGTGCGCGGCCTGCTCACCGCGCTCACCGTGGCGTTCGCGGTGCTGCTGGCCGAACGTGTCCTCGGCCTGCGCGCGGGGAGCGCCACGGGCGACGGGGTCGCGGCGCTGGGCTATCACACCCTGGCCGCGGCGGCCATGCTCTACGCGATGGCAGGCCACGACTCCGGACACGCGGCCGACACGCCGAGCTGGCCCGCCGCCACGCTGGCCGTGTTGTTCACGCTGGACGCGGTGCTTGCCGTGGGTACCGCGCGTCACGGCGGGCGCTGGCACCGGTTCGCGCACCCCGTCGGCGCCCACCCGTTGACCTCGGCGCTGGTGCCGCACGTGGTCATGGACATCGGCACCGCGTTCATGCTGATCGCCGCGATCGGGCGGTGAATACCGATCCACAACCGCCCGGGCTGCGAATTGCCTTTGTGCGGACAGGAATTCGACGATGAACCGGCACCGCCGACCCGACCCGGTGCCGGGCGCCGTGCCGCCCGCCGCCGAGTCGTCCTGCGGCGCCGAGGATCGCGACGCGATGCGCGAGCTCTACCGCGCCACCGGCGCCGCGGCCTTCGGGCTCGCGTTGCGCGTCCTGCACCGCCGCGGCTCCGCCGAAGACGTTGTCCGCGAGGCCTATCGGTGTCTGCGTGCGGCGCCGCGGCGCGGGGAGCCGAAGGACGACGCACCGGCGCCGGCGTCCACCGCGACCGCAGCGGTCCCCGACCTCGGAACACCGTGGGGCCGTTCGGCATTCGTGGCCGGTCTCGGCACGACCGCGCCGCGGCCCACGGCCGGCCAGCCCGCTGCCGAGGAGGCGGTCGACAGCGAGCACTGCTGGTTGCTCGCGCAGGTCCACCGCCTGGCGGTGCGGCGGCTGCGCCTGGACCGGCACGACACCGACGACCTGCCCTGGCTCGCGGCCTCGGCCCGTCTCGGCTTCGCCGATCCGCTCGACAGTCACTGCGAGGTGTTCGTGCTCGCCTACTACGGGGGCCGCACCTACCGGGCGATCGGCAGGGAACTGGGCCTGCGGGTACCCGTGGTCACCCGGCTGCTGGCCGACGGCGTCGAACGCCTCGCCGAACAGCGCGCCACCGGGTTCGCGGTCCCGCAGGCCTCGGCGCCGCCCGGCTCGCCGCTCGCGCTCGCCGACGCCTATGCCCTCGACGCGGTCGCCGAGCTCGAACACCACCACATCGAGAACAAGCTCGCCGCGATGCCGCCGCAGCGCGTCGACCGCTTCGCCGCCAGGGTCACCGGCGTGCACGAGGTCCTCGCCCGGCTGGCCGTCGACGACCAGCGCACCCCGCCACGGCACCTGGAGGCGCGGGTCCTCGCCGATCTCGGCACCGCCGAGCCGGCCCGGCGCGCGCACTGGCCGAACCGGCCGCCGTGGCTGCGCAGGCTCGGCGGCACGGGGGAGTGACCGTCAGAGCACGACGGTGTGGTCCTCGGCGACCCGCCCGCCCAGGCGCACCCAGCCGTCGGAATCCCATTCGGTGTAGAGCTGCGAGCCCTGCCCCTGGGTCACCACCAGACCGCGGCGCAGCTGCCCGGTGAGCGCGACCGCCGCCGCGCCGGTCGCCTCGTCCTCGGCGATCCCCATGGCGGGGGCGAACATGCGCGAGCGCAGGGCGCCGCGGGTCTCGTCGGTCCAGGTCCAGAAGTAGTGCTGGCCCTCGTTGAAGTCGTCCGGGCGCAACAGTGCCAGTTCCTCGGCCGTCTCCAGCTGGTGGAAAGCGAAGTCCGGTGCCCATTCCGCGCGGGCGGTGATCCAGGTGATGCCGTCGGTCTGGTCGACCGCGACCGGTCCAGCGGGCACCTGCAACGTGTGCACCGGCATGCGCTGGGCCGCGAGCCACCAGGCGGTGCCGACGCTCGGATGCCCGGCGAAGGGCAGCTCCACGGTGGGGGTGTAGATGCGGACCCGGGCCACCCCGTCGACGGGGTCCTCGACCACGGTGGTCTCGCTGAATCCCAGCCGTGCGGCCAGTTCCTGCTTGTCGAGCGCGACGACGTCACCCGCGCGAGCGATGCCGAGCGCGTTGCCGAGCCCGCCCGCGGCATCGGTGAACACCCGGACGACCTCGACCTGCACATCGGGGGCTTCTGGCGCATCGTGTGCGTTCATGATCATGAGCCTACCGGCCGGGTCCGGGCCCCGGCGGCAGCGTTTTCGCGCGGGTCGTGACCGTGGGAAACGACCTCGGCCCCGACCGGTGGAGCCGATCGGGGCCGAGTGTTGCGGTGGATCAGACGGCGGCCGCGGCCAGCGCCTCGGTGGACTGCACCGCCTGGCCGACACCGGCGACGATCGCCGCGGCGCGCAGCGACTCGAAGATCACCTCGCGCGACACACCGGCCTCGCGCAGCGTCTTCTCGTGCGCCTCGAGGCAGTGCGCGCAGCCGTTGATCGAGGACACCGCGAACGACCACAGCTCGAAGTCGGCCTTGTCGACACCGGGGTTGCCGATGATGTTCATCCGCAGCCCGGCGCGCAGGTCGTCGTAGCGACCGTCCAGGAAGGCCTTGCCCCGGTAGAACACATTGTTCATGCCCATGATCGAGGCCGCGCCCAGCGCCGCGTCGTACGCCTCGGCCGACAGCGTGTCGGCCGCTTCCTCGGCGATCTCGCGCAGCGTGGTGGCCGAGCGGGTGGCCGCGGCCGACGCGAGCAAGGTGCCCCACAGCTGCTGCTCGGTGAGCACCGTGGTGCGCGCGAGCGAGGACAGGTTGAGCTTGAGGTCCTTGGCGTACTCGGGCAGCGAGTTCTTCAGGTTCTCGATGCTCATGTGGGGACTACCTCCGGGATCTGAGATGTGATGGGGGAGAAGGGGACCTGATCAGACGCTGGCGGAGAGCAGCTCGCCGGCGTTGATGGTCGGGTCGCCCTTCTTCCAGTTGCAGGCGCACAGCTCGTCGGACTGCAGGGCGTCGAGCACCCGCAGCACCTCGTCGACGTTGCGGCCGACCGAACCGGCGGTCACGGAGACGAACTGCACCTCGTTGTTCGGGTCGACGATGAACGTGGCGCGGTCGGCGACGCCGTCGGCGTTGAGAACGCCGGTGGCGGTGGCCAGTTCACGCTTGAGGTCCGACAGCATCGGGAAGGGCAGGGTCTTCAGATCCTCGTGCTGGGCACGCCACTGGAAGTGCACGAACTCGTTGTCCACCGAGGCGCCGAGGACCTGGGTGTCGCGGTCGGCGAACTCGTCGTTCAGCTTGCCGAACGCCGCGATCTCGGTGGGGCACACGAAGGTGAAGTCCTTGGGCCAGAAGAACACCACGCGCCACTTGCCCGCGTGGTCGTCGCTGGTGATCTGGGTGAAGTAGTCGTCGGGCTGCTGCGCGTCGACCTTCGACAGGTCACCTCCGATGACGGCCTTGAGGTTGTATGCCGGGAACTGGTCGCCGATGGTCAGCAGAGCCATTACGCGTCTCCTCATTCGTGGTGTTGGCGCTCATCGTGTGAGCTCGTGGTGATCTTGCCGAAAGCGTACTGAAAGGTAAAGCCGATCGCTCGTCGTACACTGATAGGCGTGACTGATCAGACTTATCAGCCAACCCTCTCGCAGCTGCGTGCGTTCGTGGCCGTCGCCGAATACCGGCATTTCGGCACCGCCGCAGCGCGTTTGACTGTGAGCCAACCCACGTTATCGCAGGCTCTGGCATCACTGGAAAACGGACTCGGGCTGCAGCTGATCGAGCGCAGCACGCGGCGGGTGCTCGTCACCGCGGCGGGGATGCGGCTGCTGCCGCAGGCGATGGCGACCCTGGAGGCGGCCGACCGGTTCGTCGCCTCGGCCACCGGCGACGGGCTCGGCGGCGTGCTGCGCCTCGGCATCATCCCCACCGTCGCGCCGTACGTGTTACCCGAGCTGCTGCCCGAGTTACGCCGCAAGCTGCCGAGCCTGGTGCCCCAGGTCGTCGAGGACCAGACCGCCCGGCTGCTCGACGGGCTGCGCACCGGCGTCCTCGACGTCGCCCTGCTCGCGCTGCCCACCGAGGCGCCCGGCCTCGTCGAGATCCCGCTCTACTCCGAGGAATTCGTGCTCGTCACCCCGCGCGGGCACGAATTGGCAGGCCGCACCGACCTGTCCGTCCCCGCGCTGGCCGACCTGCCCCTGCTGCTGCTCGACGAGGGCCACTGCCTGCGCGATCAGACACTGGAGGTGTGCCGCACCGCCGAGGTGCATCCCGGCGCCGTCGGCGACACCAGGGCCGCCTCGCTCACGACCGTCGTCCAATGCGTCGCGGGCGGACTCGGCGTCACGCTGGTGCCGGAGATGGCCGTGGCCGCCGAGACCGCGCGCGGCACCCTCGACACCGCGCGCTTCGCCGACCCGGCGCCGGGCCGCACGATCGGGCTGGCCTACCGCGCGTCCTCCGCGCGCGCCGAGGATTACGAATATCTGGCCGCGGTCATTCGTTCGAAGCGCCCGTTCTAGATATCATCTGTTCGCACGACGCCATTCCTGGCCCCGAGTGCTTTGGTGAATACGGTGACGATCCCGCCATGGGATCGGCACGTCGAAAAAGTACAGTCTGTTAGGAATGGCCATGTACAAGTTTCGTTCAACCATCGCGGTGCTCGCGTGTGCGCCGCTGATCGCTCTCGGTGCCGGCGTAGCCGGCGCAGCACCCGCGGCGGATCCTGCCCCCGTCCCCGCCGCACCGGTGCCCGTGCAGGTCGAGCCCGCCGTGTTGTCGCCGTTCATCACCATCCCCGGCGCGCTGCTGACCTGTGTCCCGCTGCTGGTGACACTGCCCATCCTCTACCCGGTGTGCGTGGTCTGACACGCCGATGATCAAGACAAGGAGTAATCGAGGCACTCCCGCACCCTCGTGCGAGAGTGCCCCGAGGGCATGGGCTCGCGGGTGGCTCCTCGCGGCCGCGCTGATGCTGGTATGGGCGAGCGCCGGGACCGCGAACGCGGCCGCGCCGGTGACGCTCGGTGGTGGTTCGGGCATCGTCTTCGACGGTGGCGCGACATGCACACTCACCACGATCGGCTACGACGGCGCAGGTCAGCTCGTCGGCTTCACCGCGGCACACTGCGCGGAGGCCGGCACGGGAGTCGCGGCGGAGGCCGACCAGGAGGCCGGGAACGTCGGCACGGTCGCTTTCGTCAACAGCGATCTCGACTACGCCGTCATCGGGTTCGACGCGGGCCTGGTGCATCCGGTGAACCGGGTCGGTTCGACCTCGATCACCGGGATCGGGCTGCCCGCGCAGTTCCCGGTCGTCGCCTGCAAGGAGGGGCGGACGACGGGACAGACGTGCGGTCTGGTCTACGGCGACGTCTTCGGCGGTGCCACCTGGACGCTGACGCAGATCTGCGTGGCGGTCGGTGACTCCGGCGGCCCGGTCGTCGTCGGCTCGACGCTGGTGGCGATCGTCAACGGCTACCTCGCGGTGCCGTGCCTCGGCCCCCATGTGGGCGCCAATTTCACCAGAATTATGGATGACGTGAATGCGCGCGGCGGGCCGGGGGTGGGATTCCATCCGATTTGATCCGCCGAATTCACGGCGCGGAAACCGCAGTGGTCAACAACAAGCGAACCAATTCGGCCTGCCGATGCGTTTTCGTTTTCGCGAAGATGTGTTGCAGATGCGTGCGGGCCGTGAATACCGAGACCGAGAGCTGATCGGCGACGGCCGGTAATCCGTCGCCACGCAGCACGCCGAGGGCGACCAGTGTCTCCGCCTCGGTGAGGCCGTACAGGTCGTGCAAGGCCTCCGGCTGCGGCTCCGGATCGTGCTCGGGGTCGACGATCAGCAGCAGCGCCGCGCGATGCCACGGACTGTCGCCGGACAGCCCGTCCAGCGGCGAGACCCGCACGGCCAGCGGCCGCCTGCCCGAGGGCCGGGCGAGCGCGACATTGCCGCCGTCCTCCTCCGCCGCGGCCTGTTCGATCAACCGGCGCAATCGCCTGTGGACCGCGGCCGGGGTGGCGTGCAGGCGTCCGGCGGTGTCGACGGTCAGCCCGTTGCCGCTGTGGATGAGTCGTTCGGCCATGGAGTTGGCGAAGACCAGCGCCGCGTCGGCGGTGACGATCAGGACCCCGTAGTGCGCCTTCTCCAGGGTCGCGAGCGCGAAGGCACGCTCGCGGGACAGCTCGACCAGCCTCGACTGGGTCCGCAGCGCCCCGCGCAGGTGCGGCACGAGCGCGCGCAGCAGCGTGAGCTGCGCGGGATGACCGGCGATGGCGGCGTGATCGGGCATGGTGAGACAGATCCACGAGGACGGCTGTTCGTCGCTGAGCCGGGCCAGGAAACTGTTCGCCAGGCCGTCCGCCTCGGCGCCGAGCAACAGGTCGCTGGTGGTGGCCGTGCCGGGAGGGAGCCGGTGCAGGTGGTCGGCGACCAGGTCCAGCGGCGCGGGGAGTTCGGCCGCGCCGTTGCCCGCGGTGCGCACGGCCCACCTCCGGGTATCGGGGTCGGCGAGGACGAGGATGCCGTGCGCCGCGCCGAAGGTGTCGGTGATCTCCCGGATCACCGCGTCCCAGCGATCCGGGTCGCTCCCCGCGCCGTAGATCGCGGCGATCAAGTTCGAAAAACGTTGTAGCGCAATCGACATGATGGCCCTTCCGGCCACGGGCAGTCGGCGCGTCGCCCTCGTGCGGCGACGGCTGGACGTGCGGAACCCAACTCAGAATCCTAATCGATCTTCCGGTACGGCGGAATGGCCGAGGGCTGCTCCGGCTGCGCCCGCGAGCACCTCACCTGCTAACTTTGAACGTCGTTCAAGTCAGTGTGTAGAGGATGTCCGTCGTGCCCGAAGTCGAGAAGTCCCCCAAGCCCGCGGCCGGATTCGCCGCGCGTGAGTTGGCGCAGGTCGCGGTGTTCGCGGCCCTGATCGCCGCGCTGGGGCTGCCGGGCGCCGTCACGGTCGGGTTCAGCGGCGTGCCCATCACCCTGCAGACCCTCGGCGTGATCCTCACCGGCGCGATTCTCGGCCCGCGCAAGGGTGCCGCCGCGGTAGCCGTCTTCATCGCGCTGACGATGATCGGCCTGCCGCTGCTCTCCGGCGGGCGCACAGGGCTGACCGCGCTGGCCTCGCCGACCGCGGGCTATCTGATCGGCTGGATCCCCGCGACGCTGGTCATCGGGTGGCTGACCACGCTGATCCTGCCGAAATACCCGCTCGTGCCCGGCCTGCTGATCAACGCGCTCGGCGGGATCGTGGTCATCTACCTGTTCGGGACCGCGGGCCTGCTCGTCCGCACCGATCTGGGTGTGTGGGCGGCGATCTCGTCGAACTTCGCGTTCGTGCCCGGTGATCTGGCCAAGGTCGTCATCGCGACGGTCGTGGCCAAGGGCGTGCACCGCGCCTATCCCGGGCTGATCGCGCGGTGAGTGGGTTCGATGAGTGAGATCGTGCTGACGGGCGTCGGTCATCGCTTCGGTGAGCGCGTCGTGTTGCGCGAGATCGATCTGCGGATCACCGAACGCCGCGTCGGCCTGATCGGCGCCAACGGCTCGGGGAAGTCGACGCTGGCGCGCATGCTCAACGGCCTGCTGAAGCCCACCGAGGGCACCGTCACCGTCGACGGTGTCGACGCCGCGCGCAAGGGCGCGCAGGTGCGTCGCAAGGTGGGGTTCGTCTTCACCGATCCCGACACCCAGATCGTGATGCCGACCGTGGCCGAGGACCTCGCGTTCTCGCTGCGCCGCAGCGGGCTGGACCGGGCCGCTGTCGCGGAGCGGGTGGCGCGGATGCTGGAGCGGTTCGGGCTGTCCGCGCACGCCGATCATCCCGCGCACCTGCTCTCGGGCGGCCAGAAGCAGCTGCTCGCGATCGGCTCCGCGCTGATCCGCGAGCCAGAGGTGATCGTGGCCGACGAGCCGACCACGCTGCTCGATCTGCGCAACGCCCGGCGCGTGTCCGAGGCGCTGAACTCGCTGGACCAGCAGGTCGTGGTGGTGACCCACCAGCTGGCGCTGCTCGACGGCTTCGATCGGGTCGTGGTGCTGGACAACGGTTCCGTCGCCTTCGACGGCACCCCGGCGGACGCGGTCGGCGCCTACCGGGCCCTGGTCGAATGATCGGCCTCTACCACCCCGGCGACTCGCTGCTGCACCGCGCGCCCGCCGGGGTGAAGCTGGCGCTGCTGATCGTCGCCATCGTCGCGATGACGGTGTGGGTGCGCGGGCTGCCCGGTATGGCCTGCGTCGTGGTGGTCGTCGCGGGGCTGTTCGCACTGGCGCGCATTCCGTGGCGGGTGGCCGTGGCCCAGGTGCGCCCGGTGCTGTGGATGACGGCGATCATCGGCGTCTTCCAGCTGCTCACCACCACGCCCGTGCGGGCGGTGGTCGTCTGCGGCGTGCTGCTCGCCTCGGTCGCGCTGGCCGCGCTGGTGACGGTGACGACCCGGGTCACCGACCTCCTCGACGCCCTGCTGCGCGGGCTGGCCCCGCTGCGTCACGTCGGGGTGAATCCGGAACGCGTGGGTCTGCTGCTCGCGCTGGCCATCCGGTGTGTGCCCCTGCTCGCCCAGATCGTGCACGACGTGGCCGAGGCACGCCGGGCCCGCGGGGTCTCGTGGTCGGCGACGGCGCTGGTCACGCCGGTGCTGGTGCGCGCCTTGCGGACCGCCGACGCGATGGGCGAGGCGCTGGCCGCCCGCGGTGTCGACGACGACTGACCGCTACCGCTTGCCATTCCAAGACGACCGGTCGTATAGTTCCTCGCATGGCACGACCACGGCGCAGCGACGACACGCGAGCGCTCCTCATCGAGGAGGGCGCGATCGGGCTGCTGGCCAACGGCTATCACGGCACCGGCATCAAGCAGGTGCTCGACAAGGTCGGGGTGCCCAAGGGCTCGTTCTACAACTACTTCGACAGCAAGGAGAGTTTCGCGCGCGCGGTGATCGAGCATCATTCGCTGTGCGTGCAGCGCTCGCTCGCCGAGGCGTTCGCCGGCGCGCCCGACGCGCTCACCGGCCTGCGCCGCTTCTTCGCCGCGCTGACCGAGGATTTCGTCGCCGCCGATTACACCGGCGGCTGCCTGATCGGCAATCTCGGCGGCGAACTGGAGGGCAGTGAGCTGCTGCGTACCGCGCTGTCGAGTGCCTGGGCCCGCTGGCGCGACGGCGTCGCCGAGGCGCTGCGGACCGCGCAGGCCGAGGGCACGGTCCGTGCCGATATCGACCCGGTCGAGCTGGCCGACCTGCTGCTCGAATCCTGGGAGGGCGCGGTCATCCGGATGAAGATCGACCGCACCGTCGAACCGCTGGAGAAGTGTCTGCGGCGCCTGCTCGACGACTACTTCCGTCCCTGAGCCGGAACGCCCTCGTGCTCGGCTTCCCTCGTCCCGGTCGCCCGTTCCAAGACGACCGGTCGTATCAACTGTGAAAGGATCAGTCGAATGTCGACTCCGAAGACGGTCGTCGTGACCGGAGCATCCAGTGGGATCGGACGGGACGTCGCCCGCGCCTTCGTCGCCCGTGGCGACGCGGTCGTGCTCGGTGGGCGCGACGCGGCCAAGCTCGCCGAGGTGGCGGCCGACCTCGCCGCCCCGGACCGGGTGGCCACGGTGGTCGGTGATATCGGTTCGCCCGCAACGGGTTCGGCGTATGTGGCGGCCGCGCTCGACCGGTTCGGCCGGGTCGACGCGCTGATCAACAGCGCCGGGGTCTTCGGCGCGACCCCGTTCGTCGACGTCACCGAGGCCGAGCTCGACCGCTACCTGGGCGGCAACCTCAAGGGCACCTACTTCACCACCCAGGCGGTGGTGCGCCAGCTGCTGACCCAGGGTGCGGGCGGTAGCGTCGTCAACATCGGCACCGTCCTCATCGACCACGCGATGACCGGTCTGCCCGCCTCGGCCGCGCTGATCAGCAAGGGCGGCGTGCACGCGCTGACCACCAGCCTGGCCGCCGAACTCGCGCCCGCCCGGATCCGGGTGAACGCGGTCGCCCCCGGCATCATCCGCACCCCGCTGTTCGGGGACGGCGACGAACGCGCCGCCGCGGGCGCCGCGCTGCTCGGCCGGATCGGCGAGGTCGCCGACACCACCGCGGCCGTGCTGTATCTGACCGACGCCGAGTTCGTCACCGGCCACATTCTCCCCGTCGACGGCGGGTTCATCTCAGGTAGAGCGGCGTAGAAAGGACAACCACCATGCCGTACGTGAATATCAAGGTCACCGACGAAGGGGTCACCCCGGAGCAGAAGGGGCAGCTGATCAAGGGCGTCACCGATCTGCTGTTCGAGGTACTCGGCAAGGCGCCCGAGACCACCTATGTGGTGATCGACGAAGTGCCGCTGACGGATTGGGGAGTGGGTGGGATGAACGTCGCCGAGTATCGGGCGCGACGCCAGGCCGAGTGAGCCGCGCCGAGCCGGGTGCGGGGACGACCTGCGCCCGGCTCGGGTCGTGTCAGGCCGGGCCGTCGAAGGGCACCGAGGCGTCGAGGGCGAACCAGCCCATCGGGAAGCGCTTGCCCCTGGCGAGGAAGTAGCTCGGTCCCAGCCACAGATCCGGTTCGATCTCGCGCAGTTCGTCGTAGATCCGCCGGGCAGGCCTGCGCGAACCGGCGCGTGGGTCGTCGTAGTCGAACAGCACGGCCGGACGCCCGTCGATCACCGAATCGCCCACGGTCGCCACGAAATTCAGCGCCCGCATGCCGCCGAGGAGGCGGAAGGCGTTGTGGCCGAGCGCTATCCCACCAGCCACGTGACGAAACGATTTCGCCACCCAGAAGTACGACGGCCGGGACATCACCGGCCCGAGCACCCGCTCACCCGATCCGGGAAACGATCGCATCGTCACATCGCCGTCCAGCCGGGCGAAGTCGCGCGCCGTCACGTCGGGCGCGGAGGCGAACAGTCCGCCGAACTCGGCGAGACCGGCCCGCGACAGCGCGTCCAAGCGGGGGCGGTGGCCCGATGGGGCGCGGACCGGCATCAGGCCGTCGGCGGACAACGGTGTCGGCGTCATGGGCGGACTCGATTCTGTCGATGCTGTGCATGTTGCATAGTGCCAACGTTCGCCGCCGATGGCACCGGAATCGCCGGACCGGACTCCGCGGCCGAAGCCGCGGGCCTGCGCCGTGCTGCTCGGCTGACCGGACGACGAAGGCGGTGACCCGGATGCCGGGTCACCGCCTTCGGTGGCTGTCGCCGGAGCGAGCTCAGGCGCGCAGGGAGTACGGCTCGATCGCGCCGCGCTCGAGCGCGCGGGCGTCGATGGTCTCGGCCCGGTAGGGCAGCAGTGCCAGCCGGTCGGCCATGCCGCGCACCGGGTTCTCGATCTTCTCGTTCAGGCCGAACAGGAAGGTCCACTCGTGCTCGTCGCTGCCGTAGGGCACCACGGTGGCGAACTGCTCGGTGAACCGGCCCCACGACCGCTTGAGCGTCTCGTTGCGCCACATCGTCGCGCAGCCGGCCTGGGCCGTCAGCACGCCGCCGGGCGCCAGCAGTGCCTTACATCGGGACAGGAACTCCGACTCGTAGAGGCGGTTGTGCTGGGCGTCCTCGACGCGCTCGTCCGGCAGATCGATGACGATCACGTCGTAGCGGGTGCCCGCCTCCTGCGCCTTGGCCAGGAAGTCCCAGCCGTCGGCGTAGTGCACGTGGATCGGGCCCTCGCCCGCCACGGCCGCGGCCAGCTCCTCGCTGGTGTAGCCGTAGGGCAGGTGCCGCGCGCACAGCTCGACCTCGCGCTGGTCGATGTCGACGTGATCGACCAGGGTCGCGCCCGCCGCCACCGACATCTGCGAGGCCACACCCTCGCCGGAACCGATGATCAGCACCCGGTCCAGCTTCTCGGCCAGCACGAACGCCGGGACCATCATGGCCTCGTGGTAGGTGAGCTGGGAGAACTCGGTGGACTGGCGATCGTCGTCGGAGAACAGGGAGATGCCCTGATCGGTCCGCGCGATCACCATGTGCTGGAAGGGGGTGTGGGTGTCGACTATCACCTCGTGCAGATCCCAGATCCGGGTCAGGCCGTCGCCCACCGGTTCGTAGATCTTCTCGGCGCCGTGGCCGCGCTGGACGACCTGCATCCGAACATCCTTGGGAGACAACTTGTCTCGCAGGAGTTCGACCGCCTTCGTCGCACCGGCGCCGATGCTGCCGCAGGTGAAGACGTCGACGAAGATGTCGCCGGACTCCGGATAGGTGTGAATCGAGGCGTGGGACTCCGACAACAGGGCGAGGACGGTCACCCCCTGCGGTTCGAACTTCTTGTGAACGACATCGCAGATGGTGACGCCCGCCGCGATCAGAGACTCACGCAACGCCGATTCGAGTCGTTCGAGATCGTCACACAGGTCTGTGTCGACACCACCGAACTCGGCCAGCACATGCCAGCCGGTGAATTCCGCCGTCATGGGCAAACTCACTCTCGCTCAGCGCCCGAGACATGAACGGTCAAGGGCGGAAAACCATTGAAGGACACCGACGAATAACTCGCGGTATAGGCGCCGGTGTCGAGGATCTGGATCTGATCACCGGCTCGCAACGTGGTCGGCAGAAGGACCTTCGTGCGTTGATACAGTACATCGTCGCCGTCGCAGGTCGGACCCGCGACCACCGCCTCGGCCACCGGATCGCCGTCGCGATCGGTGACGAAACGGTAGGCGATGTACTCGTTCTCGGTCTCGGCCATGCCGTTGTAGCGGCCGATGTCGAGATACACCCAGCGCCGGCCGTCCGGCGCGACACGCACCCCGACGACCTCGGCGTGAATCGTGCCCGCGTTGCCCACCAGCGCACGGCCCGGCTCGACGACCAGGCCGGTGGACTCGGGCAGGAACTCCGCGGCGGCCGCGGTCATCGCGGCGGCGATCGCGTCGAGTTCGGGCGCCGCGTCGACGTAGGAGATCGGCAGACCGCCGCCCACATTGACCGCGGTGACGTGAATGTCCTTGTCCGCCAAGGCCGTCACGATCTCTCCCGCCTGCCGGATACCGATCCGCCATGCGGTGGGGTCCAGCTGCTGGGAGCCGACGTGGAAGTACGGGCCGCCGACGACCAGGCCCAGATCGCGGGCGCGCACCAGTAGCCGCAGCGCCTCGTCCGGCGCGCAGCCGAACTTGGTGCCGAACGGGGTCCGCGACTCCGGCGCCGAGGACAGGAACCGGCACTCGACCTCCGACCCGGGCGCGTGCTCGGCGATGCGCAGCAGGTCGTCCTCGGTGTCGAAGGCGTAGCGGCGCACGCCGAGGGCGAAGGCGCGCGCGGTATGGGCGCTCTTCTTGATCGGATTGCCGTAGCACAGCTTCGCCGGGGCGATGCCGAGGCGCAGCGCCTGGTCGATCTCGCCGATGCTGGCCACATCGAACTCCGCGCCCTCGGCGTCGAGCAGGGTGAGCAGCTCGTCGACCGGCGCCGCCTTCACCGCGTACCTGATCCGGGTGCCCTGGCTGCGTCGTGCCGACACGGCGGCGGCGAGGGCTCGGTAATTGGCACGTACCCGCTCGGGGTAGATGACAAGGTACGGGGATTCGGGCATAGTTGAACTTTCGGTCGGCGGCCGGGAGAGAGTATCAGCGGCGCCTACCCAACAACGAATCCGTCAAACATTCGTCATAGTCACCCCGCCGTGACTGTGACCTCGTCGAACACCACCTCGCCCGCGGCATCGGACTCCTCGAGATCCACGATCGCCGTCAGCGCCCAGCCGTGGTCGCCCGCCGGGTCGTCGAGCACCTGCCGGACGTGCCAGAACCCGGGCCGCTTCTCCACCTGGAACAGCTGCGGACCGCGCGCGTCGGGGCCGGTGCCGATCGCGGTGTACTCCGCGAAGTAGGGCGCCAGCTCCTCGGCCCAGTCGGGGCCGGTGCCGAGGTCGTCGAGTTCGTCCCAGCGCTGCCTGGCCGCCAGTTCGACCCGGCGGAACATCGCGTTGCGCACCATCACCTTGAAGGCGCGCTCATTGGCCGAGATGGGCCGCACCGACTCCGCGCCGAAGGCGATCTGCTCGGCGTCGTTCTCCGCGCCGGGGTTGGTCAGCTGTTCCCATTCGTCGAGCAGGCTCGAGTCCACCTGGCGGATCAGCTCGCCCAGCCACTCGGTGAGGTCGTCGAGTTCCTCGGTGCGCGCCGCGTCGGGCACCGTGCGGCGCAGCGCCCGGTAGGCGTCGGCCAGGTACCGCAGCACCACGCCCTCCGAGCGGGCCAGCTCGTAGAAGGAGATCAGCTCGGCGAAGGTCATGGCGCGCTCGATCATGTCGCGCACCACCGACTTCGGCGACGGGGCGAACTCCGAGACCCACGGATGCCCGGCCCGGTAGGTCTCGAACGCGGGCTCGATCAGCTCGGCCAGCGGCTTGGGCCAGGTGACCTCTTCCAGGAGCTCCATCCGCTCCTCGTATTCGATGCCGTCGGCCTTCATCTCGGCGACGGCGGCGCCACGTGCCTTGTGCTGCTGGGCCATCAGCAGCTGGCGCGGGTCCTCGAGGGTCGCCTCGATCAGCGACACGACATCGAGGGTGTAGGTGGGGCTTTCGCGGTCGAGCAGCTCGAAGGCGGCCAGCGCGAACGGTGACAGCGGCTGGTCGAGCGCGAAATCGCGTTGCAGGTCGACGGTCAGCCGGGCCATCCGGCCCTTGGCGTCGGGTTCGGTGAGCTGTTGCACCACACCGGCATCGCGCAGCGCGCGGTAGAGCCGGATCGCGCGCAGGATGTGCTTGCGCTGGGCGGCGCGCGGCTCGTGATTGTCCTCGAGCAGGTGCCGCATCGCGTGGAAACAGTTGCCGGGGCGGGCGATCACGTTGAGCAGCATCGCGTTGGTCACCGAGAACCGCGAGACCATCGGCTCCGGCTGGGCCGCCACGAGCCGGTCGAAGGTCTCCTCGCTCCAGGACACGAAGCCCTCGGGCGGCTTGCGGCGCTGCACCTTTCGCTGTTTCTTAGGATCGTCGCCCGCCTTCGCGATCAGGCGCGCGTTCTCCACCTCGTGCTCGGGCGCCTGCACCACGACGGTGCCCATGGTGTCGAAGCCCGCGCGGCCCGCCCGGCCCGCGATCTGATGGAACTCACGCGCCTTGAGCCTGCGGGTGCGCACCCCGTCGTACTTGGTGAGCCCGGTCAGCAGCACCGTCCGGATCGGCACGTTGATGCCGACGCCGAGGGTGTCGGTGCCGCACACCACCTTCAGCAGCCCGTCCTGGGCCAGCTTCTCCACCAGCCTGCGGTACTTGGGCAGCATGCCCGCGTGGTGCACGCCGATACCGTGCCGGATCAGCCGCGACAGCGTCTTGCCGAAGCCGGAGGCGAACCGGAACTCGCCGATCGCGGCGGCGATCGCGTCCTTCTCGGCGCGGCTGGCGAAGTTCACGCTCGTCAGCGCCTGCGCGCGTTCGAGCGCGGCGGCCTGGGTGAAATGCACGACATAGACCGGCGCCTGGTGGGTGGTCACCAGTTCCTCGATGGTCTCGGTGATCGGGGTGCGCACGTAGGAGAAGGTCAGCGGGACCGGGCGCTCACTGCCCGCGACGACGGCGGTGGGCCGGCCGGTGCGGCGTTCGAGGTCGGTGGCGAAGAAGTCGACCTCGCCCAGCGTCGCCGACATCAGCAGGAACTGCGCGCGCGGCAGCTCGACGATCGGCACCTGCCAGGCCCAGCCGCGATCGGGATCGGCGTAGAAGTGGAACTCGTCCATCACCACCTGACCGACCTCGGCGTCGGCGCCCTCGCGCAGCGCCATGTTCGCCAGGATCTCGGCGGTGGCGCAGATGATCGGGGCGTCGGCGTTGACCGCCGCGTCACCGGTGACCATGCCGACGTTCTCGGCGCCGAACACCTCGCACAGCGCGAAGAACTTCTCGCTCACCAGCGCCTTGATCGGCGCGGTGTAGTAGCTGCGCTGACCGTTGGTCATCGCGAACAGATGCGCGCCGACCGCGACGAGCGACTTGCCCGACCCGGTCGGCGTCGCCAGGATGACGTTGGACCCCGAGGCCAGCTCCATCAGCGCCTCGTCCTGCGCCGGATACAGGGGAGTGCCCTGCTCGGCGGCCCACGCCGCGAACGACTCGTAGAGCGCGTCGGCGTCGGTCCCTGGTATCTCGAGCAGGTCGGTCAGATCCACTCCGACCACCCTAGTGGGTCGGTGGTTCAGTCCTCGCCGTCGGCGGAGGTGTCGCCGTAACCGCCCTGTTCGGCCAGGAAACGCTCGAATTCGGCGCCGAGCTCCTCCCCGCTGGGCAGCTCACCGTCGCCGGCGAGCAGGCTGGACTGGCGCTCCTGGGCGGTGACGAAGCTGTCGTACTGGCGTTCCAGCGCCGTGACGACCGTCTCGACCTCCTCGTTGCCCGCGATGTGCTCGGCCACCTGCTCGCGCACCCGCGCCGCCGCCTCACCCAGCGCCGCGAGCGGCAGCTCGAGGCCCGCGTTGTCGGCGACGTTCTCCAGCAGCGTCTGGGCCGCCTCGGGGTAATCGGTCTGGGCCAGGTAGTGCGGCACGTGCACGGAGAACCCGAGCGACTCGTGACCGTGCTGTGCCATCCGGAACTCGAGCAGCGAGGACGCGCTGCCCGGCACCTGCAGTTCGCCCGGCCAGCGCTGGTGCTCGCCGATCAGCGTCCGATCCGAGGAATGCGCGGTGACGCCGAGCGGACGGGTGTGCGGGATCGCCATCGGGATCGCCGAAAGCCCGATCGTGCGGCGCACACCGAGCTGCTCGGCCAGCAACCGCACCGCGGTGGTGAACTTCTCCCAGCGCAGATCCGGTTCCAGGCCCGCCAGCAGCAGGAACGGCGTGCCCGCGGTGTCGCGCAGCGCCCACAGGTTCAGCTCCGGCTCGGCGTAATCGGAGAAGTGATCGGTCTTGAACGTCATCAGCGGGCGGCGCGAGCGGTAGTCGAGCAGCTCGTCGACGTCGAAGGAGGCGACGAGTTCGGATTCCAGGCTCTCGCGCAGATGCGTGGTGGCCAGGCGCACGGCGTGCCCGGCGTCGGTGAAGCCCTCCAGCCCGTGCACCAGCACGGGGCCTGCGCCGTCGTCCGCCGACAGCTGCGGTGCCGGGAACTCCAGCTCGTACATGTGCGACTGATCGTCCATCGCGTACTCCTTCCTGCGCGGTCCACCAACGCTCGCGGCGGGGGAAGCGGCCTCCATTGTCCCCCACGCGAGCAGACGCCACGCACACGGCCGGAGGACGGCTCGTCCTGCTACACAACAGCTCCGCCCGCCCCGGCATTCCCGCGCGGCGTGGCGGTCCCGCCCGCCCCCGCTCCGGTGCGGCACAGTGGGTGGGGTGAACGTGGCGGAATCGGCACCGCCCGGGGCCACTGCCCGGGCGCTCGTCGGCGTGATGGCGCTGTCGGTCCTGGCGCTGACCGGCTGTGGGGAGCGGATCAGCGGGACGCCGGTGGCCCAGAGCGCGACGGTCGTGCGGCACGTCGACGGCGCGCTGGCCGATCTGCTGCCCACTCCGCAGCGCTTCCCCGCCCGGTATCCGGCGGTCGTGCTGCCCCCGCAGGCGGCGGCCGCGGCGGCGGGGGATCTGGACGGGGTCGGGGCGGGCGCCACCGTCGAGCCGGCGAACTGCACGCCGCCCGACGCCGACGCCGACGGCGAACCGGCTTCGGTCGCCGTCGGCAACGACGACGCGCACCGGGCCACCCTGACCGTCGAACTGGCCAGGACCAGCGAGCAGCTCGCCCGGCTGCGCGACCGGCTCGCCGGCTGTGAGCGGATCAGGGTCGATCGCGCGGGCGCCGCCGCCACGGTCACGACCGCCGTCGACACCGCGGTCCCGGTCGGTGCCGACGACGCGATCTCGTTGCGGCGCACCGTGACTCCCGACATCGGCGGCGCCGGGCTGACCCAGACGATGCAGACCTCGATCGGCCAGATCGGAGACGTGCGGATCACGGTGACGTCGATGACCTTCGGCGCCGGTGAGCCCGACCGGGCCGCGGTCGACGAGCTGTTCGCGACGGCGGTGCGCGGGGTTCGCGGCGGCTGAGGCGCTTACCACGCGGCGGTGACATCTTCGCCGCGGCCGCCGCGCCGCGACCGGCATCGCTCCACAGGTCGCGCGGTGTCAACAGGGCGGTGAAAAGCCCAGGTCGCCGCTGCGGCGCGGGCACAGCCGCCGGGCACCGTGGAGCCATGACGCCTTCGACGAACTCGCCCCGCCGCACCCACCGCACCGGTCTGTTCCCCCGCGCGCTCGCCTGCGCCGAAGCCACCCCCGCCTACCCGGCCGAGCGGCCGCGGCGACCGCTGCGGGTGGACGATCCCGGCGAGCTCATCGCCGCCCTGCCCGCGATGCTCGGGTTCGTCCCCGAACGCTCCCTGGTGGTCGCGGTGCTGCACGAACCGGGCCGCACCGGCGCGGCAGCGATCGAGGCGATCGTGCGGTTCGATTTGGACGGGGTCGGCGATCCGCGGCGCGTCGAGCAGTTCACGGCGTGCGTCGGGTCGATCTGTGTGCGCGAGCGGGCGAACACCGTGCTCGCGATGTTCATCGACGAGCGCGTCGAGGCCAGGGCGGTCCAGGCCCTGCGCGCCGCGTCCCTGCTCGAGGCGTTCGGTGGCGCGGGGATCGCGGTGCGCGGCGCGTGGACGGTGCCCGGGATCGTGGCGGGCGCGCGGTTCCACAGCCTCTTCGACCGGACGGCGGGCGGAGTGGTGGGTGATCCGGCGGCGTCGCCGGTCGCGCTGTCCCATGTGCTCGACGGCAGGCAGATCCGGCGGTCCCGCGGTGAGCTGACGGCGCTCGTCGTGCCCGACCCCGCGCTGTCCGCACAGGTCCGCACCTCGCTGCGCCCGGCGGTGACCCGGTATCGCCGGGGACTGGCGGCCGCCGAACGGGCCGGACGCGGCCCGGTGTTCCGGCGGCGCGCCCTGGAGTGGGTGCTGTGGCAGATCGCCGACACCGAATCCGGCGTGCCGCGCGCCGCTCGCGAACTGGCGCGGCTGGCCGCGACCCTGCGCGACCGCCCGATCCGCGACGCCATGTACGGCCTGGCGCTGGGCGATCACGCCGAGGCCGCCGAACAGCTGTGGGCCCAGCTCGCCCGCGCGACGCAGGGCGGCGACCGCGCCGAGGCCGCGGCCCTGCTGGGATTCAGCGCCTACGTCCGCGGGGACGGCCCGTTCGCCGGGATCGCCCTCGCCGCCGGCATCGAAGCCGACGCCGAGCACGCGATGGCGATGCTGCTGGAGACCTCGCTGCAGAGCGGGCTGCGCCCGGAACGGTTGCACACCCTGGCGCTGTGCGGCCGCCAGGTGGCGGCCGATCTCGGCGTCGACCTGGGCCCGATCGACCTGTGAGACAGTCGATCCGGGCCGCGGGTCAGCGGGCGCTGTGCGCCTTGTCGCCCAGGGAACGCAGGAATTCCCAGGCGTCGGTGACGATCTCGTCCAGGTCGTTGTGCTCGGGGCGCCAGCCCAGTTCGCCGATCGCGCGCTCGCTCGAGGCGATGAGCACGGCCGGATCGCCCGCGCGGCGCGGCGCGTCGATCGCCTCGATCGGCAGCCCGGTGACGCGCTCGCAGGCCGAGATGACCTCGCGCACCGAGAAACCCGTGCCCGAACCCAGATTGAGGATCCGGTGGGTGCCTGGCTGCGCCGACGACAGCGCCAGCAGGTGTGCCTGCGCCAGATCGCGGATGTGGATGTAGTCACGCACGCACGTACCGTCCGGCGTCGGCCAGTCGGTGCCGTACACGGAGATGGCCTTGCGGTGGCCCAGCGCCACCTGCAACACGAGGGGGATCAGATGCGTTTCCACCACGCGGTTCTCGCCGAGACCGGCGTAGGCGCCCGCCACGTTGAAATAGCGCAGGCTCGTCGCGGCCAGGCCGTGCGCGACCGCGTAGGAGGTGATCGCATGGTCGATCGCCAGCTTGCTCGCGCCGTAGGGGTTGGTGGGGCGGGTGGGGGAGTCCTCGGTGATCGGCACCTGCTCGGGCTCGCCGTAGACGGCCGCGGTGGAGGAGAAGACCAGTCGCGGTGTCCCGGTCTCGCGGATCGCCTCGAGCAGGGTGAGGGTCTTCACCACATTGCCGTGCCAGTACTTCTCCGGCTTCTCCACCGACTCGCCCACCAGCGATTGCGCCGCGAAATGCAGGACGCCGTCGAAGGATTCGGCCCGCAGCAGGGCCGGGGCCGCCTCGGCGATGTCGCCGTCGACGAAGCGCGCGCCCGCCGGGACGCCGTCGGCGTTACCGGTGGAGAGGTCGTCGACGACGACCACCTCGTGACCCTGTTCGAGCAGGACGGCGGCGCACACGCCACCCACGTATCCGGCGCCGCCGGTGACCAGAAGTTTCACGACTCAGACCAGCCTCACCTGGACGGCGTGCGCCATCTCCTCGGACAGTTCGAAACCGCCGGCGTGCCCCGGCACCGTGATGAGCACCGCACCCGGCTTGGTCTCCACGCTGACGCGCGCGTCGGGCACCACACCGGCCTCACGCAGCCGTCCGATGACCTCCGGATCGGTCTGGATGTGCTCGGCGAGCCGGCGCACCACCACGGCGTGCAGTGTGCCGTTGGGCAGATCGGAGAGCCGGACGAGCTTCTCCTCGGCGGCGGGGACCTCGCCGAGACCGAGTTCGTCCAGGCCGGGGATGGGGTTGCCGTAGGGCGAGGTGGTCGGGTGGTTGAGCACCTCGATCAGGCGCCGCTCCACCTCCTCGCTCATCACGTGCTCCCAGCGACACGCCTCGGCGTGCACGTTCTGCCAGTCGAGGCCGATGATGTCGACGAGCAAGCGCTCGGCGAGCCGGTGCTTGCGCATGACCGCGACCGCCATCGCGCGGCCCTTGTCGGTCAGCTCGAGGTGGCGGTCGCCGGCGACGAGGAGCAAGCCGTCGCGTTCCATCCGGGCGACCGTCTGGCTCACGGTCGGACCACTCTGCTCGAGCCGCTCGGCGATGCGCGCCCGCAGCGGCACCACGCCCTCTTCCTCGAGGTCGTAGATGGTACGGAGATACATCTCCGTGGTGTCGACCAGATCCTTCACCTGTTACCCCTTCGTCGGCACGATTCTACCCACGCGCGAACGCCGGTCCGCCCGTCGGACCAGCGGCCCTATTTCTACTGCATGTCAACGCCACACGGGGCCCGCTGCTTCCGGCTAGCGTGGCGACCATGGTCACGCCGCCGCGCAGCACTGAGCCGGGCACCGTCGTGTGGACCGAGCGATTCCTCGGTTACACCTGGACGCCGGAGCATCCGATGAAACCGGCGCGCTTGAAGTTCACCATGTCGCTGGCCGAAAGTCTGGGCGTGCTCGACGGTGTCGAGCGGCTCTCACCCGACGCGGCCACCGAGACCGACCTGCTGCGCGTGCACAGCGGGGCCTACATCGAGGCGGTGCGACGCGCGGGCGAGGGCCCGCCGACGCCGGAGGACGCCGGGTACGGCCTGGGGACGGCCGACAACCCGGTCTTCCCGCACATGCACGAGGCGGCCTCGGTCATCGTGGGGGGAACGCTGGCCGCCGCGCGCGAGATCGCCGCGGGACGCACCAGGCGGGCGGTGAGCATCGGCGGCGGGATGCACCACGCCATGCCCGATTCGGCGGCGGGGTTCTGCGTGTACAACGACGCCGCGATCGCGATCTCCTGGCTGCTCGACAACGGCTTCGACCGCATCGCCTATCTCGACGTCGACGTCCACCACGGCGACGGCGTGCAGCGCGCCTTCTACGCCGATCCGCGCGTGCTCACCGTCTCGCTGCACCAGCATCCGGCGACCCTGTGGCCCAACACCGGCTGGCCGACCGAGACCGGGCACGGCGCCGCCGAGGGCACCTCTATCAACCTGCCGCTGCTGCCCGGCACCCGGGATGCGCAGTGGCTGCGGGCTTTCCACGCCGTGGTGCCCGGCGCGGTGGCGGCGTTCCGGCCGCAGATCATCGTCAGCCAGTGCGGGGTGGACACCCATCGCGAAGACCCCCTCGCCGATCTGGAACTCACGGTCGACGGCCAGCGCGCGGCGTTCCTGGCCATGCGCGATCTCGCCGACCGCCATGCCGAGGGCCGGTGGCTGGCCGTCGGCGGCGGCGGATACGGCGTGGTGCGGGTGGTGCCCCGCGCCTGGACCCACCTGCTCGCGGCGGCACTGGACCGCCCACTGCCGCCCGAGACGCCGGTACCCGCCGACTGGATCGACCAGGTGCGCGCCGCGGCCCCGCGCGTGCAGCCGCCGGCCAGCATGAGCGACGGTGGTGACACCGCCTACCGGCCGTGGGACGGTCCCGGCGGCACACCCGAGATCGGCGACGCAGGCCAGATCCGCGCCCAGCGCGCGGTCGACACCGCCATCACGGCCACCCGGCGGGCGAGTTTCGGCCTGCTCGGCCTCGACCCGGAGGATCCTCGTGACTGAGCCGCTGCTGCCCGACACCCCCGACACCCCGGCGAATCCGCCCGCGCCGCCGCAGCATTGGAACGCCGATGTGCTCGCCGCCGACGGCGGCGTGGTGCGGGTGCGCCCGATCATGCCCACCGACGACGCCGCGCTGGCGACCTTCCACACCGGGCTCTCCGATCGCACGCGGTATCTGCGCTATTTCGGTCCGTACCCACGCATCTCGGCCAAGGACATGTACCGCACGACCCATGTCGACTACCACGACCGGGTCGGGCTGGTCGCGCTGCTCGGTGACGCGATCATCGGGGTGGCCCGGTACGAGCTGCTGGATCGGGCGGGCCCACGCGCCGCCGAGGTGGCCTTCGTCGTCGCCGACGAGCACCAGGGACGGGGGCTGGGCTCGGTACTGCTCGAGCACCTCGCCGGGGCCGCGGCCGAGAACGAGGTGGTGGCGTTCGTCGCCGAGGTGCTCGCCGAGAACGAGGCGATGGTGACGGTGTTCCGGGAAGCGGGCTATCAGCTCCAGCGCAGCCGCGACGGCGCCGAGGTCCACCTGGAATTCGCCATCGACCCCACCGAAGCGCTGCGCACGGTGCGGGATTCGCGGGAAGCGGCCTCGGAGGCGCGCAGTGTCGGCAATCTGCTGGCGCCCGGCTCGGTGGCGGTGATCGGCGCGTCCCCGGAGCGGACCAGGGTGGGCGGGGCCGTGCTGGCGAACCTGCTCGCCGGCGGCTTCAGCGGACCGGTGTTCCCGGTCAACCCGCATCGGCGCTCGGTCCGCGGGGTGCGCGCCTACGCGACCGTGCGCGAGATCCCCGACGAGGTGGACCTGGCGGTCGTGGCCGTGCCGCCCGCGGCGATCGGCTCGGTGCTCGACGACTGTATGGCCAAGGGCGTCAAGGGCCTGGTGGTGCTGACCGCGGGCTTCGGCGAGACCGGACCGGCGGGCTTGGCCGCCGAGCACGACCTCGTCGTCGCCGCGCGCGGACACGGCATGCGCGTGGTCGGGCCGAGTGCGCTCGGCATCGCCAACACCGACCCGGCCGTCGGCCTGAACGCCACGCTGGCGCCCGTGCTCCCCGAGCGCGGCCGGATCGGCTTCTTCTGCCAGTCCGGACCGCTGGGCGCGGCGATCCTCGGCGAGGCCGCCGCCCGCAATCTCGGCCTGTCGACCTTCGTCTCGGCGGGCAATCGCGCCGACGTCTCCGGCAACGATCTGCTGCAGTTCTGGGACACCGCCGCCGACACCGAAGTGATCCTGCTCTACCTGGAGAGCTTCGGTAATCCGCGCAAGTTCTCCCGGCTGGCCCGGCGGGTGGCGCGCGGCAAGCCGATCGTGGCGGTGAGCAGCGGCAGGCTCGCGGCCGGGACCGACATGGACCGCACCGTGGTGCGCGACCTGTTCACCCAGGCCGGGGTGATCCAGGTCGACTCCATCTCCGAACTGTTCGACTGCGCCGCGCTGCTGGCCTGTCAGCCGCTGCCGCGCGGACCCCGGGTCGCGGTGGTCGGCAACAGCGCCGCGCTGAACTGGCTCGCCATCGATGCCGCGCAGAGCGAGGGTCTGCTGGTGCACCGGCCCGTGACCGCCGTCGACCGCGGCCCCGGCGCGCGCCCGACCGAGCGCGGCCCGCTCGGCGCCACGGTGGGTGGCCCGGTGGACCTGGGACCGGAGGCCACCCCGGCCGACTACCGCGAGGCCGTGCTGGCCGCGTTGCGCAGCGACGAGGTGGACGCGGTGATCGTCGTCGTCGCCCCACCGGTGCCGGTCCCGATGGGCGGCTTCGCCGACGCGCTGCGGGCGGCCGCGGCGGCCGCGCCCGATCGCGGCAAGCCCGTGCTCACCACCTTCGTCGCCGAAGCGGGCATTCCGAAGCTGCTGGCGGTGCGCTCCACCGGCGCCGCGCCTGCCCGGGGGTCGATCCCGTCCTATCCGGATCCCGAACGCGCGGCCAGGGCGCTGGCGAGGGTCGAGCGATACGGGCGCTGGCGCGACCGGCCGGTCTCGCCGGTGGTCCGGCCGCCCGGCATCGACACCGCGGCCGCCGCGGCACTGGTGCAGGGCTGGCTGGCCGAGTCCGGTGGCCGGTGGCTCACCGACGAGGAGGCGGTGCGACTGCTCGGGTGCTACGGCATCGAGGTGGTGGAGTTCCGTGCCGTGCGCGACGCGGAGCAGGCGGTGGCGGCCGCGGCGGAACTCGGCTATCCGGTCGCGGCGAAGGCCACCGGCGAGCTGTGGCGGCGCCGTCCCGACCTGATCGGGGTGCGGCTGGACCTGTGGGGGCCCGACGCGGTCCGCCAGGCCTACACCGATCTGGTGGCGATCTGCGGTGATCCGTTGTTGCATGTGCAGAAGATGGCGACCAAGGGCGTGGGCTGTGTGCTGCGGGTGACCGACGATCCCTCGTTCGGATCGGTGATCGAGTTCGGCCTGTCGGGCCTGATCATCGACCTGCTGGGCGACCGCGCCTACCGGGCGCTGCCGCTGACCGAGGCGGAGGCGACCGCCCTGATCGACGCGCCGCGCGCCGCACCGCTGCTCTCGGGCGGACCGGCGGGACCGGCCGTCGACAAGGCGGCGCTGGCCGAACTGGCGCAACGCATTTCGGCGCTGTTCGACGATCTTCCGGAGATGCGCGAACTCTCGTGTGATCCGGTGCTCGCCGCGCCGTCCTCGGCGGAGATCATCTACGCCCGTGCCCGGATCGGCCCGGAACCGAGCCGGTTCGACACCGGTCCCCGCCGGCTGGCGTGATCAGGCCGGACGGACGAACAACGCCGACCGGCTCGCGACCCCGGAGGGGAGGGGTCGCGGACACCGGTCGGCGTTTCGGAAGACGACCCCCGTACAAGGGCCGTCGGGTCTGGGGTCAGCTGGCGTAGGCGCGCAGCCGATCGGCGCGCTCACCCTTGCGCAGCTTGGACATGACCTCGCGCTCGATCTGGCGGACCCGCTCGCGGGACAGGCCGAACAGCTTGCCGATCTGGTCGAGGGTGCGCGGCTGGCCGTCGTCGAGGCCGAAGCGCAGGCGGATGACCTGCTGCTCGCGCTCGTCGAGGGTGGCCAGGACGCTGCGCACGTCGTGGTGCAGCAGCCCGGCGATCACGGCGCTCTCGGCGGAGGTGGCCTCGGAGTCCTCGATGAAGTCGCCCAGCGGGGCTTCCTCGTCGTTGCCGACGGGCATGTCCAGGCTCACCGGATCGCGGCTGTGATCGAGCAGATCGGCGATCTTCTCGACCGGGATGCCCGACTCGGCGGCGAGTTCGGCGTCGGTGGCCTCGCGGCCGAGCTGCTGGTGCAGTTCACGCTTGATCCTGGCGAGCTTGTTGACCTGCTCGACCAGGTGCACGGGCAGCCGGATGGTGCGGCTCTGGTCGGCCATACCGCGGGTGATGGCCTGGCGGATCCACCAGGTGGCATAGGTGGAGAACTTGAAGCCCTTGGCGTAATCGAACTTCTCCATCGCTCGGATGAGTCCGAGGTTGCCCTCCTGGATCAGATCGAGCAACGGCATGCCGCGGCCGGTGTAGCGCTTCGCCAGCGACACGACCAGGCGCAGGTTGGCCTCGAGCAGATGCGAGCGGGCCGATTGCCCCTCGCGGACCAGAATCGCCAGGTCACGCTTGCGGGTCGCGGATAACCGCTTGCCGGTCTCGAGCAGGTGCTGGGCATACAGGCCCGCCTCGATACGCTTGGCCAGTTCGACCTCGTCGGCCGCCGTGAGCAGTGCCGTGCGGCCGATTCCGTTCAGGTACACGCGTACCAGGTCGGCGGCCGGGCTCTGGGCGTCGATATCGGACTCGCTGGGGCGCACACGAGTAGTGGCGGGGCTTGTCATGACTTGCCTCCTGTCGGTGGTGTCTCACTCCGATCAACGGACCCGACTTAGAGAAAGTTCCCGATCCGATCGGCGATAAACCGCTCTGAGCTGCGGGTTCCCACCTCGACGGCTGAGAAGTTCCTGAGAAGCTCGCGGTATCGGAACCGGCCACCACCGACGTGGTGGCTCAGACGGGTCGCACCAGTCCGTGGCGGACCAACCCGGCCACCACGCCCAGCGCCTCGGCGGCGAATTCGGGGGTGACCTGCTCCGCACCGTCGGCGAGGGCCAGCAGTTCGAGCAGTTCGTACAACGGCAGACCATCCGGTCGCATTCCCGCGACCAGGGCTGCCGTGGCGTCGTCGACCTCGTGCTGCCAGCGGGGTCCGTCGCCGCGATGCAGCCGCGTCACCCGCTCGTCCCAGCCGTTCTCGCCGGGCAGGTAGATCCGTTCCAGCGCGGTGGCCGGGCTCGGCGCGAACCGGGAACTCCAGGCGAGGGTCTCGTCGTCGGCGACGGCGCGCAGCCAGGCCGAGCGGGCGAAATAGGGTGCCACCTCGCCGCCGAGCGGGTCGTCGAAGCCGTGCGTGAGGTCCTCGGCCATCAGCTCCGTGGGCCCGTCGATGGCGTGCAGGTAGACGAACCCGAAGCCGATGCCCTCGACGTCGGCGGCCTCGAAGGCCGCCAGCCACTGGTCGGCGCGTTCCTGAGCCGCCGGATCGCGGGGATCGAGGCCGGCGTCGCGCAGCCAGGTGCCGACATAGAGGGCGGGATCGGCGACATCGCGCTGCACGACCCAGGCGTCGACGCCGTGGGCGGGCAGCCACGAGGACACCCGCTGTCGCCAGTCCTGCCCGTCGAGGTGCACCCACGCCGCGAGCATGGCCGCGGTGCCGCCGGGTGCGAGCAGGTCCGGCGCCTGCCCGACGACCAGCTCGCTGGCGCCGTCGAGGGCGAGCCCGGAGTCGCGATAGGTGTGCTCGATCCGGGCGGGTCCGACCACGAACGGCGGATTGGCCACGATCTGATCGAACCGGCGGCCCGCCACCGGCTCGAACCAGGAGCCTTCGAGCAGCTCGATGTCGAGCTCGTTGAGCGCGGCGGTGGCCTCGGCCAGCCACAGCGCCCGCGCGTTGACGTCGGTCGCGGTGACGCGCCCCGCGTAGCCCGCCGCGTGCACGGCCTGCACGCCGCAGCCGGTGCCGAGGTCGAGCACCGTGCCGACGGGTTCGGTCGGGGTGGCCCGCAGCAGCGACAGCGACGCGTGGCCGACGCCGAGCACGTGGTCCTCGGTGAGGGTGCGCCTGCGCATCGAGTCGTCGAGGTCGGACAGGATCCAGCGGGTGCCCGTCCCGGTGTCGAGCGGACGCAGATCCAGTGCGGCCCTGATCTCGTCGCCGTCGCGCGCCAGCAGACCGGCCGCGACCGCGTCGTCGATCCGCACCGGCGCCAGCGCCGCCGCCACCGCGCGTTCGGGCAGCGCGTCGCCGAGCAGCAGCAACCGGACCAGGGTGCCCAGCTCGCCTGCCGCGCGGGCCGCCCTGCGCGCCGGTACCGGCTCCGAGCGGCCCAGGGCGGCGTGCGCGTCGGCGCCGAGCGCGTCCAGCAGGGTGTCGGCGTCGTAGCCGACCCGGGTCAGCGCGGTGCGCAGGTCCGGGCACAGTGCGGTGAGCAGGGAACCGGTGGTGGTGGGCTTCGTAGGCACCCGATCACTCTGCCAGGGCGGGTCGGGCCCGGAACGACCAGCTCGGGACTGTGTGTCGCGGGCCCCAGGTGCCGGCACGCAGGGAGTGGACGACCGGCACTGTGTGCCGCCGGGGCCAGGTGGGCGACGGGTCGGCACGACCGGGCGTGTGCGGCGACACGGCCGGGATGCGCCGCCGACACGATCCAGCCGCGTGACCGGCGACCGGGCGGGTCAGGGCTTCGGAGCGAGGAGTCCGGTGTGGGGATCGCGGGCGGTGACGCAGTAGAGGCTGTCGCCGGGGTCGCGCAGGACGATCCAGTGCTGTTCGGTGGTGACGCGGGTGGCGCCGAGGGATTCGTGCCAGGCGGCGGTGGCGGCGATGTCGGTGGAGGCCAGGTCGACGTGCGCGCTCGCGGGGCGGGGCTCGTCGAGCCGTTGCAGCAGGAACTGGAGGGGTTCGCCGTCGCCGCGGAGGCGGGCGAACTCGGGGCGCCGGGTCTGCAGCGTCGCCCAGCCGGTGATGGCCCGCCAGAACGCCATGTCGACACCCAGGTCCGCGGCGGACAGGTCGAGGCAGATCTGGTCGAGGCGGGTGCGGGTCCCGTCGGGCGCGGTGTGCACGGTGACCGGATCGCCGCTGTCGCGCCGGGACGGAGTGAAGCAGAAGGTCTGCCCGGCGGGCGTTTCCAGCACCGTGTAGTCCGGCGCCGTGGTACGGACACGGCCGCCGAGCGCGGTGGCGCCGATGACGGCGGCGGAGACGTCGTCGACATCGAGGTCGAGATGGATGCCGCCGCGGTCCCCGACGGCCTGCATCTTCACCCAGGCCGGGCCGGAAGCGGGCTGCAGCGTGACGAATTCGCTGTGCTCTCCGCGCGGCGGCGACACCGTCGAGCCGGTCACGGTCGCCCAGAATCGCACGCTGTCGTCGAACAGGTCGGCGGGCCGATCCAGGAAAGCCCACATCCAGCGAATCATCTTGCCTCCCATCGGCGGGACGAGTCGGTTCTCGCCTCGCGGCGCCGGCCTCGATCGAAGTACGCACGCGCACAGCGTTTTCCGCGCTGCCTGGGGCCCGTGGTGGCCCGTGCGAGCGGTCGCGCCCCAACGAACGCTAGGTCACGGTGCCCCGGGCTGTCGACCCGTTTCTGTGCCGGTCCCGGCGGTGGTGTCGTTCACAAGGTCGATCAGCGTCTCGATGCGCCGATGCGCCGATGCGCCGATGCGCCGATGCGCCGATGCGCCCGCCGGCCGCACCGCGTCGCGGCACCGAACGGTTCCGTTCGAGGGGGTCACCGCCCGGCTCGTGCGGGCCGGGCGGGCCGCCGGGGGGGGCACCGGGCCTGACACCCGCGCAGATTGGCAGGATATCGATGAAAGATGGCATCACGGCCACTCGATCACTCGGTGGTGGATCCGGGACGCTACTCCGATGACCGACTTGCGCGCCCCTTCGAGCTTGCCCGGTGACGAGCCGGTCGACCTCGGCACCCCGAGACCGGAGTTCACAGACGAGCTCGCGATCGAGGATCGGCCCCGCCTGCACCCCGCCTGGATCGTCGCGGGCGTCGGATTCGTCGCCCTGCTCGGCGCCGCCGCGTTCCGCTCGGTGCCCAGCGTGCTGATCGACCCGCTGCACGCCGAGTTCGGCTGGTCGCACGCCACCATCTCGACGGCCGTCTCGCTGAACATGCTGCTGTACGGCCTGATCTCGCCGTTCGCGGCGGCGCTGATGGATCGCTTCGGCATCCGCCGGGTGGTCTGCGCCGCGCTGGCGCTGATCGCCGCGGGCAGCGGGCTCACCGTGTTCATGACCCAGGCCTGGCAGCTGGTGGCGACCTGGGGGCTGCTGGTCGGGGTGGGCGTCGGGTCGATGTCCATGCCGTTCGTCGCGACCATCACCGGCCGCTGGTTCGTGCGCAGCCGCGGCCTGGTCACCGGCGTGCTCACCGCGGCGGGCGCGACCGGGCAGTTGATCTTCCTGCCGCTGGTGTCGATGCTGGCGCACGAGCACGGCTGGCGGGTGCCGTCGCTGATCGTGTCCGGTGTCGCGCTGGCGGTGGTGCCGCTGGTGTGGCTGTTCGTGCGCGACTACCCCAGCGACGCGGGTGTCGGTGCCTACGGCGCACCGCCCGGCTCCGAAGCCGGTAAGCGCGTGCCGAGCACCGGCGGCGCGGGCCGGGCGCTGCGGGTGCTGGCCGGCGCGGCGCGCAGGCCGGGATTCTGGCTGCTGGCCGGCGGTTTCGCGGTGTGCGGTGCGTCGACCAACGGGCTGGTCGGCACCCATTTCGTCAGCGCCGCCCACGATCACGGCATGCCGCCGACCACCGCGGCCGGCCTGCTGGCCCTGATCGGGGTCTTCGACGTGGCGGGCACGATCGCCTCCGGCTGGCTCTCCGACCGCGTCGACCCGCGCTATCTTCTGCTGGGCTACTACTCGCTGCGCGGCCTGTCGCTGCTGATCCTGCCCTCGCTGCTCGCCCCGCACGCCGAGCCGAGCATGTGGGTGTTCATCATCTTCTACGGCCTGGACTGGATCGCGACCGTGCCGCCGACGGTGCTGCTGTGCCGGGAACTGTTCGGCGCCGACGGGCCGATCGCCTTCGGCTGGGTCTTCGCCGCCCATCAGGTGGGCGCGGCGATCGCGGCCACCGGCGCGGGGCTGATCCGCGATCTGCAGGGCTCCTACGACCTGGCCTGGTATGTGGCGGGCGGGCTCTGCGGGATCGCGGCGGTGATGTCGGTGCTGGTGCGCAGGCCGGACCGGTCAGCCGTCGATGGCCCGGTGCGGACGTGAGTCGAGGGCGGCCTGATTGCGGCGCCCGTCCCAGCGGCTCGGTTCGTCCTTGGTGCGCGGGGGCCGGTCGTTGGCGATGAGCACCGCGATCCACGGCAGCGGCACCGAGGCCACGATGATCAGGATCGACAGCAGCGGATTCTCGAACATGCTGTAGGCCACCGCGGCCAGGATCAGGCACGGGATGCGGAAGGCCATGATGAACGTGTAGCGGCGCACCCTGGCGCGATGCTGCTCGTCGAGCGACGGCGCGGCCTCGGTGATCAGCACGGGGTGCTTGGCGTCGGCGCCGGGGAAATAGCCGCGCGAGGTGGGCGCGGCGGGCATCGTCACCTCCGGGTCCGGTGTCGGCTCGTCGGCGCCGGAGGGCTCGCCGTAGGACTGCATACCCCGAGTCTTCCACTCGCCGCCGACGAGCGCACACGCGGCTGGTCAGCGAGGCGGCCGCCGGATGCGGCATCATGGAAGGCGTGAGTACAGACACTCTGGTACGCCCGGACACCACGACCGACGAGACGACCGGCGACGACGTCCCCAAGTTCTTCCACTACGTGAAGAAGGACCGGATCGCCGAGAGTGCCGTGATGGGCACGATGGTCGTCGCGCTGTGCGGTGAGGTCTTCCCGGTGACGCGCTCGCCCAAGCCCGGCTCGCCCGTCTGCCCGGACTGCAAGAAGATCTACGACGGTTTGCGCAAGGGCGACTGAGCGGCCTCGGTGACCGGCGCCGCTGCGGCGGCGTCGGCGGTGTCCGCACGCTCGTCGTCACCGCGCACCTGGCTGCTCAGCCACTCCTTCACCTGTTCCATCCTGGTCGCTCGCGCGGGCCAGAACTCCTGCACCGCGGCGTTGAACTCCGCGCCGAGGATGAGCGCGAAGCCGAGGAAATAGGTGAACAGCAGGAACGCGATCGGGGTGGCCAGCGCGCCGTAACTGACGCCGGTCGCGGTGATCCAGGACAGATACCGCCGCAGCAGGTCGCTGGCGCCCATGAAGAACACGCCGGCCACCAGCGCGCCCCCGAACAGCCGATGCCACGGCAGCGACTTGTGCAGCGCCAGCTTGTAGAGCGTGGTGAGCCCGACGATGAGCAGCAGGCCGACGATCGGGTAGTAGAAGGTGTCGATCAGGCGTAGCCCCGGCTCGCGCCAGGCGTCGGGCAGCACCCGGCCGATGCGGGTGGGGCCAAGCGCGATCACCGGCAGGATCAGCACCGCCGCCACCAGGAACTGCACGTACAGCAGCAGCGCGAAGATCCGCTGCCACACCGGATGCCGGGCGTCCTGCTGGTCGTGGGCCTCGGTGATCGCGTCGACGAAGGTCGCCATCGCGGAGGAACCCGCCCACAGCGACAGCACGAAACCGACCGACACCACCGCGCCGCGCCCGCGGCCGAGCACGTCGTCGACGGTCGGTTCGATCAGGTCGGTGACCACCGACGGACTGAAGAAATCACGGCTGAAGGCGATGATCTTCGCCTCCACGATCTGCACGGTGTCCGGCCCGAACAGCCCGCCCACATAGCCGAGGCTGCCGAGCAGGCCCAGCAGCAGGGGCGCCAGCGACAGGGTCTGCCAGAACGCGGCCGCCGCCGACTTCGCGAAGATCGAGTCGTTCCAGGCCTTCACCGACACCCGGACCACGAGCCGCCACGCCGTCACCAGCCAGCGCGTCCACCAGCGATGTTCGCGGGAGCGTTGCCCGGTGGTTCCGCCGTCGTCGAGGGGCAGCGCTGTCGCACCGCCGGACTCGTGCGTCCGCGGTGGGTGCGCCGCATCGGCTGCCCTGGCCTGGTCGTTGCTCATGTCGTGTCCAGCATCCCGCACGAAACGCGACGATGGGGGACGGGCCGGGCATCGTGTCGGCGGGTAACAGGTAAATGGCCGGTGACCTCGCACGCGGTTGTGATGCCTGTCGCCCACCCCGCGTCGGTTTGGCGACACGCCGTACCGGGCGGCTAGGGTCGTGTGCGTGACTGGGTCGGGTGGCGCCGCTGCGGCGAAGGATGCGGGTACACCGGGCGATACGGCGACGGGGGGTGTGTCGGGGGGAACCCTGCGCGCCTGGCAGCGCCGAGCCCTGACGAAATACCTGGCCACCAAGCCACGCGACTTCCTCGCGGTCGCGACGCCCGGCGCCGGTAAGACCACCTTCGCCCTGCGCGTTGCCGCGGAGTTGCTGGCCGACCGCACGGTCGACCAGATCACCGTCGTCGCGCCGACCGAGCACCTCAAGCACCAGTGGGCCGCCTCGGCCGCCCGCTCGGGCATCCAGCTCGACTCCCGCTTCTCCAACTCCACCGGCGGCACCTCGGGCGACTACCACGGCGTGGTGGTGACCTACGCGCAGGTCGCGGCCCATCCCACCCGGCATCGGGTGCGCACCGAGAACCGCCGCACCCTGGTGATCCTCGACGAGATCCACCACGCCGGTGACGCGAAGAGCTGGGGCGAGGCCACCGAGGAGGCCTTCGGCGACGCCACCCGTCGCCTCGCGCTCACCGGAACCCCGTTCCGCAGCGACGATTCCAAGATCCCCTTCGTCACCTACGAACCCGACGAGGCGGGCTTCCCGCGTTCGCGCGCCGATCACTCCTACGGCTACGCCGACGCCCTCGCCGACGGGGTCGTGCGCCCGGTGGTCTTCCTGGCCTACTCCGGGGACGCGCACTGGCGCGACAGCGCGGGCGAGGAACACACCGCCCGGCTCGGCGAACCGCTCAACGCCGAACAGACCGCCCGCGCCTGGCGCACCGCGCTCGACCCGGCGGGCGACTGGATCTCCGCCGTGCTGCGCGCCGCCGACGTCCGGCTGCGGCAGCTGCGCGCCTCCGGCATTCCCGACGCGGGCGGCCTGGTGATCGCCACCGACCAGGAACGCGCCCGCGACTATGCCGAACTGCTGGAACACATCTCGGGGGAGAAGCCCGCCGTGGTGCTCTCCGACGATCCGCAGTCGTCGAGCCGGATCGGCGAGTTCGCCGAGGGCACCCAGCCGTGGATGGTCGCGGTGCGCATGGTGTCCGAGGGTGTCGACGTGCCGCGCCTCGCGGTCGGCGTGTACGCGACGAGCGCGTCGACACCGCTGTACTTCGCCCAGGCCATCGGCCGTTTCGTGCGTGCGCGCAGGCCGGGGGAGACCGCGAGTGTGTTCCTGCCCTCGGTGCCGGTGCTGCTCGATCTGGCCGCCCAGCTGGAACTGCAGCGCGATCACGTCATCGGCAAGCCGCACCGGGAGAAGAACGCGCTCGACGACGAGCTGCTGATCGACGCGAACAAGACCAAGGACGAGCCGGGCGAGGAGGAGAAGTCCTTCGTCGCGCTGGCCGCCGACGCCGAGCTCGACCAGGTGATCTACGACGGCTCCTCCTTCGGCACCGCCACCTTCGCAGGCAGCGACGAGGAGGCCGACTACCTGGGCATCCCCGGCCTGCTCGACGCCGACCAGATGCGCGCGCTGCTGCGGGAACGGCAGACTCGTCAGCTCGCCGATCGCAGCGCGCAGGAGGCCGCGCCCGCGCCCGCCGCGGTCGCCGAACGTATCGCCACCTCCGACAAACTCGGGGAGCTGCGCCGCGAACTCAACAGCCTGGTCGCGATGCACCATCACCGCACGGGCAAGCCGCACGGCGTGATCCACGGTGAGCTGCGCCGGGAATGCGGCGGTCCGCCGACGGCCCTGGCGACTGCCGACCAGCTGAGCGAGCGCATCGCCGCCCTGCGCCGCCAATAGCGGTTCGCGCTACGCGCGGCATCGTGGCGCCAGGACCCGAGGTCGTCAGTCGTGGGAGGCGCGCGCTGTCACCGCGGGTGCGAGCACCTCCAGCGCGCTGTCGACGGCCGCGCTGAGTTCGGCGTGGCCGACGCCGTCCCTGGCCTGGATCGACAGCCCGAACAGCACGGTGCTGAACAGCGCGGCCAGCGCCGCCGTATCGGTGCCGGGTCGCAGATCGCCCTCGCGGACACCGCGGTCAAGACGGGCCCGGATGTCGGCGGTGGTGTGGCGCCGGGCCTCGACGAGGAAGTCGCGGACCGAGGCGGTCCTGGTCGTGTACGTCGCGCCCGCCAGCACCACCATGCAGCCGTGCGGTAGGTCGGGGTCGGTGTAGGTGGTGATGTTGTCGCGCAGCATGGCCGCGATAGCGTCGTAGGCCGTTGGCTCCTCGCGCAGTGCCCGTGCGGTGCGCGAGCCCTCGGTGCGGCCGTAGAGCTCGATGGCGGCCCGGAACAGGGCCTCCTTGTCGCCGAACGCCGCGTAGAGGCTGGGGGAGTTGATGCCCATGGCGGTGGTGAGGTCGCTCATGGACGCGCCGTCGTAGCCGCGTTCCCAGAACACCTCCATCGCGCGCCGCAGCGCGACGTCGCGGTCGAAGCCGCGCGGGCGGCCACGTTCTGCCATGGGGAACCTTTCTGTGCCGATCGATGAATATACCCCGGTCAGATATTTCTGTACTGATCGATAAGAAACTCTTGACGGAAGTCAGGACCATGCGCTTGGCTCTTTGTGTATTGATCACTACAGAATTGGAGCGAGCACTGATGACGAGCAACACCGTGGCCCTGGTGACGGGCGGCAGCAGGGGGATCGGCGCCGCCATCGTCCGCAAGCTGGCCGGCGCCGGCGCCGACGTGGCGTTCACCTACCAGCGCGACGAGGTCGCGGCGAAGGCCGTGGCCGCCGAGGTCGAGGCGCTGGGCAGGCGGGCGCTACCGCTGCGGGCCGACAGCGCCGACGCCGCCGAGGTGGTCGCGGCCGTCGAGCGGACCGCGCGCGACCTCGGCCGCCTCGACGTGCTGGTGAACAACGCGGGCATCTTCCCGGCCAAGCCGTACGAGGAGTTCGGCGTCGAGGAGATCGACCGCGCGCTGAACATCCACGCCCGCGCGCCCTTCGTCGCGGGCCAGGCCGCGCTCGCACATCTGGGCGAGGGCGGGCGGATCATCTCGATCGGCTCCAACCTGACCGACCGCGCGCTCTTCGGTGGGATCGCCCTCTACAACCTGAGCAAGTCGGCGCTCAACGGCTACACCAAGGCCCTGGCCAGGGAGCTCGGGCCGCGCGGGATCACGGTCAACCTCGTCCAGCCCGGCCCGACCGACACCGACATGAATCCCGCCGTCGGCGACCACGCGCCCACCCAGCGGGAGTTCAACGCGCTCGGGCGATTCGGCGCGCCCGAGGACGTGGCCGATCTGGTCGCGTTCCTGGCCGGGCCGTCCGGACGCAGCGTCACCGGCGCGATCATCACCGTCGACGGCGGCACCAACGCCTGAGTGCGGTGCCGCTGGCGACGCCGTCGTCGGCGGCCTCACGGGGCTCAGAGTGTTCGCGCGAAGAACTGACCCGGGTCGAGGCTGTTGATGCTGGTCCAGCGCGGCACCTGAGCGGGTGTCGCGTCCTCGGCGGTGGCCTCGAAGAAGCCCTGCAGTTCCAGTGCGAGCCGGGGATTCTCGTCCACCTGCCGGGCGATCGCGTACAGCACCGCGAGCACGTGCACGCACCGCGCGGTCCGCGCCGAACAGGAACAGTCGGTGCTCACCAGCGTCGGGGCGGGCGAGTGCCCGGCGTCGACGAGGGCGCGGTGCATCTCGTCGGTGAGCACCGACGGGTCGGGGATCACCGCGGCGATCGCGGTGACCGCTGCCCGGCTCAGCGGCGCCACCTCGACGTGGGCCACCGAGGCCTGGCCGCCGCGGTGCAGGTGCGCGCGGACCACGCGCGCCTCGATCTCGGTGCGCACGCCGTCGTTGCGGGCGATGCTGCGGGCACGGGGGAGCAGTGGTTCGGGGCGGGTCTGGCGCAGCGGTTCGGCCAGGCGCACCCAGTCCTTGCCCCAGGGGGAGTAGCCGAATTCGTTGTCCGGCATCAGTTCTCTCGCTTCCGTCGCAGGATGTCGACGAGGGCGTCGTCGTCGAGCCGGGCCAGTTCGGCGATGCCGGCCGCGTCGGACAGGTCGGTCAGCGCCGACTTGCGGGTGTGCATCGCCGCGATGTGTTCCTCGACGGTGGTGGCGCTGGTGAGCGTGGTGACGGTGACGGTGCGGGTCTGCCCGATCCGGTGGGCCCGGTCGGAGGCCTGCGCCTCCACTGCCGGATTCCACCAGCGGTCGAAGTGGATCACGTCGGCGGCGCGGGTGAGCGTGAGCCCGGTGCCCGCGGCGCGCAGGCTCAGCACCAGCACCGGTGGGCCGTCCGGTGCCTGGAAGGCGGTGACGATCCCGGCGCGCCGGTCGGCGTCGAGCCCGCCGTGGAAGAACGGCGCCTCGATCCCGAACTGTTCGGCGAGGTGGCGCACCAGCAGCTCGCCGGTCTGCCGGTACTGGGTGAAGATCAGTGTCGGGTCGCCGGTGTCGAGGTTCGTGCCGACGATGTCGGCGCACAGGTCGAGTTTGCCGGAGCGGCCCGCGAGTTCGCCCAGGTCGCCGGAGACCAGGCCGGGGTGGTTGCACACCTGTTTGAGGTGGGTGAGCGCCGCGAGCACTCGGCCCTGTCGTTGCAGGCCGGAGCCGAAGCCCTCGTCGAGCGCCTCGGCCAGCACCGCGTCGTAGACCCGTTCCTGCTCGGCGGTCAGATCGCACAGCAGATCGCTGTGGATCTTGGCGGGTAGCGATGCCGCCACGTGGATCTTCTTGCGGCCGAGCACGACCGGCTCCACCGCGTCGCGCAGCCGGGCGGCCGCACTGGCCGAACCCTCCTCGATCGGTTTGACGAACCGGCGCCGGAACTGGGTCCGGTGCGCGAACAGTCGCGGCACCGTGAGATTCAGCAGCGCGAACAGCTCGTCGAGATGGTTCTCGACCGGCGTGCCGGTGAGGGCCACCTTGGCCGCGGCGGGCAGGGCGCGCGCGGCCTTCGACACCTGGGTGCGCGGGTTCTTCAGCGCTTGCGCCTCGTCGAAGACCACGGTGGTCCACCGCTGTTCGGTGAGCGCCGCTCCGTGCAGCCGCAGCGTCGGATATCCGGTCACGACAACGGTCCCCGGCTCGGCCTGCACCTCGCCGCCCCGCCAGGACACCGCTGTCAGGCCGGGGGCGAAGCGCGTGATCTCGTGCACCCAGTTGCCCACCAGCGACGTCGGGCACACCACCAGCTGCGGACCGTCCGCCGCGCGCCCGGTGAGGAACCCGATGGTCTGCACGGTCTTGCCCAGGCCCATCTCGTCGGCCAGGACGGCACCGCCGTACGCGTCGACCGTCTCGCGCAGCCAGCTGACACCGCGCACCTGATAGGGCCGCAACGTGGCATCGAGGACGCCGGCCAGCTCGGCGGCGACGGCCTCGGTCTCGCTCAGGACGCGCACGGCCCGCTCGGCCGAGACGATCGCGCTGCCGACGGCATCGGGCACGGCGTGCGCCGCGATCGGCAGCACCGTCGGGTCGGCAGCGACCGACGCCGCGGCGGCCGCACGATCGATCCTGTTGGTGTCCGGCGCGGCGGCGCTGCGGTGGTCCGTGCGAGTCGCGGACGCGTCGGCCGATCGCCGCGCGGACTCGCCGCGGGGCTGCCCATGGGACCGGGCCGCGGCCGCGAACAGGGTGCGCCAGGCGCGCGCCGAGGGGGCGAGGTCGGCGTCGGGCACCAAGGCCAGCTCGGCGGGGGTCGCCACCGCGGCCGGGATCTCGATCGGCTCGATCGCGCCGCGCTCGCCGACCGGCAGGGCCAGGGTCAGCAGTTCGGGGTCGCCGATCTCGGCGGGCGCGGGGCCGGCGCCGTGCCCGGTCCAGGTCCACAGCGCGAACAGGTGACGGTCGGGGAGGTAGGTGGCCTGGGTGGCGGGCAGGGCGTTCTCCTCTGAACGGGCAACACGAACAACCGAACAACGTACACTGTACTGAGTTTGTTCCCGAGTGCCAGAAAGGACGGGACCGGTGCCCACCCACGGCGACGAGAGCCCCACCGCGCAGGCCACCCGGATCGTGGAGCTGCTGTGGCGCCACGCCCTGCCCGCCAAGCCCGGCGCGCGGGGACCGAAACCCGCGCTCTCGGTCGACGCGGTGGTCGCCGCGGGCATCGCCCTGGCGGACCGCGACGGCATCGAGAAACTGACCATCCGCGCGGTCGCCGCCGAACTGGGCATGCGCGCGATGAGCCTCTACACCTATGTGCCGAGCAAGGATGCGCTGGTCGTGCTCATGGTCGACGCCGTCGCCGCGGGCGACCCGCCTATCCCGGCCACGCTGCCGGTCCGGGACCGGATGATCGCGATCGCCGCGGGCGTCCGCGCCGAACTGCTCGCGCACCCCTGGCTGCTCGAGGTGTCGCCGTGGCGGCAGGTGCTCGGTCCGGCCAGGATGCGCCGCTACGAGAACCAGCTGCGCGCGATCGAGGACACCGGCTTGTCCGACCTCGCGATGGACCGGGCGATCGCGGTGCTCACCGACTTCGCCACCGGCAACGCCCGCCTCGCCGTCGCGGCGGCGGGCGCGGCCGCCCAGCTCAGCGACGCCGACTGGTGGCAGGTCCACGGCCCGCTGCTGGCCCGGGTGATGCCCGCCGAGGACTTCCCGCTGGCCGGGCGGGTCGGTACCGCCGTCGGCGAGCACTACCAGGCGCCCGCCGACCCCGACGGCGCCTTCGCCTACGGGGTGGCCACCCTGGTCGACGGCATCCTGGCCGACGCGCGCGCCTGAGCGGGGCACCCCGGACACACGAACAGCGGGCGCCGGAATCCGGTCGCCCGCTGTCGGGATGTTCTGTTGTCAGATGTTGTTGTTTCGGACGCGAGGAGTGGTCAGAGAGCGGGGGCCGATTCCGTGTCGATCACGGCTTCGAGCTCGCGCAAACGGTCCATGTGTTCATTCGCGTGGTGCTGGCAGAAGAGCAACTCGCCACCCGCGGGAAGAACGGCACGCACTCGGGCAGCCGCCCCGCAACGATCGCAACGATCGACCGCGGTCAGTGGGGTGCTGGTCAGGGTTCCTGGCATGACTCCTCCGTCCCGGCTCCCGGCGCTGCGTGGCCGTTCGCCTAGGTGTGGGCCCCGTGGTCACTCCACGTGGCTCGCGTCCGCTACTTCCCAGCAGTGGTACGACTACTTTGTCAGACGATCGGGGTTCGGGCTTTGTTCCCGGAAGTGAATCTTTGTGTTTTCGATAACACGACCTGCGGTTTCGCGGAAAGCGAACAGTCGCTGGTCACCGTCTCGAGCACTCGCCGATCACCCGTGGCGCCGTCTGTCCCACCTCCTAGTCACTCCTGTCACTCATGGGTGTGATCGCTCGCTGCGGTGTTGCTCGTTACGCGCGATCTTGTGACAGGGTCTTGTTCGTCCGAACCTGTTGTCTACCGGGAGATTACCCGTGATATCCGACACCCACACGCTTGTTCATCTGTGTTCTTCCCAAGAATGGGAGCAGGCCCGCGCCGCCGGGGAACGCAGGCCGCCGTCGCTGGCCGAGAGCGGCTTCGTGCACCTGTCGACACCGGCCCAGGTCCACCTGCCCGCCAACCGGCTCTACGCCGGACGCACCGACATGGTGGTGCTCTGGCTCGACCCCGCCCGGCTCGCCGCCGAGGTGCGATGGGAACCGGGCGTGCCGAGCGATCCGGCGTCGATGCTCTTCCCGCATCTGTACGGGCCGCTCCCGATCGCCGCGGTGCTCGCGGCCGAGCCGTATCCGCCGGGACCCGACGGCGCGTTCGGCACGCCCCGGCGTGGCGACGTGGCTTAGACCACAATCGGCGGACCTCGCGGGACTACCCTGGGCAGGGTGAACGTCGACGTCACAGCGCTACCGGGGATCGGAGTGCGCAAGGATTTCGAAGTCAGGTCGGGCCGCCGCGTCGGCGTGGTGGCCCACCGCGACGGCGATATCGACCTGATCGTGTCCAAGTCCGACGACCCGGACGCGATCGCCGCCCAGATCCCGCTCTCGACCGACGAGGCATCGGTGCTGGCGAACCTGCTCGGTGCCCCGCAGCTGGTCGCCAAACTCAACGACGACCACCGCGACCTGCCCGGGATCACCACCCGCCAGCTCGCCGTCCTCGACGATTCCCCCTACGCGGGCCGCACCCTCGGCGAGACCGCCATGCGCACCCGCACCAAGACCTCGATCGTCGCGGTGATGCGCGCCGGTCAGCTGCACCCGTCGCCGGGCCCGGACTTCACCTTCACCGAGGGTGATCTGCTCGTGGTCGTCGGCACCCCGGACGGCCTCGACGCGGCCGCGAAGATCCTCACGCACGGCTGACCGCCGTGACGTCGCAGGCGCTCGCTCTGCTCGAACTCGGCGTGATCTTGTTCGCGCTCGGGATCTGCGCGCGGGTGGCCGGCCGGTTCGGCATGTCACCGATCCCGTTGTACCTGCTCGGCGGGCTGGCGTTCGGGCGCGGCGGGTTCTTCGAGCTCGAGGTGGCCACCGAGTTCGGGCATCTGGCGGGGGAGATCGGCGTCGTCCTGCTGCTGTTGCTGCTCGGGCTGGAATACACCGCACCCGAGCTGATGACGGGTCTGCGGCGGTCCTGGGCGGCGGGCGTGCTCGACCTGGTCGCCAACGCGCTGCCCGGCGCCGTGGTTGCGCTGATCCTCGGCTGGGGGGCGGTGGGGGCCGTCGTGCTCGGCGGCGTCACCTACATCTCGTCCTCGGGGATCGTCGCGAAGGTGCTCGACGACCTGGGCCGCCTCGGTAACCGCGAGACGCCGGTGGTGCTGTCGATCCTGGTGTTCGAGGATCTGGCGATGGCGGTGTACCTGCCGATTCTGACGATGATGCTGGCCGGGTTGAGCCTGCTCAGCGGACTGGTGTCGCTGGCGATCGCGCTGGCCACCATCTCGGCGGTGCTGATCGTGGCGCTGCGGTTCGGCCGTTTCGTCTCGGCGGTGCTCGACAGCGCCGACCGCGAGGTGTTCCTGCTGCAACTGCTCGGCGCCGCGTTGCTGGTCGCCGGGGCCGCGTCCGCGCTGAACGTCTCGGCGGCGGTCGGCGCGTTCCTGCTCGGCATCGCGATCTCCGGGTCCACCGCGCACGAGGCCGCCCGGCTGCTGGAACCGCTGCGCGATCTGTTCGCCGCGATCTTCTTCGTCGCCTTCGGCCTGTCCATCGACCCGGCCGCGGTGCCGCCGGTGTTCGGCTGGGCGGTGGCGCTGGCCGTGGTCACCACCGGGACCAAGATCGCCGTCGGCTGGTGGGCGGCGAGCAGGCAGGGGATCCGGCGGCTTGGCCGGGCCAGGGCGGGCGCCGCGCTGGTGGCGCGCGGCGAATTCTCCATCGTCATCGCCGGTCTCGCGGTCGCCTACGGCAAGGCCGACGCGCGCCTGGCCGCCCTCGCCTCGGCCTATGTGCTGCTGATGGCGATTCTCGGGCCGATCGCGGCCAGGATCGTCGAGCCGGTCGTCGAGTTCGGCAGGGGCCGAACCGGTCTGGCGACGAGCTGATCAGTCGACGACGCGCCGCGGCCAGGCGCCGACACCCTCGTAGGCCAACTGCTCGGTGCGGTACTCGACCCGCTCGCCCGGGAGCGGAACGGGCATCGGCGCACCGTGCGCCGGCTGCCGGACGGGCATCGGCGTGGCATGCGCCGGCTGCTCGGCCCGCACGGGCGCGGCGGGCAGCGGCGGCACCGGCATCGGCGCGACGGCAGGAGGCGCGGTCCGAGTTGCCCGGTCCCGCGGCTTCGGCTGGTGCCGGGAGGTCAGCCACATCCGCGGCAGTGCCTCCTCGTTCTCGATCTCGGTGAGGCTCACACTGATCAGCACCAGCATGGTGACGATGCTGCTCACGCCGATCAGCGGCGCCAGCAGATCCATCGCGCCCGAGCCCGAGGGCGGTGCGGCATGGTGATTGGCGTGGGCGTGCATGGCGGCCATGCCGGTGTAGTGCATGCCGGTGACGGCGACGCCCATGATGATCGCTGCGCCGACGGTGGCGAGAAAACCCTTGACGCGCAAGGTGAACCAGAGCGCCACGATCGAGGCCACCACCGCGATCACCATCGACAGCGTCACCAGGCCCGCGTCGTAGGACACCGTCGCCGTCGACTTCATCGCGTACATGCCGGTGTAGTGCATGGTGCCGACGCCGAGGCCGGTGATCGTGCCGCCCGCCAGCAGCGAACGCAACGTGGGCTGGGGCTTGTTGACCATGAACAGCCCGATCCCGACGACCACCATCGCGGTGATCGCGCTGAAGAGCGTGAGCGGGATGTCGTAGCGGATCTCGCTGCCGCGAATGGTGAATCCGAGCATCGCGATGAAATGCATGACCCAGATGCCGGTTCCACCGATCGCGATCGCCGCGCCGATCAACCAGCCGGCGCGGCCCTCCACCGCGTTGCGGCCGCGGGCGGCGCACTGCAGACCCAGCAGACAGCCGGTGACGGACATGAAATACGCGAGAACAGGGGTGATCCAGCCGTAGCTGAAGTGATAGATGTCGAGCACGCCGCGAAACCCTCAATGCCGATTACCGCAGCCGGGCGGCGGTAGAACGAAAAGCTTGGTGCCCGACGATACGGGCCGGATCGTGAATTCGGAGTGTTCGCAGTGCGATTCGACGGTGTGGGTTTGATCACGAAACGGTTACCGCGTCCGGTTTATTGGGAATACCAACCGATCGGCATTCTCATTCGGAAACAAAAAGAGGCCCGGTTCCATCCGGGGATGGAACCGGGCCTCGCGCGCTGGGCGCTAGTCGAGGTAGTCGCGCAGGACCTGCGAACGGCTCGGGTGGCGCAGCTTGCTCATCGTCTTCGACTCGATCTGCCGGATGCGCTCACGCGTCACGCCGTAGACCTGGCCGATCTCGTCGAGGGTGCGCGGCTGACCGTCGGTCAGGCCGAAGCGCAGCCGGACCACGCCCGCCTCGCGCTCGGACAGGGTCTCCAGCACCGACTGCAGCTGATCCTGCAGCAGGGTGAAGCTCACCGCGTCGACCGCGACGACGGCCTCGGAGTCCTCGATGAAGTCGCCGAGCTGGCTGTCGCCCTCGTCGCCGATGGTCTGGTCCAGCGAGATGGGCTCACGCGCGTACTGCTGGATCTCCAGCACCTTCTCCGGCGTGATGTCCATTTCCTTGGCCAGCTCCTCCGGCGTGGGCTCACGGCCCAGATCCTGGAGCAGCTCGCGCTGGATGCGACCGAGCTTGTTGATGACCTCGACCATGTGCACCGGGATGCGGATGGTGCGGGCCTGGTCGGCCATGGCGCGGGTGATGGCCTGACGGATCCACCACGTCGCGTAGGTCGAGAACTTGTAGCCCTTGGTGTAGTCGAACTTCTCGACCGCGCGGATCAGACCCAGGTTGCCCTCCTGGATCAGATCCAGGAACGCCATGCCGCGGCCGGTGTAGCGCTTGGCCAGCGAGACGACCAGGCGGAGGTTGGCCTCGAGTAGGTGGTTCTTGGCCCGGTTGCCGTCGCGCACGATCCAGTTGAAATCGCGGCGGGTGGTGACCGAGAGCTTCTCGCCCGCCTCGGCGAACTCGCGCATCTTCTCCGCGGCGAACAGGCCGGCCTCGATCCGCTTGGCGAGTTCGACCTCCTCCTCCGCGTTGAGCAGCGCGACCTTGCCGATCTGCTTGAGGTAGGCACGCACCGAGTCGGCGGAGGCGGTGAGCTCGGCGTCCTTGCGGGCCTGCCGCAGCGCCTCGGACTCCTCCTCGTCCCACACGAAATCGCCGGAGGCCTTGTCCTTCTCGGACGGCTCCTCGGTCTCGGCTTCCTCGGCGGTGTCCTCGGCCACCTCTTCGACGAGCGCGTCGCCGTCGGTGAGTTCGTCCTCGGAGACCTCGAGATCGCCGAGATCGTCGAGTTCGATCGACTCGTCGTCGAGCTGCTCGGCGCCACCCTCGGCCGCGGTCGCCTTCTTGGCGGCGGTCTTCTTGGCCGGAGCCTTCTTGGCGGCAGCCTTCTTCGCCGGAGCCTTCTTGGCAGCGGCCTTCTTCGCCGGGGCCTTCTTGGCGGCGGCCTTCTTGGCCGGAGCCTTCTTGGCCGGGGTGGTGGCGTCGGCGTCGGCGTCGGCCGAGTCGGCGGTCTGACGGGTATTCGTGGCTACCACGTACGCCCTTTCGTGACGGTCTCGTGCGGCGTCACGCCAGAGTGATGTTCCGGCGGAGCGGTCGGTCGGGTTGCACCGGCGGTGCGTCGGTCGGCGGGCGACCGGCTGCGGCCGGAAGGTTTCACCGGCTCACCGCCGGACGTGTTCCATTGTAACGATCCAACCAGGGTACTCATGGCACGATGCCACCGAGGCGTTGCGTCGCCCCGCGTGCCGGGCTACGGTGCGATGCCTCCCTCGATGGCCATCGCCGCGCCGACGATACCCGCGGTGTTCTTCAGAACGGCCGGAATCACCGGAGTTCGGTTGGTGAGCAACGGAATCCACTGCTCGTGATCGCGGCTGATGCCGCCGCCCGCGACGATCACCTTCGGCCAGAACAGGTCCTCGAGGTGGCGCAGGACCGTGCTCACGCGCTGCGCCCACTGCGGGTAGCTCAGCTCCTCGCGGTCCTTCACCGACGCGGCGGCCAGGTGCTCGGCCTCGTCGCCCTCGACCACCAGATGGCCCAGCTCCGAGTTGGGCACCAGGGTGCCGTTGTAGAGCAGCGCCGAGCCGATGCCGGTCCCGAAGGTGAGCAGCAGGGTGAGGCCGTCGAGCTCGCGCGCGGCGCCGTAGGTGTCCTCGGCCAGGCCCGCCGCGTCGGCGTCGTTGAGCACCGTCACCTCGCGCCCGCCCAGTGCCTTGGCGAACAGGGCGCGCGCGTCGGTGCCGATCCAGCCCGGATCGATGTTGGCGGCGGTCCTGGCGTGGCCGTCGAGGACCACGCACGGCATGGTCAGGCCGACCGGGCCGTCCCAGCCCGCCTGGGCGACCAGTTCGGCGACCGCGCCGGCGACGGCGTCCGGGGTCGACGGCTGCGGTGTGGCGATCTTGATCCGGTCGTGGGTCAACAGACCGGTGGACAGATCCACCAGCGCTCCCTTGACCCCGCTACCGCCGATATCGATGCCGAAGGCGTGCCCTCGAGCAGACATGGTTCAACCCCTCGCTGGTCCGGTCGATGTGCCTGACAAAGAGTAGCGGGTGTCACGTTCCGGGCGAGTCGACCCGGCATGTGATGGCATGGAGTGGTGCCCGAACACACGAGCTCCGAGACCATCGCCCCCACCGTCGCCGCCGAGCACGACGAATTGCGTTCGCTCGCCGTGGAACTCGCCGAGGCCGCGGCCGCGCACGTGCGGGCCCGCAGACCGCAGGTGTTCGCCGCGGACGGTCCCGCCGCGGGCGCCGTCGCGACCAAGGGACACGTCACCGACCCGGTCACCGTCGTCGACACCGAGTCCGAACAGCTCATCCGCGCGCTGCTGGCCGAGCGCAGGCCCGCCGACCCGATCCTGGGGGAGGAGGGCGGTGGTGACGTCGGCGCGAGTGCGGCGGGGGCCGTCACGTGGGTCGTCGACCCGATCGACGGCACCGTCAATTTCCTCTACGGGCTGCCCGGCTACGCCGTGTCGGTGGCCGCCGTGCGCGACGGCAGCCCGGTGGCGGGCGCGGTCGTCGACGTGGCCACCGCGACGACCTACAGCGCCGCGCTCGGCGGTGGCGCCCACGCCGTGCGCGCCGACGGCACCCGCACCCGACTGCGGTGCGCGCGCGAGGATTCGCTCGCCGTGGCGCTGATCGGCACCGGCTTCGCCTACGGGGCCGCGCGCCGCGCGAAGCAGGCCGAGCTGCTGGCGGCGGTGCTGCCCGAGATCCGCGACATCCGCAGGCTCGGCGCGGCCGCGATGGACCTGTGCCACGTCGCGGCGGGCGAACTCGACGGCTACTACGAACACGGGCTCAACGCCTGGGACTGGGCCGCGGGCGCGCTGATCGCCGCCGAGGCGGGCGCGGTGGTGCGCGTCCCCGACGTCACCGTGGGCGGGGCCGCCGGGGAGCTGACGGTCGTGGCGGCGCCCGGTGTGGCCGCCGACCTGTCCGCGCTGTTGACGCGGGTCGGCGCGACCACCGCGCTGCCCGACTAGTGCCCGCGGGCCGTCAGCACTGGACGGTGCGGGCGGCCTCGAGCAGGTCGGGATCGATCGAGGACGAGCTCGCCCCCGGCGCGAGATTCTTCAGTGCCCGCAGCACGGCCTCCGCGTCGGCGCCGGGACGCAGCGACTCGCCGAAACCGAGGCCGAGCACCAGGTCGACGCTGTCGTCGGTGCGCGGATCCTCGATCAGCTCGGCGCACGGCGCGGCCAGCTGCACCGAGGCCGCGGCCGGCCGGCCGTTCACGCCGAAGCGGATCTGGCCGGTGCAGTTGAGGTCGCCGTTGACGTAGACCGGATCGTTACCGACTTGTGTCCCCGGCGCGCTCGCGAAGCCGAGGTCGCCCAGCGCGGTGGCGATGTTGCCCGCCTGCCCGCTCTTGCCGTTGGCGTTGAAGACGCGCACCTTCGACTCCGACAGGGCCGCCGGATCCACCTCGTCGAGGCGGGAAGGGCCGACCCGGGTACCCAGCGGCGCGGGCTGGGCCGCGTTGGTGGCCGTCGGGGTGCTCGGCGCGTTGCAGGCCATGGGCTCATTGCTGTCGTCATGGGTGCGAAACGCCGTGATCCAGACGAACAGGCTCACCAGAGCCAGCACGAGGACGAGCGCGAGCCAGAGCTCGGGCCGCCGCCGCGGATAAGGGTTGCCGTCGCGATCGGTCGCGCTGCCTTCGGTGATCAGTGAAACCACGCGCTCACTCTACGAGTTCGGCGGCCACACGCCCGCGCCGGAGGTCTCGGCGAGTTTCCCGCCAGGTGAAGATTCGTCGTCGGTTTCGACTCGGCCGGGATTTGATTGCGACATTTGTCCGTAGGTCCGCTATTGTCTGCCCGCCCAGATCGAATAAACACCGGTGAAACGGTGCACGGTCGCGGGAACAACCAGGGCATGTCCTGCGTTAACCGAACGCTGTCGGAGTAGATCTTCGCCGATCGACCCTGATAGGCGAGTCGGTGTACGTGTGAGGTGCACCACCGGCGGGGCGGGACGAAGGCCGAATCCCTACGGGGTCTCGGTCGGCGAACCGATCCGGGATATACGGAGTAAGGACTGAGGGGAAGACGACATGGCAACCGACTATGACGCACCGCGGCGTACCGAATCCGACGAAGTGTCGGAGGATTCGCTCGAGGAGCTGAAGGCCCGCCGCAACGAGGCGCAGTCCGCCGTCGTGGACATCGACGAGTCCGATACGGCGGAATCGTTCGAGCTTCCCGGCGCGGACCTGTCCGAGGAAGTACTCAGCGTTCGGGTGATCCCGAAGCAGGCGGACGAATTCACCTGTTCGAGCTGCTTCCTCGTGCACCATCGCAGCCGCTTGGCCAGCGAGAAGGGCGGCCAGCTGATCTGCATGGATTGCGCCGCATAACGAGAAGAGACGAGGGTCAGCCCGCGCTCGGGAGTCCGAGCGCGGCCAGGACCCGTTCGGGCCTGCGCGTGCTGATCAACCAGTACGGCGTCGGGTCGTCCGGGTCGTCGAGCACCAGCAGGGCCATCGGCCCGATCCAGGCGCGGTGCTGGACATACGCGGCGGGGTCGAGCTGACGACCCAGCGCCGCGCTCTTGGCCGTCGGTGCGACGGCCGCCGCGCGCGCGACGAAGCTCACCGGCAGGTGGGCGCGGTCGACGCGCAGTTCCGCGGCACCGTCGGGCGCGACGGTGACCTCCAGCCGATGCCTGCTCATCCACAGCAGGATCCAGACCGGCACCGGCGCGAGCAGCACATAGGGCAGCCACGCGCGCAGGCCGGGCGCGCCCATGTGGATCTCCGCGGCCAGCAGGCCCGCGATGGCGAACCCGATCGGCCACCACCACAGCGGCACCCACAGCCGCTCGCGGTAGGGCGAGGCGGCGCGTGTCACCGGCTCGCGGTGGTCGGTGTCGGTGCTGTCGGTGGTCGTCGAACGGGGCTGGTCGGGCACCTGTCCAGAGTAGGCCACCGAGCCGGGGCGGTGACCGCAAGGTCGGGCCCTCGAGCGCGTAGGCTCGACCGATGTGAACGCACTTGCACCGATTCCGCTGCGGCGGCTCGATCCCGGCATCCCTGTGCCGACGCGTGCCCATGAAGGCGACGCGGGCGTCGATCTCTGTACCACCGAGGACGTGATCATCGAACCGGGCGAGCGGGTGCTGGTCGGCACCGGAATCGCGATCGCGCTGCCCGTGGGGACCGTCGGGTTGATCCATCCCCGGTCCGGGCTGGCCGCGAAGGCGGGCCTGTCGGTGGTCAACACCCCCGGCACGGTCGACGCGGGCTATCGCGGCGAGATCAAGGTGTGCCTGATCAACCACGACCCGCGCACCGCGATCGAACTGCGCCGCGGCGACCGGATCGCCCAGCTGCTGGTGCAGCGGGTGGAGCTGGTCGAGTTCGCCGAGGTCGACGATCTCGACGACACCGCGCGCGGTACCGGTGGATACGGGTCGAGCGGCGGGCACGCGAGCCTGGCCGGCGAGGAGGCGTAATGGGTCTGTTCGGCAAGAAGAATCGGCGGCACGACGAGGAGGTCGTCGACTACGACGAACCCCGCTACGACGACGCCGAGGACTACGACGAACTCGACGGCTACGACGACGAGTACGACACCGACGAGTTCCCGCGCCCCGACTTCGCGCGCCTGGACTTCGACGACGCGCCCACCGACGAGCGGATCTACGGCAACTTCGATCACCAGCCCGACGCCGCCGCCGGTCCCTACGACATCAGTGAGGTCTCCGACGAGGTCATCGCCCAGCGGCTCGACCTCGGCTCGGTCGTCATCCCGTTGCCGCCGGGCGGCCAGCTGCAGGTGGAGATGAGCCCGGACGGCACCCCGCAGGCGGTGCACCTGGCCACCGAACACGGCCGGCTCACCGTCTCCGCCTACGCCGCGCCGAAGTCGGCCGGGCAGTGGCGCACTGTGGCCGCCGACCTGGCCGAGTCGCTGCGCGCCGACGGCGCGAGCGTCGCGGTGGAGAAGGGTCCGTGGGGTCGCGAGGTGAAGGCGATCACGGAGGGCGCCGACCTGCGCTTCATCGGTGTCGACGGGCCGCGGTGGATGATCCGGCTCGTCGCGGCGGGCCCCTCGGGCGCGGTCGACGACCGCAGCCCGCTGATCACCGCGGCGCGCGCGGTCCTCGCCGACGCCGTGGTGCGCCGCGGCACCGAGCCGCTGCCGGTGCGTGATCCGCTGCCGGTGGTGCTGCCCCAGGAACTGGCCGAGCAGCTCGCGGCCGCCCACCAGCAGCAGGTGCAGGCACAGCAGCAGGCCATCGCCGCGCAGGCCATCGCCGCGCAGGCGGCGCCCACCTCGGCGCTGCCGCCGAAGCTGCCCGACGAGCCGCGGCGCGGCGCCGACGGCTCGGCCATGCAGCAGCTCGGCCTGAACTAGGACCGCGCGCGGCCGGTGCCGCCTACCAGGCGCCGCCGGCCGCGGCGAGTTCGGCGAACCCGGCCCGGCCGAGCACCGCCGGATCGGCGCCGAGTTCGGCCAGCGTCACCTTGTGCAGCCGGGCCTGCGGCAGCGTGGCCGCCCACTGTTCGGCCACCGCGATCGGGTGCACCGGGTCGTCGCTCGCGCCGACCACGGCCACCGGCGTCTCGACGCGCGCGAGCAGCTCGGGCGTCGGCCAGGCGTAGGCCGCCGCCTCCTCGAGCGCGTCGGGCAGGTGTGGCCACTGGCCGCGCCAGGACTGGGTGAGCGCGTCGGCCAGCCACGGCGGGCTCGACGCGCGCATCCGGGCGATCACTGCCTCCAGCCCGTCGGCACGCAATTGCCCGGCGGTAACCGAGGCGCTCGACGCGGCAGGGCAGTCGGCGGTTTCGGCGCCGGTCCACGCGGGTAATGCTGTGATGACACCGACCACCGCGGTGCGGCGCCCGGCAGCCCAGTCGAGCGCGATCGCGGCACCGAGGGAAATGCCTGCGGCCAGGACCGGACCGCGTGCCGCCGCGGCGTCCAAAGCCGCGGTACAGCTCGCGATCACGGCCCGCGGATCCGGCTCGACGGCCTGGAACGCCAGACCGGCGGCGGCCGCCGCGGGACCGAAAGCCCGTGCGGCGAAATCGGCATCGGAGCCGGTTCCGGGCAGGGCGACCACGGTGACCTGGGGTGGGGTGCACATCACGGACCGAGCGTAGCGGCCGAGGTGTTTGCCCAACTACAGTGGCGGTGTACGGCCAACTAGCGGGAGAAGCGTGCCATGTCGTCATCCACGGGCGGACGCAAGTCGGGATCGGGTCCGGACTCGGGATATTTTCGTCGACTCGGTCGCCGTCTGACCGCCGACATCGATCAGCTCGACGCCGAGGAACTGGCGGAGACCGCCGACGCCTCCGGCGCCCGGCGCGCCGCCGACTGTTGTCGCGGCGAGGAGGCCACCATCCTCGGCAGGCTCCGCAGCGTCGAGGCGTGCCCGAAGTCGGCGGGCGCCACCGTGCAGGCCGAGTTCTTCGACGGCACCGACGCCATCACGCTCGTCTGGATCGGGCGCAGGCGGATTCCCGGAATCGAACCGGGCCGGCGCATCATGGTCCGTGGCCGCGTGGGTGACCGCGACGGCCGCAAGGTGATCTTCAACCCCTACTACGAATTGCGCGGGAACAGCTGACGTATGCCCACCAGCGACGAGTACCACCCCGCCGCGGACTCCGAACCCACCGTGGTGCTCCCGGTGGCGACCGATCTCCCGGCCGACCCTGTCGACCCCGCCGTCGACGGTGAGGTGGCACGCACCGAGCAGACCCTGCTCGAGCAGATGGGTGGCTTCAGCGGCCTGATCTACTCCACCCTGCCCGTGCTGGTGTTCGTCCCCGTGAACACCGTGGCCGGGCTCACCGCGGCCATCTGGGCGGCACTGGGGGTGGCCGCGGGCGTGCTCGTGTGGCGCCTGTACCGGCGCAGCCCCGTGCAGCCCGCGATCTCCGGTTTCCTCGGGGTCGGCGTGTGCGCGTTCATCGCCTACCGGATGGGGGAGGCCAAGGGGTTCTTCCTGTTCGGCATCTACACCAGCCTGGTGTACGCCGGTGTGTTCGCGCTGTCGATCCTGTTCCGGCGGCCGCTGGTCGGGGTCATCTGGGGCGCGCTCAACGGGCACGGCACGAGCTGGCGTGCCGATCGGCGCATCCGCAAACTCTACGATCTGGCCACCGTGGTGTGGGTGGTCGTGTTCGGCGCGCGCTACCTGGTGCAGTCCCAGCTCTACGACACCGACCACACCACCTGGCTGGCGGTGGCCAGGATCGGCATGGGCTGGCCGCTGACGGCGGTGGCCCTGGTGATCACGGTGTGGGCGGTCCGCCGCGCCGGGCACCTGCCCGCCGAGAAGAGTGATTCCGCCGCTGCCGGAACGGATTCCGCGCGCGCCTGAAGGGTGAGCGCGGGGGCGCCGGAGGTGGGGAAGTACCCACCCTGGGGTGCCTGGTCGCCCGGTCCGGATCGTCGCACGATCAATGCGTAACAGAAATCGCAGTGATCGTGAGAGGACCGGCGACCATGATGGCTACCGAGCATCGCCCCCGCGGCGCATCGAAGAACACGACCGCCGCCGTGCTGTCGGAGAGCAAGCGCATCGGGGCCGAACTCGACGCTCTCATCGCGCCCGCCGCGGCCGGTGATCGCGAGGCCATCGCCGAGATCGTGCGCCTGGTGCACCCGCTGGTGCGGCGCTACTGCTCGTCCAGGATGGGCGCCACCGGGCACCTGACCGTCACCGCCGACGACGTCGCCCAGGAAGTGCTCATGGCCACGGTCACCGCCATCCCGCGTTACCGGGACCAGGGCAAGTCGTTCCTGGCGTTCGTCTACGGCATCGCCGCCAACAAGGTCTCCGACGCGTTCCGGCGCGCCAAGCACACCGCCTACCCGGTGGCCGAGGTGCCCGACACGGCCTCCGGCGCCGCGGGGCCGGAGGACTGGGCGCTGGCCATGGAGCGGCGCGCGGCGACCCACGAGCTGATGTCGGGACTGGCCCCGAACCATCGCGAGGTGCTGGTCATGCGGATCGTGCTCGGCTGGAGCGCGGCGCAGACCGCCGAGGCCATCGGCACCAGCCCCGGCGTGGTGCGGGTGATGCAGCACCGCGCGCTGAACAAGCTGCGCGCGCAGCTGAAGGCGGCCTGAACTACGGCTTGATCCCGTGGGTGGCCAGGGTCAGGCGCAGGTCTTCCTCGGCTTCCACCGACGTGACGAACAGCAGTTCGTCCTCGCCCTCGAACGGGTCGTCGGGCTGCGGCACGATCACCCGCCCGCCGCGCAGGATCGTCACCAGCGCGGTGTCGCGCGGCATCGCCAGCGTGCGCACGGGTTTGCCCGCGAGCTGGGTGTCGGTGGGCAGCGTGATCTCCACCAGGTTGGCCTGGCCCTGCCGCAGCGTCATCAGCCGCACCAGATCACCCACCGAGACGGCCTCCTCCACCAGGGAGGCCAGCAGACGTGGCGTGGAGACCGCCACATCGACGCCCCAGGAATCGTCGAAGAGCCATTCGTTGCGCGGATCGTTGACCCGCGCGACCACCCGGCGCACGCCGAACTCGGTCTTGGCGAGCAGGCTGTGCACGAGATTGGCCTTGTCGTCCCCGGTGGCCGCGATGACCACCTCGTAGGTCTCGAGTTCAGCGTTCTCCAGCAGCGACAGCTCGCAGGCGTCGGCGTGCACCCAGACCGCGTCGGGGATGGCGGCGGGGTCGATGTGATCGAGCTGACGCTCGAGCAGCATCACCCGATGCCCGCCCCGCAGCAGTTCCCTGGCGATCGAGCGCCCCACGGCGCCCGCTCCGGCGATGGCAACCTTCATCTCGATCAGTCCTCGCTCGCCGGGGGCTTGGCGGCCAGCGCGACCGTCTCGCCGACACTGCCCGATGTCGCCGCGACGTACACCACGTCGTCGGCCTGCACGATGGTCTTGGCCTCGGGCAGCAGGCCCTGGCCGAAGCGCAGCAGGAACGCCACCCGCACCCCGAGCGCCCGTTCCAGGTCCCGGACCGTGCGACCGGACCAGTCCTCGTGCAGGGTGAGCTGGGTGATCGCCACCGCGCCGGTCGGGTCGCGCCAGGTGGTGGTGGAGTTGTCGCCGATGAGGCTGCGCAGGAACCGGTCGGTGGTCCACGGCACGGTCGCGATGGTCGGGATGCCGAGGCGTTCGTACACCTCGGCGCGTTTGGCGTCGTAGATCCGCGCGACCACCCGCTCGACGCCGAACATCTCCCTGGCCACCCTGGCCGAGATGATGTTGGAGTTGTCCCCGGAGGACACCGCCGCGAAGGCGTCGGCGCGCTCGATTCCCGCGCGGGTCAACACATCCCGGTCGAATCCGACGCCCACCACTTCCTGCCCGGTGAACCCCTCACCCAGCCGGCGGAACGCGCTGGGATCGCGGTCGATCACCGTGACCTCGTGGCCGACCCGGACCAGGGCGCGCGCCAGCGACGAGCCCACTCGTCCGCACCCCATGATCACTACGTACACCGTGCACCCTCGTTCCTGGCCGTGGCATCCCGGCATGGACCGTACCCGCCGGAGGTCCCCTCGGCCATTTTCCCCTCGCCGGGCCCGGACAAACAATCACGACACCCGCGCCGGTGCGCCGAACGTGGACGCGAACCGGCCGATGAACTCCTCTATGCTCAGCCCGGTGTCCAAGTTGACGACGGCAGCGAAGCGTTTGCTGCTCGGCAGGCCGTTCCGCAGCGATTCGCTCGGCCATACCCTGCTGCCCAAGCGGATCGCCCTGCCGGTGTTCGCCTCCGACGCGATGTCCTCGGTGGCGTACGCGCCGGAGGAGATCTTCCTCGTCCTGTCCGCGGCGGGCATCTCGGCCTACCTGTACGCCCCGTGGGTCGGCTTGGCCGTGGCGTTCGTGATGGCGGTCGTGGTCGCCAGCTACCGGCAGAACGTGCACGCCTATCCGTCGGGCGGTGGCGACTACGAGGTCGCGACGAAGAATCTCGGCCCCACCGCGGGTCTGACCGTCGGCAGCGCGTTGCTGGTCGACTATGTGCTCACGGTGGCGGTGTCGATCTCCTCGGCGGCCTCCAACATCGGCTCGGCCGTTCCGTTCGTCGCCACGCACAAGGTGTTGTTCGCGGTGGTGGCGATCGCGGTGCTCACCGCCATCAACCTGCGCGGCGTGCGCGAGTCGGGCACCGCCTTCGCGATCCCGACCTACGCCTTCATCATCGGCATGGCGGTGATGCTCGGCTGGGGCCTGTTCCGGACGTACGTGCTCGGGGACGACATCCAGGCGGCCTCGGCCGGATTCGGGCTCGAGGCCGAGGACGAACACCTCTACGGCATCGCCTTCGCTTTCCTGATCGCGCGGGCCTTCTCCTCCGGCTGTGCCGCGCTGACCGGTGTCGAGGCGATCAGCAACGGCGTGCCCGCGTTCCGTAAGCCCAAGTCCCGCAATGCCGCGACCACGCTGTTGCTGCTGGGCAGCATCGCGATCGTGCTGCTGATGGGCATCATCATCCTGGCCCAGAAGATCGGCGTCGTGTACGCCCACGACGCGTCGAATCTGGTCGGCGCGCCCGCCGACTACCACCAGAAGACGCTGATCGCGCAGATCGCCGAGGCCGTCTTCCACGGCTTCCCGATCGGCTTCTTCTTCATCACCATCGTCACCGCGCTGATCCTGGTGCTGGCCGCCAACACCGCGTTCAACGGTTTCCCGGTGCTCGGCTCGATCCTGGCGCAGGACCGGTACCTGCCGCGTCAGCTGCACACCCGTGGCGACCGGCTGGCCTTCTCCAACGGCATCCTGTTCCTGTCCGGCGCGGCCATCGCGTTCGTGGTGCTGTTCGGCGCCGAGGTGACCAAGCTCATCCAGCTCTACATCGTCGGCGTGTTCGTCTCGTTCGTGCTGAGCCAGACCGGCATGCTGCGGCACTGGACGCGCCTGCTGCGCACCGAGACCGATCCGGCGCAGCGGTCGAAGATGCAGCGCTCGCGGGTGATCAACGCGATCGGTCTCACCGCGACCGGCACCGTGCTGATCATCGTGCTGATCACCAAGTTCTTCGCGGGTGCCTGGATCGCGATCCTGACGATGGTGGCGATCTTCATCGTGATGAAGCTCATCCGCAAGCACTACGACTCGGTCTCGCGCGAGCTCGACGAATCCGATTGGGACGGCGTGCTGCCCAGCCGAACCCATTCCATCGTGCTGGTCTCCAAGCTGCACCTGCCGACCCGGCGCGCGCTGGCCTACGCCCGCGCGACCCGGCCCGACACGCTCGAGGCGGTGACGGTCAACGTCGACGACGCCGACACCCGCAAGCTGGTGCGCGAGTGGGAGAACAGCGAGATCAACGTGCCGTTGAAGGTGGTCGAATCGCCGTACCGCGAGATCACCAAGCCGGTCCTCGAATACGTCAAGCGGGTGCGCAAGGACTCTCCGCGCGATGTCGTCACCGTGTTCATCCCCGAATACGTGGTCGGCCACTGGTGGGAGCAGGTGCTGCACAACCAGTCGGCGCTGCGGCTCAAGGGCAGGCTGCTGTTCGAGCCCGGTGTGATGGTCACCAGCGTGCCGTGGCAGCTGAGTTCCTCGACGCGGGCCAAGCAGCCCGCCGACGTGAACGCGCCCGGTTCGGTGCGGCGCGGCTTCGAACAACCGGGACGCCGGCGATGAGCGAGTGGCGCGGACAGGAATTCGAGATCCGGCTCGGGCCACCCGGGCACGGCGGATTCTGTGTCGGTCGTCACGAGGGCCGTGTGGTGTTCGTGCGGCACGGACTGCCCGGCGAGCTGGTGCGCGCCCTGGTCACCGAGGACCGTGGCGGCTCGTTCTGCCGGGCCGACGCCGTCGAGATCATCGAGGCGTCCCCGGATCGGGTGCCCGCGACCTGCCCGGTCTCCGGGCCCGGCGGTGCCGGCTGCTGTGACTTCTCCTTCGCCACGCCCGCCGCGCAGCGGGCGCTGAAGGCCACGGTGGTGGCCGAGCAGCTGCGCAGGCTCGCCGGGGTGGAGCGCGAGGTGACGGTCGAGCCGATCGGCGACGCCGCCGAGACCGGCGGCTGGCGTACCAGGGTTCGGCTGGTGGTCGACGGCGACGGCCGCGCCGGGGTGCACCGGTTCCGCAGCACCGCCGTGCTCCCGGATCTGCGCTGCCCGCAGCCGGTGGCCGGCGCGCTCGACGGTGTCGCCGATCGGCGCTGGACTCCCGGCTCCGATCTGGTCGTCGCGGTCGACGGCGACGGTGTGCGCCACATCGTGGAACTGGCCGCCGTGCCCGACACGGCGCAGGCCGGTGGCAGACCGGGCACCCCGCGCGGCGCCGGCCGCGGACGCGGCCATCGCCCGGCGGGCCGGCGTGGTCCGGCCGCCGATGACCGCGGCGCCGTCCGGGATCGGGCGGCCGCGCGCAAGTCGGCCACCAACGCGCCCCGCGAGGAATGGGTGCTCGCCGGGTCGGGGCGGGCGGTGGAGTACGTCGCCGGGCGGCGCTGGGAACTGGCGGCGACCGGTTTCTGGCAGGCGCATCGCGGTGCGGCGCAATGCTATTCGGATCTCGTGGCCGAGTGGTCGGGGCTCACGCCCGGCGGTTCCGGCTGGGATCTCTACAGCGGGGTCGGCGTGTTCGCCGCGCGCCTGGCCGAGCAGACCGGGCAGACCGGCGCGGTCGCGGCCGTGGAATCGGCCCGTGCGGCCGTCGCCGACGGCACCGCCGCCCTCGGCGATCTGCCGTGGCTGGAACTGCGGGCCGACCGCGTCGAACGCTGGGTCCGCGACGCCACGGGCACGCCGGACGTCGTGGTCCTCGACCCGCCGCGCGCGGGCGCGGGCAAGGAGGTCGTCGCCGCCGTCACCGACGCCGACCCCCGCCGCATCGTCCACATCGGCTGCGACCCGGCCTCGTTCGCCCGCGACCTCGGCCTCTACCTCGACGCGGGCTACCACCTCGCCGACCTGCGCGCCTTCGACGCCTTCCCCGCCACCCACCACGTCGAATGCGTGGCCCTGCTCGACCGCTGAGCGCCACAGCCACGACGGCAGGGACTCGACTGTGCCCGCCACCCGCTGTCGGCGGGCAGGCGCCGGCACACCGCGAGCCGGGTGGACCCGGCCATCATCGCGGGTGCTCGCCCACCCCACCGGCGATCAGCGCGGGCCTTCGGCGCAGGGCGCGCTGCCTACTGCGCGGCCGACGCCCGGGCGAGCTGTGATTCGAGGTGTCGCCGCGGTCTGTCGTTGCCGGCGGTCGACACGACCACTGTCGGCGATGATCGGCACGCCGGAGCACGGGTGCCGGCATCATCGCCGGGTCGGTGTCAGGATCGCGCGAGTGCCCAGGTCACCCGGACAGTTGCGCTGATCTCGGTCTCGCCGGGGACCATCGGGATCGGGGAACCGCCTCGGGCGAGCCCCGCCGGGGCGCTCATCTCGGCGCTGATCCCGTAGGCCTGGGGCACGGGGGCGGCGGTGTTCTCGGTGATCTCGACGACCTCGCCGAGCGCGATCCCCGCGCGGGCAGCGTACTGCTCGGCCTTGGCAAGGGCGTGGTCGAAGGCGGCATCCCGGGCTTGCGCGCGCAGGGGTTCGGGGTCGGCGAGACTGCGGTTCAGTCCGCCGAGACGTACGTCGTCACCGCCCGCCGCGACCGCCGATGCGATGGCCTCGGCGGGGTCGGCGCCGATGTCCTCCCGCAGCGACACCGTGAGCCCGGTGGTCGCGAGATAGCCGACGATCTCGTTGCGGCGGTCGTTGGTGTAGACGGTCTCGGTCTGCACGCTCAGCCCGCTGGTCGCCATGTCCGCGTCGCGCACACCCGCCGCGCGCAGGGCGGCCACCACGGCCGCGACCCGGTCGCCCGCGCGTCCATAGGCGCCGACGACGGTGACCGACCGCGATTCCACCGACAGCGTGAGCCGGACCAGGTCGGGGACGGCACGGACGCTGCCGTACCCGAACATGGTGACGCTCGCTCGCGGGGAGATCTCTGCCATCGTGGTGCTCCTGTCGCTCCAAGGGTGTCGTGCAGCCCAACGACCGCCGCGAATCGGGGGTTCCCGCGCTCAGTAGTTGCCCGCGCTGCCGGAGATGGTGCGCACCGCGGCGTCCATCTGCGCGTAGGCACCCGCGGCGAGTCGTTGCAGCAGGGCCAGTTTCAGCTGCGGGTGCCCCTGGGTGAGCTCGTCGAACACCTCGGGGCGCATCACCGCCACCCGCAACGGCGTCTCGGCGACGATCTCGTTGACGAACGGTTCCCCCAGCAGCATCGGGATCTCGCCGAACGTCATGCCCGCCGACAGCGTCACCAGCCGGTGCACCCGCCCGTCGGTCCCGGGGAAGGTGACCCGGACGCGGCCGTCGAGGATCAAGAACAGGCCACAGCGCGGGTCGCCCCGGTCGGCGATCACCTCGCCGCGCGCGAAGGTACGGGTCTGGAAGTCGGCGGCCAGGCGATCCCGGTCGGCGGGGTCGAGCCCGCGCAGCAGCGGGTGGTCGGCGAGCTCGATCGAGGTGCGCGCGTTCGTGCCGGGTGGGCGGTGCCGGGCCAGGACGATGTCCTCGCACCATTCGGTGGCGGTGTCGCGGTCGATGAACACCCGACCGCGCGGATCGTCGGGGTCGAGGCTGGACACCTCGTGTCCGAGCTTGGCCTCGGGGTCGACCAGCGCGACCCGGCTTCCCCGTCGCACCAGTTCGGCCTGCAGCGCGTCGAGCATCTCGCGGGCGACCGCGCTCACCTCGCCGACCCGGCGCAGATCGATCACCAGCGCGTCGAGCGCGCCGACATTGCCCTCGATGGCGCGCACCGCCCGTTCGGCGCCCGCGAACAGCAGGTCGCCGTGCAGTTCGTAGACGCGGGCCCGCTCGCCGTGCGCCGCCAGCACCTCGGCGTCGGCGGGGGAGCGGCGCAGCCGCGACGGCACCTGCGCCACCGTGTACTCGGCGCGGATGGCGGTGCGCGCCGACCGGGTCACGTGACAGAAGTGCAATTCCAGCCGCCGCGAGAGCTCCCGGCAGGCCGCGACGCCGCGCACGCTGTTGCCGTGGGCGTCCAGCCGGGGCGAGTACACCGAGATCCCCAGCTGACCGGGCAGCACCGCGATGATCCCGCCACCCACCCCGCTCTTGGCGGGCAGTCCGACCGTGGTCACCCAGTCACCGGCGGCGTTGTACATCCCGCAGGTCGTCATCACGCTGAGGACCCGCTCGGTGAGCGCGGCCGAGAGCGCTCGCTCCTTCGTCCGCGGGTTCACCCCGTTGTCGGCCAGGGTCGCCGCCATCACGGCCAGGTCGGTACAGGTGACCTCGATCGAGCACTGCCGGAAGTACCGGTCGACGGCGTCGTCAGGGTCGACGTCGATGATCCCGACCGAGCGCAGCATGTAACCGATCGCGCGGTTGCGGAACCCGGTGCGCGCCTCCGAGGTGTAGACCGCCTCGTCCATCGTCAGCTCCCGGCCCGCGAAGCGGGAGTAGCAGCGGCGGACCCGCTCGAATTTGTCGGCGGCGTCGCGGCCGGCGATCAGGGAGGCCGCGGTGATCGCGCCGGAGTTGATCATCGGGTTGCTGGGGCGCTGGGTGTCGGGCTCGAGGCTGATCTCGTTGAACGGCTCGCCCGAGGGTTCCACGTCGATGTGCGCGGCCACGCCGTCGAGGCCGCGGTCGGCCAGCGCCAGCGCGTAGGTGAAGGGCTTGGAGATGGACTGGATCGTGAATCCGGTCGTGGTGTCACCGACCTCGTAGACGAGCCCGTCGGCGGTGGCCAGGCACAGCCCGAACGAGTCGGGCGGCACCGCGGCGAGTTCGGGGATGTAGTCGGCGGGCGCGCCGGCGCAGTCCTCGCGCAGGGCCGCGTACACCTCGTCGAGCATGCTCGCCACGACACCGGGATCGACACCATCGGGTTGCGCCACAGCGCCACTGTAGGGCGCGGCGCCGAGCCCCCGGCGGGGACGCGCGGGGAGATAGTCCTCACAGCCGTCGCGGCGGTGCGCCGCGCCCGGATCGCCCAGTTCAGCGGGCATGCGGTGGGGTGCGCGACGTGCGGGTGGCACACCGGCGCGCGGGGTGCGGGAGGGGCCGCGAGCCGGAGCCGCTCGCCCGGCCAAATACACTGGGCGGATCACACTGTAGTCCGGAGGGAGCGAGTTCAGGTGGGAGTGCTGTCGCGGGTGGATTCACCCGAAGATCTGCGCCGGCTGAGCGTGCCGCAACTGCGCGACCTGGCGGACGAGATCCGCGAGTTCCTGGTGCGCAAGGTCGCCGCCACCGGTGGTCATCTCGGCCCGAACCTGGGCGTGGTGGAACTGACCATCGCCCTGCACCGGATCTTCGATTCCCCGGCCGATCCGCTGATCTTCGACACCGGTCATCAGGCCTACGTGCACAAGATCCTCACCGGCCGCAAGGACCGGTTCGACTCGCTGCGCATGCGCGACGGCCTGTCGGGCTACCCGAGTCGCGCCGAGAGCGAACACGACTGGGTGGAGTCCTCGCACGCCTCCGCCGCGCTGTCCTACGCCGACGGCCTGGCCAAGGCGTTCGCGCTGACCGAGCAGGACCGCACCGTCGTCGCGGTCGTCGGTGACGGCGCGCTCACCGGCGGCATGTGCTGGGAGGCGCTGAACAACATCGCGGGCGCGCCCGACCGCCCGGTGGTGGTCGTGGTCAACGACAACGGCCGCTCCTACGCGCCGACCATCGGCGGCCTGGCCGACCGGCTCACCGCGCTGCGCACCCAGCCCGCCTACGAGCACGCGCTCGACGCGGGCAAGCGCATTCTCAAAAGCATTCCCGCCGTAGGGGATTCGGCCTACTCGATGGTGCACGCGCTCAAGGCGGGCATCAAGGACGCGGTGAGCCCGCAGGAGCTCTTCGGCGACCTGGGCATGAAGTACGTCGGCCCGGTCGACGGCCACGACCTGGTCGCGCTCGAGGCGGCGATGCGGCGCGCCAAGGACTTCGGTGGTCCGGTGGTGGTGCACGTGGTGACCCGCAAGGGAAACGGCTACGAGCACGCCGAGAACCACGTCGCCGATCAGATGCACGCCTGCGATCCGATCGACCCGCTCACCGGCCGCCCGCTGGCGGGCAAGAAGGCCAAGGGCTGGACGGCGGTGTTCTCCGAGGAACTCGTCGAGCACGCGGCGCGGCGCGAGGACATCGTTGCCATCACCGCCGCCATGCCGGGTCCCACAGGTCTGGCCGCGTTCGGGGAACGCTTCCCGGAGCGCATGTTCGACGTCGGCATCGCCGAACAGCACGCGATGGCCTCGGCCGCGGGTCTGGCGCTCGGCGGCATGCACCCGGTGGTGGCGATCTACTCCACCTTCCTCAACCGCGCCTTCGATCAGCTGCTGATGGATGTGGCGCTGCTGAAGCAGCCGGTCACCGTCGTGCTCGACCGCGCGGGCATCACCGGCCCCGACGGCGCCAGCCACAACGGCATGTGGGACCTGTCGTTGCTCGGCATCATCCCCGGCATCCGGGTCGCCGCCCCGCGTGACGGCGCCACCCTGCGCGAGGAACTGGGCGAGGCGCTGGCCGTCACCGACGGACCGACCGTGCTGCGGTTCCCGAAAGGCAGTGTCGCCGAGGACATCACGGCGGTCGAGCGGCTCGACGGCGTCGACGTGCTGCGCCTGGCGGTACCCGGCGCGGGCTCGGCTCAGTCCCAGCACGGTGACGTGCTGATCGTGGCGGTGGGCTCGTTCGCCGAGACGGCCATGCGGGTCGCCGAACTGCTCGCCCCGCAGGGGATCTCGGTCACGGTGGTCGATCCGCGCTGGGTCATCCCGGTTTCGGACACGCTGGTCAAGCTGGCCGAGAACCACCGGCTCGTGGTCACCGTCGAGGACGGTGGCCTGCACGGCGGCATCGGCGCCACGCTCTCGGCCCGCCTGCGCGAAGCCGGGCTGGACGTCCCGACCCGCGATCTCGGTGTGCCCCAGCAGTTCCTGGACCACGCCGCGCGCGGGGAGATCCTCGAGGACCTCGGCCTCACGCCCGACGCCATCGCCCAGCGCATCGGCGGCTGGCTCCGGTCCCGCTGACGTCCGGGCTCGCCCGGTGGCAGCACCGGGCGAGCGCACCTACGGGCGGCGGGCGACGACCGCGAAGTTCAACGGGATCCGCGGCTTGCCCGCGGCCAGGGTCCAGCCCTGCTCACAGGCGACGAGGTCGGGAAACGCCGGCCAGTCCATGTACGGCAACTCGTGCAGCGCCTCGATGCTCAACCCGGCCGACAGCAGCGCGCCGACGACCTCGCCGAGGTCGTGACGCCATTCGTGATTGGTCGTGTGCGCGATCGTCCCGGCGGAATCCTCGGTGTAGGTCCCGCTGTCGGAGTAGGTGCGCACCCCGCCACCCGCCAGGTAGTCGTCGGTGATCTCCCACGGCTCGTGGTCCATGGCGCCGAGGACCGGGTGGTCGTCGCGGACGACGAAGAGTCCGCCGGGCGCGAGCAGGTCGTGGATCGAGCGGGCCCACGCGGTGAGCTCGGGCAGCCAGACGATCGTGCCCGCGCTCGTCACGACGGTGTCGAAGTGGCGGTCGATCAGTGTCGAGGCGTTCCGCGCGTCGCCCTCGACCCAGGTGATGTCGCGTCCGTCGGCGGCGGCGATGCGCGCGGCGTGCCGCAGCGAGTTCGGGGAGAGGTCGAGCCCGTGCACCTCGACGGCGCCGAGCCGGGCCCAGGACACGGTGTCGGTCCCGATATGGCATTGCAGGTGCAGCAGCGACCGGCCCACGATCCCGTTCTCCGGCAGGTGGGGCGCCAGTACCGCGAGGTCGTTGCGGACGACGGTCGAGACCGCGGCCGGGTCGGCCAGGAAGGCCTCGACGTCGTACATTCGCGAGCGTGCGTGCACCTCGGCGCGGTCGTCCCAGTTCGCGCGGTTGGCGGCGATCTCGGCTTCGAGCACGGCGGTCCTCTCGACGGTGGTGGCGGGGCGTGCCGACGCTACCGTCGAGAGGCGGGGTGGTCGACCGCTTTTCGGGTCAGGCCCCCGGCCCGCGGTGTGCCAGCCACCGTCCGGTGGCGGGCAGGAAGGTCAGCACCAGCAGGGCGATGTTGAACGCGAACCCGACCGCGTTGAGGATGCTCAGGTCGGTGTCGAAGGTGAGGGTGACCGTGCTGGATCGCGGCGACAAGCATCGTCGTCTACACGCGGCGCCGGGGCGGCTCAGGGCGTGCCGCGGGCCGGCGAGTACTCCTGTTCGGGACGGCCGGTCGTGCCGTAGCGCAGGCGCATGCGCAGGTCGCCCGTGGTGCAGAGGGCGGCGAGGTAGCGCTGCGCGGTGGCGCGGGAGATCCCGATGGCGGCGGCGATCTCGCCCGCCGACAGCGGAGCGGGCGCGCCGTGGACCGCGCGGAGCACCAGCTCGCGGGTGGGGGAGGAGGACGCGGCGGACGGACGTTCGGCGGCGGGTGTGGCCGGACGCAGCGCCGCCAGGGCGGCGTCGACATCGCCGGCGCCGACCTCCGGCGCGGACAGGATGCGGCGGTAGCGCGCGTACCCGGCCAGCCGGGCGGCCAGGGCGGTGTGCTCGAACGGCTTCACCAGGTAGGCCAGCGCGCCCGCCGCCGTGGCCGCGCGGACCGTCGCCGACTCGGTCGCAGCGGTCAACATCATGGCGTCGCAGCGCAATTCGCGAACCAGCTCGATTCCCGACCCGTCCGGGAGGTACACATCCACCAGCGCCAGGTCGACCGCGTCGGCCGCGAGCGCCTGCCGCGCGTCGGCCACGGTGTTCACCACCGCCCCGACCGTGAATCCGGGAAGCGCGCCGACGATGCCGGCGTGCATGTTGGCCACCCGGAAATCGTCGTCGACGACGAGCACACGGAACTCGGTCACCAGGATTCTCCTTCGCTCAGCACGCCCGGCAGACGCGCGATGAACTCCGCCCCCGCCAGTTCCCGGCCCGGCCCCCCGGCCGAGGCCAACCACACGTCCCCACCGAGCGCCCGCGCGACCTGCCGCGCCAACGCGAGCCCGACCCCGCGCCCACCCGGCACCCCCGCCCCCGGCTTGGTCGACACGCCCTCGGTGAACAAGGTCGCGGTCAGCTCCGGCGACACCCCGGCCCCGTCGTCCGCCACGGTGATGTGCAACGTCGAATCCTCCTGCACCAATTCGACTTCCACGATCCCGCGCGCTCTGTGCTCCGCGCCGACGCCGTACCGGGCAGCACCGGAACCACTGTCGCCGCCGGATGCCGCTTGGAGACCGGTGGCTGCTGAAGGCGACAGTGTCACCGAGAGTTCGATGGCTGCCGAGGGTGCGTCGCTCGCGGAGTTTTCGGCGGCTGCAGAAGGTGCGTCGCCCGCGGAGTGTTCGGTGGCAGTCGAGCGTGCGTCGCTCGGGGAGGGTGTCGCTGGGTGTTCGGTGGTTGTCGACGGTGCGCCGGTCGCGGGGGATGTCGCTGAGTGTTCGGTGGCTGCCGGGGGAGTGTCACTCGCCGGGGATGTCGTCGCGGGGGCGGTGTCGGCTGCCGGGCGCGGGTCGCGCACCGCGTCGATCGCGTTGTCGAGCAGGTTGCCCAGCACGGTCGTGACGTCCACGGGGGCGAGCAGGTTCGCGTCGACCCAGGTGTTCGGGCCGAGTCGCAGCGCGACGCCGCGTTCCCTGGCGTGGGCCGCCTTGGCGGCGAGGAAGGCCTGCAGGTACGGGTCCCGGACGGCGTCGATGCCGGGCATGGCGGCGCCGAGGGGTCCGGATCCGAGCAGTTCGCCGAGGTAGCGGGCGGCCTCGTCGGGACGGTCGCCGTGCAGGAGTCCGCTTAGCAGGTGCAGCCGGTTGGCGAACTCGTGGCGCTGGGCGCGCAGCACGGTGCTCATCGAGCGGACCGCGTCGAGCTGCCTGGTCAGCGATTCCACGTCGGTGCGGTCGCGCACGTCGAGCACCGCGCCCAGCGCGCGCCCGTCGCGGCTGACGGTGCGCGCGGTGACCACCACGATCCGGTCGCCGACCGCCGCCTGCACCGGATGACCGTCCGCGGCCCGGAACACCTCGAGCACCCGCGGGGTCAAACCGATCGCCTCGACCGGCACCCCGGACTCGCCGCCGATGCCGAGCAGGCCCCTGGCCTCGTCGTTGATCACCGTCGTCCGCCACCGCGCGTCCACCGCGACCACGCCGATCCCGATGCCGTGCAGCACCACGTCCTGTTCGCGGACCAGCTCGGCCAGTTCCGCCGGTTGCAGGCCCAGGGTGAGTTCGTGCCAGCGCCGGGCCAGCAGCACCGAGCCCGCGATCCCGGCGAGCAGCGCGCCGAGCACCAGCAGCCCGGCCCGGCTCAGGTCCCTGGTCAGTTGCTCGCCCACGGCGGCGGTCGAGATGCCGACGCTCACCTCTCCGACGACCCGGTCCGAACCCGGTTCGCGCACCGGCACTTTCGCGCGCACCGAGTCCCCGAGCGTGCCGTGCTCGCTGATCACCACCTCGGCCCCGCCCAGTGCCTGGGACGGGTCGGTGCTCACCTTCTCGCCCAGCCGGGCCGGATCGGGGTGGGCCAGCCGCAATCCCGCGTCGTCGGTGATCACCACGAACAGCGCGGCAGTGCGCTGCCGTGCCGCTTCGGCGGTCCGCTCGAGTTCGCCTGCCGTGAGTTCGGCGCGCAGGCCGGGTCCGCCCGCGAGCGGCAGCGCCGCGTATCGCGCGACCTCCGCGCGCACCACCGGGTCGCTGGCGACGGTCCGCGCGATCGCCAGCGCCCGCTGCCCGTACTCGGCGGTGAGCCGCTGATCGCTGAGGTAGGCGAACACCCCGAAGGCCAGCCCCAGGGACAGCGCTACCAGCGCGACCTGCAGCAAGACGATCTGCGTCCGCAGCCGGACGCCCCGGGGGAACAGCCTCACCGGCTCAGTGTAGGCACCACCCGCGACCGTGAGCACAATGCGCACAACCCGCGAATCGCCGCTTGCGCCGGTTGTGCGCACAAGCGCGCGCCCTGTGACCCAGCCCACTTATCTTTCGACTGCGGCCGCACATCACCTCCCGAGCGGCGACGGACACAGGAGCAGCAATGAGCAATCCACTCATCGAACTCCGGGGCGCGACCAAACGCTTCCCCGGGACCGACGGTGGCATCCACACCGCGGTGAAGGACATCGATTTCACCGTCGCGGCAGGCGAATTCGTCGCCGTGGTCGGCCCGACCGGATGTGGCAAGTCCACCACCCTCTCGCTGGTGTCGGGCCTGGAGCCCACCTCGGCGGGCCGGACCCTGGTGCGCGGCAAGGATGTCGACGGCATCCCCGACGGCATCGGCTACATGTTCCAGCAGGACGCGGTACTGCCCTGGCGCAGCGTCATCGACAATGTCGCGCTCGGTCCCCGCTTCCGCGGCGAGTCGAAGGCCGCCGCCAAGGCGAAGGCCGCCGAGTGGGTGCGCATCGTCGGCCTGGCCGGGTTCGAGGACTACTACCCGCATCAGCTCTCCGGCGGCATGCGCAAGCGCGTCGCGCTGGCTCAGACGTTGGTGAACGAGCCCGAGATCCTGCTCATGGACGAGCCGTTCAGCGCGCTCGACGTGCAGACCCGCCAGCTCATGCAGGACGAACTGCTGCGCGTGTGGGCGGGCACCGACGCCGCGGTGATCTTCGTGACCCACGACCTCGAGGAGGCGATCGCGCTCGCCGACCGCGTCGTGGTGATGACCGCGGGCCCCGCGACGGTGTGCGGCGACTTCCGCGTCACCCTCGAACGCCCGCGCGATGTCGAAGAGGTGCGCCTCACCGAGGAGTTCCGCGACCTCTACCGGGAAATCTGGGAAACGCTGCGCGACCAGGTCGAGGCGGCTCGGACGAAGGGAGCGACCCGTGTCGCTTGAGACGATGGACAAGATCGCCGCCACCGCGCCGGAGGTCGAGGCGGAGTCCGAGGACCAGATCCTGGCCAGGGTCAGGGCCGCGCAGCGCAGGTCGAAGCTGCGGGTGTGGGGCCTGCGGGCCGCGCTGGTGGCACTGTGGCTGGGGTCCTGGGAGCTGGTCGCCAGCGTGTGGATCGACCCGTTCTTCTACTCCAAGCCCTCGCTCATCTTCGACCGGTTGGTCGAATGGTTCACCGAGGGAACGCAATTCGGCTCGATCTGGCTGCAGATCTTCACCACGGTGCAGGAGGCCGTCCTCGGCTTCGTGATCGGCACCGTCGCCGGCATCGTGCTCGGCACGCTGCTGGGCCGCAGCCGCTACTGGGCCGACGTGCTCGCCCCGTTCATCAAGGCGCTCAACGCCGTTCCGCGCATCGTGCTCGCCTCGCTGTTCATCATCTGGTTCGGCCTCGGCCTGTCGTCCAAGGTCGCGACCGTGGTGGTGCTGGTGTTCTTCGCGGTGTTCTTCAACGCCTTCACCGGTGCCAGGGAGGTCGACGGCAATGTCATCAACAACGCCCGCATCCTCGGCGCGAGCAGGCGCCAGATCCTGGGATCGATCGTGCTGCCCAGCGCCACCACCTGGATCCTGTCGAGCCTGCACACCGCGTTCGGCTTCGCGCTGATCGGCGCGGTCGTCGGTGAATACGCCGGTGCCAGCAAGGGTCTGGGTCTGCTGATCTCCAACGCGCAGGGCACCTTCGACGCGGCAGGCATCTACGCGGGCATGATCATCATCACCGTGGTCGCGCTGATGGCCGAATGGCTGATCGGCTTCGCGGAGAACCGGCTGCTGAAATGGCGTCCCTCGCAGGCACAGTCGGGACACGGGGTGTAGACGATGCGATACCGCAAGCCTTTCGCCCTCGCTCTGCTCGCGATCAGCTCGCTGCTGCTGGCCACCGGCTGCCGCGACTCGCGTTCGATCCCGATGTCGGACGGCCGACCGCAGATCACCATCATGGTCGGCGGTCTGGAGAAGGTGATCTATCTGCCCGCCATGCTGGCCCAGCAGCTCGGCGCCTTCGAAGCCAACGACATCGACGTGAAACTGCTCGGCGAGCAGTCCGGCGCCAGCGCCGAGACCGCCCTGCTCACCGGGGACGTGCAGGCGGTGGTCGGCTTCTACGACCACACCATCGACCTGCAGGCCAAGGACCAGTGCCTGCAGACGGTGGTCCAGTTCGCCGACGTGCCCGGCGAGGTCGAGCTGGTCTCGACCGCCGACGCCGCCGAGATCCGCTCGCCCGCCGACTTCCGCGGCCGCAAGCTGGGCGTCACCTCGCTCGGCTCGTCGACCGACTTCCTCACCCAGGCCCTGGCCGGGCAGGCGGGGCTGAGCACGTCGGACTACACGCGGGTGAAGGTCGGCGCCGGTCAGACCTTCATCGCGGGCATGAACCACGACGGGATCGACGCGGGCATGACCACCGACCCCACGGTGGCGAAGATGGTCGAGTCCGGTGACGCGCGCATCCTCACCGACATGCGCAACGAGGAGGGGACGCGGGCGGCGCTCGGCGGCCTGTATCCCGCGTCCTCGCTGTACATGAAGTGCGACACCGTCTCGGCGCATCCGGAGATCGTCCAGAAGCTGGCGGCCGCCTTCGTACAGACCCTGCGCTGGATCGACACGCACACCCCGGAGGAGATCGCCGCGAAGATGCCCGCGCAGTACGCGGGCAGCGATCCGGGGCTCTACGTGCGGTCGATCCGCGACTCGATCGGCATGTTCAACGGGGACGGGCTGATGAAACCCGAAGGCGCCCAGAACGTTCTGCGCATTCTCGGTCAGTACTCCCGCAATGTGGCTCCGGTCCGCGAGCGCATCGACCTCGCGGCCACCTACACCAACCGGTTCGTGGAACAGGCCCACCAGGTTCCCGCCCCGTAGCCACACCTCGGCCCTGCCGTCGTCTTCCGGCGGTGGGGCCGAGTCGTGTGCTCAGCTGTTGGCGGGCGTGAGCGCCTTGGTGAGCGCGGGCACGGCGAGGCGGCGCTGCCAGGGCCGCGCGCCACCGGCACGCAGGAAGGCCTCGATGGTGGCCGAGAGCTGGTCCGGTTCGCCGACGTCGGCGTAGTCCGGGAGCCCGTCCCAGCACAGGCGGCGGACGAGATCGGGGGAGAGCAGGTTCTCCACCGGGATGGCGTACTCGGTGGACAGCTCGCCCATGGCCGCGCGGGCGGTCGACAGCCGCGCCGCGGCCGCCGGATCGCGGCGTTCCCAGCGGTTGGCCGGGGGCGGGCCGTCGAAGGGCAGCGTGAGCGGCGGCAGTTCCTTGTCCGGCAGGGTGCGGCCACGCTCGACCGCGGCGAGCCAGTCGCGCGAGTAGCGGCGCTGCCGCGGTCCGCCGAAGACCGGCAGGGTGCGCAACTGGGCGATGCTGCGCGGCTCGCCGGTCGCGGCGGCGACGATGGCGGAGTCGGGCAGGATGCGCGCGGGCGCCACGTCGCGGGCGCGGGCGAGCTCGTCGCGGGTGGTCCACAGCTCGCGCACGATGGCCAGCTGACGCGGGCGGCGCAGGGTGTGGATGCCGGAGGTGCGCCGCCACCGGTCGGCCTTCGGCCCGGGCGGGTCCATGGTGCGGACGTGCTCGAATTCCTCGGCGGCCCAGTCGATCTTGCCCTGCTCGGTGAGGTCGGCGGCGACGGTGTCGCGCAGTTCCAGCAGCAACTCCACATCGAGGGCGGCGTAGTTGAGCCACTCGTCCGGCAGCGGGCGGGTCGACCAGTCGGCGGCGCCGTGGCCCTTGCGCAGGGACCGCCCGAGCAGGTTCTCCACCATGGCGGCCAGCCCGACGCGCTCGTAGCCGGCCAGGCGGCCGCCGAGTTCGGTGTCGAAGAGGCGGGCCGGGCGCAGGCCGAGCTCGGCCAGACCGGGCAGGTCCTGATCGGCGGAGTGCAGCACCCACTCCAGCTCGTTGATCACCTCGGCCAGCGGGGTGAGCGCGTCGGTGACCGGGATCGGGTCGATGAGGAAGGAACCGGCGCCGGCGCGCCGCAGCTGGATCAGGTAGGCGCGGGCCGAGTAGCGGAAACCGGACGCGCGTTCGGCGTCGACGGCCAGCGGGCCGGTGCCCGCGGCGATCGCGGCGGCGGCCGTGGCGACCTCGTCGGCGGTCGCCAGCACAGGTGGAACCCCCTCGGCGGGGGCGAGCAGGGGCTCTGCTGCGGTGGGTTCCTCGGCGACCGGCATAACCGTGAACTCTACGTGGCGGTCAGGGTCGATCGGTGCGGGTATAGGACTCCGGTCGCAAATGGGTGATCCCGGCGGGCGGCAATCCGGCGGCGAACGCCAGCACCTCGCAGAACGCTTCCACATGGCGGCGCATCTCGGTGTTCATGGCCGTCCACGACGCGCGCAGCTCGAGCTGGTGGGCACGCGGCGGGCCCGCGATGTCGCCGTAGCGGACCGAACTGGTCGCGGTCACCGTGCCACCGAGCGCGGTGAACGGCTCGCCGCGCGATTCCAGCGAGTCGACCAGCCAGCTCCACGCCACCTCGGGCAGCAGCGGGTCGGCGGCGAGGGCAGCGTCGATGTCGGCCTGGATGTAGGCCACGAGCCGGAAGACGCCGTGCCAGGCCTCGTCGCCGTCGGGGTCGTGCAACAAGATCAGTCTGCCGAAGGCGTCGCCTTCGGAATCGATCGGTACCACGGCGCTGTCGGGGTGCGTGACCTCCGCTCCGAGCGCATAGGAGAACGGCGCCAACCGTTGCGGGGGACGGATAGGCGCCAGCTCGATTCGAGGGTGCACTGTTGCGGTGCCCATCGCATCGACCGCCGCCCGGAAAGAAGCGGGCTCGCGGGGCGTTCCCCCGGTCGGTGCGGCGCCGTCGCGGATGTCGAGCGGTGTCACGAGGAGCAACGGTAGACCGTCGCCCTCCGGCGCGGGCGGAGGCGCGCCGCCAACCGCGTCCGCGTGCGGGCTGCGTTGCGCAGAGCGCATTCTCGGCGTCGGCGGGATGCACCCTGTGCGATCACGGGCGGTCGGCCGTCCGTGAGACCGCGGGTCGGTGGGTGTCCCGGTCGACCTTTCCGGCGCGCGTGGCGTGTCGGGCGGACCGACCGCGAGCGGGACCCCGCCGCCGCGTGGTGCGCCCGCGGCGCCGCGCCCCGCGGGGGTGATGAGGTGCGCGCCGTCGCCGGGTCGAGGTCCGCATAGGATGGGCGGCGATGAGCACTTACACCCGCCGCCGGTTGACCGATGCCCCCTTCCTGGCCGCCGCCACCGGCGCGACGCCGAGCAGGCGGCCGGTCTGGTTCATGCGCCAGGCAGGCCGGTCGCTGCCGGAGTACCGGGAACTGCGCAAGGGCATCGGCATGCTCGAGTCGTGCTTCGACCCGGAGCTGGTGTGTGAGATCACCATGCAGCCGATCCGCAGGCACGGCGTCGACGCGGCGATCCTGTTCTCCGACATCGTCGTTCCGCTCAAGGCCGCGGGCATCGATCTCGACATCGTGCCCGGCGTCGGTCCCGTGGTCGCCTCGCCCGTGCGGACCGAGGCCGACGTCCGCGCCCTGCCGCGGCTGCGGCCGGAGGAGGTCGGCGCGGTCACCGAGGGCGTGCGCCTGCTCACCGCCGCGCTCGGCGACACCCCGCTCATCGGTTTCGCGGGCGCCCCCTTCACCCTGGCCTCCTATCTCGTGGAGGGCGGGCCGAGCAAGCATCACGAGCGCACCAAGGCGATGATGCACGCCGACCCGAAGACCTGGCACGCCCTGCTCGGCGCGCTCACCGACATCACCATCGCCTTCCTCCAGGCCCAGCTCGCCGCCGGGGTCGACGCGGTGCAGCTGTTCGACTCGTGGGCGGGCGCGCTGTCGCTGGCCGACTACCGCGAGTACGTGCTGCCGCATTCGGAGCGCGTCTTCGCCGAGGTTGCCGCCGCGGGTGTGCCGCGCATCCACTTCGGTGTCGGCACCGGGGAACTGCTCGGCGCGATGGGGGAGGCGGGCGCCGACGTGGTCGGCGTGGACTGGCGGGTGCCGCTCACCGAGGCCGTGCGCCGGGTCGGCGCGGGGAAGGGCCTGCAGGGCAACCTCGATCCCGCGATCCTGTTCGCCGGATTCGACGCGGTCGAGGCCGAGACCCGCCGCATCGTGCGCGAGGCCGACGAGGCGATCACCCTCGGCGCGAGCGGCCACATCTTCAACCTGGGCCACGGCGTGCTGCCCGACACCGACCCGGGTGTCCTGACCGCCCTCGTCGACCTGGTGCACTCGCTGTAGTTCGACGCGCGCGATGAGCTCGCGCTGTGGGCTCATCGGTGGTGGCCTGCGCCGCACCGCATTGGCGATGGCCCGGGCCGCACCGCATTGGCGATGGCCCGGGCCGCACCGCATTGGCAGTGGCCCGGGCCGCAGCTCATCGGTGGTGGCCCGGGCCGCAGCTCATCGGTGGTGGCCCGGGCCGCAGCTCGTCCGTGGTGGCCGGCCGCAGCTCGTCCGTGGTGGCCCGGGCCGCAGCTCATCGGTGGTGGCCCGGGCCGCAGCTCGTCGGCGGTGGCCCGGGCCGCAGCTCGTCGGCGGTGGCCTGCGTCGCCGGTCGGGGGACGGCAGCGCGCTCACCGAGCATGGCGAGTTCCGAACGGCGCGCATGGGGCGAGTGGTGATCCGGGCGACATCGCTCAGGGCGCGCGTTTCGGCCCCGGGCCGTGCGCGACTACGGTCGGGGCATGCGGATCGCGGTCATCGGTGGTGGTATCAGCGGGCTCGTCGCGGCGTATCGGCTGCGGCGGCGGCTCGGCGCCGAGGCCGACATCGTGGTGCTGGAGCAGGGCGCGCGCGTCGGCGGGGTGCTGCGCACGGGTGAATTGGCCGGGGAGCCCTTGGATCTCGGGGCCGAGGCCTTCGTCGGGCGCAGGCCCGAGGTGATCGAGCTGATGGCCGAACTCGGCCTGGCCGATCAGCTGGTGCGGCCCGCGGGCAAGCGGCCGCTGGTCTGGGCCCGGGGTGCGGCGCACCCGCTGCCGGGGCGCACCCTGATGGGCATCCCGTCCGATGCCGAATCGCTGCGCGGGCTCGTCGACGAGGCCACTCTCGCACGGGTCGCCGCGGAACCGGAGCGGCCGCTGCGCTGGGAGCCGGGTACCGACGTCGACGTGCAGAGCCTGGTCGCCGACCGCTTCGGCCCACAGGTCGTCGAGCGCAGTGTCGACCCGCTGCTGGGCGGGGTGTACGCGGGGATCAGCGCGTCGATCGGTGTCAGGGCCGCGTTGCCCACCCTCGCCGCGGCCCTGGATCGCGGCGCGGCGAGCCTCACCGAGGCCGTGCGCGCCGCCATGCCCGCGCCGAGCACCGAGCCGGTCTTCGGCGGCCTGCGCGACGGCTACGGCGCCCTGCTCGCCGCGCTGACCGCGGCGTCCGCGGCTCGCGTGCTCACCACCATGGCCGCCACCCGGGTCGCCAGGGCGCCCCGCGGCTGGGTGGTCGATCCGCTCGGCCTCGTCGACGCCGTCGTCGTGGCCACCCCGGCGCCGGTGACCGCGCGCCTCCTGCACCACGCGGTCCCGGCCGCCGCCGACGCCGCCGCGGGCATCGCCCTCTCGTCCTCGGCACTGGTCGCCATGGCACTGCCGCGCGAGACGGCGCTGCCCGACAACTCCGGCATTCTCGTCGCCACCGGAGAACCCTTGCGCGCCAAGGCGTTCACGCTCTCCAGCCGCAAGTGGCCGCACCTCGCCGCCCGCGATGTCGCGCTGGTGCGCGCCTCCTTCGGCCGCTTCGGCGACGACTCGCCGCTGTCCTGGTCGGACGACGACCTCATCGCCGCCGCCGTCGCCGATCTGTCCGCGGTGACCGGCGTCGCGATCGCCCCCGTCCAGTCGCTCGTCCAACGCTGGCCGGGTGGCCTGCCCCAATACGCCCCCGGCCACGCCGACCGCGTCGCCACCATCACCTCGGCCGTCGAGCCCCTGGACGGGCTCGCCGTGGCGGGCGCCTACCTGCACGGCGTCGGCGTCCCCGCCTGCGTCGCCACCGGCACCGCCGCCGCCGAGCGCGTCGCCGCCGCGCTGGGCGCCCGTGTCGACTGATCACCAGGCAGCCTCCGCCGCGCCAGGGTGACGCGCATGGGCCGGAGCCGCCGGGTCTGCGCGGCGGAAATCACCCGTGCGCGCCGCCGCCCTGGATGCCCGCGTCGACTGATCACCGAGAGCAGCCGGAGCGACGCGCGTGGCCGGAGCCGCCGGGCCCGTACGGCGGAAATCACCTGTGCGCGTGTCGACCCGTCCGGTTGCGGGAGATTCGCGGTGACCGAAAATACGCACGCGCGGACGTAATAGACCGCACGGCGTCAAGCCATCGGAAACCCGTGCTCGCGCCGATAGTCTCGACGTCATGCAGCTCTCGCCCTCGACCGACATCGCGTTGCGGGCCGTCATGCGGCTGGCCGCCGGTGACGACACGGGCGGCCGGATCACCACCGGGATCATCGCCCGTCAGGTCGGCGCCTCGCCACGGCACACCTCCAAGGCGATCGCCCGCCTGGTGGCGATGGGGCTGGTCGAGGCCCAGCGCGGCCGGATGGGTGGCCTCACGCTCACCGCGGCGGGCCGCGAGATCGGCCTCGGCACCCTGGTACGCGAGCTCGAGGGTGACCGCGAGATCGTCGAATGCACCGGCGAGCACCCGTGCCCCCTCATCGCCGCGTGCCGGTTGCGCAGGCTCCTCGCCGAGGCGAAGGCGGCGTTCTACGCCGAACTCGACCGCTATGTCGTCGCCGACCTGGTCGCCGGTCCCGCCGGACGTTTGCTGCAGCTGCTCGCGCATCCACGCGCTGGCATCGGCGATTCCCAGGAGTGAACCCATGACCACACCCGTCCGTCGCGGCGCCCCCGAACTCACCCCGGCCGAGGCCGAGACCGTGCGCGCGACCCTGCCGCTGATCGGCGCGAACATCGACCGGATCACCAGCACGTTCTACGCGACCCTGTTCGACAACCACCCGGCGCTGCGCCGCGACCTGTTCAACCGCGGCAACCAGGCGCAGGGGAGCCAGCAGCGCGCGCTCGCGGCGTCGATCGCGACGTTCGCGGGCTACCTGGTCGACCCGGCGCTGCCGCACCCGACCGAACTGCTGGCCCGGATCGGCCACAAACACGCCTCCCTCGGCATCACCCCCGACCAGTACCAGGTGGTGCACGACAACCTGTTCGCCGCGATCGTGGCCGTGCTCGGCGCCGACGTGGTCACCGCGCCGGTCGCCGCGGCCTGGGACACCGTCTACTGGATGATGGCCGACGCGCTCATCGACCTGGAGAAGCAGCTCTACGTCGGCGCCGGCGTCGAGCCCGGTGACGTCTTCCGCCGGGTCACGGTGACCGAGCGCGCCGACGATGCCGCTGGCACCGCCGTGTTCACCGTCGCCACGCCGGACGGAGCCGATCCGCTACCGGATTTCCTTCCGGGGCAGTACATCTCGGTCGGCGTGCGGCTTCCCGACGGCGCGCGTCAGCTGCGGCAGTACAGCCTGGTCGGCGCGCCGGGCGGGGGAGTGCTCGAATTCGCCGTCAAACGCGTGCGGCCCACGGCGGGTTGTCCGGCAGGCGAGGTGTCGAATCGCCTGCACGACACCGTTCACGCGGGCGACGAGCTCGAGATCACCTTGCCCTTCGGCGATCTCACCGTCGACACCGGCGCCACCACCCCGCTCGTGCTCATCTCGGCGGGCATCGGCAGCACCCCGATGGTCGGCATCCTGGCACACCTCGCGGCCCGGAATCCGGACCGTGAGGTCCGGGTGCTGCACGCCGATCAGTCGCCCGGCACCCATCCCCTGCGGGAACGCACACGGGCGCTGGTCGCCCGGATGACCGCGGCGAGCCTGGACCTCTGGTACGCCGAACCCACCGCGGGCGCGCACCACGGCCTGCTCGACCTCGGTGAGATCACCTTCGCGCCCGACGCCGAGTTCTATCTGTGCGGCGCAACAGGTTTCCTGGACGCGGCCCGTACCCAGCTGGCCGCCGCGGGGGTGCCCGCGCAGCGCGTCCACCTCGAACAGTTCACCCCCACCGACTGGCGGGCGCTGAGCTGCCCGGTGTGAACCCGGCGTGTCCGGAGGTCGCGATGATAGCGATCGGGCATGATCGCTCGCTGTGACCTCCGCCGACGCGCCCTCGCACCGCTACCTCTACCTCGACCCCGACCTCGGTCCGGTCGAATACCAGGCCGATCGGGTCAGCGCTGTCGTCTCGATCTTCGGCACCGACGAAGACCGGCCGTGGCGAACGGACCGGCCCACCACGAGCTGACCGGCACGACAGTGGCACGATAGGAACCATGGCGCGACTCGACTATCAGGCTCTCAACTCCACCATCCGCTACCTGATGTTCTCGGTGTTCCAGGTGCAGCCGGGCGTGCTCGGCGACGACCGGGCGGCGGCGATCAAGGAGGCGCAGGCCTTCTTCGACGGGCTCGCCGACAAGGGCATCGTGCTGCGCGGCATCTACGACGTGGCCGGGCTGCGCGCCGACGCCGACTTCATGCTGTGGACCCACGCCGAGCGCGTCGAGGACCTGCAGGCCGCCTACGCCGACTTCCGCCGCACCACCGAGCTCGGCCGGGCCAGCGCGCCGGTGTGGAGCAATGTCGCGGTGCACCGCCCCGCCGAGTTCAACAAGAGCCACATTCCGGCGTTCCTCGCCGGGGAGGACCCGGGCAACTACATCTGCGTGTACCCGTTCGTGCGCTCCTACGAGTGGTACCTGCTGCCCGACGAGGAGCGTCGCAAGATGCTCGCCGACCACGGCAAGGCCGCGCGCGGCTACCCGGACGTGCGCGCCAACACCGTCAGCTCGATGGCACTGGGTGACTACGAGTGGATCCTCGCCTTCGAGGCACCCGAACTGCACCGCATCGTCGACCTGATGCGTGACCTGCGCGCCACCGAGGCCCGCCTGCACGTGCGCGAGGAGATCCCGTTCTTCACCGGCCCCCGGGTGGAGATCGACAAGCTGATCGCCGCGCTGCCGTGACGAAAGAAGGCCCGGTCATCGACCGGGCCTTCGCTCATTCCGCGCTCGGATGCAGGCGCAGCGCGATCGAGTTGATGCAGTACCGCTGGTCGGTGGGGGTGGGATAGCCCTCGCCCTCGAAGACGTGGCCGAGGTGGCTGTGGCAGTTGGCGCAGAGCACCTCCACCCGGCGCATGCCGAGGGAGTCGTCGGCGCGCAGGATCACCGCGTCGGAATCGGCGGGGTCGAAGAACGACGGCCACCCGCAGTGCGAGTCGAATTTCTCGGTGCTGCGGAACAATTCGGCGTCGCAGGCGCGGCAGGTGTACACGCCTTCGGTCTTGGTGTCGGTGTACTCGCCGACGAAGGGACGCTCGGTGGCGGCCTCGCGGAGTACGGCGTATTCCTGCGGATCCAGTTTCGCCCGCCACTGCTGCGGCGTCAGCTGGATGCGCGGCGTGGGCAACGAAGTATCGGAACTCATCACTCCACGCTAATGGTTTCGGCCGGTGCGCGCCGCGAGCATCGCGTCACGGCACCGGCCGGGTCCCTATTTCAGCGCGGGTTCGCGCTCGCCGGCGGGTTCCTCCGGGGTCACCGGGTCGTCGTCGGTGTCCGGCGCAGGCGCGGTCCCGGTGACCGGCTTCGGCTCGTCGGCGCCGTCGCGGGAGTCGGGCGCCGCGGCCATCCACGCCGGGTCGAGCCCGAAGCGCAGCCTGCCCTCGCGGCGCGCTGCCAGGTACCGGTCACCCAGCACACAGAACACGACGACGAGCAACAGACCCCAGCCGAAGGTCACCCGCAGGTACTCGAGCGAACGGCCGATGCTCTGCCAGCGATCCGAGAGCCACTTGTCGTAGGTCATGAACCCGAAGATCGCCAGCCAGGCGGGCCAGTTGCGCAGCACGGAATTGCGCAGCACCACCGACATCAGGAACGGGAACAGCATCATCGAGTAGTACATCTGGCCCAGCGAGAGCAGCAGGAACGACGCGGTGAGCAGCACACCCGAGGACGTGGTGACGAAGAACAGCTCGTCGTCGCGGTAGTAGCGCCACAGCAGCCACAGCGTCACCAGCACCAGCACGGCCATCACGGCCTGGACCACCAGGATCAGCCAGTGCGGCAGCCCGTAGTAGGCGCCGTTGCCGCCGATCGAACTGTTGAAGTAGTCGCGCGTCTCGGCCAGATAGGGCACGACCCGGGTGAAGAACTTCTCCGGATCCGCCGACAGCGGCCAGGCGATCGCGGTGAGCGTCAGCGGCACGCCGAACGCGGTGAGGAAGACCTTCCACTGGCCGCGCGCCGCGGCCACCAGCAGCAACGGCGCCAGCGTCGGTTTCACCGCGATGCTCAGGCCGAGGGCGACACCGGCCCACAGATCCCGCCGCCGCAGCAGCAGGTGGAGGAACGCCAGCTCGGCCAGCAGCAGGCAGCCGTTGACGTTGGTGAACACCAGCGTGTTGGTCACCGTCTCGGAGGCGAACATCGCCAGCAGCAGCGCGGGCGCCGCGATCGAGCCGAGCCCGAACTTGAACAGCCGGAGCAGCAGGTACCAGGCGATCAGGATCGCGAGCGCGTTGAGTCCGATGAACAGCCAGCGGGACAGTTCGTACTCGATGACCGCGACGGGCGCGATCAGCAGCGTGCCGCTCGGGTAGTAGAGGTAGTGCGGGTCGACCGACGAGAAATCGGCCGTGTACAGCGGCCTGCCGTTCAGGAACTCGAACGAGGCGTTGTAGACCGGTCGGTAGTCGTCGGTGACGAAGCCGTTGATCGCCTTGATGAACACACGGTTCAGCACCGTCATGACCGCGAACGGCCAGAGCGCGAACTTGATCACCTCGGCGGAGGTGCGAGCGGTACGAGGCTCGAGCTGTCGGAACAACACTGGGGCACGGTACACCGGATCGGGTAGCGATGGTGTCGCCGGACCCGTCCGACGCGCCGGAACGCGGGCTGCCCGCGCGCCCGATCAGGCCGGGCAGGCGCCGCCGTCGGCGGGCAATTTCGCCTCGGCGAGATAGTCGGTGACCGCTTTCTGCGCGCACCCGGAGTGCGCGATCACCGGATGGCCCCAGCCCTGCCAGGTCATCGTGGCGTGCCTGGCTCCCGCCGAGCCGAGCGCGCCGGTCACCGAGCCGGCGGCGCCGCCGACGACCGGGTCGGCCGCGCCGGCGAACACCAGGACGGGCAGGTCGAGTTCGGACGGCAGCGGCGGCGCGGTCGTGACCGGCCAGGCCGAGCAGACCATCAGCTCGATGGCGGCGGTCCGGCCGAAAACCGGATATTTGCCGGCCCACGTGTCGGCGAGCTCACGGGCCTTGTCCGGCGTGGGCGGCTGCTGGCTGTCGGTGCATCGGTTCACGAACTCGCCGTCGGAGGCGATCGCCGCGGATTCGCGGGTGACCAGTGCGGCCAGCGGCGTGCGATCGCCGCGGTCGGCGGCGGCGAGGACGTCGGCCAGCGCGGTCACCCGGGTGGCCTGGTCGCCGCGCGGGCTGGACAGGAAGCCGGTGAGGGCGGTCGAGAGGTCGGCGGCGGAGATGTCGCCCAGTTCGCCTGCGGTCGCCTTGGCCATCAGGCCGGTCACCGTCGCGCGCGGGTCGCTGCCGAGCGCGCAGTTGGCGGCCCGGCAGCGTTGCGCGAAGGCGGTCAGGGCGGCCTCGGCACCGGTGACCGCGGCCTCGGCCATCGTGGTCGCGTCCGCGCCGACCGGTTCGGGGGAGTCGAGCACGAGCCGGGCGACGTGGTCGCCGTAGCGGCGGGCGTAGCTCAGCGCGACCTTGCCGCCGTTGCCGGTGCCGACCAGGTTGATCTTGTCGACCTGCCACTGCTTGCGCAGCTGCTCGATGTCGTCGGCGGCGTGCGGCGCGTCGAAGGTGCCCTCGTAGGGCTGCAGGAAGTCGCGGCAGGCGATGGTGGCGTCCTGGCTGTAGCCCGCGACCGCGCCGACCTGGTCCTTGCTGCCCACGCCGAACTGGCCGAGATCGGTCATCACGGCGCGTAGCTGGGCGGGGATGCAGTCGATCGGCTGGGAGGCGCCGATCCCGCGCCGGTCGACGGCCACGATCGGCTGCGCCGCAAGCAGCGCGGTGTTGGGGCCGACGGCGAGTCCGGCCAGCGTGGCGGCCGAGGAACGATCGGCGCCGGAGGTGAGCACCAGCGGCGCGGCGTCGGCGGGCGTCTGCGGCAGGCGGGCGCGCAGCGCGCCGGCCCGGAAGGTGCCGAGAACAGTGCCCGCGGTGTCGATCGGGGTCGAGAAGTCGGCGCACTCGAGCACCAGCCCCGCGGGCCCGGGGCCAAGATCCAGCGAACCCAGGGTGGACGCGGTGCAGTCCTTCCAGGTCAGATCGGTCTTGGGCACCTCGGCCTTGGCGAGTTCGGGCGCCGCCGGCGCCTCGGTCTGCGCGCCACCAGCGCCGGGACGCTCGACGGCGACGACGGGCCGATCCGACGGTCCCGCCCCGCACCCCGCGAGCATGATCGACAGTGTCGCGGCCGTCACCGCGGCCCGAGTCCAGCGCATGGGCTACACACTGCCAGGTTCGGCGCCAGGTTTCATCGACGGGCCCATCGGGCCAGGACGGTCCCGTCCTCGGCCAGCACCAGCTGCTTGCGGCTCATCGGGGTGTCGAAACCGCTCGCCGACAGCGAGATTCGCCCGCCCGCGCCGCCGACCAGCCGGGGCGAGGTGGTCAGGCACAACTCGTCGACCAGGTCCGCCTCGGCCAGCTGCCCGAACAGATGCGGGCCGCCCTCGCACAGCACCCGCTGCAGGCCGCGCTCGGCGAGCACGCGCGGGATCGCGGCGGGCATGATCGCGGCCTCCCCGGCGACCACCACCTCGGCCCCGGCCCGCGCCAGCGCCGCGACCGCGTCGGCGTCGGCGTGCGCGGTGGTGATGATCAGCGGCGCCACCTCGGCGTCGGTGAACAGCTTCGCCGCCGGATCCAGCCGCGCGGAGGCGGTGACCACCGCGATCGGCGGCGGCGTGCCCTCGGCCGACCCGCCGATGCCGTGCTGGAAATGCGCGCGGCGCCGCGCCGGATCCGGGTGCGCGCCACCGTAGTTCTCCGCGCGCACCGTGCCCGCCCCGACGACGATCACCTCCGCCAGCTCGCGCAGCAGCGTGAACACCCGGTGGTCGGCCTCGGTGCCGAGCCCGGCCGAGACGCCGTCCACCGTGAACGCCCCGTCGATACTGTTCACGAAGTTGGCCCGCACCCAGGGCCGATCCAGCTGCCGCGGATAGGCGTAGCACCTGGCCAGTGCGTCGTCGTCGAGGTCTGCGAGCTGGGTCACATTGTGGATACGCTGCATAGGGACTGATGCAACCACGTCCGTACGATTCGTTCATGCAAGAACGCCTCGTCGATCGCCATCCGGAGGTCCCGGCCGACCAACTCGTCGCGCAGATGGTGCCACCGCCCATGTTCGACGAGGTGAGCTTCGCCTCCTACATTCCCGACCCGAAGGAGCCGAGCCAGGCGGCGGCGGTCCGCAAGGCCGAGGAATTCGCCGGTCAGGTCGCCAAGATCCACAAGGCCGGGTCGAAGAAGAGCCTGTTCGGCAAGAAGAAGGCCGTCACCGGCGCCGGGCTCTACCTCGACGGCGGCTTCGGCGTCGGCAAGACCCACCTGCTCGCCTCGATCTTCCACAGCGCGCCCGCCCCGAAATCGTTCGGCACCTTCGGCGAGCTGACCAACCTGGTCGGCGCGCTGGGCTTCGTCAACGCCGTGGAGCGGCTCTCCGGCAACAGCCTGCTGTGCATCGACGAGTTCGAGCTCGACGATCCGGGCGACACCACCATGGTCTCGCGCCTGCTCACCGAGCTCTCCGCCGCGGGCGTCTCCATCGCCGCCACCTCCAACACGCTGCCCAGCCAGCTCGGCGAGGGCCGCTTCGCCGCCCAGGACTTCCTGCGCGAGATCAAGAAGCTGGGCTCGATCTTCGAGCCCGTGCGCGTCGACGGTCCCGACTACCGCCACCGCGACCTGCCGCCCGCCCCCGAGCCGACCTCGCCCGAGGTGCTGGCCGAACGGGCCGCCGCCACACCGGGTTCCACCCTCGACGACTACGACGCGCTGCTGAAGCACCTGAGCACGCTGCACCCGTCGAAGTACGGCGCGCTCATCCACGGCGTGAGCTCGGTGTTCATCTCCGGTGTGCACCCGGTGACCGATCAGGCCGTCGCGCTGCGGATCGTGGTGCTGGCCGACCGGCTCTACGACGCCAGCATCCCGGTGACGGTCTCGGGCGCCAAGCTCGACGAGATCTTCTCGCAGGAGATGCTCGACGGCGGTTACCGCAAGAAGTACCTGCGCGCGATCTCGCGTCTGCTCGCGCTGTCGCGCTTCGAGGCCGCCGCGGCCTGAGCGGCGCGCACGGGGTACTTTCTGAGCTCGACCGTGTCTCCGGTGTCGTCGAAGGAGTTCCCGTGACCCGCAACCGTCGTGCCGTCCGGGCGGGCCTGGCCGCCGCGACCGCCGTGACCGTGGTGTTCGGTCCGGTGGCCGGCCAGACTCTCGCCGACCCCGTCGGCACCGAGGCCGCGGCCCCGGACCGAGCGCTCGGGCTGTCCGGAGTGCAGAACGCCAGGGACGCGGGCGGTTACGCCACCACCGACGGTCATCGGGTGCGCACCGGCCTGGTGTTCCGCACGGGCGCGCTGGACAAGGCGACCCCGGACGACCTGGCCCGCCTGGGCGCGCTCGGCGTGCGGGTCGTCGACGATCTGCGCACCGGCTACGAGCGTGCCCTCGGCCCCGACAAGCTCCCCGCGGGCGCCGTCGGCCACTCCTACGACGTGATCGGCCAGGCGTCGCCGCTGATCCTGGCGGGCGCCCTGGTGGGCGGGGAGGGCATGTACCGCGCCTTCATCACCGCGCCCGGCGCGAACGAGGCCTTCGCCGCGGTCCTGCGCGACATCATCGCCGCCGACGGAGCCGGTGTGCTGTTCCACTGCAGCGCGGGCAAGGACCGCACCGGCTGGGCCGCGGCGGTGCTGCTCACCCTGCTCGGCGTCGACCGCGCCACCGTCACCGCCGACTACCTGGCCTCCAACACCTACCGCAACGCCGCGCCCACCGACCCGCTCAACGGCGTGCAGCAGAGCTGGCTCGACGGCGCCTTCGACCAGGTGGACCAGTCCTACGGCAGCTTCGACAACTACGTGCGTGCCGGTCTCGGCCTGACCGAGGACGAGGTCGCCGCGCTGCGGTCGGCGCTGCTCAGCTGAGCTCGCGCTCGTACACGAAGTCGGCGTGCACCTGATTGCCGACGGTGAACGTCTTGGTGCCCACCCGCGCGAAACCGTGCTTGCCGTAGAACTTCTGGGCGCGCTCGTTGCGCTGGTTCACCCCGAGCCAGACCGCGACCGCGCCTGCCTCGCGCGCGGTGGCGACCACGGCCGTCATCAGCGCGGCGGCCACGCCGCTGCCGTGATGGCCGGGCAGCACGTACATCTTGCTCAGCTCGACCACCGCGCCCGGTCGCACCTGCGCGGCGACCTCGGGGTCCTCCGGCCTGCCCGCGATGAGCATGGCGTAGCCGACGATCTCGTCGCCCTCGACGGCTTTGAGCACGGTGCGCCGCGGATCGGACAGGTATTCGCCGAAGCGTTCCCCGGAGAGCATCTGCTCGAGAAAGATCTCGATATCGCCCTGGGTGGCCTCGGGCGGACAGGCCAGCGGGAACGTCGCGGCGGCGACATCGCTGAGCTCCTCGGCATCCCAGAGTCCGGCCCGATCGACGACGACGGAACTGTTGGTCATAGTTCCAGTACAGCACGGGTCGGCCCCGCGGCGGTGGCACCGCGACCGCCGTCCCGAGTACTCTCCTCGCCATGACGAGCGGTAGCCGCATCGGGATCGTCGGTGCGGGAGTTGCGGGTTTGGCCTGCGCGAAAGTGTTGAGTCGGGCGGGGTTCCCGGTCGAGGTGTTCGACCGTGCCCCTGACGTCGGAGGTGTGTGGAGCGCCACCCGCCGGTACCCGGGCCTGCGCGCGCAGAACAGCAAGTTCACGTACCACTTCAGCGATCACCCGATGCCGGAGGACTATCCGCGCTGGCCCGACGGCCAGCAGATGCAGGCCTACCTCGCCGGCTACGTCCAGCACTTCGGTCTCGCCGGGCAGCTGCGCCTCGGCACCGAGGTGGTCGCGGCCGATCCGGTGGACAGCGGCTGGCTGCTCGAGGTCCGCGACGCCGACGGCGTGCACCGGGCCTCCTGCGATCACCTGATCGTGGCCAACGGCGTCTTCAGCGATCCGGTGCTGCCCGACCTCCCCGGCGCCGACGCGTTCCGGGCCGCGGGCGGCCGCATCTGCCACGTCTCGGACTTCCACGACGCCGAATGGGCGCGGGACCGGTCGGTGGTCGTCATCGGCTACGGCAAGTCGGCCACCGACGTCGCCGAGGCCGTCAGCCACCTCGCCGACGAGACCAGCGTGATCGCCCGCCGCCTCACCTGGAAGATGCCGCGCAAGTTCGGCGGCGGCCTCGACTACGAGCGGCTGCTGCTGACCCGCTTCGGCGAGGCGCACTTCGCCTCCAGGGAACCCCACCGCGCCGAACGCCTGCTCGACTCCCTGAGCCTGCGCGAGGCCAACATGGACCTGCTGCAGGAGCGGGTGACCCGCAGGCTGAAGCTGCGCGAACTCGGACTGCTGCCCGAGGGGCGGTTCGAGCAGATCGCCACCAGCAGTGCCGCGCTCGCGACCGAGGGCTTCGCCAAGCAGGTCGAGGCGGGCCGGATCGCGGTGCACCGCGACACCGAGGTCACCGATCTCATCGGCGGTCAGCACGGCCCGGCGGTGCGGTTGTCCGACGGCACCCTGAAACTGGCCGAGATCGTCATCTGCGCCACCGGCTACCGGCAGGAGGTGCCGTTCCTCACCCCGTACGTGCGGCGGGCCCTCACCGACGACGTGGGCGCCTTCCGGCTCTACCGCAACATCCTGCCCGTCGACGTGCCGAACCTGACCTTCGCGGGCTACAACAGCTCGCAGGTGAGCGCGCTGGGCGCCGAGGTCGGGGCACACTGGATCGCCGGGCTGCTCACCGGGAAGTTCGTGCCGCCCATGGCCGAACAGATGAACTCCGAGATCGACGAGCGGCTGGCCTGGTCGCACGAGCGCTCCGAGGGCAGGCACGCCCAGGGCGCCTCGGTGAGCCCGTTCTCGCTGGCCAACATCGACGAGATGCTCGACGATCTGCGCACTCCGCTGCCGTTGAGCAGCAGGCTGGCGCAGTGGGTACGCCCGGTACGGCCCGCGACCTACCGCCGGGTCCTGCGCGAGCGCGCGGTGCCGGTGCCCGCGGCGCCCGCACCGGCACCGATTGCCGAGCGGTAGCCGACACGCCGGATCGGCCGCGCGCGCAGCGCTTGGTCCCGATCGTCGCGTTGGTGATAATCCTCGCGTGGACGCGCTGGACCTGAACCTGCTGCTCGCTCTCGACGCACTGCTCGACACCAACAGCGTGACCGAGGCGGCCCGGCGTCTGCACACCTCGACCTCGGCGATGAGCCGCACCCTCACCCGCCTCCGCGCGGTCCTCGGCGATCCGCTGCTGGTGCGGTCGGGCCGTCAGCTGGTGCCGACGCCGCGGGCGCTGGAACTGCGCCAGGACGTGGCCGCCCTGGTCGAGCGGGCGCGGTTGCTGCTGACCACCCGCGACGGTGACGAGCCCGGCCGCACCAGGGATTTCGTCGTCCGCCTCGCCGATCCGGTGGCCGTGCGGCTGGCCGGTCCGCTGCTGGCGGCGGTCCGCGCCGAACTGCCGGGGGTGACGGTGCGCCTGCTCGCCGCCGACCCCGCCGACGCCGCCGTCGCCCTGCGGGACGGCCGAGTCGACGTCGAGGTCGGCATGATCGGCCGGACCGACCCGGAGACCGTCGTCAAGCGCCTGTTCGCCGACCGCTGGGTGGGCATCGCCGCCGCCGGTCATCCGTTCGGCGCCGAGCGGCCCACGGTCGCCGCCTACGCCTCGGCGCCCCACCTCGAGGTGTCACCCACCGGCCGCACCCACAGCCCCATCGACGACCGGCTGGCCCTGCACGGTCGTACCCGCCGCGTGGTCGCCACCGTCCCCGATCTGTCCACCGCGCTGCTCACGGTCGGTGCGACCGAACTCGTCTGTCCCGCACCGGAACTGCTGTCCCGCCCCGCCCGCGCGAGCCTGGGCCTGTCGATGTTCGAGATCCCCCTCCCGCTCCCCGCTCCGGTGATCGCCATGGCCTGGCATCCGCGCAACACCGCCGACGCGGGTCACCGCGCCCTGCGCGACCTCATCGACGCCGTCCTGCGCGAGTCGACAGCACCGGAGCTGGTCGCAGTGGAAGCGGTGTGAACCGGTGACTACCGCGCGATCGCCGTCGCCATCGACAGCAGGAGCTCGAGCGCGTAGCGCACGGATTGGTCGAGGACTTCCGCCGGGGCGCCGTCGAACTGCCGGTGGCTGGTCCGCACGTGGTCGCGCGAACACACGCAGAACCACACCGAGCCCTCGGGTTCACCGTCCTGTGGACCCGGGCCGCCGACGCCGGTGGTGGCGACGGCGAGGTCGGCGTCCAGCAACGTTCGGACGCCCTCGGCCATGGCCTTCGCCGCGACCTCGGAGACCACCGGCACATCCGGGACATCGAGGACGCGTCGCTTGACCTCGGTGGCGTAGGCGATGACCGCGCCGCGGAACCACACGGCGGAATCAGGCGCGGCGCCCAGGGCCGCGGCCACATTGCCCGCTGTCAGCGATTCGGCGACGGCCACCGTCAGATCGTGGCGTTCGGCCAGCTCGGCGAGCTGCTCGGCGATCGCGTTCATGGTCTCCTCCGGCGCGGTCGGGGACCCGTTTGGCACGGGAACACGCGGGTATGTTCGCCGTGGATCCAATCACAGACTGCCACCGGGGACGGGATGTCCGGCCTCCCGACCGGCGGGCGGGCGGTTGCCGGGTCCAGTGCGCCGGTGGCGCTGCGTGTCGACGACGGACCGGCAACCGCCATCCATACCTCGGATCGAGCCGCGTTCGCGGCCGGTCAGCCGGCGTCCGTGGTCGGCGGGCCGAAGACGTCGCGCCGCCCCGGCGGCAGACCCGCCGAGCGCTTCAGTTCGTCGAGCATCGCCTGCAGTTTGTCGACGTGGGCCCGCTCGATGTCGAACGCGCGGTACGTGCCGGTCACCGTGATCCCCGCCGCGTCGGTCGCCGTCGGCGGTTCGGGGTCGGTCGGGACGCGATCGAACGGGCTCGTCTGCGCGCCGCCACCGCCGGGGACCGGCGCGCCGAAGTCGGCGGATCCCGGCCGACCCGTGTCGTTCGTGAGCATGTCAGCGGGCCCGCGGCCATTGCCCGACGGGGTGTATCCGGTGTACTCGTCGGCCGCGGCGGGGTACGCGGATCGCGTCTCGGCCGGTGCGGGGTATCCCTGGGCGACCGACCGCTGCCCGGCACTGTCCGCCGCGGTGGTGAGCCCACCCGGCGCCCGTCCCACGTCGGCGGTGCCCGCGGCCTGGTCCGTGGCCGATCGCACCTCGCCCGGAGGGATCCGGGCCGGCGCCGTGTGGCCTGTCGACAGCGGGATGCCCGTCGGGGATGTCTCGCCGGCCGACCCGCGCTGCGTGCGCATGCCGCCGGTGTGCGCGGCGATATCCGAACTCGCTGTCATCGCCGTGTGCTCGGCGGCTTGTCCCGTGTCATCGGTGCTCGACGCGGCCTGGCCGCGATCGACAGACGAGGGGGCCGTCAATTCCGTGGAGCGGGCCATCCCGTGCGGGGACGTGCTCACGGGCGTGGCGCTGGTGGTGGGAGCCGGCTCAGGCGCGTGCGAGGCCGGTCCGGGGTTCGCGGTGTGATCGGTCTCTGCCGCAGGGGAACCGGTCGTGGACGGCGTCAGTTCCACCGTGGCGGAAAAGCCCGACAGCGCGCTGTTGGTGGCGCCGTTCTGGCCGTTGACCAGCGAATCCGCCGCAGGGCGACGGTCGGTGGCGCGGGTGTCGGCCTGCCCGGTGGGGTCGGCGAACTCCGGCACTCGCTCGGGCGAATCGCCGGCCGGAATCGTGATGCTCGTGGGGACGGGGGCCGAGTGCGCGGGCGGAGCCGCAGCCTCCGCGCTGGGGACGGGCCGGGTCTTCGGCGCGGAGAGTCGCGCGGGTGGTGCGGGCGTGCCGGAGGAGGAGGCAGAGGGTAGCTGGTCGCGCGAGTCTCCGCCCGTGAAGCCGTTGTGGTCGTGACCGTTTCGGACCACGGGCGTGGAGGTCAGCGTGTCGTCGTCGGCGAACGTCCAGTGGATACCGTTCGCGGTCCCGCCCGACCCGGGCTCCGCGGTTCGTGGCTCGGACCCGTGCGCGTGGCCGTTCGTCCGCTGCGCCGGCGCGGAGCCGGCCGCTGACGCCGCGGTCTCGGCGGCACCCGGGCCGTCACCGGAAGCCGCCGATCCGATCCGGCTCACCGCGGTCTCGACCTCCGCGTCGACCCTGCCCACCGGTCTGGCCCGCTCCACCGGGATCTCCGCCGTCCGATGCCCACCGACGCGCCCGTCAGCGGACGCTCCCGCCACACCCGATGTCTCGGTGGCCGCCGCCGGGACAGCATCGCCCACGGTCCCGGGAACGGCGGTCTCGACCGGCGAGATCGGCCGGTGCGCACCGCCGTCGCGCCCGTCGGTGGCGGTGCGGATGTCGCGTGCGGCCGCGGTGTCGCTCGATTCCGCGGGTTCGCGGCCACGGACGGAGTCTCCGAACACCTCGGTCGCGGACCGGGGCTCGCGCGGGGTGACGCCGCCGACCGCGGTCGTCCCCGCGGTGCCGAACACGACTTCGCGACCGCTGCCCGTGCCCGACGTCGTGCCAGGGCTAGGCGCGTCCGCCGCCGCCCCGTTCCGCACCACGGCGCCGTTGCGGCTCGGCTCCTCTTCGGCCACACGGCCCCCGGCACTCGGGACGCGTTGCGAAAGGCCCGTCCCCGCGCCATTGAGCCCGCGCCCGGAGTCGAGCGCCACGCCGCCCTCCGGCACGGCACCGTTGCGGGTCTCCTCCCGCGCGCCGTGCGCGGCGGCGACGGTGCGACCGTTGCGTCGCTCGGCGGAGGCGGCGTCACGGGCCGCGCCCATGTCGTGGGCGAGCGTCGTCGACACCCCGCCGGACCCGCCGCTCTGATCCGAGCGCGACTCGCTGTCGGGGGCCGAGAACGGCGACCACGAAACAGCTTCCGCACCCGAGGCTTCCCCGCTCGCCCGGGGAATCGGGGCGACGGTGAGCGGCCACGTCGGATCGCCGAGGTGATCGGTGCGGGGGGACCGCCGTTCCAGCGGTGGCCGCGCCCCTTCGTCGGCGTGCTCCGCCTCGGCGGCCGCGCGTTCGGCGGCCTCCCTGACCTCACGGCGGCTCGGGGTGCTGCGCCCCGTGCGCGGCGGCGTGTCACCACCGTCGAGGGCGTCGAGCCGGGAGCTCAACCGCGAAATGTCCTGTGACGCATGAAATGCCCAGGATTCGAGCCGGTGGATCCTGGTCTTCTCGGGAAGATCGTCGTCGGCGGGAAAGGTCGGCACCTCGTGCTGCACCCGGGCGGCGACGATATCGAGCTTGTCACTGACCTCACGCAGTGCCGCGGCGATACTCGCCAGCATCGACCCGATGGATTCGTCGTGCTCAGCGTGGTTCATGCACACCCTACTTCCCGTGCTCGGCGAGCGTGCCCGCCCCGGCCGCAGCGATCATATCCACCGTCGGCCCGCTCCGTCCGGGCGCGATGGCCGCCGGACGGATTCGGCGACGCGCCGAACCGATTCGTAATCCGGACGAAAAGGACCAGCAACAGGCCGGGTGTGTGTATCGAAATGATCAAGATCTCGGCGTCGTTCTGCGACGTTGGCACAATGAAATGGCTTGATATACAAGCAGAGTCGCGTGTGTGATCTCGATCACCGATCGGTGACGCACCCGAGCGCGGGTCAAGGGGGCTGGCGGCGTGTCGGCCGCTGCGGGAACCTGGACACATGGCGTGGGCGCTGGCACACGTCAGGGTCCCGGGTGAGGGAGTGATGGTGTGAGGACGAAGCGGCGAGGCGACACCAAGGTCGCGTGTGGACGACGGGCGCTGCTGGACGAACTCGGCATCTCCGAGGGCACCCGGCGCGCGGCGCCGGAGCGGACCGGCTACGGCTGCGGCTGCCCCGAATGTGTGGCCAGACAGTGGAATACGCAGCGGCTCGAGCACTGGATCTGTGGCCGTCTCACGGCGGCGGGAGCCGACGAGGCGCAGGTCGACGCCCGCGTCGACGACATCCCCGTCGACGTCTACTGGCGTCGCGGCGACCGTCGCTGCGTGGTGGAGGTGCGCACCGGCCCGCTCGACATCACCGCCGCCCGCGCCCACCGTGAGCGGCTGCGGGCCGCGGGGATCGACGATGTGCTGTGGGTCTGCCCGCGCGGCTACTGGGTGCCGCTGGTGCCCGCGGTCGGCATCGCCGACTTCGCGCCCGCGTCCGCCGACTACCGCGTCGACCAGGGCATGCTGGCGGCGGGGGAGTCCGGGTTCGCGACGGCGTCGCGGGCGAGCTGGGAACTGCGCGATGTCCTCGCGGGCTGGGTGAACGGTGAGATCCACTGGGGACACGTGGATCTGATGACAGGAGGGTGGGCCGAGGTGGGCACCTGGGAACGGCATACCGGGGCGCAGGCCGCCCTGATCGAACAGCAGCGCAAGCAACTGCGCGACCAGCGGGTGGAGCTGGCGGTGTCGCGCCAGACCGTGCGGGACAAGCAGAAGCTCGTCTCCCGCCTGCACCACCGGATCGATCGGGCGGGCGTGAACGCCGACGCCGAGGCCATCACGCTGGCGGGCGTGCGCAGCGAGCTCGTCGCGCAGCAGCGGATCGCGGCCGGTCTGCGGGCGACGATCGCGCGGATGGATCGCACGATCAATCAGTGGCAGTGGCTCACCTGCTGCGCGATGCTGCTGTGCGTGACGCTGATGGCGGGCGCGATGGTGATGCGCTGAGCCGCATCGGCGTTCGTTCCCACCGCCAGTCGTTGCGCAGCACCAGCCCGGCCAGGTCGAGCAGCTCGAGACCGGTCTCGGCGCGCAGCGCGGCGAGGGCGCGGCGATCGTAGGGGCCGCGCGCCAGGTCGGCGGTGAGGCGTGCCTCGACGGCGGGGTCGATCGGGCGGGCGCGCAGCGCGGCCTCGTCGAGGGCACTGCCCGTCCAGGCGTGCCAGCCCCAGCCGTTGGCGTCGGCGTGCGCGCGGCCGAGCTCGCACTGGACCCTGGTGTGGTGGAAGGCGATCCGGCCCAGCGGGACGACGTCGATCAGCGTGATCCGCCCGTCGGTGAATTGCGCGGCGACCGCCGGATAGTGCACCTGGTCCTGCTCACCGAACCGGTAGGTGAGCGCGACCGGTTCCTCCTGGAAGGCCGTCACCCTCGGGTCGGCGTCGAGGCTGCGCAGGAGGCGGGCGGTGAGCGCGGAGTCGTAGGCCACGTCGCGGCCGATGGAGGCGAGATAGAACCGGCCGCGGCCGTCGTCGTCGCCGTCGGCGACCCGGGCCGAGGCGGTGGGCAGCGGTGCGGGCGTGCCGTCGCCCCCGGCGATGTCGTCGAGCAGCGCGTCGAGGTCGTCGGTCTCGTCGAGCGGTCGCAATTTGGCCAGGATGCTGGCGGTCTTCTTCTGCCAGCCGAGGATTCGCTGCATCACGTACCCGGCGACCCGCTTGGCGTCGGTCTGGTCGTGCCCGGCCAGGCGCAGCTTGAGATAGGACCACTCCATCGCCACCAGATCGGTGTCGGTGGCATAGGTCTCGGCGAGCAGCGTCCGGACCAGGCGCAGATCGCCGACATCACGCGGGTAGCGGTGGGCGAACACCGCGGCGCTGCGATGCCCGGAGCGGGCGACTTCGCGCAGGAGCTGGCCGATGGCCTTGGCGTAGAGCTGGCGGACCCGGTCGCGGGCCAGGTCGTAGCGGGCGCCGATGCGGGTGAGGGTTTCCGGGCGCTGCCCGCCGATGCCCAGCCGCAGGGCGACGATCTTCGCGTCCCTTGCGGCGCGTTCGGCATGCTCGACCAGCAGCTCGGCGACCAGCTCGTCGAGCTCCTCCAGCTCGAAGGACACCTCCGCGGCGATGTCGTGGTCGAGTTCGCGCCCGCTCCCGGCTCTCACTGGCCATCCTCCCGCTCGGCTCGCTGTGTCGGGTCAGCGTAGCCGGGGCCACCGACAGCGCCCGTTCAGATCGCGGTGATGTATTCGCCGTAGAACAGGCACAACCCGATCGCCGACGCGATGCCGGCGAGCACCCAGAACCGGATGATCACCGCGGTCTCCGGCCAGTTGTTCAGCTCGAAGTGGTGATGGAACGGCGCCATCCGGAACAGCCGGGTGTGCGTCGTACGGAACACCACGATCTGCAGCAGCACCGACAGGATCTCGGCGACGAACAGCGCGCCGAGCACCACCGCGAGCAGTTCGGTGCGGCTGGTGATCGACAGCCCCGCCACCAGCCCGCCGAGCCCGAGCGACCCGGTGTCGCCCATGAAGATCTTGGCGGGCGCCGCGTTCCACCACAGGAACCCGATGCACGCGCCCGCCGCCGCGGCGCTCACGACCGCCAGGTCGAGCGGGTCGCGCACGTTGTAGCAGCCACGCCCCGGATCGAGCTCACACGAGTTCTCGAACTGCCACAGCGTGATCACCACGTACGCGCCGAGGGTCAGGCTCATGGAACCGGCGGCCAGCCCGTCGAGGCCGTCGGTGATGTTGACCGCGTTCGACCAGGCCACCACCAGCAGGCAGATGAACGCGACGAAGATCAGCGAGGTGAAGGCGATGGTGTTGATGTCACGGACATAGGAGAGGTTGTTGCTCGCCGGGGTGAGGCCGGTGGCGCCGGGGAAGCGCAGGATCAGCACGGCGAACACGACGGCCGCACCGATCTGCCCGAGGTATTTGCCCGCCGCCGTCAGCCCGAGGTTGCGGTGTTTGCGCAGCTTGATGGAGTCGTCGAGGAATCCGACCATGCCCAGCGCGGAGGCCAGCAGCAGCACGAGGATGCCGGAGGCGCTGGGTCCGGGCGCGTTCCACAGCAGCCCGATCAGATGCGAGCCGAGGAACCCCACCCACACACCCGCGCCGATCGCGAGCCCTCCCATCGTCGGGGTGCCGCGTTTGGTCTGGTGACTGGCCGGTCCATCGATCCGGATCTCCTGCCCGAACCCGCGCCGGGCGAACACCCGGATGAGTACCGGGGTGAGGGTGATGGTCACGAACAGGGCGATCCCCGCCGACAACAGGATCTGCCTCAACTGCTCGCCTCTCCCTGCCGCCGTCCACCGCGCCACCACCGGCCGGGCGACGCCGAGTGCCGATCCTAGGGGAGTGCGGTCCCCGTCCGGCAAAGGAGTGACCTGGGTTACATCGGATGATCTTCCCCGGAACAGCAAGAAGGCCCCGGTCGAAACCGGGGCCTTCTTGTGGTGCGCGATACTGGGATTGAACCAGTGACCTCTTCCGTGTCAGGGAAGCGCTCTCCCGCTGAGCTAATCGCGCGAGGTGGAGACGGGAATCGAACCCGTGTGCACGGCTTTGCAGGCCGTTGCCTCACCACTCGGCCACTCCACCGCGCAAAGGAGGATGGCATGATGCCTAACCTACCTCTCGAGCGGATGACGGGATTCGAACCCGCGACCCTCACCTTGGCAAGGTGATGCGCTACCAGCTGCGCTACATCCGCATTCACACTCCGGAGTGGCCGGCCTGGCGGCTAGCTGCTCTCCGTGGTGCGAGAGAAACATTAGCCGACGGTCGGCGCAGACTACAAATCGGCTGGTAGATGGGCCTAAATGTGAATTACAGGGGTGTTGTTCCCGCGGTCGGGAGATGGTCGCGGCGCTGAATCGTCCGTGGCGCCCCGGTGAACGCCCGATGGCCCATGACATGAAAAAACATAGATATGCGCATCAAATGATGTTCGCGGCATCTGCCACCCGGGCGGCATCCGTCGCCCGGGACAGGGCGGGGCGGCGGCCGCACCCGTCCAGCGAGCGCACGGAAGCCCGATGCTCCCCGTCACGAGGCGATTTGGTGTCACACGGGTACCCCGTGCTAATGTTCCATCTCGTTCGAGAGGCACCCCCGAAGCCCCTCGGCGCACAGTTCGGTCCCATAGCTCAGCGGGAGAGCGTCCGCCTCACACGCGGAAGGTCGCTGGTTCGAAACCAGCTGGGACCACTCCGAGAATGCAGGTCAGCAGCCTTCGCTGCTGGCCTGCATTTTTTTGCTACATACCTGTGGGGCTGATCGTGAACGCTGATCGAACGAATCCGAGGCCTGTCCCGGCGCTGATCGACGGCGCACAAGTCCTGCGGGTTGCCGAGATCGGCGACTTGGCACCGATCGGTCGCACACGCCACACCGTTGCCGGGACCGTGGTCGACGGCTTCGCCGCACTCGCGATCGCCCGCTACGACGGCGGCGACGGGGCCTACCTGTTCTACTGCGACGCCGAGTGGAACTGTGTCACCGACACCTACCACTCGGATATCGCCGCGGCGATCGAGCAGGCCGAGTTCGAGTTCGGACCGGTCCGATTCACGACGCCGTAGTCCGACGGCGACCGTCTCCAGGTGATGGGCGGGCTCGCCATCGTGCTGGTCGAGCGGTGCCTTTGCATCGGCCGCGGGCATCGCGCATCCACCGCGGTACACGGAAAGTCAGTGAGTGGACGTGGCGCGGGCGTGTAGGAATATGCAGGTCCCGTTGCAGTTCGTCGGACCATTCATCGACTACTGCATGTGGACGTCTGGGCTACGGCCACTCGACCTGATGGTCGACAGCTGAAGATCATCGCGGTCCCAGCGTCGCGCTTGCAGTGTGCCCGATGGATGTCAACAGGGTGCACCGCGCGTGCGTCGCCGCGGATCCCGGGCGGATGCGGTGCTGTGTGCCCGATGTGATGACGGTCGGTTGGCCGAGTTCGGCTGAGCCGCACCGACGTCCGGACGTGGTGTGTCCGTGGAATCGCCGGGCGGTGGTCGGGTCGTCGACCTAGGCTGGTGTCGAGAGGCGCGGCGTCGGGCGGCGAGCGGTGGCTGGTTGACCGCCACCGGAGGACGCCGGTGGTTCCGAGTAGACAGGGGGTGCCGGCGCGATGTCCGAGCACGGAACGCAGGCTGCCCGGATCCGCACACCTTGGCACGTGTGGGTGGTCGGAGTGGTGCTCCTGCTGCTGAATCTGGGCGGGGTCTACGACCAGGTGATGGCGTTGTCGGAGAACGCCGAGTACTTCCGGTCGCAGGGTTACACGGCCGAGCAGGTCGCGTACTTCACCGACTACCCGCTCCTGCTCGCAGTGTTCTGGACCGTCGGGGTGTGGGGCGGACTCCTCGCGGCGGTGCTGCTGCTGGCGCGGAGCCGCTGGGCCTTCGCGGCGGCGACCGCGGGCGTAGTCGGTCAGATCGTTTTGGCGCTGGTCACCTACGGTTTCCGGGACCGTCTGGACATTCTGGGGACGCGCTTGGCGCTGTTCGACCTGGTGGTCTTCCTGCTCTCGGTCGCGTTCGCGGCCTACTGCCACCGGATGGTTCGCCGTGGCGTGCTGCGCTGAGCCGAGCCGGGGTCGTTGGTTGTCCGGCGGCGCGGGGTTGTGCATACTGGGCCACATGACTTCTAGTCGAAAGGGCGTCGAGCGCCCAGGCCGTTGAGCCGCACGCCGGTCCTCGAACCGGCTTCCTCGCTCGATCGAGCGGAATTTCTGATTGCTTCGCCGCGCGTCCGCGCGTCCACCACGTGGTGGGACGATGCCCGGCTGCGCCTGTGGTCGCGGGTGCGTGACTTCGCCGTGCCCTGGTCGATGATCGAGACGGCCACTGCCAGAAGGCGAGTCGGCGACTGGGCGGGCGCCTGTGCCGCGGCCGGCGTGGATGTCGACCTCGAACTCCGTGCGGTGGCGCGGACGCACGGTCGGGATCTGGCCGCTCGGGTGCGCGACGATCTGCGGTATCTGGCGCCGGATCTGCTGCGCTGGCATCTCCCTCGGGTGGCGCCCGACGGTCTGCTGCGGCCGGGGCTGACGATCTCCCTGGCCAGCTACGACGGAAGCTGTTCGGAGCGAACGCAACCCGTCCACGTGGTGGTGCGCACCGCACCCGCGTGGGCGGATGCCGGACAGCGGATCGCGCTGGCGGTGTGGGACGGGGCGTCGCCGACACTGCACCCGCACCCACGCCCGGATCGGCGCTATCGGCTCGACCTGCACCGGCACCTGTGGGATGCCCGCCGAACGCAGGACCTGCGAATCCGTTCCGGGGCAGCACGATTCGACGACAGCGGCGGCCTCGGGTCCGATACCGACCGGTGCAACGGGCTACCCGAACGTGGTGGGGACCGGTGCGGTGGGCTACCTGAACGCGACGGTGGCCGGTGCGGTGGGCTACCTGAACGCGACGGTGGCCGGTGCGGTGGGCTACCTGAACGCGACGGTGGCCGGTGCAGTGGGCTACCCGAACGTGGTGGGGACCGGTGCGGTGGGCTACCTGAACGCGACGGTGGCCGGTGCAGTGGGCTACCCGAATGCGGTGGGGACGGGGACGGGTGTCGTGGGCTACCCGAACGTGGTGGGGACCGGCGTAGCGGGCTACCCGAACACGAGGAGAACCGGCGCGGTGGGCTGGTGGCAGCCGGATCCGAGGTGGACCGGTGGGCGGTCCCGCGCTCATGTGACGCCGCCGACGATCCGTGGGCCGAGCTTGTGGCGGCGGGTTTCGCCGTCGACCGCTGGGCGGCGGAAGCCGACATCCTGTTGCGAGCCGAGCGGCGTGCCGGGCCGTTCGTGGTGCGACTCGGGGGACGACGCCACCTGGTGCTCGAGATCGACGGCGGGAGAGTGCGGATCCTGCCCGACCATCCGCGCGCCGAAACCTCCTCGCTCCCCGTCCTTCCCGATGCCGCGACCCGGGTGCTGCCCGACCTTGCATTGCTGCGATCCGGCGCGATCACCCCGGACCGCTTGCATCCGCTGGTCGCCGAGGCGCTCGCGCCCGGTCGCGGCCCGGCGGATCGCCCGCGCCGCGACTCGGGACAGCTGCAGCAGACACTTGTCCACTGCCGGGGTGAACGTCACCGGATCGGCCTGGTCGACGGGGTGCTGTCCGCCCTGGATCACGACCCGGCCGAGATCCGGCGGGAGGAGTTGCTGGTCGCGTTGACCGGCACGCCGCTGCCGTGCCTGCAGGTCATCGATGCGGCGCACCGTCGCCCGGACTGGCTGACCGGTGTCCGGGAGCGCCTCGACCACGGCGACACCGCCGGCGCGCTGGCCCTCGTCGAAGGCCTGCTCGGCACCGAAGCGGTCCTGCGCGACGGACCCCTGCGCGAGGCACTCGATGCCACAGTGCGACAACGCATCACCTACGGCATGTTCCGTGCCAGCCTACCAGCCCCCGGCCGCAACGGTCCACCGCTACCACCCCGACCCGGTGACCGTCGCAGACGGCCGCGCACCGACCCCGCGCGTCGACCTGCCCGTTGACCCGCACATCAGTCCCGCGCATCGTCTCGTGCGCCTGGCCCGCCGACCGATTTACACACTGCCCGCCGCGCCCAGAGATTCGCGCGCCCAACCCCGTCGATCGACCCCACGCTGTCCCCACGAATCGACCCGCACAACGACCGACGCTGCCCTGCACACCGACCCGCGCAACGGCCCGTGCATCGACCCCCGCTGACCTGCGGATCGATCGACCCGCTGTGACCTGCGGATTGTCGCGCGCTGGCCGGCGGATTGGCCTGTGCCGACCTGCGGATTGGCCCGCGCTGGCCCGCGGATCCACCCGCGGTGACCTGTGGAGCGACCCGCGGTGAACTGCGGATTGGCCCGCGGTGACCCGCGGATCCACCCGCGGTGACCTGTGGAGCGACCCGCGGTGAACTGCGGATCGGCCCGCGGTGACCCGCGGATCCACCCGCGGTGACCTGTGGAGCGACCCGCGGTGAACTGCGGATCGGCCCGCGGTGACCCGCGGATCCACCCGCGGT
>NZ_JBFAHR010000005.1:324340-347862 GCF_040654275.1 Nocardia sp. NPDC050717
AGGTGACCTGAGGAGCGACCCGCGATGAACTGCGGATTTGCCCGCGGTTACCTGCTGATTGGCCCGCAGTGACTGAGGATCAACCCGCGGTGACCTGCGGAGTGTCGCGTGCTGCCGTGCGGATTGCCCTGTGCCGACCTGGGGATTGGCCCACGCTGCCCGCGCGCCGCCAAGGTGACCCGGCGCGTCGCCACGCTGACCCGCGCGGCGCCACGCTGACCCGCGCGTCGCCACGCTGACCCGCGCGTCGCCACGCCGACCCGCGCGGCGGCGACCGTTGACCCGCGCGGCGGCGACCGCTCACCCACGCGTCGCCCCACACTCACCCGCTCATCACCCCGCACGCCTACCCGACGCACTCCCTGAGCCGCTGACTGGCTCGCAAGCCCGGAGCGCCCACCAGACCCACCGACTCCACACCCCAACGAACCTCCAACAACCCCAAGGTGATTCACACATGCGAACTTCCACTCCCGCCCAGCTCCACATCGCCGACGAACTGCTCACTCTGCTCGCCGAGGTCAGCACCGAACCGCGTGCCGACACCCGGCTGGATGCCCTGACCCTCGCGGTCGCCGCTGATCTGCCGGTGTTGCTGTGGGGGGAACCGGGTATCGGCAAGACCGCGGCGCTCACCCAGCTCGCCGATTCGCTCGATCTGCCGCTCACCACGGTGATCGCGAGTGTCCATGAGCCGTCGGACTTCTCGGGGCTGCCGATCATCGGCGACGATCCCGCCGCCAACGGTGTCCCCATGGCGCCGCCGGACTGGGCGGTGCGCCTGGTGCGGGCTGGGCGCGGGCTGTTGTTCCTCGACGAACTGTCCACCGCGCCGCCCGCCGTCCAGGCCGCGCTGCTGCGCCTGGTCCTCGAACGGCGGGTCGGCGCGCTGCGCCTGCCACCCGGCGTGCGCATCATCGCCGCCGCCAACCCGCGCTCGTCCGCGGCCGACGGCTGGGAACTGAGCGCCCCGCTGGCGAACCGGTTCGTGCACCTGCACTGGGCGCACGATCACGATGTGGTCGTGCGCGGTCTCGGCGGCACGTGGCCGCGCGCCACCCTGCCCCGGCTCGATCAGGGAAAGCTGCGGGACGCGGTGGTGTTCGCGCGTCGCGCGGTGTGCGGGCTGCTCGCGGCCCGGCCGAAACTGGTGCACCAGATGCCGACGAGCGAGACCCGCAGGGGTGGGGCGTGGGCGTCGCCGCGCAGCTGGGACATGACCGTGCGGCTCGTCGCCTTCGCCACCGCGGCCGGCGCGAGCCGGGACGTGCTGTCGCTGCTGGTGCGCGGCGCGGTCGGCGACGGCCCCGGCTTCGAGCTGCTCACCAGCATCGACCGGATGGACCTGCCCGATCCCGAGGACGTCCTCGCCGACCCGGCCGGTGCCGACCTGCCCGAGCGCGGTGACCTGCGCCAAGCCGTGCTCGACGGGGTCGTGGCGGCGGTGCGCAAGCGCCCCGAACGGTCGCGGTGGGACGCGGCCTGGCTGGTGCTCGTCCGGGCCGTCGAGACCGGGCCGCCGGACCTGGTGGTCGTGCCGGCCACGACGCTGGCGACCCTGCGCCGCGACGACTGGATGGTGCCCGCGGCGATCGAACAGCTCGCCGGCGTGGTCGCGGTTTCCCGCTCCGCCGACGACGCCGCCCGGGTCGCGGCGGGGGTGGGCCGGTGAACGAACTCGACCTCGAACGCCTCTACGCCGCCCGGCTGCACGCGGTCAGGGCCAGGCCGTACCTGGCGAGCGCCCTGTACGCGCTGCGCATCGTCGAATCACACGGGGTGCCGACGATGGGTGTCGACCGCCACTGGCGCTGCTACGTCTCGCCCACGTACGTGGCGCGCGAGAGCGTGGCGGAACTGGCTTCCGTTCTGGTGCACGAGGTGTCGCATCTGCTGCGCGATCACCACGGCCGCAGCGACCGGTACGCCCATGCGCACGGCCTCTCCGGCCGGGCCGAACGGTTGCGGATGAACATCGCGGCCGACGCCGAGATCAACGACGACGTGTTCGGTGACGGCCTGGTGCCGCCCGAGGGCATCGTCACCCCGGCGCTGCTGCGGCTCGATCCCGGCAAGCTGATGGAGGACTACCTGCGCGAGTTCACCCTCGGCCACCTCACCCAGGACTTCGCCTGGCTCGACTGCGGCAGCGGGGCCGACGGCCTCGACCGCGAATGGGATCTCGGACCCGACGGGGCCGACGGTCTCAGCGAACAGGAGTGCGAGGCGGTGAGATACCGGGTGGCACAGGGCATCAGCGGCCGGCGCGGCGAGGCGCCGCAGGGCTGGCGGCGCTGGGCCGAGGACACCCTGCACCCGCCGCAGCCGTGGCGTGACCTGCTGGGCGCGGCCATCCGCTCGGCCGCGGCGAGCTCGGGCCGCGGCGCCGACTACACCTACGGCCGCCCGGCCCGGCGCTCGGCCGCCCTGCCCGGGGCGGTCCTGCCGAGCCTGCGGCGCAACCCGCCGCGGGTCAGCGTCGTCATCGACACCTCGGGCTCGGTCAGCGACACCGAATTGGGCAGTGCCCTACTGGAAGTGGCCGCCATCTCGCGGGCGGTCGGTGGCAGGCGCGACCTGGTGTCGGTGCTGTCCTGCGACGCCGCGGCGCATGTCGCCTACCCGCTGTGCCGGGCCGAGCAGATCCCCCTGATCGGTGGCGGCGGCACCGATCTGCGGGTCGGTTTCACCACGGCCCTGCGCACGCGGCCCGACGTGATCGTGGCGCTGACCGACGGCTACACACCGTGGCCGAACCGGCCGCCCTGTCGCACCGTGGTCGGACTGTTCCGCCGCGCTGACCAGGGAGACGAGGACGATCCGGACTACGTCCCGCGCACGCCGCCCGCCTGGGCGCGCGTGGTCGACATCGGCTGAGGCCTACGTCCCGGCGACCTGTCGCCGGGCCCGCAGGCGTGGCGCCGCCAGCATCGCCAGGCCGGAGAACAGCAGGCCGGCCAGCGGGAGCAGCGGGAGGTAGGACACCCAGACGATCGGCTCGGGAAGCGACAGCGCCACGAACGTCGCGAGCACGGTCACCAGGAAAACGATCCCTGACCAGCGATGCACCTGGCGGACGCGCCCCGCGCGCGATGTCGCGCGCCCGCGGCGGAAGACCAGCACGAGCATGAACAGCCCCGACAGGGCCAGCGCGGCGAGCGGGATCAGCGGCAGGTAGGAGACCCACTGCGGTCCGCTCAGCGCCAGCACGAGCACGGTGACGACCAGGATCGCGGTGAAGACGATCGCGGACCAGCGATGCGTCGGTCGAACCCAGGTGGTGTTCATCGAGAGACCCTTTCGTGTGTTCCGTCGGTGACGATGTTTCCAGCGGGCGGCGCCCGGACGCTTCTCGATTCCTGACCGTTCCGGCGCACGTCCACAGTGACGTATTGCGTGTGGTGCACGTCACAGTTGGATCGCGATTCGCCCCATTCGTCTCGAGGACTTTCCCAACGCTTGGGTAGTTCTTTACTATTGACGCCGACCCTGTGTCCTGGGTCAGATCTCGCAGCTCAGCATCAATTGCCAGTGCATGTTCGACCGATGAACCGGGCGCCCTCGCGGCCCCGGCGAAGGAGAATGATGACCGACAATGATCCGGGCCCATCGCTGAAATCTGTTCTCCAGCACGATCTTCCAGCATCCGTAGTGGTCTTTCTGGTCGCGTTGCCGTTGTCGCTCGGTGTCGCGCTGGCGTCGGGGGCGCCGGTCGTCGCCGGGTTGATCGCCGCGGCCGTCGGGGGAGTGGTGGCCGGATTACTCGGGGGTTCGGCGATCCAGGTGAGCGGCCCGACCGCCAGTCTCGCCGTCGTCGTGGCCGCCGCCGTGCAGCAATTCGGCTGGGCCGCTATGTGTTTCATCACCATCGGGGCGGGACTGCTGCAGATCCTGTTCGGGCTCAGCCGGATCGCGCGGGCCGCGCTGGGTATCGCCCCCGTGGTCGTGCACGCCATGCTGGCGGGCATCGGCGTGATCATCGCCCTGCAGCAGGTGCACGTGCTGCTCGGCGGCGCCACTGTCAGCTCGCCGTGGGCGAGCATCGTCGCGCTGCCGCGCCAGGTGATGTCGGTGCAGAAGGGTGACCTGTTCGTCGGCGTGCTGGTCATCGCCGTGCTGGTCGGCTGGCAGTACCTGCCGCGCCGGGTGCGGGTGGTGCCCGGTCCGCTGGTCGCGGTGGTCGCGGCCACGGTGGTCTCGCTGGTCCTGCCGCTCACGGTCGAACGGGTGCGCCTGGACGGCTCGCTCCTCGACGGCATCGGCCTGCCCGCGCTGCCGCACGGCGGGTGGGCGCCGATCGTGCTCACCATGCTCACCGTCGCGCTCATCGCCAGCGTGGAAACCCTGCTGTCGGCGGTCGCGGTCGACAAGATGCGCCCCGGTCAGCGCACCGACTTCGATCGCGAGCTGCTCGGTCAGGGCGCGGCCAACATGGCCTCGGGCGCGCTGGGTGGCCTGCCGATCGCGGCGGTGATCGTGCGCAGCATCACCAATGCCAACGCGGGCGCGCGCAGCAGGGCCGCCACCGTGCTGCACGGCTGCTGGATCCTGGTGTTCGCGATCGCCCTGGTGGGGCTCGTGCGTCAGATCCCGACCGCCGCGCTGGCCGGGCTGCTGGTGCTGATCGGCGTGCAGCTGGTGAAGCTGGCCCACATCAAGCGGGCCCGCCGCACCGGCGATCTCTACGTGTACCTGGTGACCGTGGTCGCCGTGGTCTCGCTGAACCTGTTACAGGGCATGGTGATCGGGCTCATCGCCTCGTTCGCGCTGCTGCTGTGGCGGGTCGTGAAGTTCACCATCGCGGCGGTGCCGCGCCCCGACGGCAGCTGGCTGGTGCGCATCGACGGCACCTGCACCTTCCTCGCCGCGCCCAAGCTCACCGGCGAACTCGCCAAGGTGCCCGCCGGGGTGGACGTGACGGTGGAGCTGAGTGTCGACTTCCTCGACCACGCGGCCTGCGAATTGCTCTCCGAATGGGCCGATGCCCGCGAAGCCGCCGGTGGCGCTGTCGATTTCGTCGAGCTGGGCACCGCGCGGATGGCCCGCGCGCAGGACGGACCGCCCGAACACGGCCATGCCCGCAAGGCGGTCGACGAGGCGATCCGGCCGTGGCGGCGCAGCGGTGGCGTCGACCCGATCGCCGCGGGCATCGCGGCCTATCACCGCGGCCACGCGCACCTCATGCGCCCGCACCTGGACGGACTGCGGCATCGTCCCGACGCCGACACCTTCTTCCTGACCTGTGCCGACGCCCGCGTGGTGCCCAATGTCATCACCGGCAGCGGCCCCGGTGACCTGTTCACCGTCCGCAATGTCGGCAACCTCGTCCCGGTCGGCGGCAGCGACGTCTCGGTGGAGGCGGCGCTGATCTACGCCCTGGACAAACTCGACGTGCGCTCGGTGGTGGTCTGCGGGCACAGCGGCTGCGGTGCCATGGAGGCGCTGTACGGGCAGGTGCAGGCCGGGCCGGGCCTCGACGACTGGCTCGCCCACGCCCGGCCCACGCTGACGGCGTTCCAGCACGGTCATCCGGTCGCCGAGGCGGCGCGGCTGGCCGGGTTCGGCCCGGTCGACCAGCTGGGCATGGTGAACGTGGCGCGGCAGGTGCAGACGCTGGCCGACTATCCGGCCGTGCGTGCGGGGATCGAGGAGCGCGGCGTGGCCGTGTCGGGGCTGTTCTTCGATCTGGCCACCGCGCGGGTGATCGAGGTGACCGTCGACGGAATCACCGAATTCGGTGCTGCCAGAAGCGGAGTCGCGACGGAACCGGTGTAGGCGCCACTGATGTGGGTCACACCACAGCGGGCCCGCCGTTATGGCGGGCCCCACTCTTCCTCGGGCACACTGGCTTTGCCAAGTCTTTACCAATACTGTGGTGACACTCGACCCGGTCCGCTGTCGCACCGGGATTCGCGTGCTTCATCGCTGGAGAAGCTGTTCCGCGGTCACTCGACCGCATATGACACGTAGATCGTCCATCGACCACGGCTGTGCCGCGTCGCCGAAGGAGAACCATGTCAGTAGCGAACGACCTAGCTCCCCCGCTCCACCCGGCGCCACCGCCGGCACCCGCCCCGCCCTCGTACTGGCGCGACACCGTGCTCCGCCATGATCTGCCCGCCTCGATCGTGGTCTTCCTCGTGGCCCTGCCGCTCTCGCTCGGCATCGCCGTCGCCTCCGGCGCGCCGGTCGCCGCGGGCCTGGTCGCCGCCGTGATCGGCGGCATCGTCGTCGGACTGTTCGGTGGATCGGTGCTGCAGGTCAGCGGTCCCGCGGCCGGGCTGACCGTCGTCGTCGCCGAATCGATCGCGCAATTCGGCTGGCGCGTCACCTGTTTCATCGTCGTCGGCGCCGGGCTGTTACAGATCCTGTTCGGCCTGAGCCGGATCGCGCGCGCCGCACTGGCCGTGGCACCGGTCGTGGTGCACGCGATGCTCGCCGGGATCGGCATCACCATCGCGCTGCAGCAGATCCACGTGCTGCTCGGCGGGTCCTCGCACAGCTCGGCCTGGCGCAACATCGTCGAGCTGCCCGGTCAGCTGATGTCGCTGCACGGCGGCGGAGTCCTCGTCGGCGCCGTCGTGATCACGGTGATGCTCGGCTGGAAGTACATGCCACCGAAGCTGCGCGCGGTGCCGGGACCACTGGTCGCCGTCGTCCTCGGCACCCTGCTGTCGCTGGTCCTGCCCGGCGGCGTGGAGCGGATCGTGTTGAGCGGCTCGCTGTTCGACGCGCTGCAACTGCCCGAGCTGCCCTCGGGCAACTGGTCGGCGGTCGCCATGATGGTGCTCACCATCGCCCTCATCGCCAGCGTCGAGAGCCTGCTCTCCGCGGTCGCGGTGGACAAGATGCACACCGGGCCGCGGACCGGGTTCGACCGCGAGATGATCGGTCAGGGTTCGGCCAACGTGCTCTCCGGGCTGGTCGGCGGCCTGCCGGTCACCGGTGTCATCGTGCGCAGCGCCACCAATGTGCAGGCGGGCGCGCGCAGCCGGGCCTCGGCGGTCATGCACGGCTGCTGGATCCTGCTGTTCTCCGTGGCGCTGGTCGGCCTGGTCGAGCAGATCCCGATGGCCGCGCTGGCCGGGCTGCTCATCGTCATCGGCATCCAGCTGGTGAAGCTGGCCCACATCCGCCTGGCCCGGCGCACCGGCGACCTGCTGGTGTACGTGGTCACCGTGGGCTCGGTGGTGTTCCTCAACCTCCTCGAGGGCGTGATCATCGGTCTGGCACTGGCTTTCGGTCTGCTGCTGTGGCGGGTCGTGCGTGTGCAGGTCGCGGCCGAGCCGTTGCCGGGGGACGCGCGCTGGCTGGTCCGGATCGACGGATCGTGCACCTTCCTCGCCCTGCCGAAGCTGTCGGCCGAGCTGGCGAAGGTGCCCGCGGGCGCCGCGGTGACGGTGGAGATGACGGTCGACTTCCTCGACCACGCCGCGTTCGAGGCCATCGAGTCCTGGCAGCACCAGCAGGAAAGCGGCGGCGGCCGGGTCGATTTCGTGGAGATCGGCAGCGCCAGAATGGCCGACACCCCCGCCGCCCCGCCCGCACGCGGCTTCGGCCGCGAGACCTGGGACCAGCTGCTCGGCCCGTGGCGGCACGAGAAGTCCGGCAGCGACGCGCTCGCCGCCGGCGTGTCGGCCTTCCACCGCAGCCACGCGCACGTGGTCCGGCCGCACCTGGACGAGCTGCGCGACCGGCAGGACCCGGATTCCTTCTTCCTCACCTGCTCGGACTCGCGGATCGTGCCCAACGTGATCACCTCGAGCGGGCCGGGTGACCTGTTCACCGTCCGCAATGTCGGCAACCTGGTGCCCACCACCGCCGACGATTCCGTCGAGGCCGCCCTGGTGTTCGCGCTGGAGGAACTCGCGGTGCGCTCGGTCGTGGTCTGCGGGCACTCCGCCTGCGGGGCGATGAAGGCCGTGTACACCGGAGCCGACGCCGAGGGCGGGCTGAGCTCGTGGCTGCGCCACGCCGCCCCGAGCCTGGACCGGTTCCGCGCCGAGCATCCGGTCGCGCTGGCGGCGCGGGCGGCGGGCTTCGACGAGGTCGACCAGCTGAGCATGGTCAACGTCGCCGTGCAGCTCGAGACGCTGCACGCCCATCCGGCCGTGCGCCGGGCGGTGGCCGAGCGCGGGGTGGCGGTGTCGGGGTTGTTCTTCGACATCGCGGGCGCGCGCGTCATCGAGGTGACCGCCGACAGCGTCCGCACCATCGACGACCGCGCCGAGGCGCCCGTCACCGCGTGATCGGCCGTGCCGTCGGCTCGTAGTCTGGAACGATGACGAGCAAGCCGACCGCCGACCCCACCGACGCCCCGGCGGACTCGACCGCCGGGGCGCCGGGCTTCAAGGAGCGCTGGCGCGCCTTCCGCGCCGGGATCGAACACCGCCCTACCCTGAACCTCGGCTACCGGATCGCCGTCGGCGTGGTCGGTGGGCTGGTATTGCTGGTCGGGATCGTGACGATCCCGTACCCGGGACCCGGCTGGGCGCTGGTGTTCGCCGGATTCGGCATCCTGGCCACCGAGTTCGTCTGGGCCCACCACACCCTCACCTGGGTACGGGGCAAGTACCGGATCGTCATGGACTGGTACACCTCCCGTGGCTGGACGATCCGGATTCTCGGCGCGGTGGCCACCTTCGCCCTCGTCGTGGTGACGCTGTGGCTGCTCGGCACGTTTTCGATGGTCGCAGGGTGGATCGGAGTCGATTGGCCATGGTTGCGCAGTCCCCTGATGTCGTGAGTACCGTCCCCGGACGCCTGCTCACCGATCCCGCGTGGATCTCCGCCCGGATCGGTGAGATGAGCCGCGCCTGGGGCACCGACGCGGCCCGCGTCGGCGGCACGCTGTGGTGGTGCATGGTCGCCTCCGCGCTGGTCGACCAGGTCACCCGCGCGTACGCGGCGGGCGCGCCCGCACCGGTCGCCGCGCTCGACGACCTCGACTGCGAGGTCAGGCCCGACGGCGGCGTCGAACACGTGTGCTTCCGGTCGACCGGCGAGACCGCGGCCGTGGCCGCCGCCCTGCGCGAGACCCTGACCGCCGTGATCCCGCAGGTGGCCGCCGTGTCCGGGGCGGGTGTGCCCGCGCTGTGGGCCGTCGTCGCCGACGCGATCGGCAACCGGGCGCTCGACGCGGGCGCGGGCGAGGCCGGGACGCGGCTGGCCGCCGAGGTCGGCGGGCGCCTGCCCGCGCCGCGCTTCGTCACCGTCGGCGCGCGCACCTTCGTCAAGCGGATCTCCTGCTGCCTGGTCTACGAGGTCCCCAGCTGCCAGATGTGCACCAGCTGCCCGAAGCGCCCCGCCGCCGAACGCGCGGCCCTGCTCGCCGAAGCCTGATCCGCGCGACCGAAGATCGCGCGGTGGCGGGCCGCCAGTAGGATCGTGCACGCGTGGGAAGACCCACGCCCACCGACGTCAAGGAGAGCATTCCCGTGACCACCTCTGCACCCATCAGTCCAGTCGCCCTCGTCCGGGTGCCGGCGGGGACTACCGCGGGCGCGGCGGTGCGGGGGGCGGGGCTGCCGACCAAGGGGCCCGACACGATCGTCGTGGTCCGCGACGCCGAGGGCGCGCTGAAGGATCTGTCCTGGATCCCGGAGGTCGACGTCGAGGTCGAGGCCGTCGCCGCGAACACCGAGGACGGCCGCAGCGTGATCCGCCATTCGGCCGCGCACGTGCTGGCCCAGGCCGTGCAGCAGGAGTTCCCGGACGCCAAGCTGGGCATCGGCCCGCCGATCAAGGACGGCTTCTACTACGACTTCCGCGTCGACCGGCCCTTCACCCCCGAGGATCTGGCGAAGCTGGAATCGCGGATGAAGAAGATCGTCAAAGGCGCGCAGCGCTTCTCGCGGCGCGTGGTCGAGATCGACGAGGCCAGGGTCGAACTGGCCAAGGAGCCGTTCAAGCTCGAGCTGATCAGCGACAAGTCGGGCATCGACGACCCGGAGATCATGGAGGTCGGCGGCAACGAGCTGACCATCTACGACAACCTGGATCCGCGCACCGGCGAGAAGATCTGGGGCGACCTGTGCCGCGGCCCGCACATTCCCACCACCAAGTTCATCCCCGCCTTCAAGCTGACCCGCAGCTCGGCCGCCTACTGGCGCGGTGACCAGGACCGCGAGGACCTGCAGCGCATCTACGGCACCGCCTGGGAGTCCACCGAGGCGATGGACGAGTACCTGCACCTGCTGGCCGAGGCCGAGCGCCGCGACCATCGCAAGCTGGGGCTCGAGCTCGACCTGTTCAGCTTCCCCGACGAGCTCGGCTCGGGGCTGCCGGTGTTCCACCCCAAGGGCGGCATCATCCGCAAGGAACTCGAGGAGTACTCGCGCAGGCGCCACATCGACGCGGGCTACGAGTTCGTCAACACCCCGCACATCACCAAGGGGCACCTGTTCGAGGTCTCCGGTCACCTCGACTGGTACCGCGACGGCATGTTCCCGGCCATGCACCTCGACGCCGAACTCAACGACGACGGCACCGTGCGCAAGCCCGGCCAGGACTACTACGTCAAGCCGATGAACTGCCCGATGCACAACCTGATCTTCCGCGCGCGCGGCCGCTCCTACCGTGAGCTGCCGCTGCGGCTGTTCGAGTTCGGGTCGGTGTACCGCTACGAGAAGTCCGGCGTGATCCACGGCCTGACCCGCGTGCGCGGCATGACCCAGGACGACGCGCACATCTACTGCACCAAGGAGCAGATGCACGCGGAGCTCACCACCACCCTGCAGTTCGTGCTGTCACTGCTCAAGGACTACGGCCTCGACGACTTCTACCTCGAGCTCTCCACCAAGGACCCGAAGAAGTTCGTCGGCTCCGACGAGCTGTGGGAGGAAGCCACCGAGACCCTGTCGAAGGTGGCCTCGGCCTCGGGGCTGGATCTGGTGCCCGATCCGGGCGGCGCCGCGTTCTACGGCCCGAAGATCTCCGTGCAGGCCAAGGACGCGCTGGGCCGCACCTGGCAGATGTCGACCATCCAGCTCGACTTCAACCTGCCCGAGCGCTTCGACCTCGAATACACCTCCTCCGACGGCACCAAGCAGCGCCCGGTGATGATCCACCGCGCCCTGTTCGGCTCGATCGAGCGGTTCTTCGGCGTGCTCACCGAGCACTACGCCGGCGCCTTCCCGGCCTGGCTCGCGCCGGTGCAGGTCGTCGGCATCCCGGTGGCGGAGAACTTCGCCCCGCACCTGGACGCGGTGATCGAGCGGCTGCGCGACGCGGGCGTGCGCGCCCAGGTCGACCGCAGCGACGACCGGATGCAGAAGAAGATCTTCAACCAGACCGCGCAGAAGGTGCCGTTCATGCTGCTCGCCGGCGCGCGCGACGTGGAGGCGGGCGCGGTGAGCTTCCGGTTCCGCGACGGCACCCAGGTCAACGGCGTGCCGGTCGACGACGCCATCGCCACGATCCTGGCCTGGATCGGCAACCGGGAGAACACCTCGCCGACCGCCGACGGGTTCGACGTGGTCTCCGCGGTGGTTCCCGCATGAGCGACAGCTTCGCCCCGGAGGCCGGGTCGATCGTCGACACCGGGGCGGGCCAGCCGGACCGGCTGCAGCGACTGTGGACGCCGTACCGGATGTCCTACATCACCGGCGAGGTGAAGCCCAAGGACGCCACGGGCCACCCGTTCACCGACATCCCGAAGATGTCGGACGAGGACGGGCTGATCATCGCCCGCGGCGAACAGGTCTACGCGGTGCTCAACTTGTACCCGTACAACCCCGGGCACATGATGGTGGTGCCGTACCGCCGGGTCGCCGACCTGGAGGACCTGACGACCGCGGAGAGCGCGGAGCTGATGGCCTTCACCCAGCAGGCCATCCGGGTGATGAAGCGGGTCTCGCGGCCCGCCGGGTTCAACGTCGGGCTCAACCTCGGTGGTGTGGCCGGTGGTTCGCTGGCCGACCACCTGCACCAGCACATCGTGCCGCGCTGGGGTGGGGACGCGAACTTCATCACCGTGGTCGGTGGGGTGAAGGTGATGCCGCAGTTGTTGCGCGAGACGCGACAGCTGCTGGCGGAGGCGTGGGAGGAATAACAACCGTGCTCAGCTTCTTCGGCCGCCAGACGTTTGCGAAAGCGACTGCGCCGCTGGGCAAAGCGCTCGTCGGGACGGGGCTCACCCCGGACGCGATGACACTGATCGGTACCACCGCGACGATCGCGGCCGCGGTGACCCTGTTCCCCTCCGGACACCTGTTCTGGGGGACGATGGTCATCTGGCTGTTCGTCATGTTCGACATGCTCGACGGCGCCATGGCGCGGGCGCGCGGTGGCGGCACGAAGTACGGCGCCGTCCTCGACGCCACCTGTGACCGGGTGGCCGACGGCGCCATCTTCGGCGGCCTGGCCTGGTGGGCGGTCTACCACGAGCACAGCAGGTCGCTGTTCGCGGCGACGCTGGTCGTGCTGGTCACCTCGCAGGTGATCTCGTACGCGAAGGCGCGCGCCGAAGCCAGCGGGCTCTCGGCCGACGGCGGGCTGATCGAACGGCCGGACCGGCTCGTCATCGTGCTGGTCGGCGCCGGGCTCACCGGCATCGGCGGGCACTGGGGCATCGAATGGCTCACCTGGGCCGTGTACGTGGCCATGTGGGCGCTGGCGGCGCTCAGCATCGTCACGGTGTTCCAGCGGGTGCTCGCGGTGCGCAATTCGCCGGGCGCGCGGGTCGTGATCCCGCCTGCGCCCGCACGTGATCCGGCGGAAGGGTCGGCGCCGTGACACTCACCGAACGGCTGAGCGACTGGGGATACGCCGCGGGCTGGCGGGTCGTGCGTTCGGCGCCGGAAGGCCTGGTGCGCAAGGTGTTCGATCTGGGCGCCGACCGTGCCGTCAAGGACGGCGGGCCCGCGCAGTTGCGGCGTAACCTGGCTCGGGTGCTCGGAGTGTCACCCGAGCAGGTGCCCGCCGACCTGCTGCGTGCCAGTATGCGCTCCTACGCCCGGTACTGGCGCGAGGCGTTCCGGCTGCCCAGCATGGACCACAGCACCATCGACTACCACGTCGGCGGTCTCGAACATCTCGACGCGGCCCTCGACGACGGGCGCGGGGTGATCCTGGTGCTTCCGCACTCGGGCAACTGGGACATGGCAGGGGTGTGGCTGGTGCAGCACTACGCCACCTTCACCACGGTGGCCGAGCGGCTGAAGCCGGAGTCGCTGTTCGAGCGGTTCGTCGCCTACCGGGAGAGCCTCGGGTTCGAGGTGTTCCCCCTGACCGGTGGCGAACAGCCGCCGTTCGCGGCGTTGGCCGAGCGCCTGCGGCAGAACCGGATCGTCTGCCTGATGGGCGAGCGCGACCTGACCGGCAAGGGCGTGCCCGTCGACTTCTTCGGCGAGCGCACCTGGATGCCTGCGGGCGCGGCGAAGCTGGCCATCGAGACCGGCGCGTCGTTGCAGCCGGTGCACGCCTGGTTCACCACCGAACCCGACGGCACCGAGGGCTGGGGCCTGAAAACCAGTGCGCCACTTGATGTCTCCGGCGGTGTCGCGGCGACGACGCAGCTGCTGGCCGACCGGTTCGCCGCGAACATCGCCGAGCACCCGGCCGACTGGCACATGCTGCAACCGCTGTGGGAAGCCGACCTCTCCCCGGAACGGCTGGCCCGGATCGCGGCCAACCAGACGGGTGGTGCGGCGTGAGGATCGGCATGGTCTGCCCGTATTCGTTCGACGTGCCCGGCGGCGTGCAGGCCCACGTGGTCGAGCTGGCCAGGGTCTTCCTCGAGCGCGGGCACCAGGTGAGCGTGCTCGCGCCCGCCTCCGACGACACCCCGCTGCCCGATTTCGTGGTGTCGGCCGGGCGCGCGGTCGCCATTCCCTACAACGGGTCGGTGGCGCGGCTCTCGTTCGGCCCGATGGCCTACACCAGGATCCGGCGCTGGATCGACAGCAACGACTTCGACGTGCTGCACATCCACGAGCCCAACGCGCCGAGCCTGTCCATGCTGGCGCTCAAGATCGCCGAGGGCCCGATCGTGGCCACCTTCCACACCTCGACCACGAAGTCGTTGGTGCTGAGCACTTTCCAGGGCGTGCTGCGCCCCTACCACGAGAAGATCAGCGGCCGAATCGCCGTGTCGGAACTGGCGCGGCGCTGGCAGGTCGAGGCGCTCGGCTCCGACGCGGTGGAGATCCCCAACGGCGTCGACGTCTCGGCCTTCGCCCGCGGACCGCTGCTCGACGGGTATCCCCGCGCGGGCAAGACGGTGCTTTTCCTCGGCCGCTACGACGAGCCGCGCAAGGGCATGGACGTACTGCTCGGCGCGCTGCCCACCCTGGTCGGCCGCTATCCCGACGTCGAGATCCTCATCGTCGGGCGCGGGGACGAAGACCGGTTGCGTCGCGAGGCGGGCGGCAACGCCGGGCACCTGCGGTTCCTCGGCCAGGTCTCCGACAGCGAGAAGGCCGCCGCGCTGCGCAGCGCCGACGTGTACGTGGCGCCGAACCTCGGCGGGGAGAGCTTCGGCATCATCCTGATCGAGGCCATGGCCGCGGGGACGCCGGTGGTCGCCAGCGAACTCGACGCGTTCCGCCGGGTGCTGCGCGACGGGACCGCGGGCCTGCTCACCCCGATCGGTGACTCCGCCGCGCTGGCCGCCGCGATCGACACCGTGCTCACCGACGACGACACCCGCGAGCGGCTCGTCCGCACCGCGACCCAGGTTGTCGCCGAATACGACTGGCCGGTGGTGGCCGAGCAGATCCTGCGGGTCTACGAGACCGTCACCGTCGGCGACAACCGGGTCAGGGCCGCCGGATGATCACCTTCTCCGCGACGACGGTTCTCGTCCTCGGCCTGATCGCGCTGCTCGTGCTCGCCCTCGGTGTGTGGGCCTACTCCACCGCCAACCGGCTCGACCGCCTGCACGTGCGCTCCGATCAGTCCTGGCAGGCCCTCGACGCCGCGCTGGCCCGCCGTGCCGTGGTGGCGCGGGCGGTGGCGATGGCCATCGGCGGCCCGGTGAGCACCGATCCGGACCGCGCCGACAAGGCCGCTCAGCTGGCGTCGCTGGCCGATCGGGCCGAACGCGCCGACCGCGGGGAACGCGAGACCGTGGAGAACCAGCTCTCCGCGGCGCTGTCGGTGGTCGACATCGATCAGCTGCGCCCGCAGCTCGTCGCCGAACTCGCCGACGCCGAGGCCAGGGTGCTGATCGCGCGCCGCTTCCACAACGACGCCGTGCGCGACACCCTCGCCTTGCGCACCCGCAGGCCCGTCCGCGTCCTGCACCTGGGCGGTACTGCGCCGCTGCCGGAGTACTTCGAGATCACCGAGCGGGCCACGCCCGCCGCGTCGACCGGGCTTGAGGTGCACACCACCCGCACCTCCGCGCGAGTCGTGCTGCTCGACGAACAGGACAGGGTGCTGCTGCTGCGCGGCCACGATCCGGTGCTGCCCGAGGTGGCGTTCTGGTTCACCGTCGGCGGCGGCGTCGAGCCGGGGGAGAGCCTGCGCGAGGCCGCCGTGCGCGAGGTGTACGAGGAGACCGGCCAGCGCGTCGACCCGGCCACGCTGCGTGGTCCGGTGTGGCGGCGGGTGGCGGTGTTCCCGTTCAACGGGGAGATCATCCGGTCCGAGGAACTGTTCTTCGTCCTGCGCGCGCCCCGCTTCGAGTGGCGCCCGGCCGACCTCGACGCGCTCGAGCGGCGCACGATCACCGACCACCGCTGGTGCACCCAGGCCGACATCCGCGCGCTCGACGCACAGGACGAGGCGGTCTACCCGTACCACCTCGACGAATTGCTCGCCGAGGCCGTGTCGGCCGCGGCCGGCGACACCGAACCCGTCGTACGCTCGATCCGCTGAACGCGCTGGCCCGACGGGTCCGCCAGGGCGATATCGGGTACCGCGGGCTCGCGCCGCAGATCCTGACTCGCCGCGGGCGGTAGCCGTCCGGTATCGGCTCGTTCGGGCAGTTGTCCGGTTTCGCCCGGGCGGCAGGATTGCCGGTGTCGAGGAGACGATCGGGAGGCGCTCGATGGCAGGAAGCGGCAGCGCGGTGACCGTGTCGGCCGACGAGGTGATCGGGTTTCGGCTCCGCGCGCACCAGCTCACCACGCGGTGTCGCGCCGACGATCTCCTCGCCGCCGCGGGTGCCTGCGCGGTGCAGAACAGTCCGCCCGGGTCGGCGCTGCTCGCCCTGCACGCCAGGGTCCGCGACGTCACCGGTGCGCGGGTCGATCGGTTGGTGGCAGACGAGAAGTCGCTGCTGCAGACCTGGAGTCTGCGCGGGGCGCCGTTCTTCTTCCCGACCGCCGACGCGCCCGTGTTCACCACCGGTGTGCTGCCGCCCACCGAGGCCGGGCGGTTGCACCTCATCGGCGGCGTCGAACAGGCATTGCGCACGCTGGATCTGGGCCTGGACGAGATCGTCGACCGCACCGCAGAGGCGACCGGACCCGTGCTGTCGGGTCGAGCGCTGGCCGTCACCGAACTCGGCGCGGAGGTCGCCGCACGCCTCGCGGGCACGCTGACCAGGGCGCGCCGGGCGGCGTGGGAGGCACCGGGGCCCTACGGCGCGAATCAACCGCTCGGGGAGGCCGTCGTCCACTTCTGCCTGCGGATCCTGACGCTGCGCGGACTCCTCTGCCTGGCACCGCGCAGCGCGAACACGGCGCCTTTCGTCCTGCTCGACGAATGGCTGGGCGATCCGGTGCCCGAGACCGATCCCGGCGAAGCGCGCGCCGCGCTGCTGCGCCGGTACCTGCGCTGCTACGGGCCATCGACCCGCAAGGATTTCGCCGCCTGGGTCGGGATCGGCAGCAGGGACGCGCAGCCCTGGTGGGAGGCGATCGCCGATGAGCTCACGCCCGTCGATGTCGACGGGCGCCGGACCTGGATCCTCACCGAGCATGCCGACGACCTGCGATCGGCCGACGTCCACGGGGTACGACTGCTGCCGCCCGGCGATCCGTATACCCAGATGCGGGACCGCGCCACGATCGTCGACCCGAAACACCAACGCGCGGTGTGGAAATCGGTGGGCGCGCCCGGCGCGGTGCTGGCCGACGGCGCCATCGCGGGCACCTGGCGGCCCCGCAAGCACGGCCGCACCCTGACGGTCACCGTCACGCTGTTCGCGCCGCTGCGCTCCGCGCTCCGCACCCGGTTGCGCGAGGAAGCGCGACACGTGGCACAGCTGCGCGGCGCCGATCAGGCACACGTCGAATTCGACGACGAGTCGGACTAGTCGGGCAATTCCCAGGGTGACCGGTCACCTTGTGGCGTTGAGGCTGCTCAGGACCGCGCGGGCGGTCCGGGTGGTCACGCGAGGACGTCGGGGCGCAACGGAATCGGGTGCTCGTAGGGTGCGGTCGCGTCGAGGGCGCGCAGGGTTGTTGCGGTGTGATCGTCGAGGGGGTAGAAGAGCTCGACGGCGAGTTCGGCGAGGGTCACGTCGGCCGGGGCGCCGAAGGTGACCATGGTGCTGAACAGGCGGAGTTCCCCCGCGGGGGTGTGGATGCGCAGCGGGACCGCGAACGGGCCGACGGGGATCGGGGCGGAGCGGGGCGAGTCGTCCGGCGGGACGGGGTAGGCGCTGACTTCGTCGTAGAGGGCGCGCAGGACCGGGTCGCCGGTGGCGCGGACCTGGCGCAGCAGCCGTTCGAGCAGATAGGCGCGGACCTCGGTGAAATTGGCCATGCGGATCGGGGCGTCCGGTGGGTCCGGCGTCAGGGCGAGGCGGTAGACGTTGGCGGGTCGGCCGTCGGACGCGGCGGGCACGGCGTCACCGAACAGGCCCATCGCCCGGTTGGTGGTGACCACGTTCCAGTGCCGGTCCACCGCCACGGCCGGATACGGTTCGTGTGCGGCCAGGACGGTCGCCAAGGCGGTCCTGGCCCCGTCGGAATCGGTGTCGCCGAGCCCGGTCTCGCGGTACTCCGGGGCGAAACCGCCGGCGAGCAGCACCGTATTCCGTTCGCGCAGCGGCACATCCAGCGTCTCGCACAGCTTCAGGACCATCGCTCGGCTCGGCATGGCCCGGCCGGTCTCCACGCACGACAGGTGGCGCGCCGAGCTGTCGGCGGCCAGGGCGAGTTCGAGCTGACTCAACCGCCTGCGCTGTCGCCACTCGCGCAGCAGCGCACCGACGGGACTGTCTCGGACCGGACTGTTCACCGTGCCAGGGTAGGCCCGCCGCGTCATCGCCTCCATGACCCCGGAGGTCATTGAGCCGATGACCCATCGCTGCCAGCGTGGTGCGCATGACAACCGAGACCACACCCGACCACACCGCGACCGCCGAACAGGCGGTGCTCGACCTGCTCCACCGCCAGATGGACGCCTGGGCCGCCGGGGACGGCGCCGCCTTCGCCGAGACCTTCACCGAGGACTGCGATTTCGTTTCCGTCATCGGGGAATTCATCCGGGGCCGTGCGGAATTGGCGGTCGAGATGCAGCGCGGCTTCGACGGGTTCATGCGCGGAACCCACCTGGCCGAACCCCTCCGGCGCACCCTGCGTTTCCCCACCCCGGACACCGCCGTCCTGATCACGACGACACCGCGCCCGGCACCCCCGGGTGCGCAGACCGGACCCGAGCGGTCGATCCAGACCAGGGTCGCGGTGTGCGCGGCGCGGCGGTGGCTGTTCACCAGCTTCCACAACACCCACGTCCGGGTCTGAGACGACCACGAAGGTCACGGGGACCGGTAATCCGCTGGATCGTGGTGCCCACCGCCGTTAGAGTGGCGGCGTGAATTCTCCGGAGGCGTCCAGAAGGTAGCCGTCCGGCCTGCGGGCCGGGCGGCGTTGTGCGCGTGCGTGTCCCACCGGATCGGTGCGGCACGTCTCGTCGGCGACGCCGGATAGCCATTCCTCGCGGCAGGGCCTCCCTGGCCCGCCGCGTTCTCTCGGACATCTCGCGTGTGGCGAGGTGTCCCTGTCCGGAGAATGGATCACTCATGCCCATCGGGGTTTTCGTGCTCGCTGTCGCGGTGTTCGCGCAGGGCACATCGGAATTCATGATGTCGGGATTGCTGGCCGACACCGCCGCCGACTTCGGCGTCTCACTCGGCACCGTGGGGTTGCTGACCTCGGTGTACGCCGTCGGTATGGTGCTCGGCGCGCCGACGATGGCGGCCACCGCGGGCCGGTGGCCGCTGCGGCGTTCGGCCTGCACGTTTCTCGCGCTGTTCTGTCTCGCGCATCTCGTCGGCGCCGTCACCACGGACTTCACGGTCCTGGTCGGCGCGCGGGTGCTCGCGGCGATCGCCAACGCGGGGTTCCTGGCGACCGTGCTCGCCGCCCTGCCGGGACTGGTCGGCCCGGCCAAGGTCGGGCGTGCCACCTCGGTGGTCGTGTCCGGGGTGACCGTGGCCTGCATCGCGGGAGTCCCCGGGGGAACGCTGCTCGGCCAGGTGTGGGGGTGGCGGTCGGCCTTCTTGGCGGTGGCGCTGGTGAGCGCCGCGGTGCTGATTCCGGTGGCCCTGCTGGTGCCACGGGACGGCATCGGAGACGGGACGCCGGAACGGTCGGTGCGGTCGGAGCTGGCCGTGCTCGGCGTGCGCGAGGTGCGGATCGCCGTCCTGGTCGGGGCACTGGTCAACGCCGCGACCTTCGCCGCGTTCACCTATCTCGGCGCCGTCACCGCGCGGACCACCGGCGCCGACAGCCGCTGGGTACCGGTGGTCCTCGCGCTCTTCGGCCTCGGCTCCTTCGCCGGGGTCACGCTCGCCGGCCGCTACGGCGACCGCCACGGCCGCACGATCATCGCGGCCGGGACCGCCGCATCGGTCGGGGTGTGGGCTCTCGCCGCCGTGACCGCGCACACCATCGCCGGCCTGGTGACCATGACGCTCGTCACCGGCGCCGTGGCGTTCGGGGTCGGCTCCGCCCTCATCGCGACGATCGTGCGGACCGCCGCGCCCGCGGCGCCGCGCCTCGCCGGCGCCCTGGCGACGACGGCGCTCAACCTCGGCGCGGTTCTCGGCCCGGTGGCGGCCGGCCTGGTGGTCGACGCGGCCGGAACCCCGGTCGCGGCCCTGTGGTGTGCCGGCGTGGCGGCCGCCCTGGCCGCCGCGATCGTGCTCGGCGACCGCGTCCGGACCGGCCGCGCGGGCGTCGCCGTGCGGGTCGACACGCACTGAGACCCGGGCCACTCGAGCAGGCCAGCGGCGGTCCGGGACCGGATCGCCGCTGGTCGTGGCAAGGCCAGTGGACCTCAACTGGCTATGAAGGCCGATTCCGGGCGGCTCTAGAATCGACGGTGTCCATCCCGAGCGACCTGATTGGCGCACATGACACAGGAGACAGCCGTGACTACGCCTGAGACCACCACCACCGTCGGCACCGCCCGCGTGAAGCGCGGCATGGCCGAGATGCTCAAGGGCGGCGTGATCATGGACGTGGTCACCCCGGAGCAGGCCAAGATCGCCGAGGACGCCGGCGCGGTGGCCGTCATGGCGCTCGAGCGGGTTCCGGCCGACATCCGCGCCCAGGGTGGCGTCTCCCGGATGAGCGACCCGGACATGATCGACGGCATCATCTCCGCCGTGTCCATCCCCGTGATGGCCAAGGCCCGCATCGGTCACTTCGTCGAGGCGCAGATCCTGCAGAGCCTGGGCGTCGACTACATCGACGAGTCCGAGGTCCTCACCCCGGCCGACTACGCCAACCACATCGACAAGTGGAACTTCACCGTCCCCTTCGTCTGTGGCGCCACCAACCTGGGCGAGGCCCTGCGCCGCATCACCGAGGGCGCGGCCATGATCCGCTCCAAGGGTGAGGCGGGCACCGGCGACGTCTCCAACGCCACCACCCACATGCGCACCATCCGCGCCGAGATCTGCCGCCTGACCTCGCTGCCGGAGGACGAGCTGTTCGTCGCCGCCAAGGAGCTGCAGGCGCCCTACGAGCTGGTCCGCGAGGTCGCCCAGACCGGCAAGCTGCCCGTCGTCATGTTCACCGCCGGTGGCATCGCCACCCCGGCCGACGCCGCGATGATGATGCAGCTCGGCGCCGAGGGCGTGTTCGTCGGCTCCGGCATCTTCAAGTCCGGCAACCCCGAACAGCGCGCCGCCGCCATCGTCAAGGCCACCACCTTCTACGACGACCCGGACGTGCTGGCCAAGGTCTCCCGCGGCCTGGGTGAGGCCATGGTCGGCATCAACGTCGAGGAGATCCCCCAGCCCCACCGCCTCGCCGAGCGCGGCTGGTGAGCTGAGACCACCCGACCGTCCAGGTCCTCCGGCGGGCGTCGTGCGCAGGCACGGCGCCCGCCGTCGTTCGTTCTGCGGCACGAGCGCTCCGGTGACGGCGACGAGGCGGCCTGCCGCACCGACCTGAGGCCTTCGATGGTGCCGGATGGGCGTACCGTACAGTCGGTCCGTGGCCGCGCTCGACTTCTTCTTGCTGGTCGTCGCGGGATTCTTCACCGGGCTGGTGGGTTTCGTCACCGGGATGGCCTCGATCGTCTCGTACCCGGCGCTGCTGGCCGTCGGGCTGCCGCCGGTCGCGGCCAATGTCACCAACACCGTCGCCATGGTGGCGGTCGGGGTGGGCGCGACCGCGAACTCGGGGCGCGAACTCGCCGACCGGGGGAGCACCCTGGTGCGGTGGGCCGTGCTCGCGGCCCTCGGTGGGTTGCTGGGTGCGCTCGCGTTGCTGGTGGCGCCGGCGGGCGCGTTCGAGGTCGTCGTCCCGTTCCTGGTCGCGGCCGCCTCGCTGGCGCTGCTGGTGCAGCCGATCGTGCGCCGCCATGTGGGCGAGCTCCAGTCGCCGTGGATCGTGCCCATCGGCATCCTGCTCATCTCCGTCTACGGCGGTTATTTCGGCGCGGGCGCCGGGGTGATCTACCTGTCGATGATGCTGCTGTGCACCTCCGAATCCCTCTGGAGCGCTTCGGTGCTCAAGAGCTTCCTGCTCGGGATCGCCAATCTCGTCGCCGCCGCCGGTTTCGCGGCGTTCGGTCCGGTGCACTGGGGCGCGGCGCTGGCCCTCGGGGCGGGCGCCTTCGTCGGTGGGTGGTGTGGACCGCCGGTGGTGCGGGTGATCCCGCCGAATGCGCTGCGGGTCGCGGTCGGAATCTGCGGACTCGGCCTGGCCGTCTACCTGGCGCGGTAGCGGAACGGCCGGTCACCTCGGCCGTCGACTGGCCCAGGGTGCGGGGTGACGTGTCACATTTCGTGACGTGATCGGTGCCGGACACGCCTGTCCGGCCGCGGCGCCGGACGTACCGTGGCAACGGTGCACCACACTGACGTCGAAATCGCTATCCGCGCAACAGAAGTCGCCTCGGAACTGATCCGTTCCGCGTACCTGGCGCCCGTCACCCGCTACGCCAAGGAGGGCGACGACTTCGCCACCCAGACCGACCTGGCCGCCGAGCGGGCCATCCTCGGCGTGCTCACCGAGGCGCGCCCCGACGACCGGTTCCTCGGCGAGGAATCGGGATTCACCGGAGCGGCGGACGCCGATCGCACCTGGATGATCGATCCGCTCTGCGGCACCCGCAATTTCGCGGTCGGCACGCCGTCGGTCGCGGTGAACGTGGCGCTGCGGACCGGGTCCACCGTCACCGCCGCGGCGGTCGGCGCCCCGTTCGCCGACGAGGTGCTGTGGACCGAAGGGGAGGGCGCCTTCGCCCGCCGCGACGGTGCCGACCAGCGATTACACCCCGAAGCCGAGAACCGCCTGGTGGACGTCGATCTCGACGGTCCCTTTCCCTGGTCCTCTCCTGCCCGGCTGCTCGACGCTCCCGAGTTCGTCGAGGCGTTTCATCCCCGGGTGTTGTCGACCTCGCTGGCCCTGGTCTGGGTCGCGGCGGGCCGCCGCGCCGCCTACGTCACCGGCGGTGACGTCAGCGACAGCGTCCACTTCGCCGCCGGGATCGCCCTCTGTGAGGCAGCCGGGTGCGTGGTCACCGGCCTGGCGGGGCAACCGCTGGGCGCCGCGCCGCACGGGCTGATCGCCGCCGCCGACGCCGACACGCATGCCCGGCTGGTCGCCGCGATCGACGCCCTGCGCTGACATCCGCGTCCCGTTCGTCGTGATCACCGGCCCGCGCTGACCATCGCACGGCACCGGCGAGCTGCCGATGCCGTGCGTGAATCACGGTGTGCTCCAGGGTGCCTGAGCGGGTCGGTCGGCGGGATCACAGAGCATCGTGGCCCCGTTCTCAGAGTTTCCTCACCATCGCTGGGTAGCGTCCGGGCTGTGGCATCGAGGCCTGCGTCGTGTGGCGCTGGTCCGTGCCGTCGCCCTCCGGGCGAGAACGCCGACCCGACGTAAGGACGAGTGGATGAAGTTTGGGAAGACCGGACGTGTCGCGATCGCCGGACTGGCCGTGGTCGCCGCCCTGGGCCTGAGCGCCTGCAGCGACGACAAGGGCGACAAGCCCGCCGCCAAGACCACCACGAGCGCCAAGACCAGCGCCGCCGCGGCCGCGAATCTGCCCCCGGTGCCGACGGTCGACGAGCTGAACCAGCAGCTCACCACCGCGCTGGATCCGTCGGTGCCCAACGATCAGAAGCTGGACTTCGTGCAGGGCGGGGAGGCCGATCCCGA